>NZ_AP025627.1:3182860-3816932 GCF_022846435.1 Parageobacillus sp. KH3-4
ATTTCCTCCGCCGTTAGCTCAAAATCGAAAATATCTGCATTTTCCTTAATGCGCTGCGGCGTTACCGACTTTGGAATTGTCACTACTTCATTTTGCAAATCCCAACGAAGAATGACTTGCGCTGGGGTTTTCCCGTATTTTTTGCCAATCTCGACAAGCGTCGCTTCTTGCAAAACTTCCCCTCTCATCAATGGCGACCATGCTTCAAGCTGAATGCCGTGCTGCTTGCAAAACGCATGAAGCTCTTTTTGAGTCAAGCGAGGATGATATTCCACTTGATTGACCATCGGCTTAATCTCGCAATCGGCCATTAAATCCTCTAAATGGTGGATGTGGAAATTGCTGACGCCAATCGCGCGCACACGTCCATCTTTATACAATTTTTCTAGCGCTTTATATGTTTCTTTATATTTTCCCTTAACAGGCCAGTGCACTAAATATAAGTCCACATAATCAAGGCCTAACTTTTTCAAGCTTGTTTCAAACGCTTTCAATGTTGTTTCATATCCTTGATCGGAGTTCCACACTTTTGTCGTGATAAATATTTCCTCGCGCGGAATCCCTGATTCGCGAACCGCTTTCCCGACTCCTTCTTCGTTTTGGTAATATGCCGCCGTGTCAATATGGCGATAGCCGATTTCCAACGCGGTGCGCACCGCATTAATGACTTCTTCACCATCTTTCACCTTATAAACCCCAAGTCCAAGCCACGGCATTTGCACGCCATTATGCAATGTGACACGGTCTTGCAGATGTTTCATATTTTTCTCTCCCTTTCAAAAATTTATTTTAATTTTATTATCTTGGCATACGTGAAAAAAAGCAAAATATATGCATATGCATAAAAAAAGATGAGGATGAGCCTCATCTTTTATTGTTGCATTCCATTTTTTACCCATTGCGCGACTTGGACAGTGCGACGTGCTTGATGTTTCACAGCTGCTTCCACATTTTCTACCATTTTTCCGTTTTGATCGACGGTCACGGTCGTTCCATACGGGTTTCCACCCGCGGCAAAAATAGATGGATCTGTATATCCAGGCGCTACGACAATCGCACCCCAATGGTACATTGTTGTATATAGTTGCAAAATGGTTTGTTCTTGGCCGCCATGCGCGTTTCCTGCAGATGCCATCGCGCTGACCACTTTGTTGGCAAGTTTTCCTTGCGCCCACAATCCGCCGGTCGTATCTAAAAATTGTTTTAATTGGGAAGGGACATTGCCAAAGCGAGTCGGCACGCTGAAAATAATGGCATCTGCCCATTCCAAATCTTCCAATGTAGCTGTTGGAACGTCTTTTGTCGCTTCCGCGTGCGCCTTCCACGCCGGATTTGATTCAATCGCTTCTTTTGGCGCGAGTTCAGGAACTTTTACTACTTTTACTTCTGCTCCTGCTTCTTTCGCCGCTTCTTCTGCCCATTTCGCCAATTGATAGTTCGTGCCTGTTGAGCTGTAATAAATAATTGCTAATTTTACGTTCGCCATCGTCCATTCTCTCCTTTATGCGGATTTTTTCGGCAAATGACCGAATGCTTCACAAATTTGCTGGAACTTTCCAATCGTAATTTGTCCGTTTTTTCGCATTTCATTCATTTCCTTATTAAAGGCCACATAAACACTTAATTCATAAATCTCGAACTCAAGATTTATGATATAAAACGAATTCGTTCTTGTCAACCGAAAACGAAAAATTGCTTTTCTGCCGTATTCAGCAAGAACTCGCAGTGAATCGGCAGAAAAGCACATAGATGCAAAATTGCTAAAGTTCACTTTGCCACAGCTATATTCGTTCTATCCTCATTTTGTTCTGCAGAAGGATGAAATTCGTCTTCCATTTTGGAAACAACAACCGTCGCTACCGCATTGCCAATGATGTTCGTAATGGCGCGCGCTTCTGACATAAAGCGGTCAACACCAAGCAACAATGCGATTCCTTCCACCGGAATCATTGGGAACGCCGCTAACGTTGCAGCAAGCGTAATAAATCCGGAACCTGTAACACCAGCTGCCCCTTTCGACGTTAACATTAAGATTCCAAGCAACGTAAGCTCTTGCCAAATCGTTAAGTCAATACCATAAGCCTGTGCAATAAAAATCGCCGCCATCGACAGATAAATCGATGTTCCGTCAAGGTTAAACGAATAGCCAGTCGGCACAACAAGCCCGACAACCGATTTAGAGCAACCGTACTTTTCAAGACGCTCCATCAGTTTTGGAAGCGCCGACTCAGAAGAAGATGTGCCAAGCACAAGCAAAATTTCTTCTTTGATATAAGCGATAAATTTGAAAATGTTAAACCCGTAAAATTTCGCGATCAATCCGAGGACAACGAAGATAAACAGCGCCATCGTAATATATACAGAGCCCATTAGTTTTCCAAGCGACACTAACGAACTGATTCCAAACGTGCCAATCGTATACGCCATCGCGCCGAACGCCGCAATCGGCGATACTTTCATCACCATATTGACGACGCCGAAGAAGATGTCCGTTAAACGTTCAAACAACGCGACAACCGGTTTCGCTTTTTCTCCCAATGCCGCTGTCGAGAGGCCGAACAAAATCGCAAAGAATAAAATTGGCAGCAATTCCCCTTTCGCAAATGCCCCGATGACGTTATCTGGAATAATGCTAAGCAAAAACTCAATGACACCGTGATTCACTTCTTCGGCTTGTTTCGTATATTGCGACACATCTCCGCCTTTTACCGCATCTATATTAAATCCTACCCCCGGTTTGATTAAATTAACGACAATAATCCCGATCGCCAAGGCAAACGTCGTCACAATTTCAAAGTAAATAAGCGCTTTTCCACCGATTCGGCCGACTTTTTTCAAATCCCCCATGTTGCCGATTCCAATCACAACCGTGAAGAAAATGATCGGCGCAATCACCATTTTGATTAACTTAATGAATGCGTCCGCAAGCACTTTTAATTTCGCGCCAAATTCAGGAAATAAAAATCCAACAATAATTCCTAAAATAATTCCAATAATCACTTGGACGGTTAAATTTTTTAATTTCCCCCGCATTTCTCCCTCTCCTTCCGTTGTCTTGATAACGCTTTCATCTTGTCTGTTTTTTATGTTAACGCAATGTTCAGAAAATAAAAATATTATGTTAATAATGGTCTTTTTGATCTTTTTGGTCTCCAAAACAACAAACGGCCCTATGTTAAAAGGCCGTCTATTTGTCTCTGTGTTTTATTTCGCGAAGCAGCTTATCGCCAAACTCTTTTTTAAATTGATCATACAAAGGGGAAAACCGCTGTTCCCACTGTTTTTTTCTTCCTCCGATAGCTTATGGATATGAATATGTTTGTTTTGTTCTATTTTTTTTAACTCCTCTTCATTCTGCCTTTTCGATTGCTGCAAATTCCATACCGTCGTTTCCTGCATCGCCTCTGTAATTTTTTGCTGAATGTCTTTCGGCAAACTTTCCCAAAACGATTTGTTCATCATCACGGCATATCCAAGATACCCGTGATTGCTAATCGTTATATACGGCTGAAATTTGTAAAAACCTTTCGAATAAATATTGGAAATCGTATTTTCCTGTCCGTCAAATTCATGATTTTCTAAGGAACGATATACATGATTAAACGAAACAACAATCGGATCGCCTCCCAACAAACGAAATTGCCTTGCAATCACTTCACTTGGCATGATGCGGAAGCGCAATCCGCGAAAATCGTCAGGGCGGATCAGCGGCCGAGCCGTGCCTATCATTTGTTTAAAACCGTTGCTCCATAATGCCAATCCTTTAATTCCTTTTTCATCTAGCATCGCTAAAAGCTGTTTCCCTACATCTCCCGTAAACGTCCGCTCCACATCGCGATAATCTTGAAATAAAAACGGCAAATCTAACACTTGCCATTCGGGGATTAATTCCGTCACATTCGAAAACGCCGGCGCAATCATTTGCACGTTACCGCGCAACAATGCATCCATTTCCTCGCCGTCAGAATATAAGGAACCGTTCGGAAATACTTCTACTTTTACACGACCATTTGTTTTTTTCTCGACAAGATCGGCAAACTTTTGCGCCGCTAATCCTTTCGGTGTATTTTCCGCTACTACGTGGCTAAAATAGATAACAATTTGCTTTTTTAGCCCTTGTTGTTCATCATCATACACCATATTTTCATTGCGAAAATGCGGTGTTAATAAGAGCCATGCACTTCCTAAACAGACCAGTAAAACAAGAAACAACATCCACCATTTCTTTTTCATGTTCCGCACCGTTTATATACGTTTTTACTCAAATTTTATCATACTGTTGCAGAAATGCTAAAATAAATACAAATTATTTATTTTCCATAAAGATGAGGTATTTATAGCAATGCATCGGTTATCTATCCGCTGGAAAATCACCATCTTAATTTTCTTTATCGTTAGCTTTTCCTTATTGCTAAGCGGATTGTTTGTCATCGGAGACTTTTTTCACACAAAAGAAGAAGAATTGCAACAACGTGCATTATTGACGGCAAGGACGGTATCCGAGCTTCCCGAAATCAAATCACACATTGTCGGAACGGAAGAACAGCGCGCTTCCATCAATGGCATTGTCGAGCGCGTTCGCATCATTCATGACGCCGACTACATTGTTGTCCTTGACATGAATAAAGTTCGTCTTTCCCATCCCGTCCCATCCATGATTGGACGCGTTTCCCGCGGTGCCGATGAAGGCCCTGCGTTTGCAGAACATACTTACACATCGAAAGCCCGCGGCGAAATTGGCACCGTCATTCGTGCGTTCGTTCCAATTATGAATAAAGATCATCAACAAATCGGCGTTGTCATTGCGGCATATCGATTGCCAACTTTTTTGGAAGTGATTTATGCTTTAAAAGAAGAGATTTTGATTGCGACAAGCCTTTCTCTATTCATTGGCGGAATAGGGGCTTGGCTGCTCGCTTCCCATATTAAGCAACAAATGTTTCAACTGGAACCTCATGAAATCGCCAAACTGCTTGTCGAACGGACCGAAGCCTTTAACGCAATGCACGAAGGCGTTATCGCGATCGATAGCGATGAAAACATCACGATTTTTAATGACCGGGCAAAACAGATGCTCGGCGTTAAAGGAGATGTGATCGGCAAGCCGATTCGCTCTGTTATTCCCGACACGCACCTGCCGGAAATTTTGGAAATTAATCAGCCTATTTATAACAAAGAACTGCAAATAGGAAATTTAACGATTTGGAGCAACCGCATTCCGATTAAAGTCAACGGCAAAACAGTTGGGGCGATCGCGATTTTCCAAGACCGTACCGAGGTGAAGAAACTCGCCGAAGAGCTGACAGGAGTGAAAGCGTTTGTCAGCGCTTTGCGTGTGCAAAATCACGAATATATGAATAAGCTGCATACAATCGCCGGATTGATACAATTAGGTCATCAAGAAAAAGCGCTCGAGTATGTCTTTCAAGTGACGGAAGAACAAGAAGAACTAACCCGGTTTTTAAGCAAACATATTAAAGATGAAAGCATTTCCGGCTTGCTCTTAAGCAAAGTCCGCCGCGGCAAAGAACTGGGCATTCGCGTCACCATCGACCGCCATAGCCGTCTCCATGCTTTTCCGTCTCCGTTGGATCATCATGATTTTGTCGTCATTCTTGGAAACTTGATCGAGAACGCGTTTGATTCGTTTCAAGGCATTACGGATCGGGAAAAAGAAATATATGTAAGCATTGAGCAAAACGAGGAAATTTGTTCACTTTCGGTGGAAGACAACGGCCAAGGCATTGACCCAGAGCATCTTGACCGTATTTTCGAGGAAGGGTTCTCCACCAAAGGCAAAAATGGGCGAGGCATCGGTTTGTATTTAGTCAAGCATATTGTGGAAAAAGGAAAAGGGCATCTGGATGTGAAATCGGAAAAAGGAAAAGGAACAATATTTACGATCACTTTTAATATGTAAGGAGGGGAGAAGATGTACCGCGTCTTGCTGATTGAAGACGATCCGATGGTGCAGGAAGTAAACCGTCAATTTATCGAACAAGTGGAAGGGTTCACCGTTATCGGAAGCGCCGGAAATGGCATGGAAGGGATGCAACTAATCCGCGATCTCCATCCCGATTTAGTGATTATTGATATTTATATGCCTCATAAGGATGGCCTTGAAACATTAAAAGAAATTCGCTCGGAAGGATATGAAGTAGATGTTATCGCTATCACTGCGGCAAGCGATATCGACACGGTGCGGCGCGTATTGCAAAACGGCGCTTTTGATTACATCATGAAACCGTTTAAATTCGAGCGTCTCAAACAAGCGTTGGAAAATTATCATTCCTTCCGTCAAACGCTGAACGAAAAAGAAACATTAACGCAGAAAGAGTTAGACGCTCTTCTGCAAACGGCAGAACCTCAAATGCTCGAGCCGCGCAACGAACTGCCAAAAGGTTTGAACGAAGTCACATTACAAAAAATCGTTCGGTATCTTCGCAAGCAAACGGAACCTGTTTCCGCCGAAGAAGTCGCCGAAGGGGTCGGCATCGCGCGAGTGACGGCACGCCGCTATTTAGAATACTTAGAAAAAAGAGGAGAAGTCAGCCTCGATGTTCAATACGGCGGAATTGGACGCCCGGTAAACCGATATATGATGAAACACCACATATAGGCAAAACGGGCTATACCGATGAGCGTTCAATAAAACGAACAGGCAACTTTTCCGTTTTCCTCGCGATATTCCCTGTTTCCATATAATGATAAATAAGGCGAAACGCTTTTATTCCCATCAGCGCAAGCGGCAGTTCGATCGTCGTAATTTGCAGCGGTTCGGAAATCGGATGGTTGTCAAAACTAACAATCGCAAGATCAGCGGGGATCTTCACTCCTTCCTTTTTCCCCCATAACACGATGCCTGCCGCCACTTGATCGCTCGATACAAGCAGCGCGCTCGGCTTTTCCGGCAACGACATCCATTCATGAACGACGCGTTTTCCATCTTCCATGTATAAACAACGATCAAAAATCCACTCTTTTCGCGGCTCAACGCCAATCTGCCGCAATGTATCATAATATGCTGCTTGCCTAGCCTTGCTATTTGCCCCCGTCGTTCGTCCGATGCAATAGCCGATATGGCGATGGCCTTTTTGAATCAAATAACGCAACGCTTTCGTAAACGCTTCGTAATGATCAATATAAACGGATAAAAAGTCTTGATCTCGGACATCTTCGCACAACACGATTGGTCCATCTTGCTTATATTCTCCAATCACGTTCCAGTCCGCTACATGCGAACAAATAATAAGTCCGTCGACTTGTTTCATTCGCATCATTTCCAGAGCTTCTAGTTCCTTTTCCATATCGTAATTCGTTTGAAATACTAACAGATGATACCGATGGCGAAGCGCCTCTTTTGATATTCCTTCCAATACTGTAGCGAAATACGGATGATTCACATATGGAAGCACGACCCCGACGATCGACGTTTTCCCTTTCGCTAAATGGACCGCATTGATGTTTTTTGTGTAATTTAGCTTTTCTACTGCTTCCCATACCGCATTTCTTTTCTCTTCCCGCACGTAAGGATAGCCGTTTAGCACCCTTGACACCGTTGCCACGGAAACCCCTGCTTCTTTTGCAATTTCTCGAATATTTGCCATCCTCTTCACCTTTTTCAAAAAAACTATTGCATTGAAATGCGTTTCATACATTATAGTTTGAGCAAACGAACAAAGGGGGATTTTTTTCTATGAATGGAATATTCATTTATCTGCTTTTATGCCTCATTGAATGGTTTGGAGCACACATCGCTTTACAGGCAAGCTCCAAAGCCGAACAGGAATACTACAACGAAAACGACCCATTTAAAACGTTCTTTATGTAATTCTCCGATCTAGTAAAGAGAACCTTTTGCTTCATTGCTTCACTTCGATTGGCTGATAGCGCTCCACTAAATTCATTCGTTTCAATCATCAGTTGTTCTAACAGTCTGATTTGCGGATTGCCCGTCCATACTATTTACCATTCATCATTCTCTTCTCTAAATTCATTGGGGCAATCCGCATCTCTTTAATTGATTGACAAAACCCACGTGAATGACAAACGATACACATACATGACTCCAACAGCTTCTCCACCATATCATAAAACTTAACTATGATAAACACCATATCAAGTCAACCATAAAAGAAAAATCCCTAAAAAACAAGAAACTCATCCTTTTCTTCAAAAAGAAAATGATAAGTAAACGTTTGTAATATCGCAAAATCGGTGCCAGCGATCTTATACAGAAAGATGTTCTTTTTTGTAGAAAGAAAAAGCGGCCACTCCTACAAATAAAAACACTCTGCATGTGACATGCAGGTGTTCGTTCATCTTTTCGGAAAAATTATTTCAAAGCGAGTTCCCTTTCCTAATTCGCTGTGCACTTTGACCTTTCCATTATGTTTCTCAATAATCCATTTGGCGATGGAAAGTCCTAATCCTGCTCCATCTGATTTCGTACGTGCTTTATCGCTTTGGTAAAACCGATCAAAAATTTTTGGAATCTCTTCTTTTGCAATGCCAATCCCATTATCTTGCACCTCAAGAATGATCGAAGAAGCGGTTTGACGACAAGAAAGATGGATGTGCCCTCCGTCTTCCGTGTATTTCATCGCGTTATCTAATAAAATAATCAACAATTGATGAATGCGTTCTTTATCTCCTGTAAACTGAACAGGAGTTTTCACATCTAGCGTAATTTCTTTTTGTTGATAAGAAGCAATTTCTGCATAGTGGTCGACCATTTCCTTTAATAGCTCATCAAGCCGAAACGGTTCTTTCTTGACCTCGATTTGATTCGAATCAGATCGCGCCAACATCAATAAATTAGCAACTAATCGTGAAAGGCGGCGACACTCTTTTGCAATGACGGAGATATCGCCAATTTTTTCTTTAATAGTGGCGGAAGGAGACCGGAACAATAAATCCGTTTTCGCTTGTATTACCGCTAACGGAGTTCGCAATTCATGTGAAGCATCCGAAACAAATTGTTGTTGTTTTTGCCATGCCTGCTGAATCGGCACAAGCGCTCGCCCTGCGAGAAAATATCCAGCGGCTATGGCACAAAGTCCCCCGATTACGCATCCGGTCACAATAATCAACAAAAGCTGATTTAAAATTTCTCTTTCGGAATTGATATTTCGCAAAATTTGCACGGTTATTTTTCCAAGCTCCGTATCCACTTCGATCGCAATCGTCCGAAAATAAAAGTTTTCAATATTTACATCGTATAGTTCATTCATTTGCTTAGGAGGAACAATATGTGCCTGAGTAAAAATCGTTGTGTCGCGATTCATGTCCATCATTTCGCCTTTTTCATTCCAAATCACGATAAACACACGTGGATCTCGTAAAAAAGGAACGTTGCTTCCCCATAATTTTCCATATACTATTCGTTCCGCTACCCTCATCAGTGCTGCATCCACTTCTTGGTACAAACGGGCATGCATATACGAATATAATGCTGTTCCTAATACGCTAATCAAAACGAAGAAAACTAACGAATTTAACAGTGTCAGTCGAAGATGAGTGCGTTGGAACATCGTTTTCTCTCCTATTCTATTCGTCTGTTAACATATATCCAACTCCTCGAACCGTCTTAATATCTGTATGATAGCCAAACGGTTCAAGCTTTTTACGAAGTTGATGAATGAACACCTCGACAATCGCAATCGTTGTATCCGAATCAAATCCCCACACCCGATCATAGATTTGTTCTTTCGTTAAAATCGTTCCCTTATTATGGATAAGGTACTCTAATAATTCGTATTGTTTTGCTGTTACTTTGATGGGATGACCATCTACAATAATATCCTTTTCTTTTCCGAATAGTTCAATCCCGCGATAGCGAATGGTCTGCTTTGTCGTAAAACCGCCACTGCGCCGTAATAATGCCCGAATGCGTGCCTTCAGCTCAGGGGCTTGAAACGGTTTGACTAAGTAATCGTCCCCGCCGAAATCTAAGCCTTTTACCCGGTCTTCGAGGGAATCTTTTGCTGTTAAAAACAATACTGGTGTCTCAATTTCTTCTTTTCGGATTCGTTGGACAATTTCAAAACCATCTATTCCCGGTAACATTACGTCTAATATAATGGCATCATAAATGTTTTGCAATGCTAAAAATAGCCCTTCCTCACCATCTGTGGCGCTATCAACAACAAACTCATCAGATAAGATTTCAATTATCGCTTCAAGCAAATCCAGATGATCTTCAACGACTAATAGCCTCATCAATTGCTCCTCCTTTCTCCTATGACTAATAATAAGATAAAGCGGTCGCTGAAAGCGATCGCTTCATACGGCTGAATTCTCGTATTTTTGGATTGAAGACTCTCCTGCGTCAACCAATCTTCTTCTCTGAAGTGACAAGCAACTTCTGCGTTAAAGAATATTCGGCTTCGTGGCTATTGGCACCGCCTCCTGTCCCGATCGGTTCCGCAACGTTTAGCGATTTCGAAACACAGGCATTTCTGAGCAGAAAAACATTTTTTAGCCTTTAGTCACTCTTCCCCTCTCCCTTGGCTTTTCTATTCATATCTTAGAGCCTGAATCGGATCAAGTTTTGCTGCTTTGTTGGCGGGAAATACGCCAAATACCACTCCGACGAGAAGCGAGAATAAAAAGGCAATCAGAGAAACGGAAGTAGAATAAGAAATCGCCAGCCCCATCGCAGCTGCTAGCACTTTCCCAATGATAAATCCGAGTCCCACGCCGATTACTCCTCCTAGAGCGCTTAGCACAACAGCTTCAATTAAAAATTGCAGCAAAATATCTCTCCGCTTCGCCCCGATTGCTTTTCGAATCCCGATTTCCTTCGTTCGCTCTGAAACAGACACAAGCATAATATTCATAATCCCGATTCCGCCTACTAAAAGAGAAATGCCGGCGATTCCTCCAAGCATCAGCGTCATCGTGTTGGTTACCGAACTCATCGTCTCCATTAAATCTTGCTGGTTAAAGACGCTGTAGCTATCTTCGTTGTTAGGAAACATGCGTGCTAATGTTCTCTCGACTTGTGCCATAACAAAATTGACTTGTTCTGCATTTTTTCCTTGAATGTATACCGTTTGAATGCTTGTGTTTTTTACCAGCCTCTGTGCAGTCGAAAGCGGCATGATAATCACATCATCGCCGCTTTGTCCAAGCGAACCACCTTTTGCAGCAAGAACTCCGACTACTTTAAACGATGTACCTTCAACTTGTACATATTTTCCGACCGGATTATCCAGACCAAATAGTGTCTGCGCTGTGTTAGCTCCTAAAACGACAATTTTTTGCCGATACTCTACATCAATATCGGATAAAAATCGACCTTGGCTGGCTTGAACATCGCGCACAGTTTGATAGGAGGCGGTTGTGCCAATTAAAGATACTTGCGCAGATGTCGTGCCATTTTTCACATTGACCCGTCCGGACACAACTGGAGCAATTTCTTTTACCCCTGGAATATCTCGAATTTTTTCAACATCATCTGTCGTCAATTTGACGCTATTAGAGTTCATGACGTTTACTGTTAATAAGTTCGTTCCTAGCTGATTAATTTGATTTGTTACTTGTTTGCTCGAACCTTGACCAATCGAGATAAGAACAATGACAGAAGAGACGCCGATAATAATTCCTAACATCGTTAAAAATGACCGCAATTTATTACCTTGAATACTGCGCAGCGCCATTTTAACGGATTGAATAAGTCCCAACGAAATCACCTCTCTCTTCAAACAATTGGCCATCTTGAATACGGACAATCCGCTTTGCTTCGTTTGCCACTTCCCAATCGTGCGTAATCAAAATAAGCGTATGTCCCTGCTCATTTAATTGTTTCATGATTTGAATAATCTCTTTGCTCGTCTTGCTGTCGAGCGCCCCTGTCGGCTCATCGGCAAGCAAAATCGGCGGATTGCCGACAAGGGCTCGAGCGATGGCAACCCGTTGCTGTTGTCCTCCAGAAAGCTGGTTAGGTAAATGATGGGCGCGATCTTTTAAACCGACTTTTTCCAGACATTCATAAGCGATTTTTTGGCGTTCCTTCGCTTTCACTCCACGGTATAATAAAGGCAGTTCGACATTCTCTAACGCCGTTAGTTTTGTTAATAGATGGAAATTTTGAAAAACGAAGCCAATTTTTTCGTTTCGAATGGCCGCAAGCTCGTTGTCTGTCATTTTTTCTATTTCTTTTCCGTCGAGAATATAGCTCCCTGAGTCAGGGCGATCAAGGCAGCCAATCATATTCATGAACGTGGACTTCCCTGAACCAGAAGGACCGATAATCGCAAGAAAATCTCCTTTTTCAATTTGAAGAGAGACGCCTTGCAATGCGTGAACCACTTCTCCTCCAAGCGTATATGTTTTTGTCATATTTTCAATTTGAATAATCGGTGCAGCCATTCTCGATCATTTCCCTCCATTCATTATTCTACGATTTATGCCGCCCGGAGCGCCCATGCCCGGCATTCCGCCCATGCCACCCATCATTCTGCCGACGCGCATTTGTTCATTATTCAAAGACGAAGCGGATACTCTTGGCAACTGGACAACCTCTCCTTCTGTGAGACCTTCCGTAATTTCTACATAATCTTCATTGTTAATTCCCGTTTTCACTGCTTGTCTTTTCACCGTTCGCTGCGTTACGTTGTCCTCTCCATCCGATGATGGATTAGCAACAAGCACAAACTTTTCGCCATTTACTGTATGAACGGCTTCAATCGGCACATATAACACATTATCTTTGCTTTGCACTAAAATGCTTGCTTCGGCCGTCATCCCGACTTTTACATTCGTTGGTTTGTCAATATGAATAGTAACATCAAATGTCGAAACCCCGTTCGACACAGTTCCCTCATTTGCAATCGATGTCACTTTTCCTGTATATGTTGTATCCGGAAATGCATTTACCTTTATACTTGCGGTTTGTCCCACTTTTACTTTTGGAATATCTAACTCATCGATTTGCACCGTTACTTGCAAGTCATCATAATTCGTAATATGGGCGACAACTTGGCCGTTTGCCACACGCTCTCCTTCCGCTACATTGAGTGATGTGACTGTTCCATCTGCTGGTGCTGTAATTGCATCACTTCCATCCGTAAATGTGATTAACTCTTGCCCTTCCTTCACTTTCTCTCCTTCAGAAACAAGTACTTCGTCTACTTCTTTGGTGGCAGTCGCTTTGATATCCGTACTCGTGACAGGTTGAACCGTCCCAGAACCACTTACTTTCACTTCCAGTTTTCCTCTTTGTACAGAAGCAGTCTGTACCTGCGCCATCGTTGGCTCTTCTTTTCCTTTGGCAAAAAACCATACGCCTCCTCCAATGATTACAATCGCAGCGACGAAAATGACCACCCATTTTTTCAACACCGATTCTCCTTTCTTTATCTATAAGTAACTTAGATAAGCCTATTATGTAGACTGTTTCTTAATTTTTTCTTAACTTTCATCCGAAAAGAAAAATTGCTGGAAAGTGACGTACGAAAAAAGGTTTCTCCCTCACAAATGACGAGATCTATTTCCAGCAGTCCCTGCTTCATGCCAACGATCATGTTCGCGATGTTTTTCGTATTTTCCATTACTGCTTTGCTCGGATGAAGGCACGGCGTTTTATAGTTGACAACCGTTACCCGCACCGTATCGTTGCTGCTAGAAATATCGCCGTATCCCATATCGATCTTCCTCCTTGCCTGTTTTGACTGGTATAATAAGTAATATATAAATTAAGGAGGAATGATCGATGCAATTAACTTGGAAACCATTGATAACCGCCGCCATTGTAATCGCTCTAGCGTCAGGGTGTGGAACGAAAGAAACAAGTGAAGTAAAACAGACAAATCCTTCTAATAATGACGCAGGCCAAACAGAAACTGCACAATCCGACACAAACACAAACCAAACGGAAACGCCGCAATCGGACCATACAGGACAATCAGGAACATCACAACCTTCTTCTAAAAACGAAAGCAGCTCCTCGGAAAACGGCGCCGCTAACGCAGGAGAAAGCAAACAACAAGAAGCGCGCCCTTCCGAAATGCAATTATCTTATATGGCTGATGGAAAAGAAGTGAAAGAAACTGCCACTTTAAAAACAAGCGATAACCAAGGGTTTTCTTTATATGTGCTAAAAGGTTGGGAACTTGATGCCGAAGAGCCGCATTCCGATGTGTTGCTGCGCGGTAACAGCTTCATCAGAATCCGCCTTCTTCAAACGGAAGGAAATGAAACAGATTACGCGAAATTAGCAGAAGAACACGCGCAAGCAGTGTCTTTCGACGCCGTTCGCCAGGATAGCGCAAATCTTCCAGAATCATTGAAAGGAGCTGCTTGGTATACAGCGCACTCGGACAACATGACGGTTCATGTCATCGGCACAAGCAAACCTGTTCCTATGCTGGTGATGATTCAAACTCCAAAAGATCAAGAAGAACTTGCGCCTATTTTAGCGATGATCGAAACAATACAGAAAACGAATTCGGCTAAGCCGGGCGAAGAAGCAGCGTCAACCAGCTCGTCCAATTAAATATTTTTCAAAAAACAAGATCCCGTTTTCATGCAGAAACGGGATCTTGTTTGTATAAGATTGATTATTGTGTAAATTTTCGCTCTTGGTCCAGCGAATTTAGATTTTGGGAAAATCAAATTGCTTTTTACGCAAATTCTCGGACTCAATCAAAGCAAAGGCAGAGGGTTCACAGTAAACATTATCCTTTAAACTTTTAAGAGGGGGACAAAATTGGTTAGTTTTGTAATCCCCCTCTCACCTAAAATCTGATTCCTGCCAAACGGCAGAGTTTGTAATTTTAAAACAACATATTTCATGTCTTTGGTTAACAATTCCAGTCACAGCAAGTCCTTTTGCGTTTCCGTTACGCTTTTACCGCTGCTTCAGCCTGCTTATCGATCCCCCCATCAACTTTGGCGTTTAACACCCGTTGAATGCATTCCACCCCTTTCTCTTTAGACCCTAGAGGGTTACCTGGAGAAGGCACGATAGCCTCCCTTTAAAAAATCCCCTAAGGGTGATTTGCCTATCCTTAAATCCAAGCCCAATCAAAAGAAAATCTCCTATCATCTGTTCATAGGAGATTATACAAATTGCTTACTTTCTTCTTTGCGAAAGAACGTTTTCATCGCATGAAATACATCAGATTTTTGTTTGAGAACATAATAACGGAATTTCTCATCTTTAATGTTTTTATAAGCAGACATTAGCGTTGAGTGACGGTTGTACTGATACAACTATATTCCCTATACACTTCTGTGTATTAATAACAGCCAATAAAATTATATGTGCGGTATGGAATATTTACTTTCACAGGATAGTAATATATTTTTAAAATCCTTATTTCGCCAATACGAAAGACCCTTGTTTTCAAAAAAAAATGCATGTTCTATTCATTTTGTAGTCAATTTGATGTCCACGTGGTCAAGAAGTCCAGAGTTTTTACTCCGCCCTCTTTTTTATGAACAAACATAGCCTGTCAAAGCAAGCAAGCCTATTTGCTATTCTAAACTAAACCAGAGTTCATCCTCCCAATCACGTTGCCATACAATTAACGGTGTATCATCTTCATCTACTAAGAAGGCCACCCATCCTTCAACTTCTCCGCCTTTATACACATTCGCTGATAACTTCGGCTCTGGTTCGATAACGATAGGATTCTCGTAAACAACACCTTTACTACTTACTGCCTCGAATTTAGCTGAGTTTATGTCATATGTAGAAAAGGTTTTTCCCTCAAATTCTAATAACTTAAATCTAAATTTGGCTAATATATATTTTTTTCCAATAGGTGGTTCATCATTAAATATATTCGCCTCTCTAATCATATCCCACGCCAGTTTACCATCAGTTATCACATCGGTTAATTCCATTTCATACTTATGATATCCATTTAACCAGTCATCAGTTTCTACAACCAAGGTTTCTCCAAGTTTCGCCGGACGTTCTTTCGAATTAACAGGTACTCTAAACGATGGATCTAAAACACGGGCAAAAAATACGCTAAAGTGCGCTCTGGTAACTGTATTATTCGGCTTAAATGTGCCATCATCATAAATCTTCGTAATACCATTCGCCGCTAACGCACTAACATAGCTGTAGAGCATTCCGGAAACATCGGTAATTTTACCGCTATATGTTCCTTTTAAGTTGTATGCTTCACTAAAGCAATGGCCATATCTGCACGCGAAAGTGCTGCATAAGGTCTAAATGTTTGGCCTTTCGGAAAAATCCCTTCATCAACAACAGCAGCGATCGCATTATATGCTTCTTTATCTAAATTTTTTATGTCTTTAAATCCCGGATTTGGTCTATTGGACGTATTTAAACCTAATGCTCTTGTAATCATTACCGCTGCTTGAACACGTTTGACAGGTTCATCTGGCCTAAATGTGCCATCATTATATCCTTTGATGATACCTTTACTGCTTAAAAATTCAATTTCTTTCTTTGCCCAATAATCATTCGTCACATCCTTAAACTTTGATGCAGCCTCTGCTTTTGGTGTAAAAAACGCAATTATCAAAGCAAAAATAAGAACAAAACCATAAAACTTCCTCATATCATATCTCCCTTTTATTCCATTTATCTCACAAAATATCAAACAAATTTTGTGTCGAATGATGTCATAAAAATAAAAATCCCCCGCCAAACGGCAGGGAATAAAGCCAGATTTCCCAGCTCTTAAAAGTTATGTTCGTGCTTCTCGTAACTTCGCTTGTAGCTGTTTAATGCCCGTTCGTAAAAATAACTTTCACTTTTTCAGCGTTTTATTGGCTTTAACCTCTCTGAATTCACAATTGTGTGTAGCCGCTGCCGTATAATACCCAATAATTCTTTATCAACGGATATTTCAGGAACGTTTTCTGGAATGGTCCTTCAGCTTTGATCGGGAGACGGCGCGGGGATTAGTAATAGCACTTCTGATGAATGACGGTGTTGACGATGTCGATGAAGACTTTGTCGTCGATCTGGAACGGTTCAGAACAAACGGGACAACGCAGTCTGCCGACAATCTCGAACATGGAACCACCTCCCATATTCTTTCCACATAAATAAAAAATCCCCTGCCAAATGGCAGAGTTCTAGCTTGGCAACAAAATTAACAAGCTGGGAGCCGATGTTTTTTAATGTAATAATACCATTTTACATGAATTAGATTATTAGCAGTGCAATTAATTAAGTATATATATCTATTAAATAAATGCGGAATTTTCTTATCAGTTGATGAGTTTGTCCAATCTAACTCTTTTTAAGAGCATACCTTAAAAGTAGGGATCGCAATTAGCCATCCCTCTAATATTCAATAGAAGGAGGGGAAACATCTATGTGTTGGGGATGTGGAAGATATAGCAGTGCAGGATATGGTGGTGCAGGATATGGAAGCTACGGTGGCGGTGGCTTCAATTTTACGTTGATTGTTGTATTGTTCATTTTATTAATTATTGTAGGAGCTTCTATTTGGAGCTAATTAATAAGCCTAACGTGCTTATAAAAACCAGATTGCTTACCATAAATAGGAGGTGTTAGATATGAGCGCTTTTGCCTTAATTGTCGTCTTATTTGTCTTACTGATCATTGTAGGATGTTCTTGCACAGGTTTAGGCGGCTATTAATTCCCCCACAAGGTGACATTCAAACACTTTCTTAGATTTTAACAGAAATAGTTGGCTTTGCTTATTGAAAAGGACAGATCTTTAATGCTCTGTCCTTTTTTGAAAATATCTACTTGGACAAACACTTGAGAAGTAAGTCCATCATCTAGTGTACCGACTAACGTAAAATCACTGTATCCTGTGTCTCCTATGAGGCACCTTATTCACAAAAGTGGATAAGACTCGTTCATGTACTCCTAGCCAAAGTCTCCTGTGTAAGAAAGGAGGAATAAAGTGGAACATTTAGTTCGAAGATATCAGGGAGAGCCGGTTGAGGTTATAGATCGTTATGGCAGAGTTCATAGAGGAGTAATAGACGGAGACCCACCACCAGGAGGAATGTTTCTCCGCACTGGCTTTGGGAGAAGATTTATCCCGTTTTTCTTAATCGCTGCTCTTTTTCTTTTAAGATTCGGAAGACGGCGCGTTTTCTAAACTAAACTTTGGTTCAACATTTGGAACATCAAAGGTTATGGCATTAAACGTTTCTTAACTTCTCCCTAATATTAGTTGATTATGCAGCAAGATTATCCTAAATTATTAAACAAGCATATTAGAAGTCCTGCTTATACAAATCTGTCACCAAATTCGCTGCCAAAAATGCAGTCACGTGGTCAAGAAGGTCGGGGGCCTACTCCCCGCCTTCTTTTTTTGTCAAAAAGACCTACTTAAAGCGATAAATCCCCTTCTTGAATGCGCGCCTCGATCATCATTTTGCAGACGCGATGTGGTTTCGTCATCAAGAGAACAGGTTCGATATTGTTGGGAGCGAACAATCCATTTTCTTGATTCCAGGCAACCTTTCATATCGCTTCTTAAAATCCTCATAGGGAAACGACAGATTTATTGGGTTGCACCGTGTCCATTTAAAAGTGGCATCCTCTCGCCTATTTCAGATAAAATTTCTGCTGGTCACTGCCATATGTCATATTATTGCTAAAATTTTTTATATTAGTTCCGATAATAATATTAGCAGAAAAAATTTCTCAAGGATGGTGTCATGAAGTGGAAAATGTGGAAGAAAAGGAAAAAACGAATGTTGAGAATATAGAGCTATTTGATGCATTTCTAAAAGTGGCCCCATACTTGAACCAACTTGTGCATGAAGACATTACGGTCGGAATTTATGACACGGAAAAGTTAATTGTTAATTATCCGGCCAAAACATTCTCTTTAAATGTAAAACCTGGTGATCCTTTACAAGAAGGCGACATCATCACAAATGCGATCAAACAAAACAAGCTTCTCTCTGCTATTGTTCCAAAGGAGCTTTTTGGTGTTGGCTTAATTGCAAAGGCAATGCCTATTCATGACCATAACGGTCGTGTTGTAGGCGGTATCGGAATCGGAGTTAATATGGAGAAGGCTATGCAATTATCGGAAATCTCTTCTAATCTTTCGGCAGTCGTAGAGGAAGTAACTGCAACGATCCAATCAATGGCCGATTCCATCACCGAACTTTCTAATGAAATAAAAACAATTTCAGAAAAGGCTAAAGAAGCAGCCGAAAATGTTGGTAAAATCGAAGGAATTTCGAATTTGGTAAAAGAAATTGCGGATCGAAGTAATTTGTTAGGACTAAATGCTGCTATTGAAGCTGCAAGAGCAGGAGAACATGGTAAAGGTTTTTCCATTGTAGCGAATGAGGTACGGAAAATGGCCAACACCTCGAAACAACATGCCGAAGAAATCAATGAAAAAACAAACCAAATGAAGAATCTTATTAAGCAGCTGAACGATTTTATTCAATCAGTAAATGAAGAATCTAGCACCCAATCAGCAGCTATTGAAGAGCTGTCTGCTACAATGCAAGAAATCAATACAAACATCCAGATGCTTGCAGAAATAGCGAGACAAAATATCGAAATAGAGAAATAAAAATTAGGAGGCTAAGTTCATGGTAAATTTCAAGTTATTAAATAAGCAATATATCAGTGGAGAATGGAAAGATGGTACTAGCAACAGACAACTGGTAGATTTTAATCCATACAACAATGAAGTTATTACAACATTTACATGCGCTAGCTTAAAAGACGTTGATGAAGCCTATCGGTCAGCCAAAGAAGCCCAAAAAAAGTGGCAACATACGAACCCTATTGAAAAAAGAGCTGTTTTTGAAAACGCGGTAAAATATATTGAAGAGAATAAGGGATCTATTGAAAACATCATTATCGAAGAGCTTGGTGGAACAAAACTGAAAGCAGCTTTTGAAATTGATCTTGTTATCAATATGATTAAAGAAGCATCTACATATCCTTTTCGAATGGAAGGAAAAATTCTGCCATCACCAGTTGATGGGAAAGAAAATCGCCTATATCGCATTCCGGTTGGAGTTGTCGGCGTGATTAGTCCTTTTAACTTTCCGTTTTTCCTTTCTATGAAATCGGTCGCTCCCGCATTAGGAGCAGGGAACGGTGTTGTCCTAAAGCCACATGAACATACACCTATCACCGGTGGAACGCTCATTGCCAAAATTTTTGAAGAAGCAGGTCTGCCAAAAGGTCTGCTAAATGTTGTTGTAACTGAAATTGAGGAAATTGGCGACGGATTTATTGAACATCCAATTCCAAAGGTTATTTCATTTACAGGTTCGAGTAAAGTTGGAAAACATATCGGTGAAGTTGCCGGGCGTCATTTGAAAAAAGTCTCATTGGAGCTAGGAGGAAATAGTGTACTGATTGTCCTGGATGATGCTGATATTGATCTCGCTGTCAGTGCAGCGGTTTTCAGCCGCTTTACACATCAAGGGCAAATTTGTATGTCAGCGAATCGGATTATCGTTCATGAAAAAGTATATGATGAATTTTTAACAAAATATGTACGTAAAGTAGCTAGCTTGAAATGCGGTGATCCAAGAGACCCTGAGACGATTATTGGACCGTTAATGAATGAAAGACAAGTTCAAATGATTGTCAACCTTATTGAAACAGGCATAAAAGAAGGCGCAACACCTATTTTAAAAGGAGAAGTGAAAGGAAATATTGTGGAACCTGTCATATTTACCGATGTTACTCCTGATATGACGATTGCCAAGGAGGAGCTTTTTGGCCCAGTTGTATGCATTATGAAAGTCGAAAATGACCAGCAGGCAATTGAGTATGCTAACAACAGCGATTTTGGTTTAAGCGGCGCCATCCATACATCCGATATTGAACGCGGCGCGGAGATGGCGAAACAGATTGAAACTGGTATGATTCATATTAATGATGGAACCATCAATGATGAACCAATAGTTGCATTTGGCGGAGAAAAAAATTCAGGGTTAGGACGACTCAACGGCTCGTGGAGCTTGGATGCGTTTACAACTTTTAAATGGATTTCCATTCAACATACGCCGAGAAAATACCCATATTCGTAATCATGATAGAGCCGGTATCCGTCGTCCACTAAATGAGCAAATCGCTCATAACTCTTTTGATACACAAAGGGTTATAAAAGCTGGAGAGCTTTTTCTTTCAGCTTGTCAACAAAGCCAAAAGCTCAGCCCTTCTCCGATGAGAAGGGCTTTTAATTTTTGCTTTCAAGTGATTAATAACATGTTACAATTGGTTCAGCACAGTTACATAAAAAAGAAGGTGCGGTGATTAAATGTCAATAAGATGGTGCTGCAAAACTAGAGTAAAAACTCGAAGTTATGCATAAGGATACAGCATAACACATGCAGTAAATATCGATGAAATCCATACCATCGCGGCTGTTCCACCCCGTCACTTTTTAACTCATTAAATACCCGTTCTATCTCGCGGCGAAGTCCAAACAGCCATTGGCCAAATCTCGTTTTCAAAAAGACAGGAACAACCCGTCCATAGGCATCTTTTCGCTCCTCGCTATTGCGGCGGTTGATAGGGGAAATGAATAGGATTCCTGACTGCTCTGCAGTTTGACGAACCTTTTCGCTGTCATACGCGGCATCGCCCAATACCAATTCGATATCCCACTGCTTTAAAGAAACAAGCAATTCTGGTGCTACTGCCGCATCATTTCGATTTGCGGTGGTCAACACATGAGATAAAATGATTCCCTCGGCAGTAGTGCACAGATGGAGCTTATATCCTTTAAACCAGTGATATCGGGTGGACACTCCCCACTTTGCCTGTGAATCGTAAAGACTGCTTCGAAGGGCCGTGCTGTCGATCAGCACGATTTGCGGATAACGTACTTCTAGATCTTTGAGCAGCTGTGCATGAAAAACAGGAAATCCTTGTTCCCTAAACCACTTCGCCGCACGGGAAAACGTAGAAAGGTGAGGGACTTCACCAAGCCCACAGGCCCGTTGAAAACAGCGAAAACGCTGCAGAATGCGCACTAATTTTCGCAAGGAATCAATGGAAAAATAGGTTTTCAAAAAGAAACATTTCAACAACGATTTTTTCGATACTGGCGGCCTTCCTGTCACATACGATGTTTCCGGCAACGACAGCGAGTCGATATATCGAAATAAGGATGCTAAAAGTGGATCAATTTCATAAGGCCATGCATGTTCGTTGTTTAAATTGGAAATCATGATAGTGTCCACCCCTTGGAGAGTTGTTTTTTGGTCACTGTATATGATTTCCAAGGTGGTGGATTTTTTATGTGTATTTATGCATTCGTTATACGTTTTGCAACACGTTCAATATATTGAAAAAGAATACGAAACAAGCAGAGTGATAAATCAACTAGGCATCCCTTCTCCTAATGTAAAAGAACTTACGGAACTGGACAATAAACGGGGCATCATTTATGAAAACATAATCGGCAGAAGCTTTACACAAGTCTTATCCTCCCAGCCGTTATTACTTAAAAAAATGCCCACTTTTTCGCGAATTTACAAGCTTCATTCCACGAAAAGAGAACGGATAAACTGCCTTCTCAAAAAGAATACCTCTCTCAGAACATCTCCGGAACCGACCTGTTAAACAAGGAAGAAAAGGAGCTGATTTCGAATTATTTAATGCAGTTACCAGGCGGTAACAAAGTTTGCCATGGTGATTATCATAGCGACAATATTATTATGATGGATGGCGAAGCGAAGGTACTTGATTGGATGACTGCCACTTCGGGGAATCCATGCGGTGGACATATCCCTGTCAAGTAGACAGTGTTTAGAAAGACCCTCTCATCAGCTTCATCCATCATAGTTGATTGGGTTTTGTCAGTGTCAAGGAAATCACTTGACACTGACAGCCCATCAACTAATTGGCAGACAAGCTGATGGAGGAGCTATTCTAGTCATCCGTGATTCCTTGTGTTATGCACATACCTTCTTTCTGTATTGTACAGGGCTAAGATATGTGAGTTTCTTTTGAATGCGCCTATCATTATAAAACTCCATATATTTATGAACAGCTGCTTCCAGGTCATCCATGGAGTGAAATTCCTCAAGATATATACATTCTGTTTTTAGATGGCTAAAAAAGCTTTCTATACAAGCATTGTCTAAACAGTCTGCTTTTCTGGACATACTTGGAATAATACCATGTTGTTTGAGAGTTGCGTGGTATTCATGGGATGTGTACTGGAACCCTTGGTCACTGTGTAAAATGGTTCCATTCACATCTCGTTTTTTTATTGCTTCGTCTAAGGTATCAAGAACCAGTGGAACATCATTTCTTTTACTGATTCGATATGAAATCACTTCCCTGTTAAAGAGATCATAGATAACGGATAAGTATAGACGCTGGTTGTCCCAAAGGAGACAAGTAATATCTGTCACCCATTTCTCATTCGGTTTACTCGCTGTAAATTGTCTATTTAATACGTTCGGTACCGTCATTCTTTCCGAACCTTTTCGGTAGACCTGCTTTTTTCTGCGAATTTTCGCCTTAAGATTCATTAGCTTCATTAAGCGATAAATACATTTGTGATTGATTCTCCACCCGTATTCCCGCAAAATGTATGCCTTTACTCTTGGATAACCATAAGTTCCATTGGATACTTCATAGGCTTCCACGATCAAATTCATGATGTCTTGATTTCTTAAATCTCTCACTGTTGTTACATTTTTTCGTTTCAGCCACTTATAATAACCGCTTCTGGAAACACAAGCTATCTTACATAATAAAGAAATAGGATAGGAGCTACTAAGATCATGAATGATGGAATAGAAGACGGTTTTGTCTCTGGTTTTCACCTCCTTTTCAAGGCAATAAGCTTTTTTAAGAATTCATTTTCTGCTTTGAGTTTTCGATTTTCTTCTTCTACTGTTAATGGCTTCTTTCTTGGGCGGCCCCGTTTAGAGGAAATGGTTTTTCCTCTACGTTCTTTTAGTCCTTCTTCTCCATACTGTTGATAGTTCTTTACCCAAATGCGTACCCTTTTAGGATCTTTGATCCCCATTCTCTTGGCCACTTTTCGATACCCTAATTGTTCATTCAAATACATCGTCACTGCACGTAATTTAAATTCAAAACTATAGCTTGTGTATTTTGCATCTGATTTATCCAAAAAAATCCCTCCTGTATAGCAGTGTGTCCTTTTTCTACACTGTCTACACAAGAGGGATAATATCAGTCAGAGTGACGCCCCGCTTCAACAAAATGTCCACGATACAACATAGCATGTCCGAAACAAAATAATCTGTCGTTTTCCTGCCAAAATCCTTCCGTTTTCCTGTCACTATGTTTTCTACGTAATTTATTTGTTCTGTTTATTTATATGGGCAATTTTCCTGCTGATCTTGATTATAACTTGTTTATTTTGGGAAAGATGGGGGAAGAAACGATGTGAAGGTGCAAGTGTGGAATAGAGCTCATATGCACGAAGGAGAGGATCATATGACTGCTGAAAACGTGAATTTAAAAAATCATTCAAATTATGCAACTCGCTCTGCATACTCGGCTCGTAATCTATGGTCGGGCTTCCTGTTCGGCATCGGCCTAGTAGCCTTTATCGATGAAACTGTCTTTCATCAACTACTGCATTGGCATCATTTTTATGACAAGTCCACGACCGATATTGGACTGGTCTCAGATGGTCTGTTTCACGCTTTTAGTTGGTTTGCGACAATCGGGTCCTCGTTTATGTTCGCCGATCTTCACCGACGAAACGCATTTTGGCTCACTAGGTGGTGGGGAGGGGTGCTGCTCGGAGCAGGAATATTCCAGTTATACGACGGCACAATCCAGCACAAGCTAATGCGGTTGCACCAAATTCGCTACAATGTGAATATTCTCCCCTATGACTTGACATGGAATATCATTGCCATTGCCATGATTGTAGCCGGTACCATCCTCATTATTCGCACACGACGCAGATCACAACAACCGGGAGAGACTATTTCATATGAGTATCAATAATCACATTCATCACGGCGATGGAACTCATATTTATCACGGAGATGGGATAATATCCCAGTCACTCTTGGCACTACCGTTTGTACTAATATTGGTTATGTATATCCTTGCTGCGTTCGTATCCAGTCGCCGCCACAAACAATGGCCGCTATACCGTACTGCCTTCTGGACTTTCGGAGTTCTCTGCGCGGCTTCCACAGTTGTCGGACCCCTAGCGAATCGTGCCCATATGGATTTCACAGCGCACATGATCGGTCATTTGCTCCTTGGAATGCTTGCTCCACTCCTTATGGTGCTAGCTGCACCTATGACTCTTGTCCTGCGAACACTCAATGTGACTCTAGCCCGGCGTCTTTCGCGTGTTCTGAAGAGTTGGCCAGTTCGTATTCTTAGTGATCCAATTGTCGCATCCTTCCTCAATGTTGGAGGGCTATGGATACTCTATACGACCGACTTATACGCGGCGATGCAGAAAAATATTCTTCTTCATGTGTTGATACACATACATGTATTCTTTGCCGGCTACCTCTTCACAGTGTCCATGATTTATATTGACCCGACACCACATAGGTCTAGCTTCGTCTACCGTGCAATTGTGTTGGTGATTGCTTTAGCTGGCCACGGCATCTTATCCAAGTACATCTATGCTCAACCACCTAATGGCGTGCCCGCAACACAGGCGGAAATTGGAGGAATGCTAATGTACTACGGTGGCGACGCCATTGACGTTGTTCTTATCTTCATACTTTGCTTTCAATGGTTTAGAGCCGCCCGGCCTCGAGTATCGTTGGCCATGAATAAGTACTCGGAAATATCAAATTAATTAATATTGATGTTGATTTTTCTGATTATCTGATACGGGTTAAGGAAAGAAAATCAAAGACCATAGTGTCCCTTTTCCATTACATTCAAAGAATTACTGACTAGGCATAATAGCGGTATATCAACCTTCCGCTGAAGGCACAATTGGTGGAGTAACAAAAGCCCAATTTCTCATTGCTATGACGGAAAAATTGGGCTTTTTAATTTGATGACAAACTCAACCGGGTGAGTTTGTCTTTTTTCAGTATATTAGCTTTAAAAAGATTGAAAAGATCAATTTATTAATTATCGGTTCTAATCTCTTCTGTCATTTCTTCTTAACCCTAACAGTCCTGCTAAACCAACTAAACCAATCCAACCCCAATCTGTATCGTTATCGTCATCATCATTGTTATCAGCAACGCCCGCATTTTGAGCCATGTGAGTTATTTTGTTTGTATTGTTATCGATGTCAATGTTGTTATTTTGAGCATTAACAGCTATCTCACAAAGCATTAATGTAATTGATAGAGCACAAAGTGAATGGAGAATTTTTTTTAACACGGTTTTCACCTCCTTTTAATAACTGTTAACTTTAATATGTCCAATCAAAAAAACAATTATTCTGTAGATATAAAGGAGCTGTTTAGGGGTTATTTTGAAACAACTTATTCAACAAACAAATGCGTTACTTCAAGAACAAGGAAGTAACGCTTGACCGCAGACGCAAGAAGAGGAGCAATCAATCGCATTTACAAGGCATAGATCGTTCTACAAAAGAAGGGGGAAAGTAATTATTATCAAATGGGTTAAGGCAGAGATTGACGATTACTTTGTTATTCCACTAACAGGGAGTGATATTTCAATAAGACATATAAAATGAATATAACAGAGCCAATCATGAAAAAGTAAAAGCTTGCGGCATCGCAAGCTTTTAGATTAACAATCCGAACTTTTCACATTGAGCGGCGGTGGAACCAGCCAACCTTTTTCTTTGTTCATTCTAAGCAATGTAGCACCATATTGCGCTTTTTTCATGTGAAATTGACCATACATTAAAGCAATATCTTCCCTGATGCACTGCCCCATAATTGTACTACATGCCACTAAACCGGCTGCAATATCTTTACTAAGCATTGCAGCAATTTCCGGGTCAGTAAATCTCGCACCTGCAGGAATATCTTCCAAACATGCTTTTGGCCGTTCTGGCGGTGATGGCGGAAGTGCTATTCCATTTTCTTTTAACAAGTTTTCTGTTTCTTGTATTTCCGGTTTTAGAACGTTTTCGATACTATCCTCAATAAAATTTTTTAAATCCTCATCACCTGTGTGGTTGAGTAGTGTTTGATATCCGGCTACTAGCCCTTTAGACATTAGTAAATACGACCATACACCAAATATTTCTCCGTAGTGCATCGGCTCTTCTTTTGGATTACCGCTTAAAATTCCCATAATAACCCTCCTAAAAACATAATATCACCTTTTCTTTAAATAATATGGATGGATTGAAATACAATTATGCAAAAAAAATGAAGTTTTTCAAAAAGCTTATTGCGTTATTGGAAAAACAGTGTAATTTTGTACGAAAACCGCTGACGGTGGTACCGTCAAGAAGCTGGTGTAATGCATGTAGAGTAGATCAACCTTTTCTGGACCACGAATCGGCTGCACAAAGTTCATGATTTATACACCTCGATTCTGAGAGCAAAAGCGAGTTTATAAAATGCCCGCGATTTGATGCGATAATACTTCCGCTCGCTCATGCCCAGGTCATTGTAAACTTCGTAATCAATATACATCGTCTTCAGTCATATAACGCCGGATAAGGATCGCACGTTCCCAATAACCTAAGCGATTCACTGCCATTGCTACCCGCTTAATATATTCGCTGCGTTCCCGCTCATAGTCAGAATTACTAATATCCCTTTCTTCGGTTGAGGAATGGAATTTGTTTGTATTGGAAGGAGGAACGAGCGAATAGTGTTGAGTTACTCTCGGCAGTTGATCCAATCGTAATGTAAGCAAATAGATACGATACTTTTCTAATGCCGCTTCAACCGCTTTTTTGTCGCTTTGCGATCAATTTCATCTAATGACCTATCCATCTTCTCAACCTCCGAAATGAATGATTACCGCTGGCGAAAAGTGCCGCCTTTGTCACGACAATAAACTGGACGATAAACCCCCATCAGTTCTTTTAATTCCCGCTCGGTGAATCGTTCTTTGAAGCGTTTTGGTTTAGGCTCTTTCTTATTCTGTTCGAAGTATCTTGTTTGCTTTCATCCATTTGTGCAATTGCCGCTGGATGGTCCTCATGACACATTCCTCCCATCATTTTTGCAGCAAAAGAAAAGAGGACACCAATCATACAGAAGTAGACATGCTACTCTGCACAATCAGTGCCCTCACGCTTTCGGTCTTGGACATATTTATTTTTGTTTCCATTATAGAATTTAGTAATATTAATGAATATCTCTTTTCTTAAAACGTCCACCACGTACTTCAGCCATATCTGCTATAGCTAAAAAAGCATTTGGGTCATTTTCTTCGACAATTTCTTTAAGTTTGGCTTCCTCAAGACGGGTAATCACACAAAATATCACTTTTTTATCGTCACCAGAGAATGCTCCTTCTCCGCTCAAATATGTAACACCGCGCCCTAATCGGTTCATGATAGCATCCCCAATAGCTTCAGAATTATCGCTAATAATCCATGCCGACTTCGATTCATCTAATCCTTTAATGACAACATCAATCGTTTTAAAAGCAATCACATAGGCTAAAATTGAATACATCGCTCTATCCCAAGTGAAAACAAATCCGGCAGCACCTAGAATGAAGATATTAAAAAACATGATGATCTCGCCAACGGAAAAAGGGAATTTTTTGTTGATGAGTATAGCGAGTATTTCCGTGCCATCCAAAGCACCACCATAACGAATGACAAGGCCTACTCCTGTACCCAGAATCATTCCGCCAAAAATGGTAGCTAATAAAATGTCTTCTGTGAAGGCTGGAACAGGATGAAACAGAGAGGTAAAAACGGATAAAACGATAATCCCAAACAATGTGGAGATAGCAAAAGTTTTTCCAATTTGTTTATAACCCATAAAAAAGAACGGAAGGTTTAAAAGAAAAATAAAAATTCCAAGAGGAAAACCCGTAATGTGCGAAAGCATAATTGAAATACCTGTTATGCCTCCATCAATAACGTTATTAGGGACTAAAAAGATTTCAAGTCCTACTGCCATTAGAACAGCCCCGATGAAAATAGCAGTTGCCCTTTTAATGATTTTAGCTTTAGATAACCGTTGATGTTGAATCTGCGCTTTGCTCAATTCAGCCAATGCTTTTCCTCCTTATTTTTATAAAATGATTCTGTATATTTTTTATTATAACAAAAACGCATAATGATGTTGAAAGAGATGCACGAATTTAAATATATTCAGGATGCTCTTATGTTTTTCTTGATCGGGTGTTAGATAATTAAGCTCATTATTATAAGTTCCAGACTTTAAAAGTTTAATCATAAGCACGGTTATAATTAAGTTAAGTATAATGCTGTTAAGCATTATTACTTACTAATAAAATTCCTTCTACTTTGTATAACAGCCTCACAAAAATAAACTCCTTTGGAAACATAACTGTCATTTTGCTTCCTCATTCCTTTGTCCGTTTATTCTTGAGAGTGTAAATTAGTTTCCCAATAAGCATGTGGACGAACATGTCGACATATCTTTTACATAACACCAAAAAAGGAGGGTATCAGGTAATGTCTCCAATTGAACTTTTCGCATGGACATTATCATCTATCTTAGGGATTGGCTTCATTATTTCTTTAGTGGTAGTATCAAGAAAACCGAGATACATTGCTGAAATGGAACATAAAAAGCCTGGTCCCCTGAATAAAACAAACGCGATTCTTAGGAAACATAATTGAGTCATTGTTTCCAAGCTGGGAGAAGTCCTAGCTTTTATTTTTTGTATTAAACACTTCAATAGTGGAAACAAATCTTAATGGAACAAGGTCAAATTCCACCCGCTTAAAGAATCATTTAATTCCCCGAAAATAACCTTGTTCCTTTTTTGATTATTTTTCTGCAACAATCACTGTTGCGTTATAAATCAAAACACGTTTTCCATTTATATCGAATTTGATTTTGTTACCGTATTTATCGGCTTGAACACAAATTTCCCTTCATATCGCTTATTACATTCCATTTGCATCATAGACTGTAGCGACTCGATTCAATCCTCCCCAGTTGGAATCGATGTCTTTCGCAGCCCTTTTGAACGATTCGCTGCAACTGCTAAACTTGTCAATGCAAGTCCTAAAACCAACATTCCTGCTAATTTATTTTTCTTCATCATTTACATTTACTCCTCCGTATCTATTTTGTTCCCTAAATGTGTTCTTCGGTCTCTTTCTGCACCTGGTTCACACCATATCATCTCCCGTTTCAACAAAATGCTAAACTGATCCATCGTTTTTTATTACCTGTACATTCGTTTAATTCTTCCAATAAACAAAATTTAGATGTTTGTCCTATACATGCTCGCTATGTTTCCCATAGGATGTACTATCCATGTAACACAGGAGGTGCACAAAATGTCAGGTGGCTATGGATTCAGCTTTGCTTTTATTGTTGTGCTGTTTATCCTTTTAATTATTGTTGGATGCAGTTGTTTCTTTTGGTAGTTACTAATTAGAGTACGTTTAAATGTTTTATAGGATGGATCATATAGATTCGTCCTTTTTTTTATTCATTTATTTTTTTCATTCTTTACTTATAAATAACTTGGGCAACACAATTGCTATTTTATTTCATATGTCGTACTGCGAATTAACTTATCGGGAAATTTCCTTTACTTCTCTTATTCGATAATTTGCTGTTTCTGGATTCAATCGAATTTTTTCTTCAGCATCCTTTATGCTATCTGCATTTACCTCTGTACGAAAAATCCCTCGCATTGGAGGTATTTCGTACACAACTGCAAAATTCCATACAATCCCCTTCGCTTCATATGTCTAATGTGAAATAAAATGCTTATTTTTTCCCCTAGATTTACAGTGCTATCCTTCCCAACATTCTTTTAATTTTTTATAAAATTTTTAATAAATAAAAATCTGGCGTTTTTAATAATTTGTGTTAAACTTTGCTAAGGGCAAATTTGTCAAAAGTAAGAGATGAAAATCCACAGACCTACGACAACTGTGTTATGATAGCAAGATTGCACATTTTTACAACAAGAGGATTCCCTTTTGCTAATTTGCCTTATTACTTAGCGAAAGGTGATTTTAAATTGTTTAAAACTATATTAATTGCTGACGATTCAAGGTTTATGCGAATTTTATTAAAGAATCTCTTAAACGATAATGGTTACCAAGTTGTTGCTGAGGCCTCGGATGGTAGTAGCGCTGTATCTCTTTATAAAGAAAAAACACCTGACATTGTTATACTCGACTTAACCATGTCTATCATGAACGGGTTAGATGCTTTAAAAAATATTTTAAAATGGGACCCAAAAGCAAAAGTAATAATTTATTCAGCAATGGGGCAAAAAAGGTTAATTATTGATGCTATTGAAATAGGCGCTAAGGATTTCATCATCAAGCCTTATTTTAATGAATTAATTCCAGCTTTAAATAAATTGTATTGGTGATTAAGCACTTCTTTTAGAAGTGCTTTTCACAATATCGTAGGAGCGTGTATCAATCAATTCCTTCCCATCCGCCATCTAGTTGTTCCTTTCTCCATTGCTCATATTGTCGTCATATCATTATCAAATTTCACGGTTTCTTCCCTTTTTGCAACCAAACTAAGTTCCATGGATAAAGTGAATCTAACTTTTCTCACATTTTTCACTCCTTTACACCATGCGTCTGCTAGATAACTTTTTTGAACTGCGCAGTAAATAGATTACATACGCAGTTCGTATTAATTACTTTTCATGTTTTTTCTCATTTCAAGATGTTCAATTAATTCTGCATTGTAAAAACGAAAGTATTGAATGAATCATCTTTTCTTTATTTTCCCCATCTTAATTTACCTCCTTTTATTTCGCATTATTTCTGCTGCGCAATAGAATGCCTTATTGTGTTTAATAACCATCGAATTCCGGCAATGCTTCAAAATCGCTGACCGTCATATGTTTAATAATGATCTTGTAATCTTGAAAAATTGTATATTCACTATCAACAAGATCGTTTAGCTGCAAACTGTCGACAAGGAAATTTGCAAACGTTTCTAACTGGTCATTGCTTATTGTGATCAGCGACAAATTCATTTAATATTTCTTCAACGCATTCACGAGCACTAGTTCCAGTAGTTCCTTGCCCTGCTGGCAAAATTGGAGTAAAGGTTTTTATCTTAATTAGTGCTATACATAAACTTTTTATCCTCCTTATTAGGAGACACAATTACTCTTGTGTTTCCTTTACTACTCTAAAAACTCGTAAATATCTGTTTGCCCTTCCGGAACGACGAACTGCTGCGCTTTTGCTTGAATGCGCAATTCTCCAGAAGACAATTCGCAAAGTGCTTTATCTGTCTTGCAAACCGGGCACTGCAAGAGATGATGTTCTTCAAAGTTTTGCGAAACGGCGAATAAAACATCGCAATCTTTATACTGATTTCACAATTGAGCCCCCTATAAATTGAAATCATCAACCGTTTTATCGATGATGTCTTGGTTAATGCCGATATAGCGCAATGTAACCGACGGATATGAATGGTTAAATATCTTCTGCAGCAACGCCACATCCTTCGTACGCTGATAAAAATGGTACCCGGACGTTTTTCGAAGGGTGTGGGTGCCGATCTCTAAGATGCCGTCTCTCTTTGCTGCGCGGTTTAATATCTTATAAGCTTGTATTCTTTTAATCGGGAGCGGCGAGCGGAGGGAGCGGAATAAGTAATCTTCATCATCCATGTCAGCAGTGTAAGAAAGGATGTGTTGCTGCATCTCCCGATTAAATTAGAGGACTTTAATTGAATTCTTTTGGTCGGTAGCAATCGATAACCGCCTGGGCGATCTGTTTCAAAATGGGATTTCCCTTTTCCCATTCCTTTTCGAACCACTCTTTCCGTTCTTGAGCGCTCATAAGTACCAACGGGGAGTGAATAATAACAGTCGTGTTGCCGTATTTGAATTCCTTCATGCCCGCATTCCCCCTTTGTTCATGTTTATGCGGAGCATGGGAATCATTTGCTGACATTCTGATGTTACCTCACATATGGAAACAGTTTTGTATGATTTTCCTCTTTCCTGTCGAATGTTTTCCAACAGGAAGGAGGTGGAAATAATGTATTATTACAAAAGCCCAATTGTTCCAATGTACATCAAATACGATCAATTAAATAAAAAATATTTACTGATTATCAACGGTATCGGATATGGACACTATCTGTCCCCAACGCAGCTGCTGATGACGCATTTTGCCATGCAACTTGCTGCTTTAAGTTGGACAAATTAGACGGCTCAATTCCCTGATGTTCCAACTGATATTGCAGAATGGCAAAAGATTTAGACTATAGTCCTTTGATCTTAACGGTGTGATGAAGAAATCTGATCGAGTTTTCACAAGCTTCTCCAGATAAGGAGGACGAAAATTTTATGTATGAAATTAAGGAAGTATTGGAAAAGTTAAATGATACAAACCATCGTATTGGCAAGCTTGAAACTGCCATGGCTGTTATTGAGGAAAGAACTAAAAAATTAGATAACTTACCAGCCAAATCCGAAATGCAAAAACTCATATATGAGGCACTCAAAAACAAACCGGATGAAAATAAAGTAAAGGTTTTAATAGATGAAGCTTTCTCCTCTAAGAAAATCGCAACAGAAACAATCGTCGAAAACCAAATAATAAAATCAAGAAATATCATTATTATTTGGACGATCGGCATTATAATAGCAGCTACAGGAATTATCATTAAATTTGTCTAGTGCCTTTAAGGGTTTTTTCTTTTTATCGCCAACCCAAACATTCGTTCTTATAATCCCCTTAGGAAGGGGACAATATGGAGCTACGCCGCTACTACACAACAGCGTTGGAGGGTTGGGTGACCAGATTTTATACAAGACTAAAGATTTTTCGCCCAGAAGATATTAATCCGTTAATAATTTCAAGAAAATTAAGCATTTTTCTGCATGAAAGGCCATCTCCTTCCACTCACCAAGTTGTAGGGCGATTCCGTTTCATTGCCATCGATTCGCGTCTTTCTCAAGAAGAAAAACGTGAGGCTTTCTTCCAGAACTATGCCACATTTTACGACATGTCGGTGTACAGAGTATGATGCCAGAGGCTTTTCGTGAGCTGCAAGAACGAGATGCAAACCATTTTAAATATGCTGCTATTCCTTGTCATATGTTGAGATTCATTAAGTGGAACGAGCCATACATAATTGAGCATATGCCGAATATGTTTAAGGTAACACCTAAATTATGTGAAGAGCGTTTGATTCAAATTCGAAACCGTACCCTAATTAAGCAGTATTCCAATTTTTGGACTATTTCTTTTTATTGTGTATGGTCGGTTATCTACTTGTGTAGAGGTGATGTTATGTACAGACCAACGAACCTCGATATCTTTATTTACCTCCGCAAAAGCCGCAAAGACATTGAAGAAGAAAAAAAGGCAGCCGAAACGGGCACATCCTACGATACCTTGCAACGGCATCGTGATACGTTGCTGGCTGTTGTGCGTAAAGAAGGACACAACATCATCGACATCTTTGAGGAAGTCGTCTCCGGAGAATCAATTGCTGAACGTCCAGAAATCCAAAAACTCCTGCGTCAAGTGGAAACAGGAATCGCCGACGCTGTTCTTGTGATGGACATCGACCGCCTTGGCCGCGGTGATATGCTAGACCAAGGAATTTTAGACCGTGCATTCCGCTACTCCGGGACTAAAATCATCACTCCTACAGAAGTTTATGATCCAGAAAGTGAAACATGGGAACTTGTTTTTGGAATCAAGTCCCTTATCGCCCGTGAAGAGTTAAAAACCATTTCGAAGCGTATGCAACGCGGCCGTCGTGCATCCGCAGCAGAAGGAAAATCTATCTCGAAGAAGCCGCCGTATGGCTACCTTCGTGACGAAAATCTCAAGCTGCGCCCTGATCCGGAAACCGCATGGGTAGTCGTGAAAATCTTCGAGATGATGCGAGATGGATATGGCCGGCAGGCGATTGCGGCAGAATTGGACAGACTTGGAGCAAAACCGCCGAACGAAAAACGTGACTTTTGGTCACCGTCAACTATCACAGCGATTGTGACAAACGAAGTTTACATGGGCCATATCATTTGGGGAAAAGTACGGTATGTAAAACAAAATGGGAAATATGTGCGCAAAAAAATGCCCCCAGAGCGCTGGTATGTGAAAGAAAATGCACATGAACCGCTCGTGTCAAAAGAGCTTTGGGAAGCCGCCAATAAAGCTTACAAAAGTCGTTGGCGTCCTTCTACAGTTGAAAGCAAATCGCTTGCAAACCCTCTTGCTGGAATTCTGAAATGCGAAATTTGTGGTTTTACGATGTGGTATCAACCGCGCCCTGATCGCCCTAACGATATGATTCGTTGTGCGAATCCAAAATGTAAAGGTGTACAAAAAGGGGCGTTACTCCCTCTTGTTGAGGAAAGAATTTTGCAATCACTTGCTGAATTTATCGATCAATTTGAAGTTCAGGAACAAATGATAGAGAAAAGAGAAAGTCCATCTGTCATCCCTCTTAAACAAAAGGCGCTTGAGAAAAAAGAAAAAGAACTGAAAGAGCTGAACGTTCAAAAAAGCAATCTCCACGACTTCTTAGAACGTGGAATTTACACTGTAGAAGTATTTCTGGAACGGCAGCAAAACATTGTGCAGCGTACCAAACAGATACAAGAAGAAATTGAGCAGCTGAAACAAGAGATAGAAAAAGAACAACTCAAGGAAAAGAACATCAACGAGTATGTTCCAACCGTCAAAAAGGTGTTAGAGGCATATCGTAGTACGGACGATGTTGAAAAGAAAAATCACCTCCTCAAATCGGTGCTTGAGAAAGCGACGTACTTGCGTAAACCAGAATGGACGAAAAAGGATCAGTTTGTAATCCAGCTTTACCCTAAGATATAACAAAACCGTTGAGAGTTCAAGTTTCTCAACGGCTTTTTTCTTATCGAAGTTTATCAAGAAGGTTATAATAGTAATATGTTTTGGAGCGGGTTCTTCCGTCTGAGAAAATAATTCTTTGATCTTCCAATTTGTTTAGATATCTCCTAATCGTTCCCTCTGATAAACCAGTTAGATTAGACATGGTTTTGGCCGTAAATATTGGTCTTTGGAACATTACATCGATTACAGTACGAATATTGCTACTATTAACAATGGAACTTGCTCTTTCCAAATCTTCCTCATATAGTTCATTCACTTCTTCAATTAAGCGAACATTTTTCTTAGCTTGAATGCTAATGCATTCTAAGAAGAATTTAATCCATTGCGTCCAATCGCCTTTATAGCGAGTGTCATTTAAATACCGATAATATTTATGCTTATCTCTTTCTAAAACATCACTAATAAAAAAGCTTGGATAGTCAATTACACCTTTATTGTACAAATAAAGAGGTATTAAAATCCTACCTATTCTGCCGTTTCCATCAAAAAATGGGTGGATAGTTTCAAATTGCGCGTGAATAATCGCAATCCTTACTAATTCATCGTAATCATCTTGAGGATCGTTTATATACTTTTCTAAATTGGACATATAGTCATTCACAAGCTGCGGTTCTGGAGGAATATAGGTAGCTGTTTCAATAGTGCATCCTTCAGGCCCAAGAAAGTTTTGAATTTTTCTGTACTCCCCTGGCGAACGATTGGAGCCCCTTACATTGTTCGATAACAATGTTTTATGCATTAATTTAAAAAGGCGCGTAGAGATAGGAATACTTTTTAAAGCATCCATTCCTTCCATTAATGCTTTATAGTAGTTCAGCGCCTCTTGAATATCCTTATTTGCTTTTTTAGTTCGGGCCTCTGCCTCCATTACTTCGTCTAACGTAACTTGGATACCCTCAATTTTTGTAGATTGAACCGCTTCCTTAAGCATTACTGGTCTTAGCAAAAACTGAGGATGTAATTTAGAATTTCTTAACATTGTTTGGTATTCCACAATGCTCTTATTTGCTTCGATTAACTCATGAATAAATTCAAGCTGGTTTACGACTTCTTCCTTTAATGGTAACATTAAAGGAACGAAAGGTTTTAACCTTATGTCTCATTACCCCTTACGATCATTTTTATTATATTTTGTTCGTTAATAATATAATAAATATATACTATTTACAATCATTTATTCCTTTTTTTGAATTTAATTATACATTTTCATCACTTATTTGTTAAGAAAAAAGGCTTCTGCCTGAAACAGAAGCCTTCTTAATATTAGAGTATATAGGGTGTATAGTTGTACTGATTTACTTCCCCATAACCAAACATGTTTGACACTTTTATTAATTCTTGAACAAGCTTGACGCAGCGGGCGTTATCCGATGTCAAGTTGTCTCCATCAGAAAAGTGGAACGGATAAATATTGTAGCGCGATGGCGAATATTTCGTTTCAATGAGTTCGAGAGCTTTTCGATAGGCGGAAGAACAAATCGTGCCCCCGCTTTCCCCTTTGGTAAAAAACTCATCTTCAGTAACCACTTTTGCTTCGGTATGATGGGCGATAAATGCGATTTCCACCGTTTCATATTTTGTACGCAAAAAACGGGTCATCCAAAAGAAGAAACTGCGCGCCATATATTTTTCCCACAGCCCCATTGAGCCGCTTGTATCCATCATCGCAAGAACAACAGCTTTCGATTCTGGTTTTACCACTTCGTTCCACGTTCTAAATTTTAAGTCTTCACGATAAATCGGATAAAAACTTGGATTGCCATTCATCGCATTTCTTTTAAATGCCGCGAGCATCGTTCGTTTTTTGTCAATATTCCCCATCAGACCAGTACGGCGAATGTCGTTAAATTCGATATGTTGCGCCACGTTTTGGTCCGCTTCTTTCCGCTGCAAATTTGGCAGCTCCAATTGGCTGAATAACGCTTCTTCTAGTTCCATTAGCGATACTTCCGCTTCGTAATAATCTTGCCCAGGCAAGTCTCCCGCTCCTTGCCCTTTTCCAGGACCTTGTCCCTCCTCTGCTCCATCCCTTGCGACAATATCGCCGATTTGGCTTTCTCCGCTTCCTTGACCAACATGTTTGTTTTTCTCGTAATTATAACGGATTTTATATTCATCCAGCGAACGAATCGGAATTTTAATGACATCACGCCCGTTTGACATAATGATGCTTTCTTCTGTAATTAAATCCGGCAAATTGTTTTTAATCGCTTCCTTTACTTTTTCTTGATGGCGTTTTTGGTCATCGTGTCCTTTCCGATGGAGGGACCAGTCTTCTTTCGATACAACAAAGTTTCCTTTCATATTCCCCCTCCTCATCAAATGTTTTCACATTTTTCCACTTTGAGCATATACTTATGTTGGCGCCATAAAAACGTAATGAATCAATGACAGTTTGTTTACTCTATCCTATGCAAAAAAGCGAAATAATTGACAAATTATTACGAAAATGAATATGCAAATTTTTGTTGGACAAGCGATCAATCAGCTTCAACCGTGATCATGTCTTAGTGTGCAAAAATTCCCTCTCTGTCCCATCCGCGTCGGATTCCCCAGTAAACAAAATGATGTTTAGACAATTCCCACGATCCCATCCCGACAGTCAAAGATCGCATCCTAGTCATTGTATATAATTTTTCTCTCCGTTCAGTAAACATGGACCACTGGAAAACAAAACTGCGTTTTCTTTTTACACAACAAAGTTTTTTCGTTCGCAGCAACTAAACGCTTCCCCGCTAATCGAGCAAAAAAGCATGCCCAGCATCAGGCATGCTATCGATTTAATAAACTGCCGACATAGCGAAGCAGTTCGTTTGCTGACGTAGAATTATAGCCATATTCATCGATCAAACGCGCCACAACTTCATTAATTTTCTTTAACTGTTGCTCATCCGGAGTTTTGGTGGAAGTGGTTATTTTTACAATATCTTTTAAATCAGCAAATAATTTCTTCTGAATCGCCTCTCGCAACCGTTCATGCGAATTGTAATCAAACTTTTGTCCTTTCCGCGCATAGGCAGAAATGCGAATCAAAATTTCTTCGCGAAACGCCTTCTTCGCGTTTTCCGAAATGCCGATTTGCTCTTCGATCGAGCGCATGAGTTTTTCGTCTGGATTCATTTCCTCCCCTGTCAGCGGATCGCGCAGTTTTGTTTTATTGCAGTACGCCTCCACATTATCCAAATAATTATCCATCAATGTTTTCGCCGATTCCTCATATGAGTAAACGAACGCCTTTTGCACTTCTTGCTTGGCGATTTCGTCGTATTCTTTGCGAACAAGCGAAATAAAATTTAAATATCTCTCTTTATCTTCTTTCGAAATGGACGGATGCTGGTCAAGCCCCTCTTTTAAGGATCGCAATACGTCTAATGCGTTAATCGACGGAACTTCTTTGCGGATAATGCATGAGGAAATGCGGTTAATGACATAGCGGGGATCGATTCCGCTCATTCCTTCATCTGGATGTTCCTTTCTCAATTCCTCGACATCTACTTCATTAAATCCTTCGACCATTTCGCCGTCGTAAAGGCGCATTTTCTTAATTAAATCGACGTCCGGCCGTTTCGATTCTTTCAATCTCGTTAAAATCGTAAACATTGCGGCGATTCGCAGCGTATGCGGAGCAATATGGACATCAGCGACATCGCTTTCGCGAATCATCTTTTCATAAATTCGCTCTTCTTCTGACACGCGCAAATTGTACGGAATCGGCATGACGATGATCCGCGAATGAAGCGCTTCATTCTTTTTGTTCGCGATAAAAGAACGATATTCCGTTTCGTTCGTATGGGCGATAATTAACTCATCAGCGCTAATAAGCGCAAACCGCCCCGCTTTGAAATTTCCTTCTTGCGTCAAAGAAAGCAGATGCCAGAGAAACTTTTCATCGCATTTGAGCATTTCTTGAAATTCCATAATTCCGCGATTCGCTTTGTTTAACTCACCATCAAATCGATAGGCGCGCGGGTCTGATTCTGAACCGTACTGAGCGATAGTTGAAAAATCAATGCTTCCTGTAAGATCGGCAATATCCTGCGATTTTGGGTCCGACGGGCTGAACGTCCCGATGCCGACTCGTTTATTTTCCGAGAAGAAAATTCTCTCGACCATGACATCTTCAATACGCCCACCATATTCCTTTTCCAATCTCATCATGTTTAACGGCGAAAGGTCCCCTTCAATGCGGATCCCGTATTCTTTATAAAAGTCATCGCGCAAGTGATGGGGAATTAAATGGAGGGGGTCTGCGTGCATACGGCAAGTAAACTATAACATTACCAATCTGGCTAAAGAACCGGCAAGCTGCAGTATTCCTATCTGTAATACTTCTTTCAGACTGTTATTTACTTAATAATTATTACATGTTCACCTTTAACTCAAGTTGAGTTTCCTAAATCATACCATCCGTCTTTTTCTGCATACACTTTATAACTTTCACCGCCATAAGCTTTACCTTTATAGCTTCCGTCTGTGGCATTATATACGTTTACACCTATATCACAACTAATATAAAAATTTGCCCAACAGACGCTTGTCGCCAAAGCCGACAATCTGAAGTTTCGCTTGTCGAGGAAAACCTTATCGTCCTGATGAACAACTTCTGAACATGCGGAACAATAAACCAATAATCGCTACACATCTGGATACACGGAACATATAGGCGGTCTTGAAAAGAAGAGAAGAAAAGAATGGAAGAGCTTATGGAACGAATTGCTTTGAAGATTAAATTCCTTTCTAATGAGAAGTGCTTTTTGCTCTTATTAATTGTTTGTACTTCCGTCGTCGACCTCTAATTGTGCAAAAACCCCTAGGAATCGACGGCACTACTTTTTTCTCCTTCTTCCCTACAACTATAAGCATCCCACATATTGACGCAGTTTTCTAAATGGCGTATAACTAGGTGCAGCCATTTCAGGAAAAACGTTGATACATCAACACGTTTTGGGATTGGTATCTTACCTATAAGGAATTGAAATCAGAAACTCTTGTAGCTATTTCTGGTTTACTTATAATGTTGGTATCTTACCTATAAAGAGTTGAAACAATCAAAAAGCATATCTTGATACATCTTTCGTGTAACGTTGATATCTTTAACATGAAAAAGAAGCTGCAAAGTTAGTTCGCGAATGCGGCGTTTGTATCGTACCCATGAGGACTCTGAAACTCTCTACGCCGCCTTTCTCATCGTTAGTTTTATAAAAATAGCATTAAAACGGCATCCATTTTGGATGCCGCAGACTGTAGACAAAAACGCCAAAAAAGAGCATCCGCCTAAGGAAGCAGATGCTTTTTCAATAAAAAAGGGAATACGTTATAATATTTTCCTATTTTTTCAGATAGAATTGGATTTTCATAGAAAATAGAAAAAAATTTAGAACCTCATTTATGAATAGAGACACGTGTTCCAATAGGAACCATTGATGACAATTCCATAACATCACGGTTATACATTCTAATGCATCCATGTGACACATTCTTACCGATAGAAGAAGGGTTGTTTGTTCCATGTATTCCATAATGAGGCTTTGACAACCCCATCCACAATACTCCGAAAGCACCTCCGGGGTTGCGTTGTTTATTGATAATTGTATATACTCCTGAAGGTGTTGGGGTTAACATTTTGCCAACAGCAATGGGATACACTTTTATTAACTTATTACCATCATAAAGTTTTAATTGATGTTTGCTTGTGGATATGTCGATCCAGCGTGCCATAAGACCATCTCCAGATAAAACAATTTAATCTTTTGTATTATTGTATGGAGTTTTTGGATTTTTGCCATTAAATTGTTTTAATTACGAATCAGATTATTTATCCGATTCACCCAAATATATTCTCATTTTGGCGAGCAATATTTATAAATTGATGGAGTGCTTAACTGTGTTGAACTGCGAAGACCCAATTCTTTAGTAAGTACGTCGCAACTTTCCTCTCCATTTTTATACCTTTCTACAGCCATTCTTTTAAATTCTTTTGTACAGTGTTGAATGTTTGTCCTTTTAGCCAAATGAAAATCCCCTCCAAGTACAGTGTAACACCCACACAATTGGTGCGGGCTTTTTACACTGTCTACTTAAAGAGGATATATCAATAAGAAGAGCTCTTTTTTAAGCTCTGTTATCACTGTCGATTTTCGATCAAAAGAAAAACCGCCCATAATAAAATGACAAGAGCGGTTAATTGAACTATCGAATCCGTTAGCCACCCATGCTGCATTTCGCGCACTACAGATTTAGGAAGAATTTCTGTTCTTCCACGGGAGTTGAACAAGTTCATAATTAAATTAACCTCTTCACAAATAAAACTCTATCTTGATTTGGTCCATCATAATCAGCATATACAGAAGCTCCGTCCATTTCTTTATCTCCATTTTTTTCGATTTCAAATTGTTTTTGGCAATTAAAAAATGCATGAAATGGCAAATAAGAATATTCAATGATCTGTATAAAATTTCATACCTGTTGTCGCTTGACATGGAGCCTCTGCGGGCATGCTTTCTGGCAAAGGGGGCAAGCCACAGGACTTTGCAAGGCATATAAGCCTATCATACCCGCCACTCCATGTAAAGCGGTGAATATGCAATAAATTATGCATATCCTTAATTGCCAAACACTACAATTCTTAATTGCCACTAACATTCAAATCCCATTTTTTTATGAATTGCAATGGAAACTTTGTTCACTGGTAAAGTTACACAACGGACGATATTCCGACCATTCTTTTTCACAATATGAAAAAATTCATTGTAAAGTTGTTTTCCAATCCCCTGTTTCCTGTAATCTGGATGAACCCTAACAAAGTGTATATATGGTCTCCCGGATGTTTGGGATAGAAAACCTATCAAAAATCCAGCGATTTTTCCATCTTTTTCGGCAATGAAACTTGTATTTTTAAAATGGTCAAATAATAAAGATGTTGAAATAAATTATTCTTCCATGGGAGTATAAGAGGCCTTTTTTCTTTTAAACAATTCACTGAAAAAACAGATATTTCAGGGGCATTTTCTGGAATGGACTTTCATCCATGATTGGGAGTCGTCGCTGTGGAAATTTGTAGTAGCACTTCTGATGTGTAACGGTGTTTATGTTGATATAACACTATGTACCTATACACACTCCAATATGCTTTATCGAACTTACTAATCAGCTTATGTATAATACCTTTTCATCGTACATTGGGTCCACCTTTAAGCATCAGGAAAATAACAACCAATGTATCAGCAATGTTTTAGCATGCTACGATTAAATATCTAAGAATCCCCAATTAAATACCATTATTTTACAAAATTATATTATATTAAAATAAATGTCGAGATTTTTGAGAAAAAATTTTTCATTCCTCCCCCTTCCTCAACGTAAAATTAATACCGCAATTCCATTTAAAGGGGGAATATTTCCATGAAGTTTAAAGCGATTGTTAGTTTATCCCTCGCTGTTTCCATGTCACTTTTTCCATTCCTTGTGGAAGCAGCCTCTAATGATGGGGTAGAATCTCCAAAAACCGTTTCCGAAATTAACGTGTCTCATGAAAAAGGAGCATATGTCCAGGGAGAAGTCATTGTCCAATTCAAAGAACAAGTAAATGCTGAAGAAAAGGCAAAGGCATTAAAAGAAGTTGGGGCAACGGCGGTTCCAGATAATGATCGAGTTAAATCTAAATTTAATGTACTAAAAGTAGGAAATGTGGAAGCTGTTGTGAAAGCATTAAATAATAACCCGTTAGTAGAATACGCAGAGCCAAACTATTTATTTAATGCAGCTTGGACTCCAAATGATACGTACTATCAGGGTTATCAATATGGTCCACAAAATACGTATACCGACTATGCTTGGGATGTTACAAAAGGCAGTAGCGGTCAAGAGATTGCTGTTATTGATACAGGTGTAGATTATACACATCCTGATTTAGATGGAAAAGTCATCAAAGGATATGATTTCGTAGATAATGATTACGACCCAATGGATTTGAATAATCATGGTACGCACGTAGCTGGAATAGCAGCTGCGGAAACAAACAATGCTACAGGTATTGCCGGCATGGCCCCAAACACAAGAATTTTGGCTGTGCGCGCTTTAGATCGAAATGGCAGTGGTACTCTAAGTGATATTGCCGATGCGATCATTTATGCTGCTGATTCAGGCGCTGAAGTCATTAACCTGTCACTTGGTTGTGATTGTCATACAACCACATTGGAGAATGCTGTAAACTATGCATGGAATAAGGGTTCTGTAGTAGTTGCCGCAGCCGGAAATAATGGATCCTCTACAACATTTGAACCGGCTTCTTATGAAAATGTAATTGCAGTTGGCGCAGTAGATCAATATGATCGGTTAGCATCATTCTCGAACTATGGAACATGGGTAGATGTCGTAGCTCCAGGTGTAGACATTGTCTCAACTATTACTGGTAACCGATATGCCTATATGTCGGGCACTTCCATGGCATCCCCTCATGTAGCCGGTCTTGCAGCCTTACTAGCGAGTCAAGGACGGAATAACATAGAAATTCGTCAAGCCATCGAGCAAACAGCAGACAAAATCTCCGGAACTGGAACATACTTCAAATATGGAAGAATCAATTCTTATAATGCTGTAACATATTAAATAGATTTAAATAACGACACCGTGCCAACGCCAAGGGCACGGTGTCTTAATTCAAGCTTTTTGGAAAATCACGACATACAAATTATGTAAGAAAGCTTATTCTCCCATAGGAATTGAAGAGGAAAACCAATATTATTCTTTTATCTCAGCAAAAATAAAAAAACTGCCAAATGGCAGACTCTAACTAACTATTTTTTGCTTCCTTCTTTCTGCTGCAGGATGAATCGATAAAATGCTACTCAATTTAAAGATTCTCCGTTGTTTTCTTAAGGCGCAAAAGGCTTTGATATGTGCATCTCCTACAGCCTCTAGGATAAATACCCCTTTAAACTCCATTTGCCACAATCGCTTAGATAAATTATTTTAGTCGGTTTTTGGCTCTCTAAAGCGTTCAGAAGCAATCCTATTATAGTTATTTCCCCTTTTATTTACATTATAAAAGAATTTATGTCCGCTTTTACAATAAAAACAGGAACAAATGTATGTTTTTATTTTTATTTATATATAAAAAATCTCCTTCTAAATGACAGGGGAATAATAAAAGCTGGGGTGCGTTTATAATCTCCCAGCTTTTAAATTACCTTCATTCATAAGGTCGGTATTTTTTTCGTGCTTTTCGTAACTCCGCTTGTAGCCGTTCAATGTCTGTTCGTAAAAATAAACTTTCACTTTTTAAGCGTTTTATTGGCTTTAGCTTTTCTGCACTCACCAGTGCATGAAGCCGCTGTCGTGTAACATTTAAAATTTCTTTCACCTCCGAAGTGGTGAGGACCTCATTTCGAATGAAGTCCTCAACTTCTTGCCGGGAATTAAGATGGTATTGCACTTTTTCACCTCCTGCTCATTTGCGGATGCGCTCAATTAAGCGATCAATAAGCGTCCAAGTCCAAAGCACAAGGGCTACTAACAATGCGATGTCTAGGTGCCTAGATGACGAAAGCTGGCTGTAATTAGAAACGTAATGGCGATGATCGCAATTAAGACATTAAGGATGACCTTTGACATTTGTATTGGGAAATGATATGATTTTTATTGTAGAAGCCCTTCCCGAAAGTTGGGCTTCCGTTTGTGGTTATTTGTGACGTTTCTTCTTTGATCGTCGCTTTTTATTTTTCTTTTTTCTATCCAAGATAAATCTTGATGCTGGCGTTGCCGCCGCCATGCTCATGATTTTCTCGACGATATCGAGTATTTTTATCATCTCCCTTTGTTCGTCTCCTTTTATTATACCTAATCTATTTACCTTAGTAAATAGATTTTATAAAAAATTTTTTCTTTTTATAAAAATAAAACGACATTCAGACGATTTAAACTTTTTTCACCCGCTCTTTTTGACGCTCTAAAAAAGCATATTCCATGCTTTCAGTCCGACGATTCCGTGTGCAACAAGCCCTTTCCGCTCTTGATACGCTTTTACCGCAGCCTCAGTTTGTTTACCGAAGATGCCGTCTCTCTTGATTGTTAGCTCTCGTTGGACTCTCTCAACACCTTTTCCACGTGATCCAATTTTCATGAATTGCCGGGATAGGTTCATGTAGTTGATTACGTCCATTTTAAACTCCATGGAGTAATTTGTATACATTTTTTGAAATGCTTCGGATCCATGTTCTCTGTACTTCATCACCCATTTTTTTAACATCGATACACTGACATTATGCTTTTGTGCGGTTACCTGAAAGGAATCTCCCCCTTCAAGATAAGCCCTCACCGCAGCTAATTTTGTTTCTAAACTGTATTTAGTCATATAAAAACTGCACCTCCAATGGTTAATTGTGTCTAACAATTGGGGTGCAGTTCAAAGACTGGTCCTTTTTCTTTCGTGAAATATCAACACTAATATTTAATTTTAAATTTCGCCATTGCTTTATCCATGCTATCTTGATTTACACCAATGTAACCAAAGGTTATGCCAAAAGCTCCTGGAGCATGGCTACGTAAATGCCCGTGATTTGATGCGATAATACTTACGCTCGCTCATGCCGAAATCATTATAAATTTCGTAATCATATACACCGTCTTCCGTCATACAACGCCGGATAAAGATCGCACGTTCCCAAAATCCTTTTTGCTGTTCATGCCCAAATCAAAAGCTACTGCACGCTTTCACCGTCCGTGTTAACAAAATGCCAAACTGATTCATCATTTTTTTATTACCTGTACTACTTGCCTTATAACAGGCTCGCTATGTTTTACATAGGATGTACTATCCTTTTAAAACAGGAGGGTTACAAAATGTCAGATGGCTTTAGATCTAACTTTGCTTTAGTTGTTGTGCTGTTTATCCTTTTAATTATTGTTGGATGCAGCTGTTTCTTTGGCGGTTACTAATCCAGAATCCGTTTAAAAGTTTGATGGGATGGGTCATATCGATCTATCCTTTTTTGTTTATTTGATAGCTAATTTCATAAAAAGAGCTCTAATTGTTCATTAAACTTGATCTCTAATTATTCCGAGTGCTCTTCCTTTATCGGCTTCGCTTCGCCATAACGCAATATCCCCATTGCAAAGCCCTCATGTGCTTTTTTCATATTCCAATCACCTTTTCCTATTGATTGAGTCGAGAACTAAACAAACATAATTTTTATTTACATCATCTTTTAAAAAATTTTGCGAGCTTTGCTCGATTTCTTTTTTCTAAATAACTTCTTCAAGAAATTCAATTTTCCGTCTCCTTTGCTTCGTGCTTCGCAATATCTTCGAACTGCACACCGCACACCAAATTAACTGTAAGTTCATAACATACCTATAAAGTTTGTTTTTATAGCTAATGTAAAGAGGTGAAGAGAATTTATGGCTTCACATATGGATGGCACACCTCCATCCCCTCAATACACTTTCGATGTAAATAAAAGCTCCCTGTTTAAAAAAGATAACAACAACTATATTAACGTATTAGGTGTGAAACAGTTGAATACACTGGAAAATGTGTCTCTGTTAGACATTTTCCTAAGTGCTAATAATGTCATAGAACCACACTATCACCCAAATGCAGCCGAGCTAGTCTACTGTATTTCTGGCGCTGCTACTGTATCGATGCTGAACCCATTTACAAAACAAATTCTCAGTTATTCTATTACACCCGGACAAGTGGCAAACATTCCAAGAAGTTGGTGGCATTATGAAGTAGCTAAAGTTGATAACACTCACCTTTTGGCAATTTTTGATGCGCCAACTCCAGAAGTGATTTTAGGTTCAGACATCTTAAAATTTACTCCGGCAAATATCATATCGCATACCTATTGTCTCGATGAAAATCAATGGAAACAAGCAATTGCACCGGTCCAACCCACCACTTATATAGGTCCATATAAGAATTGCAACAGAGCAAAAGAAAATATACCTCATCAATATTTAAATCAACAGCTACAATATATTCAGCAATACCAACATCCCCCTTACGTCCTTCAGTACCAGCAATATTGGGGCTATAGATAAACAAGTTCAACTATCTGTGGAAAATCCATATCTTTTTTGGGTCACAGTTTGGCCTACTATGAAACGCAATGTTTATTTTATTTTCTTCTTTTCCAAGGCAATTTGCCGGCACTCTGAAACACTTAGGGCGTATACAAGTGCGGTGTGAATCATTTGGAAATCGCCGTTTTCTTTTATGGTGAACTCCACCTCAAATGGCATATTTTCGCCTATGAAGCATACGATATAGTAGGTGCTTCATTTCCTCCTTTCATATGACGTGTTGAATACCGCCTTTCTTTTTCAACTGCCAAAGCTTGTTGTAGATAGATTTTTTGTCCCGATCCAATTTTTCCGCAAGCTGATCAATTGTCAAAATGTGTTGATGATGCCATCAGTAAAACTTTTCTTCGCTGGACCATTTCTCTTTTTGTTTTCTGCTTCTAAAACGGCGATAGGTTTCTCCACTAACATGGATAACAGCTGGCGCATTTGCTTGCCGAATTTGCTTTGTGCTGCAAGTGATGATACGATAAGCTGAAATCGAGCAAACGGGCTTAAACAATGATGGCAGTAAGCGTTTAGCTTGCTGCTTTTTCTTTTTTCGAACCGCTGGTGAAGTTCTGCCTTGACAGCTAATTCTAACGCCATCAGCAGCGTTGATTGTTCCGCAGCTTCGCGCAAACTTCCCTAGCCTTTGCCGCTTTCGGCAACCTGCTTGCTGAAAGTACCGCGTACATTACCCCACTCCTTATTCCTTAATTTTTCGCGCAAATGAGTAGGTGCTTCATTTCCTTCCTTTCTGCCGCCAGTTAGCTTGCTTTTCCTTTATTAGCTGCTTCCTTTTGCTGGCGTTTGCGTTCTTTTACGATGCGTTTTGCGTCTTCTACGAAGCACAATAGAAATTTTTTAGCTTGCTCAACAGTCAGGTTGATCTTCATATAAACTCTCTCCTTTTTTGGGTTTAGGGATATATATGCTTTCAAGGCAAGGTAGTATTAGTAGACTAACAGGTCGGCATTCTATCTGCCCTTATGGATACCCGCCAGCTAATGTATTATTACAAAAGTCCAATTGGTCCAATGTACATCAAATACGTAAATAAATTTATTAATTATCAATGGTATCGGATATGGACACTATCAATCCCAAACACAGCTGCTGACGACGCAATTTGCCATGCAACTGGCTGCTTTGAGTGCGATAAATTAGACGCTCAATTCCTGATGTTCCAGCTGATATTGCAGAATGGAAAAAGGTTTAGACTATAGCCCTTTGATCTTAACGACTGATCGAGCCATTGGCTGCGTAAATAGCGTTCTGATCAGCTGTTTCACCTTTCTCTAAAGCCGTTCTGGAAGTCCAAATGCTTTTGGATCACGTTGTTAATCGATGCGATTATTCGATCAGCCGCTGTTTGCTGCGGCTGCTGCTTTTTCAAGACGAGAAACGTGCGCTTCTAATTCCGAAAGACGTTGTTCGAGATTCATTTCGTCACTTCTTTATGCATTTCAATCATTGGCAGCAAATCAGCGAGAAAGCTTTCCCTCACAGTGATATGCTCGGCACGCTTAACACCGAGAACAAAACGAATGAGTGTGTATAAAAGCCTTGCCGGTATTTACGCTTGCTTGTTCATCGAAACATTAGACAAGAAAATCGTCAATTCGTTCCAATGCATGCGCGCCTGGAGCTGTGACAATTCTTTTAACACGTCTTTCCGAATTTGCTGGTGTAATTTTTCATATTCAGCTTGCGTGAGCGGAATCTCTCCCCTTCTTTAGTAGTTCATTGATCGATACGCCTAGGGCACAGCGCTTAATTTTCCATTTCGTCAAAAATCTGCTCGATTGGTATTTTAAAACTTCGGAAACGATGACTATATCGACCGGAAAATTAACTCTCCCTTTTTCAAGATAGTAATCATTAGGGCTTTCGTATCCTAGTAAATCAGCCATCTCTTCCAACGAGATATATTCTTGCTTTACAAAGTTTTTTATCTTATCTACTTTTTTGGCAAAAAATATATTTTTACCGTTTTGGCAAAATCGCTTTTTACCATATTGGTAAATGCTAAAATTAGTGAAAAGAATCATAACTAAAAAAGGTGTTAACCCATGGATATTTATAGGAAAACGCCTAAATGACTTAAGAGAAAAGTTTGACTACTCCCAAAAGCAAGTCGCTGAAGCTATTGGTATTTCCAATGTGCAATTATCTAGATACGAATCAGGGATCGAAACCTTGAGCCAATTGCGGCTTTTGCTGATTTTTATGGTGTAACCACTGACTATATCCTTGGAAGAACAGACAATCCTACAGGTTATGCTATTGATACAGCGACTTATAAATTGTTTGGTTATAAAGTTAAAAATCCCGATGAACTAGAGATGCAAGTAGATAAGATGAACATTGGCAAACTATTAAATATTTGCGTGAATCCAAAAACATTTCCGCTCGCCAGCTGGCTGAAAAAGTTCAATTAGACCCTTCACAAATTTCGAAAATTGAAACTGGAAAAAGCAATCCATCGCTAGATTCTTTAGAACGCATTTGTGACGCTCTCGGTATTTCACTGTCCGAATTGTTTGCTGACCTATCCGAACTCCCGCCCGATCTCCTTTAGCTCGTTCAAGTTGCAAAGAAACTCACCCAGAGGAGAGACGGAACATAACCGGAATGATTCAAACGATTTTAGAAACACATCCACAATCCATTGTTATACCAGCAAGCTCGGTTAAGGGAGAACTTAGATATAAGGTAGTTAGAACACTTCGATGAATCATCTAACATTAATAAAAAGGCGCAGCTCAATCCCTTCTGAAAGGATGATGAATATGGAATCGACCCTTAACCAAATTCTTGAAAAACTGACGTACATTCAATCGGAGCTTGACACCATCAAAACAAACATGGCGACAAAGGAAGATCTCTCTACCATTCAACAAGCCGTCCTTGAAACAAATAACATCGTCAAAAGCATTGAACTCATCGGGTAAAGTAACGGAAGATTTTCCTCTTTCAAATGTAAACGGAAGGAGGAAAATATGAATCACAAGCCTCACACAGTTTCTGAAGTTTTTGCAGCCACCAAACGAAAAAGAACCAAACTATTGCAGCAAAAAACAAAAACCACGCAAGAAAAATAATGGTTATTTAGAGCCTCTTGAGGATAATAGGATAGATTTTGAAAAACAACAAAACGACACAAAGATCTTGGTGTAGAAATGCCTGATAATACTACAAAACAGGACTGATCCGTTTTAATCAGTAGATATTTAGAAAATGACAGTGACCTTTAGCAACGCAATGGCATTGCTGGTCTTTTAATTCGAGTTTTTATTCAATAAAAATCCTTTTATAAAGGGATTTTTTCTTTTTATCGCTAAACCGAACATTAGTTCTATCACATCCCTAAGAAAGGAATAATACAGAGCTACGCCGCTACCATACGGCTGCGTTGAAGGATTGACAAAATTTTTAAGAGCCTAAATATTTTTCGACAAAGTGGGATTAATCCGTTAACAATTTCTGAAGTATTTTCCTTCGCGAAAAGCCGTTTCCCTCAACCCATCCAGTCGTGGGGCGCTTTCATTGTATTGCCATTGATTCACGTCTATCAAAAAAGGAGAAACGAGAAGCTTTTTTATGAGTTATGCTATTTCCTCCGGCACGTCGGTGTGCAGAGCATGATGCAGGAGGCTTTTCGAGAGCTACGGACGGGACACAAATAATTTTACTAAATACGCTGCTATTCCCTTTCATATGTTGAGATGAGATTCATTGACTGGCACGAGCAATACATAATCAAGCATATGTCCAATATGTTGAGAGTAACGCCAGAGTTGTGCGAAGAACGTTTAGCACAGATCAGAAACCGCATATTAGTTATGACGGTCGAGCAATGGGTGAGATATTGTACCAGAAGCCACCCATCTTTGAGACACACAGATCGGTATGCTTAGAGAAAAAGAATTCCTTTTTAGGAAAGTATGTCCTACCCGATGAATACACTATAACAAGGAGGCAGACTGATGAGATGCGTAATGTATCGTCGGGTAAGTACTGATATGCAAAAAGAAGAAGGATTCTCCTTAGAAGCACAAAAAATGCGGCTAGAAGCGTTTGCGCTTTCGCAAGGCTGGACGATTGTCGATGACTATTGTGATGATGGCTATTCAGCCAAAAACATGGACCGCCCAGCTTTGCAGCGACTAATAAAGGATATGCAGCAAAAGAAATTCGATGTCGTCATTGTTTATCGCTTGGACCGACTTGTTCGTTCGGTCCTCGATCTCCATAAATTGCTTAAAATCATGCAAAAATACGATGTGATGTTCAAATCTGCCACGGAGTCATTTGAAACGACAACAGCGAACGGACGCCTTTTCATTACTATCGTTGCCACAATCGCAGAATGGGAACGGGAAACCATAGCAGAGCGCGTCTTCGAAAATATGCTTGAACGTTCCAAAACAGGGCAGAGAAACGGCGCTCCTGCCCCATACGGGTATGATTTGATTGATGGAGAGCTGCGCATTAACCTGGAAGAAGCCAAATGGGTGCGTTTTATCTTTGAAAAATACAAAACACACGGCTCACAAAACATCGCAAAGCAGCTTAATAAGCAAGGTGTAAAAACGAAAAAAGGAGAAATGTGGAGCGACTTTGCCGTTCGCTATGTTCTGCGCAATCCGATTTACGCCGGCTATATTCGCTGGAACTATCGCAGTATATCAAAACAAAAACTTGGTGGGCAGCCCGTAATCACACCAATCAAACAAGAAAATTTCGTGCCTATCATTTCAGAAGAAACGTTCCGAGAAGTACAGGAACTTTTGCAAAATCGTTACAATATGGCATTTCGTTCGGGCAACCATTACCCTTTTTCCGGCGTCGTCCGCTGCGCCAAATGCGGAAAGTCATTTACAGGAGCTCAAAGAAAACGGAAATCTGGAGGCGTATATCGCTACTATAAATGCCAAGGTCGCTTCAAATTTGGCAACTGCGATGTGCAAACTATCGCCGAAGAAGCGATCGAACAGGTATTTTTGGAAGCACTTCATATTCCGGAAAAACTAGAACTCGAAGTCGAAACGAATGAATTGGAAAAAGAATTAGACTCTGACTTCATTGAAAAACAACTTCAAAAACTGAAAGGGCGAAAAGAACGCATCAAAGAACTCTACATCACAGGAGAAATCCCCAAAGACGAATACAACAAACGAATGCAAGAGATTGCAGTTCAGGAAATGGAATTATATGAACTTCTAAACGAGTACGAAGAAGAAGCTTCACTTGAAGAAATCAAAACGGTGTTAGAAAATATTAAAAAAGAATGGCACAACCTAAGCTATGAAGCGAAAAAGTACGCCATTCATTCTTTGTTTGAATACATCACGATTGAAGTCGTCGAACCGACGAAAATGGGAAAATATCCAAAACCGCCGAAGCTTAAAATTACAGACTACCGCTTCCGATAGCATATCGCAATGAAAAAGAGCTGCCATTTAGCAGCTCTTTTGTAGTTTACTTATCATATGTATGCTTCCTCGTGCATCGGGCATCCTTTAATCGCATATACGGCGCCGCGATCCGTCAACGAATATGCTTCTAATCCCCGTTTTAACAGCGTTACAAGCGTTGACTTCCCGCCTCCAACAGGTCCCATCAGCAACAAAATACGTTTGCGCACATCAAGCCGCTTTGCCGCCGGATGAAAATACTCTTCCACTAAACGTTCTAACGCCTCTTCTAATCCAAATAACTGATTACTGAAAAATTTATATCGTTTTCTTCCATTTACTACTTCGATTCCAGCATCTTTAATCATATTATAAACGCGTGAGTGTGCGGACTGAGCAATCCATGGCTTTTCTTTTAAAATCTCTAAATACTCTGCGAACGTACCTTCCCATTTTAGCCGTTCCTCTTCTTCCCGATATTGCGCAATTTTCTTTAAAATATCCATAAAGGACCTCCTTATCCTTGATGTCTTAACAACGAGATTATTACAATGTATGCAAGGATGTCCCGTATCATTCATTGCAAAAAAAATTTGTCTGTTTGTTGCGATAATGCTTGCCATTCACAACATTCGTCATATCCGCTATAATGAGAAGGTGGGACAAACATTTCGCAAAGGAGGAAGCGGCATGCGTACACTGCTTGTATTAGGCGTGATCATCGCCTTCTTAACTGCAATCTTTACGGCTGGCTACGAAGATAAACCAGGTGTAAAAAATTAATGCATAAAAACGACCTCCTTTTCAGAAGGTCGTTTTTATTGTTATTAAAATAAACCGTTAAATTTTTGTTGGCGCAACGCTTCATACACTAAAATAGCGGCGGTATTTGACAGATTTAATGAACGAACTTTATCATTCATCGGAATGCGCAGACAGCGGTCCATATTCGCTTCAAGCAAATCTTTTGGCAATCCTGTCGTTTCACGCCCAAACACAAAAAAAAGATCTTTTTTGGTATCACTAAAATCGAAGGAATCATAATATTTTTTGCCAAACTTCGTGATAAAGTAAAACTCTCCGTGCGGGTATCGCTCAAATAACTCATCTAGCGAATCGTAATAAGAAATATTGACATACGGCCAATAGTCCAGCCCCGCTCGCTTTAACATTTTATCATCTGTGGAAAAACCGAGCGGACGAATCAAATGAAGCGCTGTATCTGTCGCTGCGCAAGTACGTGCAATGTTCCCCGTATTTGCTGGAATTTCCGGTTGATATAATACTACATGTAGTGGCATATCGATTCACCTCAAAACAACATTGTTACTTTCGATCAATAATATGAAAAAACTTATAGCGAATATTAGGCGTGTACGCTGTAGAATCTTCATACGACCAATAGCGCATGCGGCTATTCGTTGTATGAGCGTTCACTAACGGCATTCCGTTCGCATCCTTCGCCACGACAATCGTTGAGTGGTCAAAGCGGCCGTCTCCTTGAAAATCATAACAAATAATATCTCCAGCCATCAACTGTTCTGGTGATGACACTTCAATCGTTTGCAAGCCGACGCGTGTTCCGCTTAAGTACCAACGGAAAGAATGGGCCACTGCCCAACTATAGCTCCAATTGTTATTTTTGCACCACCAGCCTTTTGCGCGATTCGGATATCCAGTCATCGGTGCTCCACCTGCGTACACACATTGGGAAACAAAATTCGTGCAATTCACTTCAAACCGCGGAAACGCTGGATTGTAGCTGTTCCACCACGTTTCGGCATAACGCACCGCCCTTGCCCGATCATATTCATAGGAAATCCTTTCATCCACTAACATCTCTCGTTCTAAACGAAGGTGAGCCGTCCCCGGTTCTACGGCGGTCACTTTTTCATCCTTCACCAGTTCTCCACGTTCAAAATGCGCTCTTCTTTCCTCTACCTGTTCCTCTACGTACATCTCAGCGCCATGCTTTACTAAAAACTGATAATGCGCCAAATAAATGATCTTTCCCTCTTTTTCCATTACGCGTTTACTTATAATTTGGCTGTTAATCGCGCAGCGAACAATTTCTGCACCTCGTCTCTCGAATAACCGGCGTTTCCTTTCCACCGCTTCTTCTACATTGCGTCCGTCTTTAGACACGAAAAGTTGCGCTCTTTTTTCTAATAAACGTTGCAGCTGTTTTTTCACAATCGCTCACCACTTTCTTTTTTGCTACTACTTTACGTGGCAGGCGAGCGATTTTTTCCCTTTTCTTCATTCGAACGCAATAACTGCAATCCCTTTTGTATTTCGGAAAGGACTTCCCGATCTTTTTCCGTCCTGCTTGCTTCCTCCAAATCGGGAACTACGCGCGTATCGCCTATTTTTCCGAGCGCCCACGCTGCCGTTCCGCGAATGACAGGACGGCTATCTTCCTTTAATAGCTTTAGCAAATGGGGAACTGCAGTTTTGTCTTTATAATGCGCTAACGCTAAAATCGCATTTCGTTGAATCGGTTTTTTCCCGCGCCATGCCCCGGCGAGCGAACCAAACTTTTCTTTAAACTCTCGATTGCTTATATGCAAAAGCGGAATTAATTTTGGCTTCACCACTTCAGGGTCTGGCTCCATTTCTGGATGAAGATGAAAGTCCTTTCCTTTATTTTCAGGACAAACCATTTGGCACGTATCACACCCATATAACCGGTTTCCAATTTTATCGCGAAATTCATCGGCTAAAAAACCTTTTGTTTGTGTTAAAAATGAGATGCATCGCTGGGCATTCAACTGTCCCCCTTGCACAAGCGCTCCCGTCGGACAAGCATCGATGCACTTCGTACACGTTCCGCAACGGCTCTCAATAGGTTCATCGGGAGGAAACGGAATGTTGGTGATCATTTCTCCTAAATAAACATAAGAACCAAACTCTGGAGTAATAATAGAACAATTTTTTCCACTCCAGCCGATACCAGCACGTTCAGCAACAGCGCGGTCTGCCAATTCCCCCGTATCCACCATTGATTTTACTTTAGCATGGGGAACCCTCTCTAAAATAAATGCTTCTAACTTTCCAAGACGTTCTCGTAAAACGTCATGATAATCCTTGCCCCATGACGCTCTGCAAAAGATCCCTCTTCTTTCCATTTTTGTGCCACGCGGAGCATTTTTCATTTTAGACGGATATGCCAAGGCAATCGCAATAATGGATTTTGCCTCTGGCAAAAGCAGCGAAGGATTCGTTCTTTTCTCAACATCCTGTTCTTCAAATCCTGATTGATATCCTAACTCTTGCTGGCGCCGAAGCCGTTCCTTTAACTCGACAAATGGATCAGCGCTAGCAAATCCAATTTTATCAATACCGATCGTTTTGCTATATTCAATAATTTCTTTTTTCAACGCTGCCGCATCCATCGTTTTCCCTCCTTTCGCCAAAGTTCTGAATTTATGTTACAATAAAGGAAAATTTGTGAGGTGAAAAAGCTATGGACATTGCTGTTTCCAAAGCGATAAAACTGACCATTCCTGAATTTAAAATAGGTGTGATACTTTATCATCATATCGTCGTCGATGATTCTCCGCAAATGTTAAAAGGGAAACTCCAATTATTTCAAGAATCTATTTATTTTGATTTACAGGAAACCGCTGTTGCCGACATTCCCGAACTAGCAGAATGGCGCAGAATCTTTAAAGCAATCGGCACAGATCCGAGCAGATATCGTCCTTCATCGGAAAGCTTATACCGGCGTATTCAAAAGAAAAGTTTTATCCCGACTATCCACTCGGCAGCTGACGTGAACAATTTCTTTTCCCTATATTATAAAATTCCGATTGGCATTTATGACTTGGATAAATTGGAAGGGCCGGTTGCCGTTGAGATTGGAACGGATCAAGATGAGTATATCGCCATCAATGGACGCGCTGTCAACTTTTCCCGCAAACTCGTATCAAAGGACATTCATGGGCCGTTTGGCAGCCCAATTGTTGATTCGCAGCGGACAGCTGTCACAAAAGACACGAAAAACGCCATGCAAATTGTATATTTATTACCATCCATGACACAAGACCAATGCAAAAAACTGCTGCAGTCGATGCAAAACATGTTCTTGCAAATTCACGGGGGAAACGCTACGTTTCAAATTGTATAAAAAATAAAAACGCAATGCCTCGTTCTTTTTAGAAACGAAACACTGCGTTGTACCCAAATATTGATTGATGGAGCGGGTGATGGGAATCGAACCCACGACATCAGCTTGGAAGGCTGAGGTTTTACCGCTAAACTACACCCGCACATTATTTTTTAAACTGTACACATCCGAAGCTATCCTGTCATTTCCTCTACCAGCTGCTAAAAGAAGTCAAAGCGTCGAGGCAACTTGCAGCAGATTCATCACGTTTTGCACAACCGCTGTTTCACTACTAAACTGCATCCGGCTTATGGGATTTTTGCTTCCACTACAAAACCAAGTTTACCTACAAAGTCAATTAATTTAACATCATTGATTATAGCAAAGGATCTATTATATTGCAACTATAATACGAAAAAATTCGACAAATTTCGCTTTTCATATTGGAACACACCATACTAATCAATAAATAAAAGAATAAAAGCACCAGTTTCCCGGTGCTTCTATGACCCGTACGGGATTCGAACCCGTGTTACCGCCGTGAAAGGGCGGTGTCTTAACCACTTGACCAACGGGCCACATTTCGATGGCGGAGAAGGCGGGATTTGAACCCGCGCGCCGCAAAACTGCGACCTAACGGTTTAGCAAACCGTCCCCTTCAGCCACTTGGGTACTTCTCCGTATGGCTCCGCAAGTAGGATTCGAACCTACGACCTACCGGTTAACAGCCGGTTGCTCTACCGCTGAGCTATTGCGGAATAAACTAAAACTTATATCAACCTGTCTCTTCTCCGACTAGCACCACCAAAGTAATGAACGTATTGAAGTGACTCAAAGAGAAGGAACAGGATCAAATATGCAAGGATGAAGGAAAACCTTCTAGCTATAGTTTAACTCACAATCAAATAATATGCAATATGGTGGGCCTAAGTGGACTTGAACCACCGACCTCACGCTTATCAGGCGTGCGCTCTAACCAGCTGAGCTATAGGCCCAAGAAAGCGGGTGATGGGAATCGAACCCACGACATCAGCTTGGAAGGCTGAGGTTTTACCACTAAACTACACCCGCATGCCAAGGGCGACTAGTGGGAATCGAACCCACGCATGCCAGAGCCACAATCTGGTGCGTTAACCACTTCGCCATAGTCGCCACAATCTGTGGTGCCGGCTGCAGGACTTGAACCCGCAACCTACTGATTACAAGTCAGTTGCTCTACCAATTGAGCTAAGCCGGCATAAACGATTGGGTTATACTCAAAATCGTCAAATTTTTTATGTGTTATCCCTTTCAATACTGTAATAAGAATGAATGACAAAAAATCGTAATTTCAAACTGATCGCAAAAGAATCTAAAGGTGGCTCGGGACGGAATCGAACCGCCGACACAAGGATTTTCAGTCCTTTGCTCTACCGACTGAGCTACCGAGCCGTATGCATTTTCAAACTTTTATACGTTGGCTCTTCCACTATTAGCAAATTCAAAAGCGGCAAATGCATCAAAACAACTCGCAATCAATACTTTTATCCATTTCAAGAATATCGGATGCATCGGAACAGCTCACAACGGATTCGTGGAAGCTTAGGTTCATTGCTGCCAAGCCATTTTTAATCACTTACTGTGGCGGTCCCGACGGGGATCGAACCCGCGATCTCCTGCGTGACAGGCAGGCATGTGAACCACTACACTACGGGACCAATATGGTTGCGGGGGCAGGATTTGAACCTGCGACCTTCGGGTTATGAGCCCGACGAGCTACCGGACTGCTCCACCCCGCGGCGATAGCAACAAATATATCCATATATCACATATCACATGTGGCGGAGGAGGAGGGATTCGAACCCCCGCGCGCCTTGCGGCGCCTCTCGGTTTTCAAGACCGACCCCTTCAGCCAGACTTGGGTACTCCTCCATCACAATAAAGAATATGGTGGACCTTGTAGGACTCGAACCTACGACCGGACGGTTATGAGCCGTCTGCTCTAACCAGCTGAGCTAAAGGTCCATCACACAATGGCGGCGGGGGGGATCGAACCCCCGACCTCACGGGTATGAACCGTACGCTCTAGCCAGCTGAGCTACGCCGCCATAAACTAAATTGCAATGGTGGAGCCTATCGGGATCGAACCGATGACCTCCTGCGTGCAAAGCAGGCGCTCTCCCAGCTGAGCTAAGGCCCCCTCTTTTCTCTAAATCGGGAAGACAGGATTCGAACCTGCGACCCCATGGTCCCAAACCATGTGCTCTACCAAGCTGAGCTACTTCCCGTAATGACGCGCTCGAGAGGATTCGAACCCCTAACCTTCTGATCCGTAGTCAGATGCTCTATCCAATTGAGCTACGAGCGCACATGCCGAGGGCCGGACTCGAACCGGCACGGTAGTTACCTACCCCAGGATTTTAAGTCCTGTGCGTCTGCCAATTCCGCCACCCCGGCGGTTACTGGAGCGGAAGACGGGACTCGAACCCGCGACCCCCACCTTGGCAAGGTGGTGTTCTACCACTGAACTACTTCCGCAGCTTCAATATGAAGTGCGGGTGGAGGGACTTGAACCCCCACGCCGTAAGGCGCCAGATCCTAAGTCTGGTGCGTCTGCCAATTCCGCCACACCCGCAACTGAAGAGTGAGCCATGGAGGATTCGAACCTCCGACCCTCTGATTAAAAGTCAGATGCTCTACCTACTGAGCTAATGGCTCATATGGCAAACAAAAACAATCGTCATTCTCCGTTGTCTCTTCCTCTTTATGCATATTCAACGATGCTAAACGTTTCAGGACAACTCGCAGCAGATCATGGAAGTGTAGGCTTATTGTTTTCTATTGTGTTAATGGTAAACATTAACATTATTACAATGCCGGCTGCAGGACTTGAACCCGCAACCTACTGATTACAAGTCAGTTGCTCTACCAATTGAGCTAAGCCGGCATAAACATCAATTGTTTCTATAATTATTTCCGTGTTCCTTATTCAACAGGATTCCTCGGAAATAGAAAATATACCGAGAAACTCATGCTCTGCACATTATTATGATGGAGGATGACGGGATCGAACCGCCGACCCCTTGCTTGTAAGGCAAGTGCTCTCCCAGCTGAGCTAATCCTCCATTATAAACCGCCTAGCGACGACCTACTCTCGCAGGGGCGCTGGCCCCAACTACCATCGGCGCTGGAGAGCTTAACTTCCGTGTTCGGAATGGGAACGGGTGTTTCCTCTCCGCTATTGTCACTAGGCAAGTAATGGACAAGAATTATTATATATGAGCGGCTAGTTTTGTCAAGATGGGGATTTCATTCCCTCAAAACTAGATAACCGTTCGTTTGGAAGAAACCGTTTCGCTGGGCGGCTTCCGTTTTTCCGCTTGGTTAAGTCCTCGATCGATTAGTATCCGTCAGCTCCACGTGTCGCCACGCTTCCACCTCGGACCTATCGACCTCGTCATCTTCGAGGGATCTTACTCGCTTTTCGCGATGGGAAATCTCATCTTGAGGGGGGCTTCACGCTTAGATGCTTTCAGCGCTTATCCCTTCCGCACATAGCTACCCAGCGGTGCCCCTGGCGGGACAACTGGTACACCAGCGGTGCGTCCATCCCGGTCCTCTCGTACTAAGGACAGCTCCTCTCAAATTTCCTGCGCCCGCGACGGATAGGGACCGAACTGTCTCACGACGTTCTGAACCCAGCTCGCGTACCGCTTTAATGGGCGAACAGCCCAACCCTTGGGACCGACTACAGCCCCAGGATGCGATGAGCCGACATCGAGGTGCCAAACCTCCCCGTCGATGTGGACTCTTGGGGGAGATCAGCCTGTTATCCCCGGGGTAGCTTTTATCCGTTGAGCGATGGCCCTTCCATACGGAACCACCGGATCACTAAGCCCGACTTTCGTCCCTGCTCGACCTGTCCGTCTCGCAGTCAAGCTCCCTTCTGCCTTTGCACTCTCCGAATGATTTCCAACCATTCTGAGGGAACCTTTGGGCGCCTCCGTTACCTTTTGGGAGGCGACCGCCCCAGTCAAACTGCCCACCTGACACTGTCTCCCACCCCGATAAGGGGTGCGGGTTAGAATTTCAATACCGCCAGGGTGGTATCCCACCGTCGCCTCCACCGAAGCTGGCGCTCCGGCTTCCCAGGCTCCCACCTATCCTGTACAAGCGATACCAAAATTCCATATCAGGCTGCAGTAAAGCTCCACGGGGTCTTTCCGTCCTGTCGCGGGTAACCTGCATCTTCACAGGTAGTATGATTTCACCGGGTCTCTCGTTGAGACAGTGCCCAAGTCGTTACACCTTTCGTGCGGGTCGGAACTTACCCGACAAGGAATTTCGCTACCTTAGGACCGTTATAGTTACGGCCGCCGTTTACTGGGGCTTCGGTTCGCACCTTCAGCCTTGCGGCTTAAGCGCTCCCCTTAACCTTCCAGCACCGGGCAGGTATCAGCCCCTATACTTCGCCTTTCGGCTTCGCAGAGACCTGTGTTTTTGATAAACAGTCGCTTGGGCCTTTTCACTGCGGCTCCCTCGGGCTTGAGACCCAAGAGAGCACCCCTTCTCCCGAAGTTACGGGGTCATTTTGCCGAGTTCCTTAACGAGAGTTCTCCCGCGCACCTTAGGATTCTCTCCTCGCCTACCTGTGTCGGTTTGCGGTACGGGCACCTCCCACCTCGCTAGAGGCTTTTCTTGGCAGTGTAGGATCGGGGACTTCGGGACCAAAGGTCCCTTCGCCATCACGGCTCCGCCTTGTTGCCAGACGGATTTGCCTATCTGGCGGCCTAACCGCTTGGACAGGCTATTCCAGCAGCCTGCTCGCCCTACCTTCCTGCGTCCCCCCATCGCTCAAACGGTGAGGAGGTGGTACAGGAATCTCGACCTGTTGCCCATCACCTACGCCTTTCGGCCTCGGCTTAGGTCCCGACTAACCCTGAGCGGACGAACCTTCCTCAGGAACCCTTAGGCTTTCGGTGCAGAGGATTCTCACCTCTGTTTTCGCTACTCACACCGGCATTCTCACTTCTAAGCGCTCCACGAGTCCTTCCGGTCTCGCTTCAGCGCACTTAGAACGCTCCCCTACCGATGACCATCGGTCATCCCACAGCTTCGGTGGTACGTTTAGCCCCGGTACATTTTCGGCGCAGAGTCACTCGACCAGTGAGCTATTACGCACTCTTTAAATGATGGCTGCTTCTAAGCCAACATCCTGGTTGTCTGGGCAACTCCACATCCTTTTCCACTTAACGTACACTTAGGGACCTTAGCTGGTGGTCTGGGCTGTTTCCCTCTCGACTACGGATCTTATCACTCGTAGTCTGACTCCCAAGGATAAGTCGTTGGCATTCGGAGTTTGACTGAGTTCGGTAACCCGATGAGGGCCCCTAGCTCAATCAGTGCTCTACCTCCAAGACTCTTCCCTTGAGGCTAGCCCTAAAGCTATTTCGGGGAGAACCAGCTATCTCCAGGTTCGATTGGCATTTCACCCCTACCCACACCTCATCCCCGCACTTTTCAACGTGCGTGGGTTCGGGCCTCCAGTAGGTGTTACCCTACCTTCACCCTGGGCATGGGTAGATCACCTGGTTTCGGGTCTACGACGACGTACTATGCGCCCTATTCAGACTCGCTTTCGCTGCGGCTCCGTCTTTTCGACTTAACCTCGCACGTCATCGTAACTCGCCGGTTCATTCTACAAAAGGCACGCCATCACCCATCAACGGGCTCTGACTACTTGTAGGCACACGGTTTCAGGTTCTCTTTCACTCCCCTTCCGGGGTGCTTTTCACCTTTCCCTCACGGTACTGGTTCACTATCGGTCACTAGGGAGTATTTAGCCTTGGGAGATGGTCCTCCCTGCTTCCGACGGGATTCCCCGTGTCCCGTCGTACTCAGGAGCCACTCGGGAGGGAACGAAGTTTCGACTACAGGGCTGTCACCTTCTCTGGCGGGCCTTTCCAGACCGCTTCGTCTACCCCGTTCCTTTGTCACTCCCATCTGAGTGGTCCTACAACCCCAAGAGGCAAGCCTCTTGGTTTGGGCTGTTCCCGTTTCGCTCGCCGCTACTCAGGGAATCGCGGTTGCTTTCTTCTCCTCCGGGTACTGAGATGTTTCAGTTCCCCGGGTGTGCCCTCCATACCCTATGGATTCAGGTATGGATACTGCCCCATTACGGGCAGTGGGTTCCCCCATTCGGACATCTCCGGATCAACGCTTGCTTACAGCTCCCCGAAGCGTTTCGGCGTTTGCCCCGTCCTTCATCGGCTCCTAGTGCCAAGGCATCCACCGTGCGCCCTTTCTAACTTAACCATGCGAAACCCGGCTTTATCTTCGCCGCCTTCGCTTCCCGGCTTCTTCCTTTCGGTTATCTAGTTTTCAAGGAACCAATTGATTTGTCCTGCATCCGTTCATAGACGCAGGCGCAAAGCATTTGAAGGAACAACCAATGTTCCTTCAAAACTGAACAAAACTCCGCGTCCACTTTATTTTCACGATGATGTCCTTAGAAAGGAGGTGATCCAGCCGCACCTTCCGGTACGGCTACCTTGTTACGACTTCACCCCAATCACTTGCCCCACCTTCGGCGGCTGGCTCCCTTGCGGGTTACCTCACCGACTTCGGGTGTTGCAAGCTCTCGTGGTGTGACGGGCGGTGTGTACAAGGCCCGGGAACGTATTCACCGCGGCATGCTGATCCGCGATTACTAGCGATTCCGGCTTCATGCAGGCGAGTTGCAGCCTGCAATCCGAACTGAGAGCGGCTTTTTGGGATTCGCTCCCCCTCGCGGGTTCGCAGCCCTTTGTACCGCCCATTGTAGCACGTGTGTAGCCCAGGTCATAAGGGGCATGATGATTTGACGTCATCCCCACCTTCCTCCGGTTTGTCACCGGCAGTCCCCCTAGAGTGCCCAACTGAATGCTGGCAACTAGGGGCGAGGGTTGCGCTCGTTGCGGGACTTAACCCAACATCTCACGACACGAGCTGACGACAACCATGCACCACCTGTCACCCTGTCCTCCCGAAGGGAGGAACGCCCTGTCTCCAGGGTTGTCAGGGGATGTCAAGACCTGGTAAGGTTCTTCGCGTTGCTTCGAATTAAACCACATGCTCCACCGCTTGTGCGGGCCCCCGTCAATTCCTTTGAGTTTCAGCCTTGCGGCCGTACTCCCCAGGCGGAGTGCTTAACGCGTTAGCTACAGCACTAAAGGGGTAACCCCTCTAACACTTAGCACTCATCGTTTACGGCGTGGACTACCAGGGTATCTAATCCTGTTTGCTCCCCACGCTTTCGCGCCTCAGCGTCAGTTACAGACCAGAGAGCCGCCTTCGCCACTGGTGTTCCTCCACATCTCTACGCATTTCACCGCTACACGTGGAATTCCGCTCTCCTCTTCTGCACTCAAGTCCCCCAGTTTCCAATGACCCTCCACGGTTAAGCCGTGGGCTTTCACATCAGACTTAAGGGACCGCCTGCGCGCGCTTTACGCCCAATAATTCCGGACAACGCTCGCCCCCTACGTATTACCGCGGCTGCTGGCACGTAGTTAGCCGGGGCTTTCTCGTTAGGTACCGTCACCGTGCCGCCCTGTTCGAACGGCACTTCTTCTTCCCTAACAACAGAGCTTTACGATCCGAAGACCTTCTTCGCTCACGCGGCGTCGCTCCGTCAGACTTTCGTCCATTGCGGAAGATTCCCTACTGCTGCCTCCCGTAGGAGTCTGGGCCGTGTCTCAGTCCCAGTGTGGCCGGTCACCCTCTCAGGCCGGCTACGCATCGTCGCCTTGGTGAGCCGTTACCTCACCAACTAGCTAATGCGCCGCGGGCCCATCCGCAAGTGGCAGCCGAAGCCGCCTTTCAACCAAAGACCATGCGGTCTTCGGTGTTATCCGGTATTAGCTCCGGTTTCCCGGAGTTATCCCGGTCTTACGGGCAGGTTACCCACGTGTTACTCACCCGTCCGCCGCTAACCAAGCGGAAGCAAGCTTCCGCCCGGTCCGCTCGACTTGCATGTATTAGGCACGCCGCCAGCGTTCGTCCTGAGCCAGGATCAAACTCTCCATAGAAAATGGATTGGCTTATCTTCAGCTTCGGCTCCGACACCAAAAGATGCCAGTCGCCTTCGCTTTTCTTATTGTCTAGCTCCGGCTCCTAGCCCCTCGGGACGCTTCGGTCTCGCTGTGGCGGCAACCGCCTCCTCGCGAGCCCTCCAGCGCCTGTCAGGGCTAATCAGTCGCCTTCGCTTTTCTATGTGGACGCTTCGTTTTGTTCAGTTTTCAAGGAACATTCTTTTTTAAAGCGACTTCTTTATACTATCATTTATATTTTTCATTGTCAAGCATTTTTTCACCCACATCATTCCGCAACTCCCTTGGTTGCGGCGACGTTTCATAATATATCATCTCTTTTTTAACAAGTCAATAACATTTTTCTTATGAAAATAAAAATTTCAATCTTCATTTCCACATAAAAACAGGGCTGACATATTTCCTAAAAATGAACACACAGCCCCGACATACAGATAAAAATAAATTTACAGACACAGCCGCAACAAAAAATGCTACTACTGTCCTCCATTTTTCAATGAATAGTAACGATGATAGATGCGGGGGCTTTTTGTTGTCTCTTCCTTCACATGCAAAATTTTTTTCTCTACTAAATATTCCAACATTATGATAAGGTCTACCGAATACGATGCAAGCTTTGGATGTTGCACCATTTCAGCTATGCTCCACGCTCCTTCTTTTTCCCTTAAAACGTTGCACAAATGAGCAGCCCCTGATGGAATCCGAGAATGAATTAAAAACTCACTTGCCAAAAATAAAAGTTCTAGCCGTTTCGGCAAAGGCTCTTCGCTGCTAACAAGTTCCTCATATAGCTTATAAATTTGCCCATCAATTTGCTTCACTTGATTCCAGACGGTCACCTCAGGATAAAATCCTTGTTCAATGACGGCTAATCGCGCGAGATGATGCAGCGCATGAATGACATGATGATACGCATCTAACAATTGGTTTGCTTCAAAAAACGCTTTCCCGTCCATATATCTACGCACTAATTTTGCAAATTCCAACCCCATTTTTAACTGCCGCATCTCTTTTGGGAATTCCGCCATACGATTGCGAAGTTGATGTATATATTCATTACGGTCAAATAAAACCTTTCCATTAAATATCCAATCAATGGCTTTTCGATGATTGCCAAGAAGCAGCCATTCGTTTAACTTTGTTTCATCGACCACATATAACGCCGCTTTTTCTTCTCCTGATGCATAATGTTTTATAAATATAGGTGGGTTCATATCAGCGGCAACTACCAATAAAACAAAATGGAATGTGTCTGTCACAGCCGAATTGTTCGCTTTTTTTTCAATCAGTAAAATGCCTAATGTATTACGACGGCTAGCCCATTGCTGGTAGATGGGACGAATTAAACCTTCCATATATGATTTCCTCCATCTCCTTCATGTTGCCATTCGTTATTCGACAAAAAACAAAAAAATCCTCTTTGTCGTTTCCATGCCTCTCGAAGATAGCATTATAAAGCTAACGTTACTTCTTCACTTTATGATATAGTGGTAATAGGAGGGAAAAATAATGGGCATTAAATATTCGAGCAAAATCAACAAAATTCGCACATTTGCCTTAAGCCTAATTTTTATTGGCGTTATCGTTATGTATATAGGAGTGTTTTTCCGTACATCTCCTTTCATTATGACATTGTTTATGATTTTAGGCCTTCTTTTCATCATCGCAAGCGCTGTTGTTTATTTTTGGATTGGAACATTATCAACAAGGGCAGTGCAAGTCGTATGCCCATCTTGCGGCAAAGTGACGAAAATGCTTGGCAGGGTAGATTTATGCATGTTTTGTAATGAGCCGTTGACATTAGATCCGGAGTTAGAAGGGAAAGAGTTTGACGAAAAATATAACCGAAAAAAAAGAAAAAGCTGATAGCAACTTCCCCGCTATCAGCTTTTTAATGTTGTTGGCGTGCTCTCTCTTGACAATCGGGACAAGTCCCATAAATTTCCATACGATGATGATCCACTTTGAATCCCGTTACATGTGCAGCAAGTTCTTCTACCTCATCTAAGCCCGGGTAGTGAAAATCGACAATCTTGCCACATTGTTCACAAATAACGTGGTAATGATCGGATGTAACGAAATCAAAGCGGCTTGATGCATCACCGTATGTTAACTCTTTCACTAATCCGACCTCTTTAAAAACGCGCAAATTATTATAGACGGTCGCTACGCTCATGTTTGGAAATTTTCCTTCCAGCGCTTTATATATTTCATCTGCTGTCGGGTGTGACATCGAGTTAATTAAATATTCCAATATCGCATGACGTTGCGGAGTAATGCGTATTCCCGTCTGTTTTAATGTATCAAGCGCTTCTTTTAACTGTTGATTGTCAGACACCGTCATGCACCTCTCTTCCTTAAAAAAATAAAAAGAATTATTATTTTATAATTTTTATAATTAGTCTACAAGTATTTTATGCTATTTGTCAATATTCGTATCATTAATATATGAAATCGCCACATCTTTTTAACATAAAAAATGCGCGGAAGCTCGTTCCGCACCATTCATTGCATTATTCATTTGAGGAGGCTACTATTCAGCATACGCGTTGCCAAATTTTTTGTATGGACTTTTACCTATATATAGGAAAATTACGTTAAATTTTCTAAAATGTATTTTAACGCCTCTTCTACATGCCCCTTTACTTTAACTCCCCTCCATTCTTTCACTAATCTTCCGTCCCGGTCAATCACAAACGTCGAGCGCTCAACTCCCATATACTCTTTTCCGAAATTTTTCTTTAGTTTCCAAACACCGTACATTTCCGCCACTTTATGTTCTTCATCGGAAAGCAATAAAAATGGAAGTTGATATTTTTCAATGAATTTTCTGTGCCGCTCTACAGGATCCGTACTTACTCCTAAAATAATTGTATCACTTTCTGCAAACTTTTCATAACGATCGCGAAAATCGCACGCTTCCGTCGTGCATCCCGGCGTCATATCTTTCGGATAAAAATACAATACAACATGTTTCCCGTGAAAATCAGAAAGGGAAACCATTTCGCCGTTGCTTGCCGGCAATGTAAAGTCCGGCGCTGGTTGTCCGACTTGCAGTGACATCTCTCTTCCCTCCAATGTATTGTTCTTTCGCTTTTAGAGTAGCGAAAGGAGCAATCAATTGCAACGATTAACATCATCACGATCCATCATCGTACGGGCTACAAGCACAGCAGGCATAATATAACCTAGCAAAGCTTCCGTAATGGCAATCCATCTTCCAATCCCTATCGGAGCAACATCCCCATATCCAACCGATAGCAACGTCATCCCGCTTAAATAAAGGCTGTCTTGAAGTATAGAAAAACATCCGTTTGCCGTTCCATCGGCAGACGGGATAAATACGTTATGCCCATTCATTTGCAGCACCATATATATGAGTCCAAAACCTAGCATCATCGTGATATACCATTGAATAAGGATAAATAAATTTTCCAAGGAAATATGCCGAGTTACTTTTCCTCTTGTCGTCCAAATAGACGTAATGCTTCCAATTAACACCGCCGTGACAATTCCTACAAACGCGTATTCCATTCCTCTCACCTCGTACTTGTCCATAACCATATATACGAAGGCAAAAAGTCGATTATTCATCTATCAGTTGATTCGGTATAATAAAACTTATGGAAAGAAAAACGACGGAAAGGGAGAAACCAATGCATACGATTTTAATTGTCGAAGATGATGCAAAAATCGCCTCGATGCTTAAGGAGCATATCGAGAAATATGAATACCGTGCACATATTGCGGAACAGTTTGACGATATAAAAAAAGAATTTATAAAGTACCGGCCTCATCTTGTACTGCTCGACATTAATCTCCCTCGATTCGACGGTTTTTATTGGTGCCGGCAAATCCGCACGATTTCCCTCTGCCCTATTATTTTCATCTCCGCGCGCAGCCACGAAATGAACCAAATTATGGCCATCGAAAACGGTGGAGATGATTACATTACAAAGCCGTTTCATTTTGATCTGGTCATGGCAAAAATCAAAAGTTTAATGCGGCGGACATACGGTTCTTATGCCGCTCCTGCAGAGCCCCACGTATATGAGGTTTCGGGATTGTACTTGTTATATGATCGACATGCCGTGCAATGGAAAGAGAAAACGATCGAGTTAACAAAAAAGGAGTTTACTTTATTAGAACGTTTGGCAAAAAAATCCGGAAAAATTGTATCTCGTGAAGAACTGCTCGAGTCATTATGGGATGATACCGAATTTGTCGACGACAATACATTATCCGTCAATATTACACGCGTTCGCAAAAAACTGCAGCAAATCGGAATCGAACAGGCAATTGAAACGGTTCGCGGAGTCGGTTATAAATTAGCGGAAACATGGAGGGATTCACAATGAAATTGTTTTTGCGTGAGCATATCCCGCTGACCATCTTTCATCTCCTTCACGCTGTACTTTTGCTATCGATTGTGTATTTATATATGCTCGAACAATCTTTTCGTCCGTCTTTTGGCATGTTTGCGTATCTTTTCGTCATTAGCTTTGTGTGCATCATGATATTTTTAGCATGGCGCTATTGGCGGCAATCCCATGCATATCGGTTTTTATCGTCCGACTTGCGGCAGTTAGACATGAGCACACATCCTTTTAGCGGGTCTCCGTTACTGCTTGCTTTTCAAAAACTTCTCCGCTCGCAATATCGTTATTACATACAAGAAATACAAACATTACATAAAGAAATGGACGATGCATCATTATTTATGAACCAATGGGTCCATCAGATGAAAACACCCGTTTCTGTCATGGATTTGCTTTTGCAAAACTTTGACATTCAAGACCAATCCGACTGGGAGTTTGTGAATAGCATGCGTGAAGAACTCGAACGACTGCAGCATGGATTGGAGCTGGCTCTGTATTCAGAACGAATAAAACGTTTTTCCCATGATTTTCACGTAAAGCGGCTGCCGCTAAAAACAATGGTCAATCATGTCATTCAACATTACAAACGCTCGTTTATTCGCAATCGCATTCACCCCATCGTCGAAATTCCGGAAACGATTTTCGTAGAAACGGACCCAAAATGGTTTCAGTTCGCTCTTAGCCAAATCGTCACCAATGCCATCAAATATTCGAAAGACATCAGCAGCCAAATCGTGCTTTCTGCTGTTTGGCGCGAAAACGAAGTATTTTTGTCCGTTCAAGATTTTGGAGTCGGTATTCCAAAGCAAGATATCGGACGCGTATTTGAACCTTTTTTCACCGGTATGAATGGGCGCAGATTTCGCGAATCCACTGGAATGGGGTTATACCTTGTCAAACAAATTGTTGACCATCTTGGCCACGGAATTGCCATTTCCTCTGAAGAAGGAAAAGGCACCACCGTCACAATCACTTTTTCCAATGTGACAAAAATGTAAGAAAACAAGCAGGCTTTGTAAGGAAAATCGATATGTTCACGCGATCTCCCTTCGTATAATCGACAGTAGAAACAATAAGGGAGGTTTTTTATGGCGATCCTGCAAGCAAACTCGATTACGAAAATATACCGTTCCAGCCAGTCGGTCGCACACCGGGCATTAGACAACTTCAGTTTATCGATCGAAAAAGGCGAGTTTGTCGGCGTCATGGGGCCATCCGGAAGCGGAAAAACGACCTTGCTTAATATTTTAGCAACCATCGATCAGCCGACTACGGGAGAAGTGTTGGTGGAGGGGAAAAATCTATCACGTCTTTCGAAAAAAGAACTTGCTTTGTTTCGCAGACGAAAACTTGGCTTCGTGTTCCAAGACTTCAACTTGCTAGACACGTTAACGATTGGGGAAAATATCATCCTTCCGCTTACATTGGACAAAATTCCCGTTAAAGAAATGGAACAGCGGTTGCAAACGGTAGCTGCCGCTTTAGGCATCGAAGGGATTCTCGACAAGCGGACATACGAAGTCTCAGGTGGGCAACAGCAGCGCGCTGCAATTGCGCGGGCAATCATTCATAAACCGCTGCTCATTTTTGCCGATGAGCCGACTGGAAATCTCGACTCGAAATCTTCAAAAGATGTGATGGAAACATTAACAGCATTGCATCAGGAACAAAACGTCTCCATCATGATGGTTACGCACGACCCGTTTGCAGCAAGCTATTGCGAGCGCATCATTTTCATTAAAGACGGCAAATGGTTTACTGAGATACGCAAAGGACATAACCGGCAGGCGTTTTTTCAAGATATTCTCGACATGCTCTCACTATTAGGAGGGAACGTCAATGACATTTCGACAGTTCGCCCTTCATAATGTGAGACGCAGCTTTGACCGATATGCCGCCTATTTTTTGAGCAGCACTTTCGCCGTTACCGTCTTTTTTATGTACGCTGCATTTATTTTCCATCCTGATGTAGTGAACGGAACGATTCGGCCATCAGTGCGAAGAGGAATCTTTGCTGCTGAAGTCATCGTCTTTCTCTTTGCCGTATTTTTCATTTTTTATTCGACAAGCTCGTTTTTAAAATTGCGCAAAAAAGATTTTGGCTTGCTGACGTTACTCGGTATTACGCGCGGTCAGCTGAATAAATTAATCGTGATCGAAAATTCGATCATTGCCCTGCTTTCGATTATAACGGGAATGGGGTTTGGCGCTTTATTGACAAAAATCTTTTTCATGATGTTTTCCATTATTTTAGACTTGCCATCGCCGCTATCTTACTATATTCATTGGAAAGCAATCGTCGCTACCGCGACCGTGTTTCTCGCGACATTTGAGACGATTACGATCATGACGCTTATCACGATCCGCTCTTCGCAAATTATTGATTTATTAATATCGGCGAAAAAGCCGAAAAAAACACCTGTCTACTCGATCTTGCTTTCGCTGCTTGCGGTTATCTGTCTGGCGATTGGATACTATTTAGCCTATACCTCTAACATCATGCAAGCGGGAAAACGCGTTCTGCCGATTTTACTGCTCGTCATTATTGGAACGTACTTTCTATACACGCAAGCGAGCATTGGGCTGCTGCGATACTATAAAAAACGGAAACGCTCCTATTATCGCGGCACAAACTTAATTGCTGCCGCTGAACTGACATATAAAATAAAAGATAACGCGAGAATTTTATGCATAGTGACGATTTTAACAGCAGTGACCTTTACTTCCACCGGGGTGCTTGCCAGCCTTTATTTTGGCAAAAAAGCAGAAGCAGAAGCACGGTTCCCGCACGCAATTGCGCTTATCTCAAAAAAAGAACCGGAAGCCTTTGAAAGCAAATTGCAAATACTAAAAAACACTTTACGCGACGAGCATGTTCCTTTCAAAAGTCATCAGGCCGCTTTCATCCGCGCATATAACCCTAAGAAACCTAACGATCAGACCATGCAACATCTTGTGCTTATGCGCGTAACCGATTACAACCGATTCGCGGATTTGGCCGGCCAGCCGCATATATCATTGCCAGCAAATACAGCAGCGTATATGCATCCTACACCTGATAAAGGCTACGAGCCAATTCGAGGAAAACAAATTACGCTTGCCGCTCAACATAGCGATAAAACGATAACCGTTTCATTGACAAAACCGATTTACCAGCCGGTCATCAATCCTACTGCATTCGCTGGACACATGCTCATCGTTCCCAATCATGTCTTTGCGACAATGCGTCACTTTGCTGCGAAAGAAGCGGTTCAATACTACTTCGGCGCATCATATCAGCATTGGGAAAAAGAAGCGTCAATCATCAAGAAATTAAACCGCTCCTTAAAAGCAGATGACGACGTTGATTTTACTAATCGTTTTGAATTTTTTTACGAGATGAAGAAAATTTTTTCCTTAACGCTATTCATCGGCTTTTTCGTCAGTGTCCTCTTCTTTTTGGCGGCCGACAGCATTTTATATTTTAAGCTGTATAACGATTTGGAGCAGGATAGCAAGCAGTATGCCGCGTTATCCAAACTAGGTTTAACATGGAAAGAAATGAAACAAATCGCGGCGAAGCAAGTAGCGATTCTCTTTTTCATTCCGTTTGCCATTGCCGCCGTCCATGCCGGATTTGCCTTTAAAATGCTGCAAAACATGGTGTCCGGTTCTGTCGTCAAAACAAGCGTGCTTGTCATCATCATCTTTTTTGTTGTTCAACTTGGTTACTATTTCTTGATTCGTTCGCTTTACACGAAAAAGGTGGAGCAAGTAATGTAAATTACAGCGGCCTTTTCCCGATGCATCAATCGGAAAAAGGCCGCATTTTTTATTTATACACAGTGCTTAACTTATAACAGATAATGCTCTAAATTCCAATGACCGAAAGAACGTATGTCCATATTCCTACAAATAACAGCAGAATCAGGCTATAATAAATCGTCATTTTAAACAAATGGGATTCTTTACCAGTTTCTTTCACTGCAGCGGTTGCAATCGCGATGGATTGCGGAGAGATGAGTTTTCCCATCACTCCCCCGCTAGTATTGGCAGCAAGCAATAGCGAAGAGCTTGTCCCTATTTGAGATCCTGTAACCACTTGCAAATGGCCAAATAAAGCATTGTTGCTGACGACAGATCCCGTAATAAATACACCGAGCCATCCCAATAACGGGGAAACGAACGGAAATGCGCCTCCTGTCTTCGCTAATGCTAAACCGATCGTAGAGGATAAACCTGCATAGTTCGCTAAATTGGCAAATCCCATGATCAAACAAATGGTCAATACAGGAATATATAGCTCTTTACATGTTTCTTTTAAACTTTGCATTCCCTCAGCGAACGTCATGTTTCTACTGAACATCACTGTCAACAGCGCCGCTAATAAAATCGCCGTGCCTGTGGCTGACACAAGATCTAGCTTAAATATTGCATCTAATGCAGTCTGTGCCGGCGCCACCGGAGGAGTTTTTACGACTTCGCCATGCAAAAATGGTACTTTAAACAAAAGCGTCGTTTGATGAAGCGCTCCTCCCTCAGCAAACAGAGCTTTAAAACCAGGCAGACTCCATATAATAACGATTACCGTTAAAATATAAAACGGAGACCAAGCACTAATGATTTCTTTCAAGCTGTATTTCGATTTCTCTGCAACTTCTTCATCTTGGTGAATTCGATATATATGCGACGGCTGCCATTTTCTTAAGAAAATAGTTAGTGCCCCCATACTGACAAGCGCTGCTAAAATATTGGCCAATTCAGGCCCAAGCACAATGATGGTAAATGCTTGTACAATGGTATAACTTCCGCTTACCACTAAAAGAGCGGGCAACGTCTCTTTAATCCCTTTCCATTTATCCAAAATAAACACTAATAAGAATGGAATGAGAAACGTAATAAACGGCAAAATCCAAGCGAGTGTACGGGATAATTCAATCGGAGTTAAATCTCCCATTTGCGCTCCGACAATCACCGGAATTCCAATCGCACCAAACGCGCCAGATGCAGCATTGGCAATTAAGCAAAGAGCAGCGGCTTTTAATGGATGAAATCCTAGTTCAGCAAGTAAAGCGGCAGAAATAGCAATCGGAACGCCAAATCCTGCAGCCCCTTCTAAAAAAGCGTTAAAGCTAAAACCAATGAGCAACAGTTGAAGCCGCTGATCCTCCGAAATGTTTGCAATACTCCCGCGGATAATATCAAATTTCCCCGTTTTCACAGCAATCTTATATAGCCAGACAGCCATGATCACAATATAGCCTATCGGCCATAAACCGTTCGCGATTCCATAGATGGAAGCAGCGATCGCCTTTGAAATCGGCATATGAAAAAACAACACAGCTGTCACTAACCCAAAACAAAGAGTGAGAAAAGCAGCTTTTACTCCCTTCATCTTAAACAACGTTAAACATAATAAAAACAAAATAATGGGGAGCGCTGCAATGAATGCAGAAAGATATGCGTTATGAAAAGGATCATAATGTTGTATCCACATGATGATTTCACCTTGTTGTTATTCGAAGTCAGTATTTTATAACTTGGCTTCTTCAAAATAACGGGAAAGAATGTCTTTTAATACAGTGACGCTATGATGAAATTGCTGTTGTTCTGTTTCATTTAGCTTCAATTCCATTACCTCGCGGATACCGCTTCGGTTAATAACAGCAGGCACACCGATATAAACGTTTTGTTCACCATATTGCCCGTCTAGATGAGCAGAAACGGTTAAGATGGCATTTTCATTGTGCAAAATAGCACGCGTAATGCGGACTAGCCCCATTGCAATGCCGTAATACGTTGCACCTTTTTTCTCAATGATTTGATATGCCGCATCACGAACATTAACAAAGATATTGTCTAAATCCTCTTTTCTATAGTTATCGTTCTGCGCCAATATTTGCTCAACTGGAATGCTTCCAATTTCCGCATGGCTCCAAACAGGCAACTCTGTATCCCCATGCTCTCCAATAATATACGCATGTACATTAGTTGGAGCCACTTGAAAGTATTCGCTTAGCAAAAAGCGGAATCTTGCTGTATCAAGAATCGTTCCTGAGCCGATCACCCGTTCTTTCGGTAATCCGCTAAATTTCCAAGTAGCATATGTTAAAATATCTACCGGATTCGTTGCAACAAGAAAAATGCCATCAAACCCTGATTTCATAACAGAATCGACAATTGTTTTAAAGATATTGATGTTTTTGTCAACAAGATCCAATCTAGTTTCTCCTGGCTTTTGGTTTGCCCCTGCGCAAATCACCACTAAATCAGCATCTTGGCAATCTTGATAATCTCCGTGCCATATATTCATCGGCTTCGGCGCAAATACTTTTCCGTGATTTAAGTCCATCACATCGCCTTTCGCCTTTTCTTTATTGACATCAATCAGCACTAATTCATCGGCTATTCCTTGATTCACAAGGGCAAATGCATAGCTGGACCCAACAAATCCCGTTCCTATAACTGCCACTCGGTTCACGCCTTGTTGTTTCATCATCGTTGTCTGTCATCCTTTCTAAGAAAGTTAATTTGTGAATTTATTCACAATTATATTGTGCATTATTTCACATTTTTTATCAAGTATCAACTATAAGAGAAATTTGTCTTTTTTGTTAACGTTATATCACCACGCCCGATTCATCATCATATACAGCAAGTAATCCACAAAAAAAGGTCTGTCATTATATTCTCCGCGATACATACTACATATACTCATTTTGATAAAAAATAAGAGGGCGATCCTTACTTCCTTCCAGATCTCCCTCTTTTTAATTCCCCGCTCCGCGATATCGTTTAACTCCCGCATTCCACAAACACACAGCAACCGCAAAAAAGATAACACCCATAACCGGAGTCAAAAACGCATATCCGTGCCATTCTTTTTTGCCGAGAAAATACGAGGCCGGATACACGCCGACGAACGCAAACGGCAAAATCCACGTTAAAATATAGCGGACGACGCGATGATAAATATCAATCGGATAGCGCCCGTAGTTGCTGATGTTGTACATCATCGGCATGATCGATGTGCGAGCGTCGGACCAAAAGCTGATCGTCGCCAATGATACAAATACTCCCGCGTAAATAAGCGCTCCTCCTAGCACGAACAAAATAAGCAAAAAAATATCATACCAATGCAGCGAAAGATGCAAGCGCGCACCCGCATACACCATAATGATTATGCCGGTGACTCCGCCAAGAAGCGACTCCAACTCCATCCGCTCGAGAACGACTTGAAACAGGCTGTGCACCGGACGCGTCAACACGCGGTCCATTTCTCCGCGCACAATATAGCGCTCATTAAAATCCCAAATGTTAAAAAATGCTCCGAACACCGCATATGGCACTAAGAAAAAGCCGTAAATAAACAAAATTTCATCGCGCGTCCATCCGTGCAATAGCGGCGTATGCCCAAACACAACGAGAAGAAAAACAAGATTGGCGGCCTGTGACATCAAATCAGAAACAAACTCGACAAGCAAATCGGCGCGATATTGCAACTTTGTTTTCATGTATTGCGCCATATATTGAAAAAAGACCGATACGTAAAACACGACTCACCCTCCTTGAACGACAAGCTGCTTTTTCGCCGCTTTCCATAACAGCCGAATCGGGATGAGCAACAGTGCGCACCATATGAGTTGAAATAAAAGTCCGTCGATGATTGCTTGCCCCCGGAAGCTTTCTGTCACAATCATGCTTGGAATATAGCTGATCCCTTGAAACGGGAAGTATTTCATCACCGCTTGCGCCCAGTCCGGATAAAAGTTAATTGGTAAAATCAATCCGGAAAAAAGATCAATGACGAACCGTTTTGCCCGCAGCAAACCTTCGTTGTTGAGAGTAAAAAATGTCACAATTCCTGCAAGCAAATTCAATTCCGAGTTAATAATAAAACTAAAGGCAATCGACAATGTGAAAAACATCCATGTATGAACATCGGTTGGAAAACGAAGCGGCAAAAATAAAGCGACAAGGAACACTCCCGGAAGCGAAAGAAACAATAAGCGAAAAATTCCTTCCCCCAACCCTTGCATCGTTTTCATTCCGAGATAACTGTAAGGGCGGATGAGTTCGGTCGCCACTTTTCCTTCGCGAATCTCCATCGCGATTTCACGGTCGATATTATTGAAATAAAACGCCCGCGCCATCCACGAGATGGCGACATATGTCGTCATTTGCTCCATCGACATGCCTTGCATCGTCTGTTTTCCGCCGTAGATCGCCGACCAAAGAAAATAGTACGCCGCGATATTAATGGCGTAAATAAGAATGCCGGTGTAATAGTTTGTTCGGTACGCCAGCATCATTAAAAAACGGATGCGGATCATCTCAATGTATTTATCCATGCACCACACCTTCCTCGTAGATGTTGCGGATAATTTCTTCTGTAGAAATTTCGTTAATGTTCATATCTTGAATCGAATAGCGGGCGACAACGCGGCTGATCACTTCCGGCAACAGCGCGGAAGGTGCGTGTGCTGTCCAGACGTTTGCCTGTTCTCCTTTTTTCCATGTTACTTGCAAACCGTCCGTTAGTTCCTTTAAAGTGTCTAACGTCATTTCGTTTGCGAACGTAAATTGAATTTGTTTTCCTTCCCCCCAATTTTCTTTTAGCTTTTGCAGCGAGCCATCGTAAATGATTTTTCCTTCATCAAGCATAATGACGCGTTCACATAGCGCTTCGATGTCGGAAATATCGTGAGTCGTCAATAAAATCGTTGTGTTGTATTTTTCATTAATTTCTTTTAAAAACTGGCGGATTTTCAGTTTTACAAGCACATCCAAACCAATCGTCGGCTCATCTAAAAATAAAAGCGGCGGGTTGTGAATAAGCGCCGCTGCCAGTTCGCAGCGCATCCGCTGTCCAAGGGAGAGCTTGCGCACCGGCTTGTCCAACAGCGGGCCGATATCGAGCGTTTCAATAACATGATCCATATGTTCTTTGTAATCTTCGTCCGACACACGATACACTTTTTTCAACAGCCGGAACGACTCTTGGACGGCGATATCCCACCAAAGTTGCGAGCGCTGCCCGAACACAACGCCGATCGTCCGCACAAACGCTTCCCTCTCTTTATGCGGATTCATGCCGTTGACGATCACTTTTCCGGATGTTGGCGTTAAAATCCCTGTAAGCATTTTAATCGTTGTCGATTTTCCCGCTCCATTTTCGCCGATATAGCCAACCATTTCCCCCTGTTTTACAGTAAACGAAATGTCGTTGACAGCGCGGATAATTTTATAGTTTCTTGTAAACAAATCGCGAAACGCTCCGACTAAACCGGAGCGGCTCGAATACGATTTAAATTCTTTTCGCAAGTTTTCCACTTCAATGGCATTCATGTTGCATTCCCTCCACATAGGCAATAGTTTATCCGAAGTGAAACGATGAAACAAATGTTATGCATTATGTTAAAATAAAAGTCGGCAACGAAATGGTAGGAGGCTTTAAACGATGAAATTCACAAAATCCGAACAACTGTATCAAGAAGCATTGCAGCATATTGTCGGCGGCGTCAACAGCCCGTCCCGCTCATATAAAGCGGTCGGGGGCGGGGCGCCGGTCGTGATGGAACGAGCGCAAGGCGCTTATTTTTGGGACGTCGATGGCAATAAATATATCGACTACTTGGCGGCGTACGGACCGATTATTGCGGGACACGCTCATCCGCACATCACAAAAGCGATTCAGCGCGCCGCAGAAACAGGCGTTCTTTACGGCACGCCAACGCCGCATGAAATTACGTTCGCGAAAATGTTAAAAGAAGCGATTCCATCCTTAGAAAAAGTGCGTTTCGTCAATTCAGGGACAGAAGCGGTGATGACGACGATTCGCGTGGCGCGCGCCTATACCGGCCGCGATAAAATCGTCAAATTCGCCGGCTGCTACCACGGGCATTCCGACCTTGTCCTTGTCGCTGCCGGCTCCGGCCCGTCAACGTTGGGAACCCCGGATTCCGCCGGCGTGCCAAAAAGCATCGCCCAAGAAGTCATCACCGTTCCATACAACGATGTCGAGTCATTCAAACAAGCGATGGACGTATGGGGAGACAAAGTCGCTGCTGTGCTTGTCGAACCGATCGTCGGCAACTTTGGCATCGTCACACCAAAGCCGGGCTTTTTAGAAGCAATCAATGAAATCGCCCATCAAGCCGGGGCTCTCGTCATTTACGATGAAGTGATTACCGCATTCCGCTTTATGTATGGCGGAGCGCAAAACTTATTAGGAATTGAACCGGATTTAACCGCGCTTGGAAAAATTATCGGCGGCGGCCTCCCAATCGGTGCATACGGAGGGCGCCAAGACATTATGGAACAGGTCGCGCCGCTCGGTCCAGCATACCAAGCAGGGACGATGGCAGGAAACCCAGCGTCGATTCTTGCCGGCATCGCCTGCCTTGAAGTGCTGAAGCAAGATGGCGTGTACGAACATCTCGATAAGCTTGGCGCGATGCTGGAAGAAGGCATACTTCTTCACGCAAACAAATACGGCATTCCTGTAACGATCAACCGTTTGAAAGGCGCATTCACCGTCTACTTCACCACAGAAAAAGTCGAAAACTACGAACAAGCGCAACGAAGCGACGGCGAAATGTTTGCGAAATTCTTTAAGCTCATGTTAAAACAAGGAATCAACCTTGCTCCTTCTAAATATGAAGCATGGTTTGTTACGCTTGCCCATACCGAGGAAGATGTGGAATATACGCTCAAAGCGGTGGAAAATGCATTTAGACAATTAGCGAACGAATAATTATGCAACAATCCCAGGAGAAATCCCTCTTGGGATTGTTGTTGAATAATTGAAAACGCTTACAAAAACACTATAGCACCGGCGAATACGATATCCAAAAAAATGAATAAATAATTGATTTGCATATGCGAGCATGGTATGATAGGTTATAAATTCTGAAAATTAAGACCAGAGATGGCTGCTATGTTTATTGAACATAGGAGGTGAATGGCGAAAGCAGGAGCTTTCCCGCTTTAGCGCCACTTACATATGAAGCAACGTTGGAATCCTAATCTTTTTAAAAACTTCCATCAAACAGAACACGACGCTTGCGGCATCGTCGCTGCCATCGAAAAACGCCGAATCCCAACCCGAGAAAACATTATGACATGCATTGACGCGCTTGTCAAAATGAATCACCGCGCTGGATTTATTAACGGCGAAGGAGACGGCGTCGGTATTCACATGGATATTCCTAAAAAGCTTTGGATGGAAAAACTCGCAAACGCCGGACAAAATCCGGAAATAGCAAACGATGAAAGTTTTACCGTTGGTCATCTTTTCATTAATCAGTCCGCCGATGTCGATCATGTGAAATCTCAAATCAAACTATTGTTTAAAAAATCGGGCTTTTTATTGATTTTTGAATCTGACCGCGTAACTTCTTCCAATGCGCTAGGTCCAATCGCGCTTCGGCAAGAACCGGTATTTTGGCAAGTCGCCCTGCTACCGAGTGACAATGTTCAGCTTTCAAAACGGTTATTTGAGCTGCTTATTGAAATAGAGAAAGACGAAAATGTCCATGTCGCCTCCTTAAGCAATTTTCACGTTGTGTATAAAGTGATGGGAGCCGGCGATATTTTGCCAAAATATTACCATGACTTGGCACATCCTTTTATCGCATCAACAATGACATTAGGACATAACCGTTACTCGACGAATACGCTTTCCAACTTTTTTCGTGTTCAGCCGTTTAGCGTATTAGCGCATAACGGCGAAATCAATACGATTGCGAAGCTTCGCGATGAAGCAGCGATGATTGGCGTTCCATTGCCAAACGGCGGAAGCGATTCCCAAGATTTGAGCCGTACGATAGAAACGCTTATTTGCCGCTATGGTTATAGCTTATTTGAGGCGATGGATATATTATTCCCGCCGATTGTGAATGAAATAAAAGCATATCCGGAGCATCTTCAAGATTTGTATACGTACATCCGTGAAGCATGGGGGCATTTCGCCCAAGGTCCGGCGGCGATTATTTCCCGACATGCGGATGAAGCAGTTTTCAGCGTCGACGCGCTCGGATTGCGCCCGCTTTGGAAATTGGAAACGGAAAAACGGTTTGTTTTCACATCAGAGCCAGGAATCATTCCAGCGAGTGAATATACCGGCGAACCAAAGCCGCTCGCGCCTGGCGAAAAAATCGGCCTAACATGGTCCAGCGGCGACGCCATTCAAGTGTTGGAATACGATCAGTTCCAAGAAGAAGTATACACCCGTTTTTCGAAACGGTTTGACATTACGAACTTCCGAAAGCGCCTCGATGTTCCGAAACTGGAAAATCACGTGTTTGCTTTCGCGCCGGCAAAAGTGCATAACGGTCAATATGCAGCGTTCGGCTGGGACAGAGAACACATTCAGCTTTTAGAACAAATGGCGGAAAAAGGAGTGGAACCGATTCGTTCTTTAGGCCATGACGCGCCGCTTGCCGCGATTGACCCGAATCGCAAAAACCTCGCGGACTTTATTAAAGAAAGCGTCGCCGTTGTCACGAATCCAGCGATTGACCGCGACCGTGAGATGGAACATTTTTCAACAAGAACCGTCATTGGAAAACGGCCATCTCTCGCATCTAAAACAGAAGCGTCGTATGTTATTGAGCTTAACTCGCCGATTCTCATCGAAGGAAAAATCGGAAACGATTGTGCGCCACAATTGCATCATCCTTCGTACGACCAAGTTGTTCGTTCATTTCAAGAAAAACAATTAGTGCACATCCTCTCGGCGACGTTCACGGCGGAAGAAACCATCCCGCAGGCGTTACAACGTCTTTCTAACGAAGCCTGTGAGGCGGTTCATTCCGGCAAAACCTTGCTTGTCATCGATGACACAAAAGCACATCAAAACGGAAACTTATGGATTGACCCGTTGCTCATCACATCAGCTGTCGATCAATCGTTAACAAAACAAGGTTTGCGCCGCGATTGTTCCGTTTTGCTTCGTTCCGGCGCGATCCGCTCCCTTCATGATTTGGTTGTCGCCTATGGATTGGGAGCAAACGCGATTAGCCCATATCTCATGTTCGCCACCGTTTCGTCGGAAGAGTCAAGCACACCTGTTGTCAATCTGTTTAAAGCGCTCAATAAAGGATTAGAAAAAGTGATTTCGACGATTGGCATTCACGAATTGCGCGGATATAGCCGCCTCTTCTCGTCGATCGGCCTGCATGACGAAATCGCCGATGTATTAAACATCGCCAATTTCTTTGGCTCTGATTCATTGCAATACGATTTCGAAGCGCTGAAACAAGACGCGATCGCCCGCGCAGAAGACTACACAAATGAAAGCGCCAAGCCGCGAAAAACGTTTCACCTCTTCCCGCGCATTTGGAAGGCGATTGGCGAAGTTGCGCAAACAGGATCGTACGACAACTATCGGAAAAAGCTAAGCGAACTCGAAACCGAAACGCCGATAACGATTCGTCATCTGTTAGATATCAAAAAAGCGGAAAAACAAATTCCGGTAGAAAAAGTCGACATTAGCGTTGGCGAACATAGCTTGCCGTTCGTTATTGCCTCGATGTCGTTTGGTTCGCAAAACGAAGTGGCGTTCCGCGCTTATGCGGAAGCGGCAGAACGTTTGAACATGGTCAGCCTTAACGGTGAAGGCGGCGAAATTAAAGATATGCTTGGCAAATATCCGCGCACGCGCGGCCAGCAGATTGCATCCGGCCGTTTCGGAGTGAATGCGGAGCTTTTAAACTCTTCGAACCTATTGGAAATTAAAATCGGGCAAGGGGCAAAGCCAGGGGAAGGCGGCCACCTTCCTGGTTCGAAAGTGACGGCGAAAATCGCCGAAGCGCGCAACGCGACAATCGGCTCGGACTTAATCTCACCATCCAATAACCATGACATTTATTCCATCGAGGATTTGGCGCAAATGATCGCCGAGCTGAAAACGGCGAACGACAAAGCAAAAGTTGCCGTCAAAGTGCCGGTCGTGCCAAACATCGGAACGATTGCCGTCGGCATTGCCAAAGCGGGAGCGGACATCATTACGCTAAGCGGGTTTGACGGCGGAACGGGAGCCGCGCGCGTTCATGCGCTGCAACATGTCGGGCTTCCTGTTGAAATCGGCGTAAAAGCCGCCCATAACGCCCTGCTTGAAGCCGGTTTGCGAGACAAAGTGGAAATTTGGGCGGACGGCGGCATGAAAAGCGCACTTGATGTTCTTAAAGTAATGCTGCTCGGGGCCAACCGCATCGGCTTCGGGACGCTCTCGATGATCGCGATCGGCTGTACAACGTGCCGCGGCTGCCATTTAGATACGTGCCATGTCGGAATCGCGACCCAAATCGAATCCGTAGCGCAAGCAAAAGAACACGGATTGCGCCGCTTTATGCCTCGGCAATTTGATGCCGCGGTACAAGGATTAATCAACTTATTCACAGCGTTCGGAAATGAACTAAAAGCGTTAACGGCTTCCCTTGGATTTACTCGTCTGCAGGATATCGTCGGACGCTCTGACTTATTGGAACAAACAAGAGGACTCCGCCAAATGGATTTGTCCAATCTGCTCGAAGTGCTTGAAGTGGAGCAGCTCGCACAAAAAGAAGCGGCTGCAAGTGCAGAGGAACCATCGTTGCTCGTTGCTGCCGGGGCGGAATATCTCGATTATTACAATGCGGAAGATTTGCATCGTTCCCGTGAATTTATGACCGTCACGGCGGAACAACGCGTTCTCGGTAGCCGTGTTTCTTGCCATCGCGTGCGCGGTCGTCTCGACGGATCATACAAAAAATTGCCGGACGTCACATTGCGTTATAAAAACGGCTCTATTCCTGGAAATGGACTCGGCGCTTACAACACGCATGGCATTCATATCCACGTTGACGGCGGCGGACAAGACGGTGTGGGAAAGACAGCGTTGGGCGGTAGCATCTTTATTTTCAAAACAAAAGGAAAAAATAAGAAATTTTATAACGGTTCCGTTGGTAAAAGCTTCGGATACGGAGCGCAAAAAGGTTTGCTGATCGCGCAAGGAAACGCCGATGCACGTGCCGGCATTCGTCTGTCAGGAGCAGATATGATTATCGGCGGCCAAGTGACAGCACCGATTCCGGAACAAGAACGCGGAAATATCGGTGCGCGCGCGAACATTAAAGGATTCGCCTTTGAATATATGACGAATGGGCGCGGCCTCGTCCTTGGCGACCCAGGCCCATGGATTTGCGCCGGGATGACAGGTGGGGTCGTTTACTTGCGTCACCAGCCGGAAATGGGGTTGACGAAAGCAGCATTGGAACGTCGCATCGCAAAAGGGGCGCAAGTACGCCTTGAACCATTGAGCGAACGTGGAAAAGCGGATGTACAAGAACTGCTGTCGAAATACATCGAATTGCTGAAAGAGCACGGCCAGCACGAAGAAGCGCAATCGTTGCAGCCGCTTCTTGAACATCCTGAAGATCATTTCTTCCAAGTCATCCCGACGAAAGAACAGGCCGACCCTTCCATTTCCACAGAATGAACAAAGGTATTCCGCATTGGCGGAATACCTTTTTTTCATCTAATGCGCTCCTTCTGTTATGTTTTCCATTAAAAAGACAAATTACATGCTGCTAGCTCTTGAATATCCCGCCATCATTATTGCATAATAACGTCATCCATACGTTTTGCAACATGATCTTCCCTTCAAAAATTCAAAACATTCTAATGTATATTTTTCGCTTGATATCATATATAAAAGCGTGTATAGTACTAAATTGTTTATAAGAACTAAGGAGGAAAGGTTTGAACATACATGAAACTCGGTGCCCGCATTTTTAAAACGGGAATCGCCGTTACATTAGCGCTTTTTTTGGCAACGCTATTGCACCTGCCTTCTCCTGTTTTCGCGGGGATTTCCGCAGTTTTTGCGATGCAGCCAACGATTTATCGGTCATATTTATCATTGATCGAACAGGTCCAAGCCAATATCATTGGCGCTGCATTTGCCATTATTGCCGTGCTTTTGTTCGGTCGCGATCCGTTTATTATCGGCCTTACGTTAATGATCGTTATCGCTCTTTGCTTAAAAATGCGCCTTGAGTCAACGATATCGGTGGCATTAGTTACCGTTATCGCCATTATGGAATATACCGAAAATCAATTTATCGAATTTGCGATCATTCGTTTTTCCACTATTATGCTCGGCATATTCGCTGCCTTTGTTGTCAACTTAATTTTTCTTCCTCCAAAATACGAAAAAAAACTATATGAGCAAATTACCGAAAACACGGAAAATATTTTAAAATGGATTCGCATCCATATAAGGCATGCGTCCGAGCATCGGATTTTAAAGGAAGATATCGAAAAAATGAAAGAAAACATTACGAAACTGGAACATCTTTATTTAATGTATAAAGAAGAGCGCACCTATTCCCGAAAAAAGCGTTTTCAAAAATCGAGAAAACTCGTTTTATATCGGCAAATGATGATGGCTACGAACCGAGCGCTTGATACGTTAAAAATTCTTCATCGCTTTGAAAATGAGCTGTACCATATGCCCACTGAATTCCGCCAAGTAATTCGTTCACAGCTGGATAGTCTGCTTCATTATCACGAACAAATATTGCTAAAGTTTATTGGAAAAATAAAATACCATCCTCGTACAGAAACAGCGCTGGAAACCCATCAGGGAAGAATGCGCCTAATTGAAGCGTTTTATGAACATCATCAGCAAAAAAACGAATATTACCTTTTCTCGTTGATTGGGACGATTATTGATTATAGTGAACAATTGGAACATCTGGATAAACTGATTGACAGCTTCCACCAGTATCATCACGATTCCACCTTGACCAAAAACTTAACTGATGACTGAAAGGCTATCTCCGCTGAAGAGATAGCCTTTCAGTTAATTTTTCATACGTGGGTCCAAAGCGTCGCGCAATCCGTCCCCCATTAAGTTAAAACCAAGTACCGTCAACATAATTGCAAGACCTGGAAAAATCATTGTCCATGGTGCTTGTGTTAAAAAATCTTTCGAATCCGCTAACATTTTTCCCCATTCCGGATTTGGAGGCTGTGCTCCTAATCCAAGAAATCCAAGAGCAGCTGCTTCAATAATGGCTGTGGCAATTGCCAATGTTCCTTGCACGATGATCGGCGCCATACTGTTTGGCAAAATATGATGGAACAAAATGCGCATATCGCTCATCCCGATTGCTTTGGCTGCCATTATATATTCTTCTTGTTTAATACTTAATACACGCGAACGAATTAATCTCCCAAAGTTTGGAACATTAATCACCGCAATTGCAATCAACGCATTTTGCAAGGAAGGCCCGAGTACTGTAACAATACCAATGGCCAGTAAGATGCTTGGAAACGCAAGCATAATATCAAACAATCGCGAGATAATGCCATCAATCCAACGCCCGTAATACCCTGCGATAATGCCAAGCAACGAGCCAACAATAACGGAGCCGAGCACAGAGAAAAATCCAACCCATAGCGAGATTCTTGCCCCGTAAATGACACGGGAGAAAATATCTCTGCCAAAATCGTCTGTCCCAAATAAGTGTTTGGACGAAGGCGGTTGCAACCGTTGTGTTAAATTTTGCTCCGTAATGCTATACGGTGCAATCAGCGGCGCCAAAATCGCCAGCAAGATAAAAAAGATAACAATTCCCAATCCGACAAGGGCTATTCTATTTTCTCGAAATCTTCGCCATCCTTCTCTCCACAGGGAAGCAGATTCTTCTTTTTCTTCCACGGCTTGAATCGTTGTTTGATTACGGGCTAGTTCCGCCATATCCGCTTTCCCCCTTTATCAGTTATATTTAATGCGCGGATCAATCGCTGCATATAGAAGATCTACAATTAAATTAATGAAAATAAAAATCGTCGCAATCACTAAAATGCCAGATTGAATGACCGGATAATCACGGTATCCAATCGCATCGTAAATGTAGCGGCCGATGCCTGGCCAGCTAAAAATCGTTTCCGTCAAAATCGCACCGCCCAGCAATAAGCCTGTCTGTAAACCTATTACCGTCAATACAGGAATAATGGCATTTTTTAACGAATGCTTGTATACGACCCAAAACATGCTTAATCCTTTTGCTCGTGCTGTACGAATATAATCCGATTTCATCACTTCGAGCATGCTGGAACGCGTAATCCGGGCAATGATCGCCATCGGAATCGTCGCCAATGCCACACTTGGCAAAATTAAGTGCTGCACGACTTGCATAAATTGTTCCGTATTTCCTTGCAGAAGTGCATCAATTAAATATAAATGAGTAATCGGCTCGATGGGATTTCGCACTTCTTCACGTCCCGATGTTGGCAGCCAATCTAATTGAATCGCAAACACCCATTGTTCCATCAACCCAAGCCAAAAAATCGGCATGGAAACTCCAATCAGCGCTAATACCATCGCAACGTAATCAAACCATGAATTTTGAAACCAAGCACTAATAATTCCTGCATTTATCCCGATTATAACGGCGATGATCATCGCTGCGAATGAAAGTTCTAACGTCGCCGCCAAATATGGCCAAATTTCTTCTGATATGGGCGCTCCTGTTCGAATCGATTCCCCTAAATCTCCTCTCAGCAACCCTCCTAAATATTTGATGTACTGAATATACCATGGCTGATCTAACCCGAGCTCACGGGTTAATGCAGCAATCGCTTCTTTCGTTGCCTTTTGCCCTAAAATGACTTGAGCAGGGTTACCCGGAATCGCGCGAATCATGAAAAAAACGACAAGCGACATCCCTAACAATACAGGAATGACCATTAGTATTCTCCTTACTACATAAGAAAGCACTCCTATCACTCCTTTTCATTGATTGATCATAAAAAAGAGGACAGGATGCACTCCTCCCCCTCCACATGTTGTTATTCGAATTCGACTTTTGTAAATTTATCTGAACCGGTTGGATGCGGGTTATAGCCTTTAATGTTTGCTTTTCCAGCTAACAATGGCGTCGAGTGGACGAGCGGAATCCATGGGGCATCCTCTTTGATAATTTCTTGCGCTTTTTTGTAAAGTTCATTCCGTTTATTTTCATCGTTGATCGTTTGCGCTTCGACTAGAATTTTATGAAGCTCGTCATTCGCATAATACGTATAGTTGTTGCTGCCGATGCTGTCCTTGTCTAACAGCGCGTACAAGAAGTTGTCCGCGTCGCCATTATCTCCTGTCCAGCCAAGCAAGAACGCATCTGCTTCCCCTTTCGCTGCTTTTTCTAAATATGTTGCCCATTCATACGTAACAATTTTCGCTTTTACACCAATTTTTGCAAAATTCTCTTGAATCGCTTCCGCTATTTTTTGTCCGTCCGGCATATATGGACGAGGCACCGGCATTGCCCATAGCTCCATTTCAAAACCGTTCGGATAGCCTGCTTTTGCAAGCAATTCTTTCGCCTTTTTCAAATCAAACGGATAATCTTGAATTTCATCGTTATAGCCAGGAATGCTCGGCGGCATCGGGTTTTTTGCCGGTTCCGCCTGGCCGGCGTAAAACGCGTCAATGATCGCTTTTTTGTCCACCGCATGGTTCAATGCTTGACGGACTAATTTGTTTTTCAATGGCCCTCTCGTCGCCGTCAATCCGACGTAACCAACGTTCATCGATGGACGTTTAAAAATTTTCAAATCTTTATTTCCTTCAATTTGTTTCAAATCGGTCGGATTTACATCTTCCATTAAATCGATTTCACCTTTTAATAGCGCATTTAGGCGAGCAGAGTTATCCGGAATCGAAACAAAAATTAATTGATTGAGCTTTGGATAACCCTTTTCCCAATAATCTTTATTTTTTTCAAGGACAATGCGCTCATTTCGTTTCCATTCTTTAAAGACGAACGGACCGGTTCCAACCGGATTTTCGCCAAATTTGTCTCCGTATTTTTTTATTGCTGCCGGGCTGGCGATCGCAAACGGAGGCATTGCGATATTTTTTAAAAATGGAGCCTGCGGACGTTTCAGCACAAATTGCACTGTGTAATCGTCCACTGCTTTCACCTCTTTGATGACATGGCTCTCATCGTTTTTATAACCTCCAAACATTGAGCCGTAATACGGGAATTGATCGGCGTTGCCGTTTGCCCAACGCTCGAAGTTAAATACGACCGCTTCTGCGTTGAAATCCGTTCCATCATGGAACTTCACACCTTTGCGGAGCTCAAATGTGTACGTCAACCCATCATCAGAAATCGTCCACTTTGTCGCTAACGCCGGTTTTATTGTTGTATCACCATCGTTATAATCTAGCAGTGTATCGAAAATGTTTTTTGTCACCTTTAACGATTCCCCTTCAGTGACTGTAGCCGGATCAAGGGAGACGGAATCGCCGCCACGCCCATATACAAGCGTGCTGTGGGATGATGATTTTCCTTTTTCGTCGCTGCTTGTTTTTTCTGATTTACCGCAGCCGACTAGTGCCATAGACAATGCAAGCAGCAATGCAAGCAATGTCACCCATGTTTTTTTCTTCACTATAAGTTCCCCCTTTAGATTGTATTTTTATCATTTCGTTGCTTGCCGGTGTGCTAATAAAGATGGCAAGCAACGTAATGACCTTGTTCTATTTCTTTCATCTCCGGCCGCTTTTGCTTGCAAATGTCCATGCAAGCGCTGCAACGAGTATGGAATGCGCACCCTTGCGGCGGATTCGCAGGATTTGGCAAATCACCTGATAACAGCTGACTTTTCTCCTTATATTCGGGGTCTGGAATCGGAACAGCGGAAAGCAGCGCTTTCGTATACGGATGTTTCGGCGATTTATATAATTGATTGCTATCTGCCAATTCGACTAGACGTCCTAAATACATTACACCGACGCGGTCACTAACATGACGGACAACTCCTAAATCATGGGCAATAAAAATATATGTAAGTCCAAATTCTTTTTGTAGATCTTTTAGTAAATTTAATACTTGCGCTTGAATAGACACATCAAGCGCCGATACTGGCTCGTCAGCAATAATCAGCTTTGGATTGGTCATTAACGCTCTTGCAATGCCGATGCGCTGCCGCTGTCCGCCGCTAAATTGATGCGGATACCGCTTCGCGTGATAACGCCCAAGCCCGACAACTTCGAGCATTTCTTGCACGCGCCTTTTTCTTTCCTCTTTCGCTCCTATTCCATGAACCACAAGCGGCTCTTCCAAAATCTTTTCAACTGTATGTCGTGGATTCAACGATGCGAAAGGATCTTGGAAAATCATTTGCATATCGCGCCGCATTTTCCGCAATTCCGATTTAGACAGCTTTGTCACTTCTTTCCCTTCGAATGCAATCGAACCTTCTGTCGGCTCAATTAAACGGAGAAGCATCCGGCCTGTCGTTGATTTGCCGCAGCCGCTTTCCCCGACGATACCGAGCGTCTCTCCTTTGTAAACGGTAAATGTGACATCATCGACCGCTTTCACTTCACCGATTTTTTTGCCAAATACTCCTCCCGTAATCGGAAAATACTTTTTAATCCCTTTCACTTGCAACAGCGGTTCGCTCACGATTTCGTTCCTCCTCTCCAAGCAACAAAAAACAGCGAACACGGTGCCCGCATTCTCCCGTCTTATATAATTCTGGATCTTCGCGGAAACAACGGTCAAACACATATTCGCACCTTGCGGCGAAACGGCAGCCTTGCCGAACTGACCCTGGTTTTGGCACATTTCCTGGAATGGAATATAACCGCTCCTTTTTTGCTCGAATATCCGGCACAGATTGAATAAGTCCGATTGTGTATGGATGTTTTGGGTTTTTAAAAATCGTCCGCACATCGCCTTCTTCAATAATTTTTCCTGAATACATGACGATCACACGGTCGCATATTTCGGCGACTACCCCCAAATCGTGCGTAATCATCATGATCGAGGTACGGAAGTTTTTATTCAGTTCCTTCATTAACGCTAAAATTTGCGCCTGAATCGTCACATCGAGCGCCGTTGTAGGCTCATCAGCAATTAATAATGAAGGATTGCACACCATCGCCATCGCAATCATCACGCGCTGGCGCATCCCTCCGGAGAGCTGGTGCGGATATTCATCGACAATCTGTTCTGCGCGCGGCAAACCGACCAGCTTTAACATCTCAATAGCCCGCTTTCTTGCTTGCTTTTTGCTCATTTTTGTATGTATGCGAATCGCTTCGACTAGCTGGTTTCCAATTGTAAATAACGGATTTAACGAGGTCATCGGTTCTTGGAAAATCATCGCAATTTCATTGCCGCGAATTTGTTTCATCCGCTTTTCCGTAGCATGAACGAGATTTTCGCCTTTGAAGATAATGTCGCCATCAACGATGCGCCCGGTTCCTTTTGGCAATAAGCCCATAATCGACAGCGAGGTGACGCTTTTTCCGCATCCCGATTCCCCTACGACTCCCAAAATTTCCCCTTCGTTTATATAAAAATCAACGCCATCAACAGCAGGAATTTCGCCATCATCCGTAAAAAAAGATATTTTCAGTCCTTTTATTTCCAATAATCGTTCATCTGCCATTATTTCACCTCCTGTTTCTATCTAAAATAATTAACATAATATTTAGTTTTTTATTATTTTTATAAAAATTATGCCATTAAAATTCTAATAAAACAATAAAATATTGTAAAAAATCAGAATTATCTAAATAAAAAACAATAATATAAAAACGGTCCTGGCCGCTGGCAAGACCGTTTTCGGCTCTTATTTTCCATAATATAAATACAAATATTTTCCTTTTTTCATCTTTTCATCATTGAGTGTAGTTTAATTGTTGAATCGTAAATAAATGATAATATTGTCCTTTTTTCGCCATTAATTCGTCATGTGTGCCGCTTTCGACGACCATGCCATCTTCAATAAGAAAAATGCGGTCCGCGTGGGTAATCGTTGACAGACGGTGGGCGACGATAAAAGTCGTCCGGTTTTTTGCGAGCCGCTCGAGCGCCTCTTGAATGTAATGCTCGCTTTCGAGATCGAGCGCCGATGTCGCTTCGTCAAAAATAAGGAGGGGTGGATTTTTCAGAAAGACTCGCGCGATGGCGATTCGCTGTTTTTGACCGCCGGATAGTTTGATGCCGCGTTCTCCGACTTTCGTATCATATCCGTCCGGCAAGTTCATAATAAAATCGTGAGCGTTGGCGGCTTTTGCGGCAGCAATCACTTCCTCGTCCGTCGCATCAGGTTTTCCAAGCAAAATATTTTCCTTCACCGAATCGCTAAACAAAAAACTATCCTGGAACACAATCCCGATTTTATCGCGCAGACTGCGGACGCGCATATCGCGGATATCGACTCCATCTAATAAGATTCGCCCCTCTGTCACATCGTAAAACCGCGGGATAAGGCTTACCAACGTTGATTTTCCGCCGCCGCTCATGCCGACAAGGGCGATCGTTTCTCCCGCTTTTACGGAAAACGAAATATCGCGAAGCACAGGAGGCTCGTTTTTATTGTAGGCAAACGTGACGTTTTCAAACACAATATCCCCTTTTACTTCTTTACAGTCAACGGCATTTGGCGCATCGACGATGTCATATGTTTCGTCCAAAAATTCAAACATCCGATCCATCGAAGCGAACGACTGCGTTAATGTCGTCGATGAGTTCACGAGGCGGCGCAGCGGGCTATAAAGCCGATCGATATAACCGACGAAAGCGACCATCGTTCCAACGGTAATATGGCCAAGCAATACTTGGTAGCCAGCATAGCCAATCACGATAATCGGGGCAATATCCGTCACTGTGTTCACGACGGAAAACGACTTTGCGTTCCAGCTCGTATGCATGAGCGCCTTTGTTAAAAAATTATTGTTTTGCTCGGAAAACCGCTTCTGTTCCTCTTCCTCGATCGCGAAGCTTTTCATGACCGGCATTCCTTGTATCCGTTCGTGCAAGTACGCTTGCAATTCCGCCAGCGCTTGGGAACGCATTCTCGTCCGCTGCCGCAGGCGCCCGAAAAAATATTTGACGGAAAACGCGTAAAGCGGCAGTGTACTAATGGAAATAAGCGTCAGTTTTATGTCCATCTTGATCATAATGACAAGTGCAATAATAATCGTCGTCATATCTAACCAAAGGTTCATCAGCCCAGTAATAATAAAATCTTTTGTTTGTTCCACGTCATTAATGACGCGCGAAATAATTTCCCCCGTGCGATGATTCGCGTAATAAGTAAAGCTTAGCTTTTGCATATGCGTAAATAAACGGTTGCGAATGTCATACAGCACTTTGCTCGCCGTCCATTGCGCAAAATATTGCCGATAATATTCGACAATTGGACGAATAATAACGAAAATCACTAACATGACAGCGATAGACCACCAAAGTCGCTCTATCTTAACGGACATCGGCAGCTTCGTATTTCCAATAATTTCATCGACTACATATTTTAATAGCAGCGGAATGAGGAGCGGAATCGCAAACTTAATAATACCGATGATCATTGTTGCGACAATATACCATTTATACGGCCCTACAAATTTCATATAGCGGCGAATATTCGTCATGGACAGATCCTCCTTAAAAGCAGAAAAACCTGTTTGCGGCAACGAACAGGCTTTTTTGCTTCTCCCTTATTCACTTTCGGAGCGAAAGAAATTTTTCATACCACGTATCAATAAAATCCGGCGCAAACGGACCTTTTCGTTCATGAATCCAACTGACCAACTTTTTCACATTATTTTTTAAAATTCGGTCGATGACGTCTGGATAGTTCATTTCTTTACGGTGTCGTTCATATTCATCCTCATCAAGAAGAACGTATGTCATGTCAGGAAACACTTTAACATCCAAATCATAATCAATATATTTCAACGCTTCCTCATCCCATACAAATGGAGAGCTCAAATTGCAATAATAATAAATGCCATCTTCCCGAATCATGCCGATAATGTTAAACCAATGTTTTGCGTGAAAAAAACAAATTGCCGGCTCGCGCGTTATCCATGTCCGGCCATCCGCTTCCGTCACCACCGTTTTATCATTCGCTCCGATAATATATGCAGACGTTCCTTTCAGCACGATCGACTCTTCCCATACTCGGTGAATCATTCCGTTATGTTTATAACTATGAATTTGAATAATTTCTCCTTCTGCAGGATACCCTGTCATCATTCTCCCTACTTTCCTCTGGGAACTTCTCTTTTTTTATTATAACGATTGAAAATGCAAATGAAAATAAAAGAGAGCCATCTTAACGTGTTGAAGATGGCTCGCGCGTGTGACGGCGCTCGTTTTGATACGAAAGAATCACTTCTTCCGTTTGTTTTTCAAACATTTTTTGAATTTCCTTTAACTGCCGTTTCATCTGGCGGATTTCTTCTTGAATGGATTGGAGCTTCGCTTCTTGTTGCAGTTCGATCAATTGTTTTTCAATCGCTTGACAGCGCTCGATTTCCGAATGCAAAAATAAAAGCTTGTCCATCGTTTTCAGCTGCTCGTTCACCAAATGTTCAAACAGATCCACGCTCTTTTTCTCCCTTCTCTCCATTATGCTTATTACATTCGGGAAGGGAAGAAAAATTTCCTTTGACTATATATGTAAAGTTATGATAGCTTTTGTCGATAAAAGAAGGACGGCGAGCCCTTTTCCGAGAAATCATTTCCCTCAATATCGTACAAGCATGGGAAAAAATACTTACGAAGAATCGGCTCGCCGTCTCCTCGTTTTTTGTCGAGCCTCGGACGCCATCGGCTCGCGACGCTTCGGTTTCGCTATGACAGCAAAGCCCTCTAGCGCGTGCCGCGGAGCCAGGGATGGCAACGTTTCGCCATTGCCCACAACAGGACGTGGGCAGTTTTTAGGCGAAGTCAGTCGTCCTCCGCTACGTTACTTGCTTGAATTTTGCGTTTTGCGTGATTCTGCTTGCGCGTTTTGTTGTTTTACTTGTTGCGCATCCGTTTCTGCAGCAAATTCAGTGCCAAATTGGCCTGCTTGTGCAGATTGCGCATTTTGTTGTCTTACTTCTTGAATGTTAGTGCCTGCAGTTGTTTTGTTTGGTTGTTGTTGTTTTGCCATCGTTATCACCTCCACGTGACTTAATGTGCCCAGGAGGCGATGATTCTATCCATCCCAATTACAAAAGTAAAGATCTTCCACCATCAACGATAATCGTTTGGCCACGGATCATTTCTGCTTGGTCGGATAATAAAAACATTACTGCGTTGACAATATCTTCAGGTTTTACCATTCTGCCGGCGGGAGTTTTTGCAATCGCATCAGCCAGCAGTTCTTCCCGGTTTGGAAAATGTTTCAACGCATCCGTGTCGACCGCGCCGCCTGATACGGCATTTACGGAAATGTTTTTCGGTGCCAATTCGACGGCTAAATAGCGCGTCAATGATTCGACCGCAGCTTTTGAAACGCCGACAGCCGTATAATTTTCCAGATAACGGATCGCTCCTAACGAGCTGATGCTGACGATTTTGCCGCCGCCGACTTTCTCCATTCGTTTTGCCGCTTCTTGCGCGCAAAATAAAAGCGCTTTGCTGTTGATGTCCATCGTCCAATTCCAATGCGATTCCTCAAGCTCCATCGCCGGACGCAGCACACCTGAAGCAGCGTTATTAATCAGCACATCAACGCGCCCAAACGCTTCGTCCACTTGCGCGAACATCTCTTGAATTTTTTCGACTTTCCCAACGTTCGCCTTCACGACAAGTGCTTTTCGTCCCAGCGCTTCGATTTCTTGCGCCGTCTGCAACGCTGCTTCTTTGCTGCGCGCGTAATTAACGACAATATCGTATCCTTCTTTTGCGAGGCGAAGGGCAATCGCTTTGCCAATTCCCCGGCTGCTTCCTGTAACTACCGCAACTTTTTCACTCATGTTTTTCTCCCCTTTATGTATAAATGAATACATGCTACTTTAAACTAGAAAAAAAGGAGGCATTCATCATGTACGTTGGCCGCGATATGACCGAACTTTCAATGATCCCAAAATCGGAATGGAAAGATAGCGAACTCGCATTTTTTCACCATTCGTTGCAGCAAATTGCTCCGTATTTAAACGAAGAGGGGCAGACGATTCACCGCGAAATCATTGAAGAAATCGAAGCTCGCGGCGGGCTAAAAAATAGCGAATACCAATGGAACGAAACCAGAGTATGACTGAAACGGGTGGATTATCCACCTGTTTTTTTCTCTTTATACTCTTGCCAAATTCGTTGATGGGAAACAGGAAAAGCGTATAGGCCGATCTCTTGCTCATCAACGAGTTTCAGCTGTTCCGTTTCCGCAACATCGCCAATTATTTTGCCATCATAAACGGTAATATTCCAAACTAAATGAGAAAACACATGCTCTAAAGCAGCAAAAGGATTCCCAAGCCGGACCGTTGCTCCGTATTCTTCTTTCAAAAACTTTTCCAATTGTCTTTCCGGATTTTCCCGCGAATGAACCGCTTCGCAGTTCGGAAATTCCCATAAATTCGCCAGCAGCCCAGCACCGTCCCGCTTATGGATCAATACTTTTCCACGCTCATCTTTCAACACTGCAGCGGCAATCGCCACTTGCTTGACGTTCGCTTTTTTCGTTTTTACCGGAAGCTCCGTCTGCACCCCTTCTTGCAACGCCCGGCAATATGCTTGCACGGGACAAAGAAGGCAAGCGGGATTACGCGGCACGCAAATAAGCGCGCCAAGCTCCATTAACGCTTGGTTGAAATACGATGGATTTTCTTTTGAAATAATTTTTCGGACAATCGCTTCAAACAATTTTCTCGTTCCTGTTTTGGAAATATCGTCCCAGATGAGGAAAATCCGCGACAATACACGCATGACATTGCCGTCCACAGCCGGTTCCGGAATGCCATAAGCGATGCTTAATACCGCTCCTGTCGTATATGGGCCAACCCCTTTTAACTTGGAAAACTGTTCCGGATTGTCGGGAATTTTCCCTCCATATTGTTCTTTCACTTCTTTTACCGCCGCGTGCAAATTGCGAATCCGCGAGTAATAACCGAGCCCCTCCCACGCTTTCAGCACTTCTTCTTCGTCCGCTTCGGCAAGTGCTTCCAGCGTCGGAAACTGCTCTATAAACTTATTAAAATATGGAATGACGGTGTCTACTTTTGTTTGCTGAAGCATAATTTCCGACACCCATACTTTATACGGGTCGTTATCTTTGCGCCACGGCAGGTCGCGCTGTTCTTTTTCAAACCAACGAATTAAATCGCGTTGAAAGTCTTCCACCGCAAACCCTTCAAGAAACATTTTTTCCTTCACGTTGTTTCCTCCAGATGTCAGTATGTACGTTTTATTATATCATTGTTTGCAAAAAAACGCCTGATTTTGCCGAGACAGAGCAAAATCAGGCGTTCCGTCCATTATCTTGCCTCTTTCTGGACTACTTTTACGCGGGCGACGCTTTGTTTCGCTTGATCTTTCACATATACAACCCAATACAATAACGCGACAAACACACTTCCGCCGACCGCGTTGCCCAAAAAGACGGGAACGAAATTGCGAAACCAGTCCACCCATGTCGCGTGGCCGGCAAAGATCGCAGCAGGAATGACAAACATATTTGCGACGACGTGTTGAAAACCAATCGCTACAAATGCCATGACTGGAAACCAAATCGCCAGTATTTTTCCACCAATATCCTCCGCTCCATACGACAACCAAACAGCCAACGTCACAAGCCAGTTGCAGCCAATTCCAGAAACAAACGCTTGTATAAATGTATCATGAAGTTTCGCGTCGGCAATGGCAACCGTTTTGGCTAAAAACGGGCCTTCTGCCGTTAAACCGGCCACATGCCCAAACATATAGGCAACAAACACAGCGCCAAGAAAATTGCTTACGGTTACCCAAAACCAGCCTTGCACCAGCTTTCTAATCGTAATAGTTCTTGCCAACGCCGCCAATGTCATCGACATCATGTTCCCCGTCAGCAATTCTCCGCCAGCAATGATAACAAGCACAAGTCCTAGCGGGAACACCGCAGCACCTAAAAAATTGGCAAAGCTTCCCCATTCTTTCGGAACGTTACCAATCACGCGAATGTCCAATAAAAAGCCAAGCGCAATAAACGCACCTGCCAAAAAACCAAGAATAATTTGCGATAATACCGGCAAATTCGCTTTGCGCGTTCCCGTTTCAATCGTGATTTGCGCGATTTGCGACGGATTGCGATAAGCCATGTTTTGATCCCCCATTTGCCCTAAATTAGTTATTAGATTGCAATGTTTTTTCTTGTAATCCTGTTATTTTATTTGGATGCGTATATACGTTAAACGTATTGCCTCGAATAAACCCAACAACGGTAATGCCTAAATCGTTCGCTAATTCAAGCGCCAGCGTCGTCGGCGCGGATTTCGATAAAATAATGCCTATCCCCATTTTTGAAACTTTTAACAACACTTCCGACGACACTCTTCCGCTAAATGCGATCAATTTGTCCGATAACGGCAAGCCGTGTTGCAAGCAATATCCATAAATTTTGTCTAACGTATTATGTCTGCCAATGTCAGAGCGGACGATGACAAGTTCATCCGGTGTACAAAGCGCTGCGTTATGAATGCCGCCAGTCGCTTGAAAATCAGTCGATCTTTCCTGCAGCGACCGCATTAAGCGAAAACATTGATCCACACGAACGTTCGTGCTGTGCACAATCGTTTTTGCTGTTTTCATATCGTTATAAAAGTAAAATTGTCTGCTTTTTCCACAGCAAGATCCGATAAACCGTTTTGCGTAAAATTCTTTTTGAATGGACTGTTTCGTGACAAGCTCGACGTAGGCAAAACCGCGTTGTTCATCCACGGATATTGCCTTTATTTCTTTGCTGGAACGAATCAGCCCTTCCGAAGCCAAAAACCCGACAACCAATTCTTCTAAATGGGTCGGCGTGCATACCATTGTCGCGAATTCCTGTCCATCAACGACAATAGTAAGCGGAAATTCCACAGCGACTTCATCATCGAGCTGTTCAAATTGTTCGTTACGATACTTGATGATTTTTTGCTGCCGCATCACTGACGGCTCCATCGAATCCACCCCCCTTTTTCGGACTTATAAAAAGAAAAACCGCCACATTTTCTATGACGAAGGCATGCTACTCCTTCGTGCACATAGAAAAGTGGCGGTAGTTTCGACACAGAATTTCTGTGACAAAACCAACGCTCCAATCGCCCATGGCCAGGAAACTTAACTAACAACGGCGTTATCCGCTATTGCATAGCTAAGCTTCCTACCGTATAAAACATATAAAACCTGCTTTTAGAATACCATGAAAGCGTATTATAAAACAATACCGGAATTTTTTAGACCATTCTATTCTTTAATTGGTTTCTCAAATATAAATACGGAGACAGCAATATCTTCTTCTACCTTAATATCGTTAAATAAATAGAGCAGTTTGGATCCAGCCAGCTCTTCAAGGCCATCTGGCACTTTTTGCGCATACACTTCTTGAATCATTCGGGTGCGCGCCGTATGTACCATCTCTTTTCCTTCTGGCGACCTCGCAATAAATTTTTCCGTCGGCGTTAAATTTCCTTGCAATATGGTAACGGCGAGATTGTCGATGAAATACGTTTTAATCCGTTCCGGTCCTTTTCCAAACAGTTGTTTGCGGACTTTTCTCACTAAATCGTTAAACGCCGCTTCTTTTCTTGACATGGAAAAGCTCCTCTCCAATCGCAGATTTTCGGAAAATATAAATTTCTCTTCTTGTTTTATAAACAATACAGTACTATAATTATTATTGCACTTATAATTATAATGAAAAATCAAAAATAACATAATCATAGTGGAAAAGTAATAAGGAAAATAAAATTTCCTTGTTATTTTTCTACTAGTCTACCTTGAGGAGATGGATTGGTTATTTTAGCATCGCATGCTAAAAAACTACTCCACCATGACTTGCAGAATCTGCATTCATGGTGGAGTTTTTATTTTAATGATAAGGAGGTTTAGGCATGAACGAACAGTTGATAACGATTACAATAAACGGAAACAATTACAGTGCGAAACAAGGAATGACGATTTTGGAAGTCGTTAACGAAAACGGCATTCCACATCCGCAAGTTTGTTATACTCCTGAACTTGGAGCCATTCAAACATGTGACACATGCATCGTCGAGGTAGACGGAAAATTAGTGCGCGCCTGTTCGACTCCGGTAGAAGACGGGATGAACGTCGAACTCTCTTCAGCACGGGCGAAAGCAGCTCAAAAGGAAGCAATGGACCGCATTTTAGAAAACCACCTATTATATTGCACCGTCTGTGATAACAATAACGGAAACTGCAAATTGCACAACACAGCAGAATTGATGGGAATTGAGCACCAATCGTATCCATATCGCCCAAAAGTGGACCCATCGGAAGTCGACATGTCCCATCCGTTCTATCGCTATGATCCAAACCAATGTATCGCCTGTGGGCAATGCGTCGAAGTATGTCAAAACTTGCAAGTAAACGAAACGTTATCGATCGACTGGGAGGCGGAACGTCCTCGCGTCATCTGGGACAATGGTGTTCCAATTAACGAATCTTCCTGTGTCAGCTGCGGGCAATGCGTTACCGTTTGTCCATGCAATGCGTTAATGGAAAAATCGATGTTAGGCGAAGCTGGGTTTATGACTGGTTTAGATCAAGAAATTCTAAATCCGATGATCGATTTTGTCAAAGAAGTGGAGCCAAACTACACGAGCATTTTTGCCGTTTCTGAAATCGAAGCGGCGATGCGGGAACAGCGCATCAAAAAGACGAAAACGGTTTGCACGTTCTGTGGTGTTGGCTGCTCGTTTGAAGTATGGACAAAAGGACGGAAAATTTTAAAAATCCAGCCTGTCTCTGAAGCGCCGGTCAACGCGATTTCCACATGCGTAAAAGGAAAATTTGGCTGGGATTTCGTCAACAGCGAAGAACGTCTTACAAAACCGCTTATCCGCAAAGGCGATACGTTTGTAGAATCAACGTGGGAAGAAGCGCTTTCGCTTGTTGCGGAAAAACTTGGCGAAATTAAGCAAAAATATGGCGGCAATGCCATCGGCTTTATTTCGTCGTCGAAAATATCCAATGAAGAAAACTACTTAATGCAAAAATTGGCTCGGCAAGTGTTTGAAACGAACAACGTCGACAACTGTTCACGCTATTGTCAATCGCCGGCAACTGACGGATTGTTCCGCACAGTAGGAATGGGCGGCGATTCTGGTACAATTCACGATATCGCATCAGCCGGACTTGTCATTATTATCGGCGCCAACCCGGCGGAAGGACACCCTGTTTTGGCGACTCGCGTCAAGCGCGCTCACAAGCTATTCGGCCAAAAATTAATTGTTGCCGACTTGCGCAAAAACGAAATGGCGGAACGCGCTGACCTATTTATCAGACCAAAACAAGGCACTGACCAAGTATGGTTGATGGCAGTCACGAAGTATATCATCGACCAAGGATGGCATGACGAAAAGTTCATTCGCGAACGCGTTCATTTCTTCGATGAATTCAAAGAAGTGCTCGAAAAATATACGCTCGATTACGCGGAAGAAGTAACAGGCGTTGCGAAAGAAGACTTAATTCGCATCGCTGAAATGATCCACGAAGCGGATGGAACGTGCGTCCTTTGGGGAATGGGCGTTACGCAAAACACTGGAGGAAGCGATACGTCCGCGGCCATCTCAAACTTATTGCTCGCAACAGGCAACTACGGACGCCCAGGCGCTGGAGCGTTCCCGCTACGCGGTCATAACAACGTGCAAGGCGCTTGCGATATGGGCTCGCTGCCTGGCTGGCTCCCAGGATATCAACATATTACAGATGACGTCGCGCGGGCAAAATTTGAAAAAGCATACGGCGTCCGCATTGATGGAAAACCAGGGCTTGATAACATCCAAATGATTGAAGCTGCTGAACAAGGAAAATTAAAAGCAATGTATATCGTCGGCGAAGACATGGCGTTTGTCGACTGCAACGCCAACCATGTCCAAAAAGTGCTTTCAGAGCTAGACTTCGTAGTAGTACAAGACATTTTCTTGTCGAAAACAGCGCAATTCGCTGATGTTGTTTTGCCAGCAGCGCCAAGCTTGGAAAAAGAAGGAACGTTTACTAATACGGAACGTCGCATTCAACGTTTCTACCAAGCGCTTGAGCCGCTCGGCGACTCCAAACCAGACTGGTGGATCATTCAAGAAATCGCGAAACGGATGGGCGCTGATTGGAACTACTCTGGCCCGAAAGAAATTATGGATGAAATCGCAAGTCTTGCACCGCTATTCTCGCAGGCGCAATACGAAAACTTGGAAGGATGGAACAGCCTCTGTTGGGGCAGCTATGACGGTGCGCATACGCCAATTCTTTATAAAGAACGCTTTAACTTCCCGGATGGAAAAGCACGCTTTGCGCTTGCCGATTGGGTACAACCGACAGAATATCCGGAAGAATACGACTTGCTTGTCAATAACGGACGGTTGCTTGAACATTTCCATGAAGGAAATTTAACATACAAGTCGCAAGGCATTCAGAAAAAATTCCCGGAAGTGTTCGTCGAAGTATCGCCGGAACTTGCGAAAGAACGCGGCATCAAAGACGGCTCTCTCGTTCGTTTAGAATCGCCGTTTGGCCACGTGAAAGTGCGCGTGCTCGTCACAGACCGCGTCAAAGGAAAAGAATTGTTCTTGCCAATGCACTCGGCAACGAACGAAAGCGCCATTAACATACTTACCGGCCCTGCGACTGACCATCGCACCAACACGCCGGCATTCAAACAAACAAAAGTACGGATGCAAGTGCTAGAAGTCGACGGAACGCCTCCACTTCCGCGCACAAATCCGCGCTTTAAAAAGCGGAATCCGCGTAAAGGCGTCGAAGTCGAACGAAAATGGCGACGTCCGGATTACGTTCCTTTAACGGACGAATGGAAGGAGGCAGAGCCGCGTGGCTAAACCGATTACCGCCATTCAAAAACAGACGATTACCGAAGAAGAAAAACGTGAAAAAACAATTGAAGAACTAAAAACTTCGCTAACAGAAAAAGAAGAAGCCATCGCTGAGTTGCTTGCTATTATGGAAGAGCTCCATAATAGCGGCATACTCGAAGCGGTAAATGCGATGTTGAAGGCGAGAGAGGACATCGCGAAAATCGTCATCGGCCAAGCAAACCGCAAGCCGGTGACGACGGTCATTAATCATGTGATCGGGATTGCGCAGCTGCTTGCCAATCTCGATCCGCAATTAACTTCTAAATTATTGGAAAGCACAGCTTCTGGTGTTGCTGAAGCGTATAAACACGCGAAAGAAACAGAGAAAAAAGTTGGCATTTTCGATCTTTTAAAAGCGTTGAATGACCCTGATATTAACCGAGCGATCCGCTTCTTCCTTTCCGCTTTAAAGGAAATTGGAAAAAGGCTAAACGACGAATAAACGTTGAGTTTTCACAGCCATCTTTCCGTTTCGGAAAGATGGTTTTTCTTATATCGTAAACAGATGCGGAATATGTTACACTGACAATACAAAAAAGTTTCTCGTTTTTCTTTCGTCCTTGATCGCTTAAACGGGGTATACTAAATGGATGAGGCGAACAAAGGAGGCTTGCTTCAATTGGATACAGGTACGCATATTCTTATGGGAGTGGCGCTCGGCAGCATTGCCACGTTGGATCCCTCTGTCGCTTATGACCCCTATTTGTCTCATGCCGTGCTGATCGGCACATTAGCCGGCTCGCAAGCGCCGGATATCGATACGGTTTTAAAATTGCGAAACAATGCAAAATATATCCGCAATCATCGCGGAATTACCCATTCGCTTCCCGCCGTATGGCTATGGCCGTTACTCATTACAGGCATCATCGTTTTCTTTTATCCATACGTCAACGTATTTCACTTATGGTTATGGACATTCATCGCCGTTGCTGTTCACGTGTTTGTCGATATTTTTAACGCCTACGGCACGCAAGCGCTGCGGCCATTTACAAAAAAATGGATCGCGCTTGGCGTCATTAATACATTCGACCCGATCATTTTTGCTTTACACTTAATTGGCATTGGTTTGTTGTTTTTCGGAGTCCATCCTGGCTACGCGTTTTTAGCAATTTATGCGATCATCGCCGTTTATTACATTATCCGATTCCTCCAAAAGGCGCAGATTAAACAAGCCGTTCACGAGAAAATCCCCAACGTCGAACGCATTATTACCGTCCCGACGTTTCGATTCCGCGAATGGCATTTAGCGATTACCGCGAAAGACTACTTTTATGTAGGGCGGGTCAAAAACGGGCGCGTCCATATACTGGATCAATTTAAAAAATGCCCGCTTCCTGATGATCCCATCATCGAGGCAGCGAAAAAGGATGAAAACGTTGCTGCTTTTTTGTCCTTTTCCCCCGTCTACCGATGGGAACTCCATGAATATAACGACCATTATGAGGTGCGATTTACGGACTTGCGCTATCGCAGCAAAGACTATTATCCATTCGTCGCCGCAGTACAATTGGATCGCGATTTAAATATCGTCAGTTCATATACTGGCTGGATTTTTAGCGAAGGAAAGCTGCGAAAAAAATTAAACTTCATTGCAAATGGATAAAAATAATAGGCGGTGTTTGGAAACGCCCGCCTATTTTTTTAATGTTTTAAATAATCGTCTCGGTTTAACAAATGTTTGTATTTCGGATTTGTCGCTTGAAATTCATGCAACGTCGCTCCATATCGGTCTATCCATTGACGCACCACCCTTTCCGTCAGCTCTTTTCCCCTATACTCATGTCCGGCACGGGCGTATGTCGTTTCGAAATCTTCCCATAATAATTCGACCCACGTTCTCGCTTGAGCGTATGCAAGTGACGGATTTTTCTCGAGCAAATAGTTCGTCAGCCGTTCAAAATATTCGTTCATCGTCATTTTTTTCACCTCTTATGCCAACAATTTGAAATCATAAGATGGCAAAATATCCTCATAATAAAAATACGTGTTGGCCGCCAACACGAGTAACTGCAAAGGGGAGGAAATGCGCGATGCGGAATAAAGAAAGCAACTTCCCAAACCAGAACAATAACAAATTCGAAGGCGAACCCCGCGCGAAAGCGGAATACGCTTCGAAACGGGCAAACGGCACGATTAACACCCATCCACAAGAACGCATGCACGCTTCCGGCAAACGCGATGACAACTTTTAAAAATAGAGAGGTGTTCTGCCATGGGTCGCCATTCGCACAAAAAGTTTTATGATAACTTATACTCCAACCCTTTCCAGCAGCCATGGGCAAATCCCAAACATGCCCACTCACAAGTGAACGGTGAAACCCAACAAACACTTGACTTAATTATCCTTGAGCGCCAAACTCGGAAACAATCATAGCGTATCGAACCTAGAGAATTCTTTTTCTTCTCTAGGTTCTCTTTGCTACAATTTCGGCTTCCGCAATAATGAAATCGGCAGCGCTTCTTCTTCCCCGTTCCCTTTTAGCCGGTATCCCCATGCAAATACCCCTTTCAAATAGCGCACTTTAAAATATTCCCCCGGATCTCCGTCGATCTCATATATTTCTCCCGGTGGGAAATCATTTGGATCAAGCAAATACGCTTTTGCCATCGCGATTTTTCTTTCATACACGGCGTATTCATTAACCATTCCCATCCGTTCCGCTTTGCGCGCTTTTTCCGTTAATGCCGCGATTTCTTGATGCAATTCTTGCTCTGTCATTTCACTATAGCGCTTTTGTTCTCCTTGTGCTTTCATCGTTGATCCTCCCTTAATTTTGCTAAAAATTGCTCGATCATCTCCAGCGGGAAGCCTTTCCGGTATAATGCTTGTTTCATTTTTTGTTCATACATCGGGCCATCGTATTTTTCATAGCGGCGATGCGCTTTTCTCCCTTGATATTCCAAAGCTTCCCACTCCTGTTCCTCCTTTTCATCACATTCTGATGCCAGCACCTGATCGATAACTTCCTGTGGAAACCCTTTTCGATATAAAAGCTGTTCGATCTGATACTTCCATTGTCGCAAAGACTGCTTTGCCCGTTGTTTTTTTGCTTTTTCGCAAAGCGAGCGCGCCGTTTTCACTTGCTCGTCAAATGAATACATCGCAAGGCTTTGCTCAATCCATTCCGTCGCAACTCCTAACTTTTCAAGTTCTTTTCGAATAACGTACGGACCTTTTACAGTCGTTTGTTTTTGCGTACGAACATAAGCAAACGCAAATTCGCGGTCATCGACATATTTATTCTCTCGCAGCTTATGTAGCACTTCTGCAATTACATCTTCGGGCGCACCTTTTTTTTTCAGGTGATGGATGACCTCGTGTTCAGACCGCATGCGGTGCGATAAAAAATGTAAAGCCTGATTATACGTCTTTTTGACTTGATCCGCATATACTATTTCTTGTAAGAAATCCTCATCGATCTTCATTCCTTTTTTCAGGCGGAATTGAAGCAACACGTCTTGATCAACGGTGATTACATCTATTTCTCCATTTTCTTTTTGCATCGTGACACGAAAACGTTCGTGGCTGTTTGGCTGAACGGCTATATTCGTAACGATCCCCATCGATTTTCCCTCCGCTTTTATCGTATCATAAGAAGGAATGTTGCACATAAAAAGAGAAATAAATAATATGACGTCAAAAATAGGGAGGGAAGCAGATGCATATCGCTATTGCTGGCGGCACAGGTTTCATTGGGCAAGCGCTCACCAATTACTTTGCGGCGCAAGGACACCGGATTTATATCTTAACCCGCCACCCTAGACCGTCTTCCTCTGCAACTATCCGCTATCTTGCATGGTCGTCTGGCACTCACCCCAATATGGATGTTCCTGCCTTTGATGTTGTCATTAATTTAGCCGGCGAGCCAATTAACCGCAAAAGATGGACAAAAGCACAGAAAGAGCGTATTGTCAATAGCCGTATATCAACCACAGCATCCACCCTCGAACTAATAAAGGCGCTGCCAATCCCTCCAAAAGTATTTATTAACGCTAGTGCAATCGGGATTTATGGAACTTCTCTTACCGCTTCTTTTACCGAAGAAAGCCCTGCTGCCGGCAGCGATTTTCTCGCTCAAACAGCAATAAAGTGGGAACAAGCAGCAAAGCAGGCTGAAACGCTCGGCGTTCGCACCATAATGGCGCGATTTGGCGTCGTTCTTGGCAAAAACGGCGGCGCACTTCCAAAAATGGTTCTTCCTTATCGCTTTTACATCGGTGGCCCCATCGGCACAGGACAGCAATGGCTTTCTTGGATCCACATTGACGATGTTGTTCGCGCCATCGCCTATACGATCGATCATGAGCAACTCGCTGGACCGATCAATATTACCGCTCCATCTCCAGTCCGTATGGAACAGTTTGGGGAAACGGTAGCACGCATGCTTCGCCGCCCTCATTGGCTTCGTGTGCCGAACATGATGTTGCGTGCCCTCCTTGGTGAAATGAGCATTCTTATAACCGAAGGACAGCAAGTCATTCCGAAAAAGCTGATGGAAGCTGGGTTTATCTTTTCCTTCCCCACGTTGGAAAAAAGTTTAGCCGATTTATTAGCGACGTAACCATTTCGTTGTTAAAAAATCGATAAAAAAATTTAACAAAAAACCTATTTCTTTTTTCTTGATCATCGTGTATGATGGTAAAGACTTAAATCGACGCATTGCCCACAATCAGATACCGGACGAAATAAAGGGAAGGCAAATGGTGCGCCACCAGCGGATCCCGCTGGTTCTAGTGGGTTCGATTCCCACCCCGAAATTTTTTGATGAATATATATTAAAAAATTTCGAGGGTGGTTTCGCCCACAAGTAAACTGCCCTCGAATAAGGAGGGAAAAGTATGCTAAAAAAACGGGAGCTGCAAGATTGTCATGCGCTTTACGAGCTGATGGTGCACCCGGACGTCTTCCCTTTCGTGCGCCAAAAAGCGAGCTCGTATGAAGAATTTTTATTTATGACAAAACAAGTCATCGAAGCGGAAGAACGCGGTGAACTTATTTCCCGCACCATTCTAGACGAATGGGGCAATCCAATTGGCACGATTAGCCTATTTGATATACAAGATAACGCCGGATTTTTAGGCACATGGCTAGGAAAGCCGTATCACGGGCAAGGGTACAACCGCCGTGCGAAAGAAGCATTTTTTCATGAATTATTTTACGAGCTTTCCATTGAAACGGTATTTATGCGCATTCGCAAAATAAACACCCGCTCCATTAAAGCGGCAGAAAAATTGCCGTATGTCACGCCAGCAAACGAGACAAGAAAAGGCTTGCTCGAACAAATTGGAGCGGACGTATACAATTTATACGAAATTACAAAAGATAATTATACGCTATATACGCTTCGCCATCCTTCTTCCATCGATGAAGAACAGCGCAAAGAAGCGTAAACGGGCTGTTTTTTGAACAGCCCGTTTTTATATTTTGCATGCATAAAATAAACAAACGGCGGAAAAACTAAAAATAAATAAAATTTAAGTGAGGGGTAGCTTAATGTCGGAAAAACGAAAACGCGAAAAAACGAAAAGCACGTTAACGAGCGCGCAGGAAGTTACGTATTCCCGCGACTTTAAATTGGCCGACCAAGCAGGCGGCTACACAGCGAAAAAAGCAAAGCATTAGAAAACATTGTTATTTATACTTTTTCGCGCAAAAGCCATCCTACATAATGAAAATATTATCGCTTAGGAGGAATGGATGGATGGGGCGATCTCGCGGACAAAAAACGCGCGATAAAAACAAAGCTACTTTACCGCAAGTTCCGAAACAGCTGAAATCCGACAGATTAGATGCCGAATATTCCAGCGAATTTGCAGATCGCGCACAATTAGAAGAAATGGCACGCGCGCAGGCAGCCGGCATTCATCAAAGCAAGGCGCGCAAAAAATAACGCCTAAAGGCAGTTTTTTACGCTGCTTTTAGGCTTTTTCTTCTTCCAATTCTAGAATGTCGCTATACTGCTTATAAAACAATCCGAGCTCCCCTTTATAATTTTCTTTCCACGGTTTATCTTTCCCGCAGTAATGAATAAACACCGTATTTTCCCGAATCCATCGTAAATCGTGCTTTGGATTCGGGAACAACTGAATCATGTCGTAATAACGCGCATCGTAATTATAACGATAACAGTCAACCGGCTTAATTTTGTCCCAATATAAACCATTTAACACATCTTGGTCCGGAAGCACCAGCTTAAACCGATTCTCACGAATAAACTGATAAATATCTTCCAAGCGGACTTCTTTTCTCATTAACGGCAAGTTCATCAACATGACGCCAGTATTAAAATATCCCTTCGCATTTGGGGTCTTCAGCCTCAGTTTGTTAAATAAATTCGCTACTTTCGTAGAATGGGTATGCTCGGCGGCGATAAACATATTCCCTTCAAAATCCATATCATATAAATCGTCGATCGGATTAATCGCGACAATGTCTGGATCAAGATATAAAACGCGGTCCAGCTCCTGCGGCAAAAACTGATGTGCGGCAAGACGATAATACATTTCCGAAGTATAATGACGAAATACAGGAGCATCGGCAAACAATTGCGGATCGACATAAATCGGAACAAGCTGATGCCCTTGTTGCTCTACAAAATACTGCAAAGACTCTATTTCCATTTCCGGAATACGCGAATATAACAGATAAAAAGAAAAGGATTTTGTATTATTGCGAAATAGCGAATTCATTAATACCTTTAACGGTGGAATGTAATTCGAATCTAATGTCACAAGAATATGAAACATAAACAATCACTTCCTTGCCTTATCGTTATTGTAAAAACATCTCATTCCCCTTACATTATATAAATCATCGTGTTTCCAACATATAATTAATAATAAAATAGGAAAGCGACTTTTTCTATAACATTAGATGGAATCGCTTTGCTCCATCGATCGTTTCGTCCCCCTCAGCGCGGAAACGGCAGCTCCATAGTCCGCACGCACGCTTCCTGCAATCCGCACAGATATACTTTCCGTATTTCTCCTACAACCATTTATTTCTATTCGCTGTTACTCATGCTTTCTATGCTATAATTTATGAAAAAAAGAAGGGCACACGCACTGCTTCCGCAGCAAGCGTACATTACCTAAACACGATTGGGGGAAAAACAATGATCAAAAAAGGAATGATGCTATTTTGCATCATAATGTTCAGTTCCATTTTGTTATCTGCCTGCAGGGAAAATCCTTCCCCGTACGATGCATTGCGCAAATATACAAAATTATGGACAAACCAACAATTTGCCGACATGTATGCAATGCTATCTAAACAAGCGAAACAAAACATCTCAAAAGAAGATTTCGTCAACCGCTACAAAAAAATTTATCAAGATATCGAAGTAACGAATTTATCAGTAAAACCATTGCCAGCAGAAGAAAAAGATAGCGGCAAAGACGAAATAAAGCTTCCTTTTTCCGTAAAAATGGATACGATCGCCGGCCCGATCCAGTTTAAACATGAAGCATTGCTTGTGAAAGAAAAGGTACAGGGCGGGGAACAATGGCATGTGCAATGGGATACGACCTACATTTTCCCGCAATTGCAAAAAAACGATAAAGTCCGCATTTCCCTTATCTCTGGAAAACGCGGCGAAATATACGACCGCAACGGGCTGCCGCTCGCGATGAACGGAACCGCCTACGAAATCGGCATCATTCCTGGACAAATGAAAGAAAACGAAGAAACGATCAAAAAAGAACTTTCCGAATTGCTTCATATACCTGTTGAATCCATTGACGAAAAGCTAAAAGCAAACTGGGTTCAGCCAGACTACTTTGTTCCAATTAAAAAGGTGGCGAAATCAGAAACAACTCTCTTAGAAAAAGCGCGGAAAATTCAAGCTGTCGCGGTGAAAGAAGTGCTGGAAAGAGAATATCCATTCGCCGAAGCATCCGCCCACCTTATCGGGTATATTGGAACCATCACTGCAGAAGAATTAAAAACGTTGAAAAACAAAGGATATTCCTCATCTGATCGAATCGGAAAACGCGGACTGGAGGAATGGTGGGAAGAGCGTCTAAGAGGAAAAGACGGAGCAAAAATTTATATTGAAAAAAGCAACGGTTCCACCTTTACGATCGCAGAAGCGAAAGCACAAGACGGAGAAACGATTACATTGACCCTTGACGCGAAACTGCAAAAAAACATTTATGAACAAATGAAAGGAAGAGCGGGAACCGCCGTCGCCATTCACCCGCTAACAGGCGAAATTCTCGCATTAGTCAGCTCCCCTTCGTTTAACCCGAATCAATTTGTGCTGGGAATTTCTTCAGAGCAATATAAGAAACTAGAAAACGATCCGGCAAAACCATTAATTAACCGCTTTGCCGCCACATACGCGCCTGGCTCGGCCATTAAACCGGTGATCGGCGCAATCGGCCTTGAAAAAGGCGCCATTACTCCTGAACAAACGAAAACAATTATCGGGAAAAAATGGCAGCCGAAAGACGGATCATGGGGAAATTACTTTGTAACGAGGGTAAGCGACCGCTTGCAAAACGTCAACCTACAAAACGCGCTCATTTATTCCGATAATATTTATTTTGCGATGGTCGGCACTGACCTCGGTCCAGATAAACTGAAAGAAGGGCTTCGTTCGTTTGGATTTGCAGAAAATTTGCCATTTCCATATCCGATCCAAAAATCGCAAATATCGAATAACGGAAACTTAAAAACAGGACCGCAGCTTGCCGATACATCTTACGGGCAAGGGCAAATGCAGATGAGCATTTTACATCTCGCCACTGCATACACGCCGTTTCTCAACAATGGTGATTTACTGCAGCCAATTTTAGAAAAAAGCCAACAAAAAACGGTTTGGAAACAACAAATCATTTCAGCAAAAACGGCGAACATCATCGCAGAAGGGCTCAAGCAAGTAGTCGCCAATCCAAACGGCACAGCGCATAGCGCCTACATGAAAGACGTCCCGTTGGCAGGAAAAACAGGGACTGCCGAATTAAAAGAAAACCAAGGAGAAAAAGGAAAAGAAAACGGCTTGTTTGTCGCCTATAATACAAACAATCCCGATCTGCTCATCGCCATGTTAATCGAAGATGTACAACACGACCATGGGAGCAAATATGTCGTCAACATCGTTAAAAATATTTTCCAAACAGTAAAATAACAAAAATAATTTTTGTAATTTTAAATTATAAAACTATTTACAATTATTAATCGATTTTTTTATAATAAATGTAACAGCCGTCTCCCGTCGGCTTCGCGGCTGACGCCAGCGGACGGTATTACGTGATGATATGAAGTGACAATTTTATACGGATAAAGAACTGTATCGATCTGATCAGCATTTCTTTGCCGAAATGCTCCCTCAGGTCGTAAAAGCCGGTTCCTTTCTTCGTTAAGAAAAGGAGCCGGCTTTTTTCATTCGCTCGTATAGGAGGTGAACGAATGCCAGGAGCGTTAGACGGAGTGCGCATTTTAGATATGACGCGCGTCCTCGCTGGGCCCTACGCCACGATGATTTTAGGCGACCTCGGCGCCGACGTGATTAAAGTCGAAGCGCCAGGCGGGTCCGATGATACAAGATTTTGGGGGCCTCCCTTTCAAAATGGAATGAGCGCGTATTACACCGCAGTGAATCGCAACAAGCGCAGCATTGCCGTCAATTTGAAAGAAGAAAAAGGAAAAACGATCATCCGCCGCCTTGCGAAAACAGCGGACGTCATCATTCACAACTTTAAAACGGGAACGATGGAAAATTTCGGTCTTGGCTATGACGATCTATCCTCATTAAATCCACGTCTTATTTACTGCTCGATTACCGGGTTTGGCGAGACAGGCCCGTACCGCCATTTACCGGGATATGACTATATTATCCAAGCGATGAGCGGATGGATGAGCATTAACGGCACTCCCTCATCCGGGCCGCTGAAAGTCGGTGTGGCCATTGCCGACGTCTTTACCGGTTTGTACGCGGCAATCGCTATCGAAGCGGCTCTTCTCGCCCGCACGAAAACGGGACGCGGGCAAAAAATTGATCTTTCTTTATTCGACTCAGCGATTAGCGCGCTCGTCAACGTTGCCGCCAACTATTTAATGTCCGGCAATGTGCCGACGCCGTTAGGAAACGAACATCCGAACATCGTTCCATATTCAACGTATGAAGCAAGCGATGGTCCTATCGTCATCGCCGTAGGGAATGACAGGCAATTTCAAGCGTTTTGCGAACTCCTTTCCGACCCGACGATCGGAACAGATCCGCGCTTTCAAACAAATCCTGACCGCGTCGCCCACCGCGAGGAGCTAAACAAGCGAATCAACGAAGAAATGAAAAAGCGAACGCGTGCTGAATGGAAGCGCTTACTCAACAAAAAAGGAATACCGTGCGGACCAGTGCAAAATCTTGAACAATTGTTCCAGCACCCGCAAACGCTAGCGCGCGACATGGTCATTACGATGCATCATGACAAAATAGGGCCGCTGCAGCTTGTCGGCAGCCCGCTCAAGCTCTCGGAAACAAAAGTATCGTACCGCCTGCCGCCTCCGCTTGCCGGAGAGCACAACGATGAAATTATAAAAGAAATCATGAATGAGATGGGAGAGGATGGATGATGATGAATTTTGATTTTACCCCGGAACAAGAGATGCTTCGCAGCACTGTTCGCAAATTTGTCGACAAAGAAATTATGCCATATATCAAAGAATGGGATGAGCGCGGATATTTTGAGCCAAATATTTTGAAACGGCTTGCCGAATTGAATTTAATGGGCGTCTGCATCCCGGAAAAATACGGCGGAATGGGCATGGACTACAACTCGCTCGCCATCGTCTGCGAGGAGCTAGAGCGCGGTGATACCGCATTCCGCACCGCCGTTTCCGTGCACACAGGACTAAATAGCTTAACGTTATTGCAATGGGGCACGGAAGAACAAAAACAAAAATATCTCGTTCCGCAGGCAAAAGGCGAAAAAATTGGCGCATTCGCGCTAACAGAGCCAAACGCCGGATCGGATGTCGCCAGCATTTCCACCACTGCCGTCCGCGATGGCGACGACTACATCTTAAATGGGCAAAAAACGTGGATTTCCCTTTGCGACATCGCCGATCACTTTATCGTGTTCGCCTACACCGATAAATCGAAAAAACACCGCGGCATCTCCGCCTTCATCGTCGAACGGACAATGCCGGGCTTTTCATCGAAAGCGATTAAAGGAAAGCTGGGCATTCGCGCCGGCAACACGGGAGAGCTATTCTTCGACAACGTCCGCGTTCCGAAAGAAAACCTGCTTGGCGAAGAAGGCGAAGGATTTAAAATCGCGATGTCCGCGTTAGACAATGGAAGATTTACCGTCGCCGCCGGAGCTGTCGGCCTTATTACGGCTTGTCTCGAAGCAAGCATAAAATATTGCCACGAGCGCAAAACGTTTGGAAAAGAAATCGGGAGACATCAGCTTGTGCAGCAAATGATCGCGAAAATGGAAGCAGGATTGCAAATCAGCCGCTTGCTCGTCTATAAAGTTGGCTTTTTGAAAAATCAAGGCCGGCGCACAACGAGAGAAGCGTCGCTCGCGAAGTGGATCGCGTGCGACTTCGCTAATCAAGCAGCTGACGACGCCGTCCAAATTCACGGCGCGTACGGATACTCGAACGAATACCCTGTCGAACGCTACTTGCGCAACTCAAAAGCGCCGGTCATCTACGAAGGGACGAGAGAAATTCATACAATTATGCAAGCGGAATACGCGCTCGGGTACCGTGTCGACAAACCGCTTCGCAAAACGCTTCCAGCTTGGAACCCAGAGTCCATCACATTGTAAGCCCTCGTTCATCTACGAGGGCTTTTTATTGCACATTTTCCGCGCACATTTTGCAATATTGCTTGTGCAAATCTTTTAGAGCCGCGCATAGCGCTGAATTCGCCTTTCCTAAATACCCTTCATTCAACTGCTCCAAAATGGAATCAATCCCGTCCCTTAGCGAATGGCCTTTAAGCAAGCGGGCGACATAATCGCGCCCGTGCTCTGTCGCCAGCGTACAAGAAGCATCGACGATCACCCCGTACTTTTTATCAATCTCCGCCGTGATCGTCAGCGTATCATACATGCTTTTTGCCGCCATTCCTGCCGGAAGCCGCGCGTGCCCAGCGATAAATTGTGTGTTCATTTCCCTCTCCCCTCACATAAAAATAGTATGTCTAAAATAAAATTATAAACATAATAATTAAAATTTTCTAAAATTATTCGGCAACTTTTTTATTATTTCAATCATTATTTCCTTAGCTATGCTTTATGTGCGCGCAATATATATGCTATAATGATGCACAAACGAACCCATTCGGATATGAAAGGCAAGATATGCCGCGCGTACAAGTCGCCAAAACCCCGCTTCCAACGAAGTAAAGTGGCAGACTGTACACTAGGGGTGATCACATGGATTCATTCACTGTTTCCTCTATCGCAAAAGTGATGAACGAACTATTTCCGATAGAAGCGTCTTTCGTCATTTCTGACGACAAGCGCTACATTTATTACCAGCCGAGCAAGCAGATCGATCTAAAAATTCGCCCCGGAGACAAAATCAAACCGGAATCCGTTACTTATAAAGCTTTGGCCATTCAACAGAAAATTGCAGAGCAAAAAGACAGCCGCGTTTTTGGCGTGCCTTACTTTGGGATATCCGTCCCAATTTTGGATGATGGCGCCCCGAAAGGCTGTGTTACCGCAATATTGCCGAGAAAGCCGGTGCTTACAATGCCGTATTTAACGATCCGCACAACAGATCGCTGGCTTCCTGTCCCTTTTGAAAGCGTTATCTATTTAGAAGCGCAAAACCGGAAAACATTCGTAAAATCAAGTTATGCAGAAGGATACCATAAATATAACTTAACAGAACTGGAATTTTCCCTTCCTGACGATATATTTATTCGGTGCCACCGGTCATATATCATTAATATTCATCACATTGCAGAGATTCATCCCGATTCGCACTCTACTTTTCTGCTGATGATGAAAGACGGCTCAAGAGTGCCTGTCAGCCAAACATATGCAAGCTATTTCCGGAAACTGCTCTGCTTTTAATGCCCATGCTCATCAAAACAGCTTCTCCCGCTTTCTTTTCTCCGACATCTTCATCTTTATAAAGAGCTCACGCAAGTGGGCTCTTTATTTATTTCATCAATGTTTAGCAACCTACGCACTGTTGATCTGTCTCCTATTCATTTTCACCCCGAATTAATTTTCTTGTTTATGTATTAAAAATTCTTTTTTAGTTGCAAAGAAAGCCCTTTTATTCCATTTTGAATGATTTTTTACATGCTAATTGCTAGAATATTTTTAAAAAACAAAGAGGTGAGATAGGCATTGGATCAATACATTTCCAAATTCATCGCCAATCCTCGTTTAAGAAACAGAATTGTAACGGCGGAAACGGCTGCTTCATGGATAAAAGACGGTATGACGCTCGGCTTGAGCGGATTTACCCGCGCTGGCGATGCCAAGGCAGTCCCATATGCATTGATCGAGAAAGCGAAACAACAACATTTAAAAGTAAACGTATATACAGGCGCTTCGCTAGGCTCGGACGTGGACAAAATGATGGCAGAAGCAGGAATCGTCAACAAACGTCTTCCGTTCCAAGCCGACTCTGTCATGCGCAAAAAAATTAACGAAGGGGAAATTTTGTTTATTGATCAACATTTATCACATACGGCGGAATTAGTGCGTTCAGACGTATTAGATCCCATCGATTTCGCGATTGTGGAAGCGATTTCAATAACTGAAGACGGAATGATCATTCCTTCTACTTCCGTAGGAAATTCATCAACCTTTGTAAACAAAGCCCGACACGTTATTGTCGAATTGAACATGGCTCAACCAAAAGAACTCAAAGGACTTCATGACATTTATGAAGCCGGCAAACAAGGAGAACGAAACCCGATACCTTTGACAAAAGTAGATGATCGAATCGGAACGATTGGCATTCCAGTAGATGAGGATAAAATTATTGGAATTGTTTTGACAAACCAGCCTGATTCGCCATCGACGATTGTGCCTCCAGATGCGGAAACGGCTGCAATAGCGAATCATTTAATCCATTTTCTCCGAAAAGAGGTGGCAGCAGGACGACTTTCCGAGCATTTAGCGCCGATTCAGGCAGGCATTGGTTCCGTTGCAAACGCTGTCCTTTACGGCTTGTTAGATTCAGAATTTTCCAATTTGGAAGTTTATTCAGAAGTTCTTCAAGACGCCATGTTTGACCTCATTGATGCGGGAAAAGTCCGGTTCGCTTCCGGCTGTTCCATTACTTTGTCGCAGAACAAAATGAAACAAGTGTATTCCAATCTGGATGCTTACCGGGGCAAACTTATCCTTCGCCCTCAGGAAATTTCGAATCATCCGGAAATTATTCGCCGTCTCGGGCTCATTTCCATTAACACCGCCTTAGAGGCGGATATATACGGAAATGTTAATTCTACGCACGTTCGCGGCACAAACATGATGAACGGCATCGGTGGTTCGGGCGACTTTGCCCGCAATGCGCGCCTCACCATTTTCGTGACAAAATCGGTTGCAAAAAACGGGGCGATTTCCAGCATCGTTCCATTCGTATCACACGTGGACCATACCGAACATGACGTTGATGTGATCATCACGGAGTATGGCTATGCCGACCTTCGCGGGCTGGCGCCAATCGAACGCGCTCCTCTTATCATTGAAAATTGCACGCATCCGGATTACCGTCCACATTTGCGCAAATATTTCAAAGAAGCGCTTAAGCGTGGCGGCCATACACCGCACATTCTTGAAAAAGCGTTCGCTTGGCATGTCAATTATGAAAAATACGGAACAATGATAGAACCACAATATCAATTGCAAACCCAAAAATAAAAAAGCGGGGTAACCTTCGCAAGGATACCCCTTTCATTATTGAACACATTCAAGTATGAACTCTTATTTTATGCGATGGTAAGAATGCGAGCGAATTTCGCCCGACAGCAAAAACCGCTTCAGCTTTCTAGTATCGGAGTTTGCGGAACGGAGCGGGTTACACAACAATGAAGATGTGTTCCAAGTTCATCCATTCGCTGCACATCCCCTTTGCTGCAACAAAAACATTAGGAAGTGACGCTTCCATCAGACCCATTCTACACTCCTTCACTGCCGCAAATGATGGAAGAAAATTCGTTTTTCCTCAAGAAAGTTTATAAAAAAGGAATATTGTCATGATTTTGTTTAGCACTATGCATATATGTTTCAACGTAAATTCTTTCAGAATCTGAAACATTTTTTGCTCCTTCTTCAGGATCTATATTTATATTTCTTTTTTTGGCGATAAAATCCATAACGCCTCCCAAGAGAAGCAGTCCAACGATTAATATAATCCAACCCATTTTTCCCCTCCTTCTTTTGCTTTTATTTATATTATTCATTTTGAAAGTTTGGAATGCCACATAACAGGCCAACCATGCACATTTCCCATAATATCCCCGACTTGCCAAAAAGAATGGAAATTCCAAATGACGCCCACGGATAGATAAGTTCAAAACGAAATCGCTTTTAATACAAAAATACATCTCCTAGAGAATTTATGAAATGGGCAATAATCCAAACTAATTGACAAAACGGGCCATTAATATCGCTGGTTGTTACTTTGATAATCTTTTCAAGAATACATAGCTTACTTTATCGTATTGCATTTTTTCTTCATAAAAACGATGTGCGTCAACACGCTGTAAACCAGAAGACAGAGAGATGATACTATAGCCGTTCTCTTTAGCCCACTGATGTACATACGACAAAAGTTTCTTACCGTATCCTTTTGACCGTTCACTTGGTGCCGTAACTAAATCGCAAACCCATACGAAACGGCCGTTGTATAAAGTAATCATCGGCATAAATCCGGTAATGGCCACCATCTTGCCATGATCATAAAGGGCAACTAATCGATATCCTTCTTTTTGTTGCGCTTCAAGCACCAATTCAAGATACGAATTTTCATCAAGATGAGTCCGTAAATGCTTCATCACTGAAAATCCAGCTAAAATTTCTTCTTTAGTTCGAAGCTCTTTGAATAATAAAGTTGGAGTTGTTCCCACAATTATCTACCCCTTCACTATTGACAGACTTCCAGAACATTCATTCAAAATCCTTCCATAAAAAACAAATTTAATTGAATTATAGCATAACTGCAATTTTTCTGATATTTATTTTCAAACCACCTTTAACAAGATGATGTATAAAATTTTGTGTCAAGCATTTGGCTAGACCAAAAGAAAAAGGTAGGGTATTCTCTGATTTGGCCAAAAATCTTAGAGAAAGGAGACCCCTACCTATGTCTAAAAGTATACCGAATTTAGACTGGCTCAATCAACTGGAAAACGCCATTCGTCAGTTTGTAAAGGAAAAATTAGAGTTGATCATGAAGGAAGAAATTCAGAGTTTCCTCGAAATTGAACAGAAGGGAACGTCGAATAGAAGAAACGGCTATTACCATCGAAACCTAGATACGCAGTATGGTCGTATTGAAGGCCTTTCTGTCCCAAGAGACCGAAACGGGGAATTTCAAACGCAGTTGTTCACCCCTTGCCAACGCCATACCGGCTGGCTCGAGGAAGCCGTCATCAAGAGATGTATCAAAGTGGGATGAGTACGCGTGAAATTGGCAAGTTTATCGAACGAATTTTAGGAAATGCCTACTCACCAACAACGATTAGTCATATCACGGATGTGGTAAAGGAAGGCATGGCGAAATGGCACACACGTCCTCTACAAAAGCGATATTCGGTCTTATATTTGGATGGGTTGTACGTGAAACTTCGTCGAGATACGGTAGAAAAAGAGGCCATTTATGTCGTGTTAGGTGTAAACGAAGAAGGGGATCGTGAAATTCTCGACTTCTTCGTAGGAGGACAAGAAAGTGCCTATGGGTGGCAAGAGATCCTCCACAATCTCTACAAGAGAGGATTACAGGAAGTACTTCTTGGTGTATTCGATGGCCTTCCGGGACTGGAGGAAGCCTTTAAAGCCGTTTATCCGAAAGCCGATGTGCAGCGCTGTGTCGTTCACAAAGTACGTAATACCTTAAATCGTGTTCGGAAAAAAGATCAATTTGAAGTGGCAGAGGATCTCAAACTGATTTATCGCGCACCGAATAAGGAGATTGCGTTACAGATGTTTCAACAGTTTGAGCCGAAATGGTCCAGCAAGTATCCGAGAGAAGTCCAATCTTGGGCCAATGAGTTGGATGTCCTCCTTACATTTATGGATTATCCAAGCAGTATTCGAAGTGTGATTTACACGACCAATGCCATTGAACGAACGATCAAAGAGATTCGGAAACGTCTAAAGCCGATGAACAGTTTGAGTAGTTTAGAAGCCGCGGAAAAAGTCGTGTATTTGACCATCCAAGATTTTAATGAGAAATGGGCAGGGCGAAAGTTGCGAGGATTTGCCGAAGCACATGAAGCCCTTCAACGAATGTTTGAAGAACATTATAATTAACCAAATAATGTAAATCAATGAGATAAGGGGGATTCTCTCTTTCCACACAGGAGACTGAATATTCAGTCTCCTGTGTGGAGGAAACCAGTCTTCCCCTCTATTCTAAATCTATTTCAGAGATACCCTATCTATCTTACATTACACAAAATTCTTGACGGTACCGAGCTTTACTCATGTCTCTCCTAACTGCGCAAACTCCCTTTTAACCAGGCACGAGGACGATAGGGTCCGATCGGGATTTGGATTAAGCTTGTTTTCCATCGCGAATCGATCTTGTAAAGTTTATCGCATAAGTTCACATCAAATCCGAGAAGCGGGTGCCCACCCATCCCCATGGCAGACGCCACCAAGAGCAGTCGTTGCACGAGCATCCCCGCCTCCATTTGTTGAATGCGATATCCTCTGTACCCTAATTCCATTTGAAGGTGATCCCTGTCTCCTAACACATGCAGACAGAGCGGCACTTGGAACAGATTAACATTGTCCATTGACATTCCGTATTGCAGGTAGTGACGATAATCTCCAGAACGTATCCGTCCTAACGCATGAACAGCACTATCATAGTAGTAAGCACCATTTGGAACATCTTCAACGTTATAAAAACAGCCATACAGGGAGACACGGGACGGCGGCTTCTCATATTCTCCATCTAAATCATTTCGATACGTGAAAAAAAGCGTCGCCTCTTGCAACAAAGTGGCCAATTGTTCTTGACTTACCTTTCCCAAAACAAAATCCATACCTAGTGAATATCGCTTCTGGCAGACTGACGCCAGATCATACGATAACCGCTTCACACAAGGCAGAACTACCGCTTGGACCCCACATGTATCTTTCTTCTTTCTCTTAATCTGCCGAAATGATCGTGATGATTCCAACATCGACGCTTCATTCATTTTTCTCAGCATCGGATAGTCAATGATCCTCCGCGACCGAATATAGTAATGATGCTGAACTGCTGGCAATTCTCTGCACAATTCAGTGGCAGAAACATTTTCTTCTAAGTTATTATCGTTAGCAAACCAAGTGATGGAAGACTCCACAGATAATGCAATAACCGCATATACACTCTCTTCCTGTTCGGATAGTCCAAGCAGATGGTTGATCGCCCTATCAAGAAATTGAAAATACACTGTCGATGCGAAGCCGAACTGTTTCGCCACTTCCAACAGCTGCCCGATTAGCACGCCAGCATCCAGCCCTTGCAGGCGGTAAGCAAAATTATTGTATTTAAAGAAATTTTTCCAAAACATTGTCGATACAAAAACAATACCGAAACAAGCCGACACGTCACAGCGATTGCCCAAGGCCCTAGTTAGATAGGAATCGAAATTGCCTTCCCGCAACAATACCAAACGATGGTGTGCCACATCGTAATGGTACACTCCTTCTGAAACATCCTCCATTTTCAAATACACGTATAATTCGTTTGGATACAACGCCCCGCCCGAGGGAACAAACCGCCGGTACAAGTGCATTAGGTTTTCCGCTTGTTCCGTCGGACCCATGGAAAAGGCTAGCTGACAAAATTGAGTAAGGCCGAAAACGTACCAAAGAAAATGACCTATTTCTTCTAGGTCGAGCTTTCCAGGCGCTTCCCTTCCTTCGAACGTTAACGGTACTTCTGAAGAAAGCGGAATCACTGGAAAATTGCGGTACAACTTATACGGAAGCGGCGCATCTTCCCAATCTACCTCCCAATCTGGCGGCATAATCTTATCGATGTCAAAATGAAGATGGTGTAAAAACGTATCTAGCTTCATCCTCCCACCTCCTATGGGAACGGATGGGGATGTGGATTAAGCTGTTCAAGCGTGAGCGGTTGTTTCGTATACCCGAGTTCCATCGGTACCCGGAGCACCCTCTCGAGACCTGTCACGCGGGTAAGGTGATGTCCAAATGTCATCGGTAACATTCCTGGAATCAGTACTTTCACGCAATATAATCCGTTTCGTTTGATTACGGGTGTTGTCTGGTCCACCACAATTACCTCGAGGTTCAATCGTCGAAACTTCTGAAGAATATCCCGGAGCTCATCAGTCAAGTCCGCACTCTTCGTTTGCTGTTTGAATTCTTCTTCAAACGTTCGCAACGGACGATTGTCATCCAACAAAAATTGCAGACGTTCCTCTGCTTCCGGCAAACCGTACAGCATGCCATGGTCCTCCATCTGCTGTACTAATAGCGGGTCGTGTAACATTTTCTCATATTTCTTTCGGTTTGCCTCAAATTTCTCGTCAAGCACAAGCATCATGCCTGCTAACTCGTGAATCGCGCTTTTCACCGCCCGTAGGGGGTCCGGATGAGCTCCAGCGGCACAGATGAGGTTCAACCCCTTTTGTTTCCTGTTTTTCGCCACTGCCCAGACGCTTGGAATTCCGTGTTCCATCGTCGAGTTGAAAAAATACAGATCATATCCTGCCACCGCACGTACACGGTCAACTATCAACTGTAATTCTTTATCGTTAGCGGAACGAAGGTCAAGACGCGGAAGAGGCAGCTGCGCATACCAAGTCATTAAGAATGAATCACGCTCCACCACCTCCAAAATGGCATGGAAAATCGCTTCCTCTAAACTCCCGCCTAATGCACATCCGTTGGAAGTTTCGTAGACAAAGCCATCCCCACCTCCTAAACTGTAATATGCGAGCAACTCTGGGACCAAAATCGGACACTCTTGTAAAAACGAATAGCCCCATACCCAATTCATTGGACGATCAGGATGGAACGGTTTGAACGGAAAATCGGGTCGCGCATACTGTTCCTCTGCATGCACTCCTACCTTTAATGGGTTGAGTGCTTGATCTGCTAGGTTTCGGTAACTGTCATAAACCACCGTTCGTTTGCCACGAGGTTCGATGCCGCAATATCTCTCCAATCCCTCCAAAATGGCGGTTAACTCGCTAATCTCATAGGAATGAGTCCGGCCTGCCACTCCCTCGTCCCCTATAAACATTGGCATATTTACAACGACATCCGCAAACGGCAGCACGAAATGATGCATTTTACCATTCAATAATCCAGTTCGGTAATCTAGATAGTCTTTGACCAGTACTTCTTTCAACTCTTCTATCGGACGGCAACGGTAACTGTCAGCGCTGATCTTCGGACTTGGTTGCAGCGATATTTGGGCTGCTGTCGGTGAATCGTCGGATAATTGACCACATACCGTACATAACGGGTCGGGCAGAAAGAAGTGACATGAGTTCTTTAATGTTTTCAGGTTGATTAGGAACACCTTTTCTTCTAAGTGGGCACGACTGCCTTCTAACACCCTCTTCGTTTCCGCGGCGATCAGGTAGGCCATCTGCAAAAGTCCGGTTCGTGATGCCCATGCATCACGTTGTATTCCTCCTTGCACCGCCATCATCTGTTGCAGCTCCCACATTTCCTTACGGTCGTACCCCGCTATAAGGCGTCGCATATCAGCACACTGAGAACATCCCGGTGTATTAGGGCGAACTAGCGGACCAATCACGCCCTCACCAAATGAAACGAAGCCCCGAAGCCATGGAATGCCTAACGGTCGTAGCACCTCTTCCGCCTTGTGATGAGCGGAGGGATGCCAAGCATCGTGCAACACTAGAGCCAAACCCGTTTCTTCCGGAACTCCTTTCTCGAAATCAATTTGCCGAACCACCTGATATTGAACGGACAATTTTTCATACACAAAATCTGCCAATACCCCTTCTCCAACCATCAATACGCAAGCACCCATCAGAAATTCTCCTTTCTTAACAGCACGCCAAACACCCCTGCCAGTTCCTCTTTCAAAAAAGGTTCTATCGCTAAATCAAAGGCGAAAAGCCGCATCCTGTTCTGTTTCAAGACCTGCATGGCGGACTGCAAGAGCTCCAATTGTGCCGTTTCTTCACAAGCAGGGGTCTCAAGTCTTAATGGCTCCTCTTCGTTTAGAAGAATGGAGGAATCATCCAGCACTTGTATTCGAAGTGAAGCCGCTTGAGCTTGATTTTGTGCATCCATAAGCGCCTGCTCTAGCGCTTTCCGCAACGCCATTGTTATATTCAAGCCGGCACTGCCATACCAGCGGCCGCCTGTGCCGACCCATACCACAGGAAAGCCTAACACCTTCTCTCCCAAACCGATCGTCGGCGGTCCATGCATCGTCGTCAGTGCCTGCAAATAAAATCTGCAGTGTTCATCCTCCACCGTACCCAACCGTACCCGAAAAATAGGTTCCCTGCGATTAACTTGCCGTTTGCTCAGCTCCTCGTCCAAGCACTTTTGCAATCCTCGGCAAATGCCTTCCACAATCGTTTCCCCTGCCCCGACACCAATAAATTCCTGTGGTGTGATGACACCAACCTCTTTTTTGCGGTTTAAAGATGACGTAACAAGTAAATCTATCATTGGCGATACATACGATTCAATCCCAGCCAACCCCGCTTCCCGCCGTGCCTCCTCATGTGTTAGACCTGCACAGATAACTTCTGGAAGCAGATCAGCCGGGCCTTCCGATAGTGGGTTAACAGCTTGAACGCAGCACTGGGCCAACGGAAGCTGCTTCAAGCCGCCTTCCTCCCATATATGGAAAATTCCTGATTCTGCGGATGTCAATTGATTGAAATAATGAAACAATCTACTCGGATCATTGCGGCTCGAATTCTGTTTAAGCCTCAAATCAAGATCTTGAATCAATTCAGCCGCCACACATTCATTCGTCACCAGTGGATGTTGTATGAACGAATGCCAGTCACCTTCCAATGTTTCCAGGTCGAGAAGGAAAAACTGATTTCTCTGTTCCGATTTAGTCACTCCTGTAACTTTTTTAAATAATTCAAATACAATTACATTCGCCAACATTGCTCCTGCTGTTGAAGAAAAAGTTTGCGACGGTCGGTCTTCGCGAAGCGCGGATCGGTGTATGCGACGCCATGCGGATTCCCAGCATCCCTCAGAATCCAGATGCACTAATGGACCCGCTAAACCCACTTGCTGCAAAGATATGGCGGGGAGAAACCCCTTCTTCTCCTCCCTGCAAACGGCATGAAGAACCCGCAGTTCCCCTACATTGCCTTCCTGCGAGACATATAAAATCCACTCAAATGGCTGCACCACTTCTCGCCAAGAACTCCCACCCGCTCCCTTCTGTAGAGTTATCTCCTCTATTGCTACTTCGGAGTCCGTTTTGCGGGCATTCTCCGCCAGTTCCTTCAACCGCATCCGATTAGTAGGCATCGAATCTGTAATCAGAACATGGAACTTAGGCAATCCAGATTCGATCAACGCAGAAACTAATGAGACCAAAAATGGGCCAGAGCCGATTGCCAATACTTTAGATTGACGATATACTTGAAAACGGAACGCACCGGAATCAACGAAACTTTCTATAAATTCAATTTGTGAAGCATACTTTTTGAGAATCTTGCTGTCCAATTGATGCGGACGGTCTTGGCTCACATCCCGAACAAAGCCGTTCCGGTACAGAATTTCTGCAATTTCATATACCCTGTTCCGATATGGGGCCGATAATCCTTCTGTCAATTCTCCCAATGTGTGCTCTCCGTTGAACATGGGCATCAGTTTTTCAATCCACTGATAAATTGTATTGCCTTTCATACGAAATGAGCTGGAGTTATTCCTAAAATACACACCACCGTTTGGATCCGGGAGAAAAAACGTGTCTCTTTTCACCTTCAGACGCGAGGAATCGTTCAATTTTGTCATTCTACTCCTCCTTATCCGTGGTTGTTCCTAAATGCGTAGTATCATTTTATGTACTTCTATTTGTCCTTTATGTTCATTTCTAAAGAGGGACCCCTGCAGAGAATTATGCAGGGGCAGTCCTTTCTTCTTAGGTAATCACCTTTTTGAGCTAGGGAACTAGATATTTCCTCCAAAACCACTCCCCCAGCAATTGAAGCAGATAAATCAACTTCCACCACAACGTCCAAAACACTGTCCAAAACACTGTCCAAAACAACGTCCAAAACACTGTCCAAAACAACGTCCAAAACACTGTCCAAAACAACGTCCACCGAATTGACGAGCATCATCAATCAAATAGGTCTGGGTTTGAGGATCCCAAACCATCACCTCACCCGCCACGAAATCATCCAAACCTAACATTTGAAGTTCATTTTGAAAATTATACATTTTACACCATCCTTATCGTTATAAATTTTTTGGTTTCTGGCGACTCAACCAGAGACAGGGTGTTTTTTGCAAGAAAAAAGTGCAGAGTATTCAGTATATAAATTCGTTTATATTGCATAAAAATTCAATCTGAATTCTCGCTATTGAGGGCTTGACTGGAGCCTCTGCAGCCATGATTCTTTTGCCAAGCGGCCAGCTGTAACAGATTTGGCAAACCCAAACAGGTTATCATGACTGCTCCTCCATGTAAAGCCCCTCTGCATAACCATTTGCATAAAAATTTTGCACATCTCTGCACTTTAATTTTGCAATAAACAACAGGGATGAGAGTAGAACGAAAGTAATCAGAAAGATATCTGTAATTCAGATAAATCCACCGACTACTTCGAGTACTCTCATCAACAAGCTATGTGCTCTGTTAGGTAGTTGTTACTGATTGAAGTGCCTATTTTACTGATTTAAGTGCCTATTTCATTGAGGCTTCGTAAAACCGTATGAACCGCTCGCACCTTCATTCCATTTAGATGATCGAGCGGCTGTATTGGATAAAATGGCCTTTCGCCAATCGAAGACATTCATTCCAAATGTGGGCGGACTCCAGATTGCAGTCGTACAATCGCTCCAAATCCGCTTTGAATGCCCGGAAGAACACTTTTTAGCCATGAAGCGTGAAAACTACCTTCTTTCCTTCCTCATTGGATGGGTTAGTTATAAAACATATGTTCGTTTTTGTGAATCAAAAATTTCCCGATTCATCTCCCCCTTTACTCCGTTTAGAGGAAGGGAGACTTCTCGGGAAAATGTTAAAAACAAAGGCTGGAGGGATATGGGGTTTCTCTTTTCCCTCAAGCCTTTTTCCAACCATTTATCAAAATTTTATTTCGACTTTGGCAGGAGTTTTTTTTATTTAGTTTCTACAACTTCAAGGTTAGTTTAACGACACACTCCACATGGGCCGTATTGAATATTTAATTTCGCAGTATTTTATATTCTTTCAAATTCTTTATTACTTTTATATTTCAATTAAAATAACAATAACACAACTTTCATAAAAAACGTATTTTTTTATGAAAGTTGTGGTCAATTTGGTGGTCACGTGGTCAAGAAGGCTGGAGTCTCACTCCGCCTTCTTTTTTTATGCACAACAAAAGCCTACTCAAAACGAGTAGGTTTATTTCAGTCCGAATTGGGATTTGTTTATTAGTTTTCCACCTTGGAACATTAAAGAAGCGTTAACTCCAATGTCTCCTTCACCTTGGTAATCATACATAACAGTATGTTCAGGTGTTCCGGGCTTTCCGGTTTCGGAAACTTTATGCCCTTCACCACCGACAATCTGTTTCACTTGCTCATATGTCATACCGTTCTGGATTTTATCGAATTCCTCTTTCGTGATCGTCACTTTAGAAGCCGCTTCATCTTCAATACCAAATTGCGACTTATTCACTAATTTGCCACCTTGGAAAGTAAAGTTGGCATTAGCTCCGAAGCTGCCGTCTCCTTCAAACTCGTAAATAGCTGTGTGAGTAGGGGTTCCTTTCTCTCCTGTTTCAGAAACAAGATTTCCTTCTGCTCCAATAATTTTCACAACTTCTTCGTATGTCATACCATCTTTAATTTGTTCGAACTTTTCTTTAGTTACTACACCTTTTTTCGGTTCTTCTTTAGGAGTTGCTGTTGTGATTGTCGATTTTTCATCAGACTTCTCATTTTTTGCTTGATCGCTACTTTCTCCGCCTCCGCCACTTGCCGCAGCGGCAATAATGATGATGGCTATGACCCAAAACCACCATCTTTTGTAGAATGGTTTCTTTCTCTTTTCACTCATACTTTATATCCCCCTCTTTTGTACTATTACGTTTAAACCATATCATAGTTGGCATAAAAATATTGTCGAATTATGTCGGAAATAATGGAAAAATGGATATCTTTAGGATTGATTGACACAATTTTCTAAATGGCGTATACTGAATGTAACCATTTCTGAAAAAGGCTGTACATCAGCGTTTTTTGGGGTTTTTATCGTACCTATGAGGGATTGAAACGAGCAGGCCGGAGTGATTTAGTTCCTATCTTACCTATAAGGAATTGAAACGCATGACTATTCAAGATAATGTGTGCAGCAACATAATGTTTGTATCTTACCTATAAGGAATTACAAAAGCCCTTCTCATTCGAGAAGGGCTTTAATGTTCCCACACTTCATCATTAATTCTTCAATCACTTTTCGAAGTTTTTCTGTTTCTTTTTTATCAACATCTTTTATTGAGTGTCTTCGTCGCTTTTGTACTCCAAAATATCACCTGGCTGACAATCCAAAGCCTTACATATCGCTTCTAATGTTGAAAAACGAACCGCTTTTGCTTTCCCATTTTTCAGAATGGAAAGATTCGCCATAGTAATTCCAACCCTCTCCGAAAGCTCCGTTACGCTCATTTTTCGTTTTGCTAACATCACATCAATATTAATAATAATTGCCATATCCTCCACCTCAGACCGTCAAATCATTTTCTGATTTTATGTTAATCGCTTCTTGTAGAAGCCGTTGGAGGATAGCAGCAAAAACGGCGATAACCAACGAAGCAAAAATGATTATGAGTTGCAATATTCCAAAAGGAGGGTCCATATTCTTCGTTATAAAACGAAAGAGCGGAAAACCTAATACATACAAACCACTGATTGTAAAAGCACAGCACTTTATGTTCTTTAATGCCTTTACGGATAATTCTGAGAATGCTGTGTTTTTGTCAATATACCGTAAAAGATTGAAAGCCTGATAGAGAGCAAAGTAAAAAGGAACAGCTGCTCCATACATCACGATGAAAACGAGATATTTCAAATAAGACATATCTGGGTACAATTCTCCAGCAAAATTTCCAATCTTAGGAACCAAAAATATACACAAATAAAGCACTGCAATTCCAGCCAGAAAAATAGTTACCTTTAAGAAAGTGGTTGAGCCTCGTTTAACATTCATTTAATACACCTCACTTATTTAATGGCAACATGATTTTAGCATATTATTTATCGTTTCACAATAAATTGGTATTGTTTTTTATTATATTATTATCGTTAATTAAAATATCCTTTTAATTATGACAAAAATAAAAAGCATTTCTCATTACAAAGAAATGCTCTTACTTTAAAATGTTAAATTTACAACTTGTTCTACAAAACTTCCAAATAGTTTTTCCTGCGAATTTTCACTACTTTGGGTTTTCTTGGGTTTAAAAAACTCCATATCTGTTCCTCCTTCATAATTCACAGTAAAAATCACACTGTACAATAATTATTTCCATATTCGAGAATTGGTGTGCGAAATCCTACTTGAATTTTAATAAAAACATCAAAGAGTGTAGTAATTTCAAGGAAAGAAAAAACGTGAATTCGTGTGTGAATTCACGTTAAAAATGTATTGTGAAATTGATTTTTGCACCCCAAAAGAGAACCCGCGTTAGTATAAGAGGCTCTTTTTCTTCTAAACAATTCATTGAAAAAACGGATATTTCATGAGCATTTTCTGGAACGGACCTTCGTCTTTGATCGGGAGCCGGCGCGAGGATTTGTAGTAGCACTTCTGGTGGATGATGGTGTTGATAATGTCAAGGAAGACCTTCTCGTCTGGTCGAACCACCTCTGAACAAATGGGACAGCGCAGTCGGCCGACAATCTCGAACATGGAATCACCTCCTCGATAGGTAAGATACAACCCCTGATTATTGAAAAAACCAATAAAAAAAGAAGGCGTTCATGCATTACTAAATGAACGCCTTTTCCAGTTTTTCTTGATTATAATCCGTAAGCTTTATATCCTAAACTTTGATTTATGTTTCGATTAATTCGTTGTACAACAGGTGATTTTTGATGCCCATTTGGATCTAGTATTCCTAATTCACCAGCTCTTTTTAATGCTTGAATAAGAAGTTCACTGTTTCCGTTACTGCGAAGTCGACGTTCTTCTTCTGATGACATGTGTATCACATTATCTGGATTAATGGGTTCAGTTGCATTTTCCATCATATTTCTAAAATCTTTACCATCTAAAGTAACAATATTATTTTTTTCCTCTAATACATGTCCTTTATATCCATAAAGAGATCGAAGCATCCAAAGTTGACGATTAGAATTAAAATTTGCAATCTGTTCTTGGTTTAATCCACTCAACATTATTCTCACTCCTTTTCTATTTTATTGATGTGGAATATTTGGAATAAACTTCTATATTATTTATCGACTTCATTATGCAAATTTTTATAATTTTAACCAAAAAATTCAACATATTTTAAAATTTTCCCGATTGCAGGATATAAAAATAGGAACAAATGTACGATTTTTATACAAATAAAAAACCCTGCCACTTGGCAGGGATTATACTATGATTGCTGGATATCCTTTTTTCTTCAATTCTTCCGCAAGCCGTTCCGCGTTTCTCCGATCGGAAAAAGCCCCGACTTGCACGCGATACAATTTTCCGTCAGACACTTTTTGTTGTGGTTGTGATGGTGTTGAGTTTGCTTTTTTCGGCAACCCCAAGAATTTCGCAACACCCCTAGCATGCGCTTCCCCGACTGCTTTGAGGAACTCTTCATTTTTCAAGTATTTTGCGTCGTTGCTGTCGATGAACAAGTTTTCCGTTAAAACAGCTGGCATTTTCGTTTCACGCAATACGGCATAGTCAGCGCGTTTTTTACCACGATCTGTGATGTTACCAAACTGACGCATTGCGGCCAAAATTTCATTGTGTAATACGTTTTGCAAAGCGACCGTTTGAGAAGAAACGCCGCCGTTGTATACATAAGATTCAAAGCCTGTGCCTTTTCCAGCGTTGATATGGACGCTGATAAAAATATCAGCTCCCCAATCATTCGCCATTTTTGCGCGTTGGGATAATGTTAGTGTTTGATCTCCTGCACGGCTGATACGTAGCTCAAATCCAGTGTAATTCTCAAATAGGTGATCTACGGCATACTCAACAATTTTGTGCGTCAAAACTTTCTCTTGTAATCCGTTCGCAACTGCCCCCGGGTCACTGCCACCGTGTCCTTTGTCCAAGAAGATTTTTTTCATTTCCTACACCCTCCTATCAAGATAATCCATGTTTCTCCAACACTTCTTTTTGTTTGCGTCCCTTCTTGCTCAAATAGTTATTTTTCCACCCCATGTACAGCGCATAAATTCCAGAAACAACAGCAACAATATCATTGACCAAATCATCAGGAATCGTTTGATAACCAAGCATATTTAACACAGCGTTGATAACAGCAACGATAAGTAAGGAAAAACGTGTGATACTTGCTTTATCCATATCCCTCATCCTTTCAAGTAGTTTAATAACGAAAAAATAAAAGTGACCGCCAATGCACTGACGCTCACGAATAAAGAGATATTATCCCTTTTATTTTTCTCTTGCTTGTCAAGACGCATTTCAATTTGTCCGAAGCGCAATTCAGCTTCATTCCGTGTCAAAAAGTTTGCGCTGTATGCGTCCAATTTGTTTTCGATACGTTCTAGGCTTTTCGACAGCGCGGCAAGTTGGGTCTCTAATGTGGCGATGCGTTCGTAGTCTTTTTGCTCCAATGTCGAAACCCCCATTCTTTTCTATAAAAAAGGCATAAAAAATACGCCTCCGTTTTGGCGTTGGTTTGTCGCAGTATCGTCCGAATGTTCATTAAACAATTTTTGGTGTAGCGAGAATTGTATCTGCTTGTTCCTGCGTAATATACCCTTTTGCAACCGCGTTTTGCACTTGCGTTTCCGTATATTTTCCCAAAATCCATTGATTCAAAATAAATTGATACATCGTGTTCCCTCCTATAATCCAAGCAACGCTGTAATAGCATCCTCAACAGCTGATAATCGTTGTTCAAAGGTTGGCGGTACCGGGATTTGTTCCCCAGCAGGAATTTCAGCATGTACTGGTACTTTCACGACATGAGAAACGGATTGACCGTCTTGTGTGTATTCAGTGACTTGCATATCACCTTCAATGTACTGTCGTAAAATTGTTATCATGGTAATAATCCTCCTCTTATTTCATTGAAAAACGTGCTATTTGTAAGTCCTTGTTTTATTTCGACTAAAACTGATTCATTAAATGGAATTGGAAAGTCTAATAATATAAGGGCTGGGTATTCTTCATTTATATATGGGTATTGACTTTTTATTATTGATGGATCTATAGGATAAGTACTTGAACCCACTGTTGTCATATACATACCACCTGATGATGTAAAAAACACATCATCTTTTTGCATTATGCCCCCAACATATCTATAACTTCCGTTTGCAACTATTTGCGCATCGAATATGACAGTCCCATCAACGGTTACTCTTAATATTGCATAATAGTTATTTGAATATGGTGCACTTTTTATGGTTGATAAAAGTCCTTTACCTGTTATGCTGAAAACGGTTTTCCATGAAGTCGAAGTTGCAATTTGTGTAAATTGTGTAAACGGTGTAATTTTTAATAGATCTGTTCCTCCGCTACTTACTGGTTTTGCCCATTGAATACCCATTAGTTCACCTCCACTCCACTAATGTGAATAGTTATAGCGTTAGCAGTTCCTTGAACTGCTTGAATCGTATCTCCTGCTTCTAAAACTGCTGAAAGATCAAAAATTCCCGTATTATTCGCTGTCACAGTAAGGGCAGAAAAAATTTTGTTTCCGTTTCCTGCTACCTGACCATTAGGAACAAAATGTATAGTAACGTTGGCATCAGTTCCTGTTGTATTTGACAAAACGATCTGCTTTACAATTGTTTTTGTATTAGTAGGCACAGTATACAATGTTTCCAGAGAAGTTCCCGGTTGACCTATATACAATCGTTTCGGAGTTGCCGCCAATTAAACCGCCCCCATCCAGTACAAGATTTCAAGATCGTCAGATTTTAGTTTTGCTGCGTTCCAATCCGTTCTCTCTGTTGCCGTTACATGCTTCGTAGTATCAGCCGAATGTGCAGCAAAGTTTTGTTCTGCAGTTGTCAGTCTATTAAGTACAGTTGTAGCAAAATTAGGGTCATCTCCCATTGCTTGTGCTAATTCTCTTAATGTATCCAGTGCTTCTGGAGCACCATTGATAAGACCTGCAATAGCTTCGTCGATTTTCTGCTGAACACTTTCTGATGTTTCTACCTCCGTTTTTAACGCAACCTTTTCATCGATTTTCCTCCAATTCTGATTTAGCATGGTTTCGATGTTAAAAGTATCATTTCCATCGGTAACCGGATTTTTTAAATATAACCCTAGATTTGGAGTAATTTCAGGCACATTATGCACCTCCTGCAAATTTGTTTAGTGGAATTTGCTCCATTTCAGCTATCGTTTTCACATTGTGAATATCTTTGATTAAGAGATAAGTAAACTCAAATAAGAGTTCGAGATGGCAAGGAATAATTTCTTCTAATGCCTTTCTGACATCATCTAGATTGCTTGGAACACCATAAGAAGATATAAATTTCACGATTAATTCTAAATCCCTTGGTTTTTGGATGACTTCAACTTCCCCGCCGTAATAGGCCTCAGCAGTGTTTTTTATGACATCTTCTTTTACCGTGCCAATCCCACGTTTTTTAGCCTTTAAATTTGAACGCCTTTCTTCTATTGATTTGCTCGGATTAGTAGGAATTCCGTAATCCTTCTCCCACAGTGCTAGACCCCAAGTTGCTAAGTCTATAAACGCTTGATTTAAAACATCATCGATAGCCGCCTCCAATTTATCAAATTGTTTTCCTTTTGCATGGGCAATTGCTTGATATTCTGGAGAGTTTCTAAATAAGTCCGGTAACAATTCAATGATCTCGTCTTTAGATGACATTAAATGTCACCGCCCCGGCTACAGCAATCTCATCTTCCCTAAGTATTAAGTTCGAAGTCCCGTTGTTTATTAGGACATTTTGATAGTCTATTACTCCAGCTTGATCCAAAATCATTGAAGATAGCTGGGAGTATCTAACGGTGTTAGTCGTAAGAGCTGAATCAGAAAATAGTTTCTCAATAGCAGTTTTATATCCGAATTCAATAGTTTCTATATCTACACCTGGTTGCAGTGTAAGATCAGCTGTAATATTTATAGGAACTTCCACTGCTGCATCAACCGTGAGTTCGACACCTATTGGCATTTCGTTTGCGATATGATTGAACACCTCTGTTACTTTCTCTTGCGAAGGAGCTCTTCCATCAGAACCAACCACTACTACTCGTACAGTGCCTTTTCCTTGCCAGCGCGGAAAAACTTTCGCAGCCCTGATACCTGGTACTTCCTTAGCCCACTGTTCGTAGTGATGAACGTTACCGCTAGTAGCAGGTTTTGAGGCTTTTTCTTGGTAACGGTTATATAGATCTGGATCTTCCTCCTCTTCTTCTCCAGGAGTGATAATTTTCCCTAAAATAGCTGTTTGGAGCCCGTCGATGTTATCTAATGGCAGCAATACCGACCCTTCAGGAGGTTTATTTCCAATGGTTCCTGCTTCTTCACATTGCAGTTTGGCGTTCGTTCCTGCTTCAGTAACGACATAATAAACACCATCTACAAAGAAACGGGATCCCACATCTACAGGTATGTTAAAAATTCCTTCTCTAATTGCCTTTATAGCCCGTTTTTTAAACACGCCAATTTCACTTGTTCGCCTTTCAAGATATTCACCTTCACTTGTTGATGCAAAAACCAGATTAAGCACTCGATCCAGCTGCACATATGCATCTGCTAGTTTTTTCGCTGCCGGGGCCAAAGCTATATAAATAGGAGATCCTTCTCGTTTGTCAAAGTCGTCAGGTATGTCATCCAGCATTTCTTTCAAGATGGTTTCAAACGTCCGATCTTCAAACACCTTCTCCAAACACCTCCTCCATTTCAATAGGCCCTTCAGTTGTGTGAACCACAAAATTTACATAAAAAGCATCATCTTTGTGTTCAATCTCAAACTCTTCCACACTCTCCACGAAATCCAAATAAATAAGAGCCTCCTCGATTAAACGGGGGAGCTCCATTTTTTTGTATTCAACTGTTGTTTCGTTATCCGCAATTAATTCTTCAATTTCATTGCCAAAATCACTGGACAGTATTGGGTAGGCATACCGAGAAATACGAAGAGCGAACATAATTATTTGTTTCGCCGCTTCAATACCATCAATAACCTCACTGGTGAGAATATTTTTTTCAAAATCAAACCGGAAAGTTTTTAGGACAGGTCGCAAATCTTCCGCGGCAATTTCCTCAAAATTTAGTTCAGGTGATAAAGCCATAACATCACTCCGCAATCCTGTCGATAATAAAAAATGATTGCCCGCCCTGAATGGCAGCAACCATTACCCTATCACCGATTTTTAGTTCTTTTCCAGGCTCAGTCAATCTTTCAGCAATCGAAATCAAATCTTCTGGAATAATTAATTTGTTATTATCCCTTAGTTTGATCTGCAAATCGGGAGGTGCAGAAACAACAATTGCTTCCAAAAAACGCAAAGGCGATTCAGCTTGTACAGCTTCCAACGCAATTTTTTTGATCGTCTGAACCATCATAGAACCACATCCTCTGGCAATGAGTTATCAGTAATGAGATCAAGGCTCATCTTATGAACCCTGCCGGCAAATGTATGAGTGTCTGAATCAATAAAGTAGGTACCACGTAATTTTGCATCTGGAATATTTACATATACAGGCATTCCACTTGTTAATTCTGTGATTCCTAATCCCTCTATGCTTAACCGTTTTTTCAGAGTCTTTTTCTTTGATAAAAGATTATTTGCGCGTTGTGTCAATTGAGCTTTGTTCAAGTTATCCGTCACTTTTTCGTAGTATTGCAGCACACCATACCTCTTTATGCCATCTTGATCAGATACCACCACTTTTGTTGTCTTTTTATCTTCACCCGCCTCCAATTTCACACGCGTAGCAACTTCTTCAATGGAAGTGGAATAAGCAAAGTCTTCAATGTTAACACCCGTTTCAAGTACCCATTGAGAAGTTGGATTTGGCCATTCCTGCAAGTATATTTTTCCTAAACGTGAATAAACTCTGTATTTCTTCTTTGTCTGTTTTTCTGTTTCGATTAACGCTTTTAGGATAATATCGTATAATGACGTTTCACTATCAAACACAAGTGAATTAATGGCGTATTTTGTGTTTACAATTTCAGCATAAGGAATTTGAAAGTCTTTGCACATTTGGATCAAAATTTGGTCTGCTCTTTTCTTTGAGAAAACATAAACATCTTTATTTAAAAGTAAATACTGCAACATATCATATGCAGTGAACATTAATTTTCCACTTTTTGTGATGTTACGATTAAATATAGTCCCTCTAAACAACTCTGTACCTTTCCATTTAAAAAGAACCGTGTTTCCTTCATCAATTTCGGAAAGTATGTCATATCCGACGTTTTTATACAGAATGTTTACATCTATTTTTCGAGCTGCATTGAAACGCTGTCCACTCCAAGTTATGGTTTCTGTCGGTATTTCCAATGTATAGCTGGGTTTAACGAGCAATAATTCTATCATGGAATCTTCAGCACCTGCCCAGGATATATCCAATGCCCTGGCTGTTTGATATTCCTTTTATCACGTTTGATTAGCATATCTTTATTGACTTCCCAAAGTTTTTTAAATTGAGAGCTATCGCTATAGAATTTCCTTGCTAACGCCCATAACGTATCTCCTTTTTTTACAGTATAGGTCTTTGGTTTCGTTTGTGTATTTGGTCTTTTTGTGGCTGTTGCAACTGTACTAGATTTCGGCCTAGTATCGACCTTACGAACAGTTACAAAACGAAATTCTTTTAATTGGATATCGTAATATATATCCCCGATGTCACCTTCTCCTTCTCTATAAACAAATTCTTCGATCGTGACATAAATATTAATAGGTGTACCGGTTATAAGAAAACGTGATGGTTTTTCATTGTTTTTAAATTTATTTATTTTATTTACATAGTCCCACGGTTTGGAGAAGTTTCTAAATTCGCAAATAGAACTATATCTAGCCGGAAAAATAGAAGAAAACGATATGGTTTTTGCTGCTGGATCTTGTATAATTGTGACTTCCCCTAGTCCTGCTATATTGACAGATTCATTTTGCGATCCGTTGCTGATATTTAGTTCAGAAGGAAGGACAGGCAAACGAGATTTTGTGCCATCTGGCCATGCGAACCAAAACTCATATACACTTTTACTCATAGATCGCCATCGCCCCTCCTTCGAAATATTCTTGCTCAAGCGCTTTTTTGACTGCCTTTACTGCTATTTGTGCGACTTTTTCTGCGTCCATGTCGTTAGAGTAGTGATTATCTCCCGTGATTTGAACGATAATGTCACCAATCATTCCGCGAACAGATGAACGCACATTAGAAGCACCACTTGCGACTTGAACTGTTTCGCTCGGAAGCGTTTGTGGTTGAACGCCTAGCTTTTGAGCTGTGTATTGTAATAAGCCTAAAGCTCTGTTTCTGTGTTGTTCAAGTGGAATAATGGCTTCTTTTTTATTTCTTTCGCCAACCATTGCTAAATGCTGACGATTGATAATTCCACCTTTTTCATAACCAGCGTATCTTCCGCCGCGGAACAAAGGTGTATTGTAAACCGAACCGTATCTGCTTTTGATGTAACGGATTGCAGCTGCAGCATTATGAATCGGATTGAGAATATTCCCCATTCCGGGCTGCATGTACACTCTAAATGTAGACGGTAAAGTCTGCAATAACCCGGTTGCATGTTCTCCACCAACTGGCATAGGATTTCGAGCGAGTGGATTACCTCCAGATTCTGCTTGTACAAGTTTCATAAGCCCCGGTAGCCAACTTAATGATGTACCAGTTGCCATCAAAGCCATTGCTAGCCAATTGGAGACATTACTGCTTAATTTACCTCCGTATGCTCCAGAAATACTTGCGATATTGTTCTCTATGAACTTCTTGATGTCAACCGAACTAAAACCTTTCACAACCCCCATCGCAGACCAATAACCCAGTTCAGCCATCTTTCGCGAGGGAGAATGAATGCCCATTTCATCACGAAACGCTCTTTCTACTGCTCTCGCTAATTCTTTAGCTTCTGCTGAAACGTCTTCTTTTCTGCTTCTCATTCCTAAGATGAAATTACCTGCGAATGCGCTACCGAAGCTTGTTCCATTACCTACTGCTTGTAGAGTAGGTTGATAAAGGTTTTTGCTAATCCATGGATGAATATCTATTGACGTATTATTTATACCCAACCCGATATTTTTGGCATATGCTGAGCCAAATGGCTGACCATTCCCGACTGCTTGAAGCATTGGTTGATAAAGTCTTGTTGAAATCCAAGAATGGATATCAGTTTGTACTTGTTCCATTCCGATTACAAAGTTTTGAGCAAAAGCCCAACCGAAAGACTTAGCATTACCCACTGCCTGCAATATCGGATTGTATATTTTCTCAGATATCCAGTTGAAAGGTGTTTGTTTCGCTGAATTTATTCCGATCAAAAAGGCTGCAGCAAAGGCTTGACCAAATTTTTGAGCATTCCCAACAGCCTGATTCAAAGGTTGATAGATTTTAGTCTGTAGAAAACCTTGCATGTCAACATTTTGGGGTATTGCTGCGTTTGCAGGTTTAGGAGAATCCTCTTTTTGGCTGAATTTACCTCCTATCCATCCTCCTAGTTTTTCAAATAAATAACCACCTAAGGCCGCACCTCCGATTGTTCCAAGTGGACCTAAAAAACTGCCAAGTGTTCCACCGATTACAGATCCGAAAGTTCCGCCTATAGCTTTCCCTTTCCCTTTTGCTCCCTTTGCAGTAAGGATTTCTAAGCCACTTAATGCAATACCTAGAAAAGGAATCTTTTTAGATATACCAGATCCCAATTTTGATATTTTTGGGAATCTCAGTTTTTTACTAGACTTGTTTTGCCGCGTCATTAATTGCTTCATATGATCGTCATATGACATAGATGAAGAAGAAGGAGATTTTTTGTTATTTCGGTTTGGCCATTTTTCTTTTAAGGATTTTCCTTTTTCCCATGCGTTTTTTCCTAATTTCCAGGCTCCTTTCGCTCCTTTTAAGACAGGAGATAATAACATACTTCCGATCGCGACTCCTAAAAGAGTAGATACCGCAGCTCCTCCTATTGAACCGATACTAGGATTCTTAAAGGCTTCCTTCCACATACCACCTATGGATTCTAAGCCTTTTTGAACCCCATTTGTTATGCCTTTGAAAATGGCTTCTCCCATGAAAATGCCAACATCTTCTGCCCAAGGTTTTCCTGACGAATTCCACCAGTTATCGAAAGATGGTTTACCTTTATCGTTCCACCATTGATTGATGTCTCCGAGGACAAGTTTCACTTTCCCTTCAAAGTCAAGGTTTTTAAATTTCGGATCGCTTAGATATTTATCTAACCTTTTTACGGCTGTATGAGCTTTTTCGACACCCCACACGATACCGTCACTTAAAACCTTTCCGAAATTGTTAAAAGCTTCACCATTTACAATTTTGGTTAGATCATCAATAAGAGGCTTGGAAGCTTCCAGCCCCCTTTTCCCAAATTCAGTAAACTTCAATTTTGTACTATCAATTAATTTTTGCCAACGAACATAGCCGGTTTCGTTCATTCTGTTTAGATATTCTTGGCTGTATCCCATTTTGTTTAATAGTTGGTCTAATTTCTCAAGTTTTTTCTGTAAAGTTGGAGCTGCTTTGATAGATTCAAGCATTGTTTTCGGTAAATTAAATCTTTCAGCCAAACTGATCATGTCACCGGACAATGCTTCGCGTATAGCAAAAGATGCACCTTCCATGCCTTCTAAAGGATTAGATGCTGCTAATCTTTCAGTGATTTTTACCGCGTATTTCAATTCGTCTAGGTTTTTCGTTAAAGGTACATAAGCTCGACCGGATCCAAAAAAGTCTTCTTGGCTGAACATAGAATTAGCCCCGGCTTTGTTCAGAAAGTCAAAGAATTTTTTTGCTGCTTTTTGATTTTCTCCAAAAAGGCTAGTCACTTGAACTTGTGCCATTTCCATTTTTGCAGCAGCCCCGATTGTTGCTTCGGTTAAACTTTTTACGCCAGCAACTGAAAGCCCAATTGTCACCATGCCTGGTAGGCTCGTTAGAGAATTACGAACTGCACCAATGGTTCTAGACGCCATGTCTACACCCTTTATAGTCACACTCCTACTTGTTGAGGCTAAACGGTCAACAGAATTTGCGATGTGTCCTATTGTTTTCGAAGCTTTGTCCGCTGCTCTAATTAAAATGGGTTTATCGGATTCTTCCTTAAGTTTTTTAAAATCACCTGTAATAGCCTTGAGTTTCCTACTCATTCGGTCCTGCATGTCAAATAAGGTAGTTAATCGTGGCATCTTTTATTTCCCTCCTTTCTCTAGTTTTTTTAATTCTTTTGCAAGTTGCTCAAGTTTTATCTCAATGGAAGCGTAATAAAACGCTTTTTCGTTTCTCGGTGCATAGAATACTTCTTTTAACTGTGATGGGGAATAGCGGAGTTCGTGCATGCAGTAATGCAAATAAACTGCATCACGATCTCCTTGTTCAATTAGTTTTTTGCTTCATCCACCAATTCATCAAAACTATCATCAAATCCATTGATTCTTAATGCCGCTTCAATCCATGCGCTATATTCTCCACCGATAGAAAGGACACGTTTAGCTACCTCAACAGGGTCTTCTGTTTTGTACGACTTTCTCATTTCCTCAGATTTAAAATCAGGAAAGACAGTGGACTCAATAGCCATACGAGCGTAAAAACGGGAAGTATCAAGACGCTCACCGACTTTTTTTCCGTTTTTCATGACAGGTTTCATACAACTTTTTTCTAGCTCTTCAATTTCCTCAGTTTTCATCGGTTTCATGATAAATGGGATGACCTTCCCGTCTCTATCTACATAGCGCTTCGATACAATCACTTCTTCCTCTTCTACCGGTTTTGCATTACCTGCCAAGAAAAAGCTGATATCACGTTCTGCCATTTCATCATCTCTCCTTTAAATTGTAGTTTGTTGTAACAGAAAAAGGGACGACTTAAAAATCATCCCGTAACGATTGTGGTAAGTCAGCATCTTCAAATGTGAAAGGAATTTCTTCCTCCAGTGCTTCTGAATCAACATCCAGACCGGCTACCTTTACACTGTCAAAGTTCACATCATATAGTGTTACACGTTCAGTTCCTCGCCCAGAACTTTTATCATCTAAAACCCCCTGAAAAGTAAAATACTTATCTTCACCAGTTTTTATATAATCAAGCATGATCCGGACAAATTTTGATGTAACCTTGTAAAATGTAGCCGTCCCGGTCCCTTTTGCACCGGTTGTCTTATGACCAGTCATTCGCCGACCCATGATATTGACTTCAGATTTATTTTTTTCAATCGTCGCTTCAAATTTTTTGATATATGCTAACTCTTCTCCATCAAGAAAAAGTCGTCCTTCCTTTCCACTGATCGTATTCTGAGCACGAAAAGCCATCTATCGCACCTCCACTCCAAAATAAAACTTCTCCGTACTGTCTATCGGTTGAACTCCAATATTGATATAGAACCCGTCTCCATCATCATTGATAGAGATTTGGATATCATTTTGACTATTGAAGTTCTTTATGGCCCCGCCATTTTGTAGTTCGGTCATGTAAATCGTTACAAGAGTATTCACAATCTGAATGCCATCATCGTTTGCCGGGATATCACTTCCACGATCTTTTCGTTCTTTTATTTCTTTTTTCAGTTCACGAGTAATATCATTGTTGATTGCGTCTAAAATGCGGATGATTTTATTCTTTTGGAATTTCTTATCTTTTTCTTTTGTAAATGAAACAAAAGAGTTTATGTCTTTTTCTACTATCGCCACTTTGTCTCGTGGATCATATGTGAATAGGAATTCCCCATTTGCTAGACGTTCGATAATTTCATCGTTATCGAAACGGGGGTTAACGTCAATTGCACCGTCATATTCGACGAATGTAAGCGATTGATTGATAGTTGCCCCTGCACTTGCTCCTGCTACCCATGCAACTGTTTCAGCAGGTGTAAGAGTTTTTTCCGGCAACACTACACCGTTAGTTACATTGATAATCCCTTCATAATCTGCTGCATAATTAGGAACGACTCCGACAATTTTAATACCTTGTTCGTCCCTAACACGTTTGATAAAGGAGACAAATGTTGTTTTCAATTGTTCATCCCCATCAACAGGCAGCCCGATAGTATCAAAATGTTCTGTTTCGGCCGCAGCAAGAAAGTCCGTGTAATCCAGATTGGTAGGTATTCCATCTTGTCCGCCTGTCAATTTTGTTCCTGCTGTATCGGATAACGCTCCGGTTCCGGCAAATGTGACATAACCATTTGCTTTCAGTTCACCAAAATCAGCTACTGTTTGCTTGTCCACTGCCTTAGTGCCAACAAACGTAGTGACATCTTTTTTTGTGGAATCTAACACATTTGGTCCAATGACAATAGTGATATCATTCCCTTTTGAACCGCCATAAACAGCTGTAGCCGTCTGTCCTGTTCCAAATGTTGCGGTTGCTTTAGTTCCTTCATTAACACGATATGCCAGTACCGTTTTGCTTCGTTTTTTTGCTTCACGCAGCAATAAAAGAGATGGGTCACTTATGTCTAGTCCGATTTTCTTTTGCACATCGTCAGGACCCGTAATCTCTATAAATTTTTTCGGCTCACCCCAGCTAAGAACTAACGGAATCGCTACTCTTCCACGTTCACCAACGGACAATCGTTCATTTGCTGCAGAAGTAAAACGAAAATAAATACCAGCACGTTCTTTTTCAACGCCTGGTGTCCAAGTACCGCCGTTCATCTATTGTCTAACCTCCTTTTTCAGAAATGCTTGAATTCGCTTTTCTGCTTCTTTTTTAGTTGCTTGAGTTTCTTTATAATCAAAAAAAGCACCATCAAAAACTTCTGGTTTTACACCGAATAGTTTTTGAGAGTGCTGTCTCAATTCATATAAAAAGAATTCCGGTTCTTCTTTGACATTTTCCACTTTCTTTTCAGCCACTTTATTTCACCCCGCTATCGACACCAACATCTTGAAGTGGTGTATATTGTTCTTTTTCGTAGTAATATCTGCTATTCCAGGTTAGCTGGATAATCGCTACTCCACTGTCTGCTATTCTTGTTTCTATTCGGCTAATTCGGATATAATCACCCGTTTCCTCCCCATCTGGCTTCAACAAAGGAATGAGATTCCTCTTTGTTCTGATTGCGTCTGCTATCCTCTCTGCTTCATCAGAAGCCTTCTGCGAATCCTTATGAAACAGTTTAACCGACAAGCTAAAAGTCTTTTTGAATGTTGAAACAGTATCTGGGCTTTCAAAAACAAATGGTTCCGGGAAGTATAGAGATGGCGTCTGAAATCCTTCCGGAACTGGCTTGTCATAAACCTTAACTGGGAAAATTTTATAAATGTAACTCATGATAGACCCGACTTCCTGGTTCATACGCCGCCTCCTAAAATGTATCCAGCCATTGTTGGACCTTTTTTTCTAAGCTTTTTGGGAACATTTTTTCGAAAATCACAAGGGCGTTGTCCCAATAATGGCTGCCTTCGACCCATTGAAACTTAAGTAACATTCCGCTTTCTTTCTCGTCAGGGTCATATTCAAAACGATCCCCTTTCCACCTTCCTGGGACCCATCTACGATCTTGGTTTTTGTTAGGATCTATTGTGAAATGTCCATCATTGACATAAGAAGCATAATCAAGATTGGTACCGACATGAAGAGCAAGCCCACCACTTTTTATTTCCCAAACGTTTTCGCTGTCGCCTTTCTTGAAAGAGTTTAAGAGATTACGAGTGTCTACCGTTTGGGTACGGATGATTTCATCCTGAACAATGTCAAGAAACTTCATTCCCATACCCTCAAGCCATAATGCTATTTCTTTTCTTAAGCCACCATTGGTAGCCTTATCGAGTTTTTTTATCAATTCATCCAATCCTTTTATTTTCATAGGTTTTCTCTCCTAACAGCTGTTACTTCAATATGGTGGTTCCGAATCTTTTTAGGGATTTGGAGTATGAATTCAACTCCATTCCAAACCACCTTATCATTGACACGGATATCGGCGTTCGGAAGAAAATGAATCAAAAAAGATTGAATGATTGTGTTGTTTGGATCCCCTTGAACAATGGTTTGATTTTTTTCCGTAAAATAACATGGCTCATTGACCAGATCCGGTGTCTCGGGATATTCATATTCCGGTTGAAAATCCTCAATTGGTACCCCAAAGCTACCACTAGGTTCATCATTAGTTGCTGTCAAATGGTAAACATCACAACGGTGAATAAGCAAGTTGCGATAACTCATAAGGCTCTCATCCTAAATTTGATAGATTCATTGGTTGAGGACTCAATAATATATTCTTTGAGTAATCCGTAAACATCAGGTTTACGCAGTACACTGCCGTCTCCCAATGTATATGAATAATCGCCGATTTTTTCAGATTTGTAGCCTTTTACGATGGACTCATCACTGTTGATCAAAGCAAAGAACTGTGCCATCTTCAAAAGAGCAAGCTTTGCTTTTTCCGGAAGTGGATCATATTCTGAAAAGTCATGGCCAACAATACTTTCGATTTCAACTTCCGCTTCTATGATGTCTTGCTCCAATAGTGAATCAGATCTTTCTTTCACGACATCAAAAACAGAATAAGCTTTTAAATCAGCAGGAGTGATGAGCATATATCATCACTCCTCTTTAGATGAACTATTTTCCTTTTGTGGTTTCACTTCTTCCAAGTCTTCGTATTTACTTAACAGCTTGTCTCTCTCTTTCGCTGATACTTCAACAGGTTCATTTGCATAGAAAAAGCGCCCGCCACCAATATGAAGAGCGCCTTTTTTGCGTTTATATTGAATTTTAGGCATTGATAAACTCCCTCCTTAAAGCTTACTTCCTGTCATCCATGCAACTGCATCTACTTCACGGACAACTGCGTCAAGGTAAGCATAAAGAACATGATAAGTTGCATCTTTGGCCGCAGCTGTTGCTCCTTCAGCAGTACGGATATAACGTAATTGACGAGTAAACACCGGTTTCAAGTTACTCATCGGAGTTAAAGCAGCAAATCCACTTTGCAATTCTGCTACCACCTCAACAGGATAACCTGCTAAACGAGTAATTTTCCCATCTTGAAGAACAGCATCACCAAATCCAGTTTGGCGTTGTGATACCATAGCAACTAATTTATCATTTGTTTTTTGTGTGATGAACCAAGTGATGTCTGAAAAGCTTTTATAACGTTCTGGTAACAATTGAATGTGATTCACAAAATCTAAAATGGTAGGTTCGTTATTTGCCAAATCTGTTTTGTATGGTGATTGTTTCATTTTCTTAACAAAACCATCTAAGATGCTTAGAAAAGGATCTGGAGTCGTACCATCTTCTAATTTGGCATCAACATCGCCATTGAAAATCAAATCTTGCAGATCTACCCCGAATTGTCGCTGAATCATGTTAATAACTTTTTCTTCAACGTTATCCCCACGTGCTGAAACCGAATAATATACATCATCATTTTGCAGCCATTCATCCCATTTCACTTTTTTAACAGCATACGGAATCTGACGATTACTAATTGAACCCGTGCCTGTTGGATTATCGTCCTTTCCAGCTTGACGAATTTTCCGACGACCAACAGAAAGCGCATCAATATTTCCTGCTGGTACATCCCGATAGATTGGTTGTAGTTTTGGAAGTGTAGAAGCATTGTTAATAGTATCCACCAAGAACGCTTCGGCATCACTTCTTGCCATCGGAATATCTAAATTCTTTTTGATTGTTGCCACTGCAGCTTCCTTCGTTAAAATTGTTTGATTATCCATTCTTTATTCCTCCTTTATTTACTGAAATAGACGCATATATCCTTTTTGTACGTCAGTTTGTTGTGGACTCGGCGGGTCCTGATCAGCTTGTTTAGAAATTCCTCGTGCTTTTTCAACGGCATCCAAACGTTTCATGATAGGATCCAATTTTGCATCGAGAATTTCACCAAGCTGTTTTGCAATATCTTCCTCACCAGATTGCTGGCCTTCGCCTTGGTTAGAAACGCCTTCTCCCTTTTCAATTTCATCCAGACGCTTTGTGATCGCTGATAGCTTTTCATCAAGTAGTTTTTCGATATCCTCTTTTTTCACTTCTTCTTCCTCCTCTTCAAGCGCAATTAAGTCAGCAAGAGCTGCGTGCGCATCTTTGATTTTTTGCATGTTGGCAGCAGAAATTTTCCTTCCTGCTTTTTGAATATCTTCAGGTGGCTTCCCGATAGCCTTCAAAACATTGTCGGCAAGCAAAATCTCATTCATGATGTCAACGAAATCCTGAATGGCTTCTCGAATTTTTGTTTCATCTTCTTCAAATACATATTTATCCATTTGCCAGTTATAGGACCGGATGGTTGTTTCAAAGCTATCCATGGCCGCCCAAAAGTTTCTAGCTTTTTTACCTTGCTCATATTTGTCACGAACCGCGCCTTTTTGAATCTTCTCACCAGTGAAAAAGTTTTTAAGCAAATTAAAAAAGCCCTTCACTTCGTCATCTTCATTTGACTTCGTGACAGGCTTTTCTTCTTGTTTTTCTATTACCTCGGCAGTGCCGGCCATCGAATAACCGGTGATTTCGCCTTTCTTTATTTGCTCCCATATCTCATCAGAAGCCTTTGTAACGAGTACCCAAGAACCTTTTTTAATTTCTTCATCGCCGATTTTAAAATCTGTAGGAGCAATATAAGATTCAACCACTTCCCCTACACCGGCATTAAAATCATGTTGCTTGTCAATATTGCGATAATCCTTCATAAAAACATGCGCGGCTTTTTCGATTTCTTCTGCTGTCATAAAATCTCCGTGGGCATCTACCACATCCGGTTCATAGACCACACCGTAGACTAGCTTTTGTTCTTCCTCATCCTTGTTAATAAAAACCCTTACTTCTTTTTGGAAGGTTGGCTGCTTATCAGATTTTGTAAGGAAAAAGCGTTTCTGATTGGCCCCTTTATCCACATAACTAACATGTGTAATGTGGGCATTTACTAATTCTCTCGGCATTATGGACTCACCTCCTTTCGGTCTTCACTTTTAATACAGTCTGAACAAATTCCTGGATGTTCTTCGTATTCTTTGTCATTTAACCAAGCATGGCATTTTTTACAGAAACCAAGTCCATCCGCAATCATTTTCTAATCACCACCTAACTATTCAATTCCTTCAAAGCTTCTTGTCGCAATTGCTCCTTTTCTTCTTGAGAAAGGCCAAGAATTGATTCATCGACCACTGGACCCATGGTGCAATGGCAATTCACACGCTCTTTCGCAGATAACGAAGGATCACGGGGATACTGACATGTTTCGCCGCTACCCTCTATTTTAAATTCCTCATCCACACCAACCTCTACGCCATCCATGGCCACATGATTTTCACGAGGTTGATTTTTCTTACTACCAGAATGCTTCCACTTCTTTTTTACAACCGCAGGACTTTGCATATATGATTCCCATTGAGCACGACTGGAAGCAGTAAGAATTTCTGTGATAGCAGTGGTCCTGGCTCTCTTTCTATCAAATTCAGGCAAATCCTTCATTTTCAGTTCAACATCTTGGATCGAGTCCCCGTTCTCGATGGCATCAGTCAACACCTTTTCAATAGCTTTATGAGTATTCAACTGCATTAAATCAGCCAGCTTAGTAGACCAGTCCTTTACCCAATTCGTTGTTTGAGTGGATGTCTCTACAAAAGGAATATCCGGATCAATTGATTCCATCAACTTTTTGCATAATTCCTCAATGGTCAATTGAAGAAATTCTGCTGTTACTTCACCGAATTCCTCTGCAAATTCATCTGTAGCAAAAAGATTGTTTGTGAAGTATTGTAGAATGGCTTCTAAAGTTGGTTTGTCATCCTTTGAAACAAATGCTTTCATTTCTTTTAAATAAAGCTTCCGCTGATTCCTAAGTAGCTTAGCAATTTTCTTTTCATAGTCTTCAACGATTTTGGGCAAAATCTCTAGCCCCGGGAAGTCTGGAACAACATCAGTGAGCTTTTCATCGTCTTCTTCCTCGGCCTTCTGGATAAATGCATTCAAACTTTGCAGGAGTTGTTCAACCTTACTCATACTTTCAACTCCTCAAGAACATCTCGTATATCTTTGAGCAGCATAATCAAATCGTTCTGTTGCTCTTTTGATTTCTGCATAAGAATCGGCATAGTTGATTGCTGTTCTTTCAACAACAATTGGAATGGTTTGTTGTACTCTGCCGGCCACTCTTCAAGCGTTTTTCCTAAAACCCTACCTAATAGATCTCTCAAATCATTCGGCGATGCAGCTCCAGCGTTAATAAAAGGTGTTAGGACTTTTGCGATTTCTATCGGGTCCCTAAAATCTGGACCTTTTAACGTGATTTTTACATGTTGCAATTCCAGAGCCGGTAGAAACAATGTATTTAATTTGTTAGCAAGGAAGTTCCTTTCCGGTTGGAAAACTTGTTCTTCTGTGATTTTTCGTGCTGTATCTGCTGTTGCACGGTTGTATTCATGGGCTTCGCCGGTATATAAGGGCGGAAGTCGAAAAGCCGAACGCAACTTTTCGCGTGTTTTTTGATCATATTCAAGAAACAAAGCATCCTGCTGCAGAACTTCCGCTAAGGATTTTATTTGCACCTTTACTGGCATCGGTTTGTCCGTTCCAGTATCTGTTGTTGTTTCGATCCCTTCTGCCTCGAGCAACAGGAATTTATGAGCGTTCTCCACTCCCTCGATGCTGTTCATGTATTCCTGGAGTTGATTGAAAGATTGTTCTGATAACATCCCATTCTCGACAATTATTGCAGCAGGAGTGTGCCTTCCTTGCTTGAAATACATATAGTTCAATTCTTCTGCTTTCCTAGCACCATAAAGGCTAACAATGTGCCCAATCCATCGAGGGATCCCGTACGTGCCACTTCCAATCTTGAAGTGAATAACTTCGGTTGCTCTCAAGTTCTCAGGTGTGTTTTCATCAAACTTCCCATTTGTTAGATTCATCACTCGTGGATCGCCATACTCTTTGAAGAAAACTTTTTTCCCGTTCACCATCTGCACATACCGACGGAATTTCTTCCATCGCTTAATCTTTTTTGATACACCGTTTTCTGTAATCGTAAATTCAACTTCCTCCGGAACCGTATAAGTACACACCCTCATGTTTTGACAGTCGATATATTCAATTCCGGCCGGCCTTCCTAGCCCATCTCTCAAAACTTCGATAAAGCCGTTTCCCGTCTTTTCACGATCTTCAAGAGCATATCCTAAAATTGTTTCAGCCGATTCATCAAAATGGAGATACTTGATGAATTCTTCTAATCTCACCCATTCATTTTCAGCTTGTTTCTTTACTTTCTCCGAAACATCTTTTGCATTGATATCGAAAGTGTAATCTGGTTGGAGTCCAAAACCTACAATATTGGTTCGATAAGCATCTACGCATTGCTGAAGTATCGTCGAGTATTCAGCAATTCGTTTCAATTCCTTTAAATTGTACGGAGGTTCGATTACTTCATCGCTGTACAAATTCTTGAATTCATCTTCATATATTTGGCGTGTCGTTGTGCTTGGTGCTTCTACCTTCACAACACGCACTCTCATTTGTTGCTGTGCCATAGCCTACCTCCTTTCTCTGTTTGGTCTTTGCCGTACTTTCGGTTTTTCTTTCAAGTCCTCTACCTCATAATCATCTAGTGCATACCAGATGGCCGAAAGAGTATGCGGGTCAATGTTAAACTCGTCTTCGATGATGTTTCCGTTTTTGTCTTTGGCATATGTTAAATCTTTTAATTCAAAAATGGTGTTCGTACATCTATCCGAACAAATGATTTTTTTAAACCTCTTGATTTTCTTAGTGTATTGTAAACGAGAGCCTGGAAACTTTAGTGCTCCTACCATATTGAACCCCTGTTTGCGGTAGTATCGAATGGTTTTTGGTTCCGCACTATCGGCTTTGATAAGCTCCTGCGTTTCTTTAAACTCGGATATCTCCTCGGCCGTTTCATCGTCCGTCATTTGATTCTTGTAATACTCCCAATAGATATAAAGGTATTTTTTATCAGGGTCCACCGCCAAACGTATAACGGCGTTATAAGAATCAACAAAACCAAAGTCCATGCCAACACGCTTTATCGGCTTACGAATGTTTGAAATAGCTTCCATAACTTTATCATGCGGAGCTACTTCAAATTGAGGAAATACCCGAACTCCGTTAACGCCAAAATGACCTTTCCGGGCAACGCGGTAAAGGTCTGGGTCATAGTCTTTTAGTTCTTCCAATTGAGCGATATAACTTTCAGGCAAAAATAAATTATCATCAGCAGTTGAGTGATGATAATAGGTGTCGTTTGTTATGATTGTCCGTTTTTCATAAAGTTCTTCGTCATCCAAAATCAAACGCTTATTTTGTTCATCTTTAAAAAAATGTCGGTAGGTCCAGTTGTTCTTGCTCACTGGATTTGTTGACAGGATCATATGAAGCTTCAATGTTGGATGACGTAAGCGTCCGAGCAGTTCTTTAAAACCTTCATATTTGACTTCGGAACACTCTTCAACCCATATGATTGAGACGTTATGGATTGATTTCAGCTTGGCCGGCTTGTCCATTCCTTTAAAGATGATTTTTGACCCGTTAGGAAAACGAATTTGCATGGGAGATGTCAAACATTCGATTATGTTTTCCAAACCCAAGTCATGGACAATTTCCTCAAGTAACGAATACGTTGAATCCCTATGAGTATCATAGACCTCACGAACAACTAAGGCCGTGCGTTTTTCACTCAATAGTTTTAGAATTAGTTTTAAAGCAATATGATAACTTTTACCGGATCCGTAACCGCCGACAAGAAAGTAAAACTTATGGTTCCAATCAAACAGAAAGTCTTCAAAATGAGGGTTGACTTCTTTTTCAATAATCATGAATCCTCACCCTTGCCTTTCCGCTTGATGAGGATTTCAATCGGCTTGTCGTCGGAACCGGAAGAGATTTTTTCAACCTCCGCCTTCGTTTTCTCGATTCCTAACCGCATTTGCTCAAGTTTCAATCGACGCTCATCATCTTCATGAGCCAGTTCATTAAACTGCTTAATTAAGCTTCTAAGCTCACTCATGGCCCTAGACTGTGCGTTGAGAAAGGTAGCATGACGATCCCAGGCAAATTGGAATTCCCACTCTGTCTCTGAGCTACTTGAATTTTCTCCCCAACTTTCTTTCTCCTTCTTCAATTCTTTAATCATTTCATCCTTCGATTCAACAAACATAATTTTCTGTGCTCGTATAATCGCAGCATATTGAATCATGATCTGATCCCAAATAAGATCAGCAGGACTTTTCTCTTCCAACATCCCCATGATTTCAAGTGTTTCTTGCGGGATGTATTTCGAGAAGAAGCCATGCTTCAATGCGTTCTGGTTGCCTTTTGGAGCCGCACCACCTTTATTTCCCTTTGCATTTATATTCCCTATAGGTGCGCCCCTTTTATTTTTTGTGTGCACACTTTTTTCTTTGTGTGCACCCTTTCCACGCGTCCAACCGTAACGCTTTTTCCATGACTTGACCGTATTTAAAGACACGCCATATTTTTCAGCAATGTCCTTGTATTTCATGCCTTTGACATAATCTTTTTCAGCTTGAATATATTTTTCCGTCACCTGCTACATCACCTGCCACCTCCGACTATTTGTGTTTGTTTTGGAGCAAAAGAAAAGCACCACATTGGGTGCTGAATAATTATTTAACTGATTTCTTTCGGCAAATAGTAGTTCATGTAATATTCTACATCATACAAGAAACTGTATACGTTATTATAAGTTATTCTTCCTACTATAGAAGCAATTGCTTCATGGACAGCTGGCCTATAATAATTAAACAATTTATTATCCTTATACAAATTTTCAATTCTTTTTAAGCTATTATTTTTATATTCTTTTTCTAGTTCACCTCTTATTTTTTTAGCAATTTCAAGACTAGCTTTGGGATCTTTTTTATAAAGCTCCATTCCTTTACGTGCAGTCGTAATGAAATAATTCATTTTTTCTAAAACTTCATCCGTGTTTACATCATGTTTTCCATCAAACAATAACTCCCTCATCGCATTCTCTCCTTTCACCGATTCATTTCGACAAAAGGAGACATTTCCCTGCTACTTTTATCCTAATACGTTGTTTTTCCTCCAAAATAAAAACGCCACCCCGATCGGAGTGACGCCCTGCTTCAACAAAATTTCACACTATCATCATATCATCTTTAAATAAAAATACTCTGTCATTATTCTGCCATTATTCTGCCACTTTAAAAAACAAAATAATTATCTGTTGCTTTTCTTTCATTCTTCTGTCATATCTCTGTCAAAAAAACTAGATATGGCTGCAGCAGCTAAATTATTAGAAAGTTGCTCCTCCCAACTCCCTTGTGGTCTTACCATGAATTTACGCCCACGAATATAGTAAGAATGAGGTATTAATAAATAGGCACCATAAACACTTTCTTCAAGAAAATAAGGATTTTCCAAAAAATGCACAAGATCTTCTGGTAACACTTCTCCTTTTTGTCGAATAGGTTTACAAAGTACCACTTCTTCTCCCTCATAAACACGTAACTCGCCATCGAAAAACTTTTCCAGAGCACTTGTATCTATTATTGGTATTTCTTTTATTTTAGTTCCCGATCCATAAAAACAGCTTAATAGAACAAAAGGCTGAATATTAAGTTCCTCTAGATCTTCCTCACTAATTCCGAATCGCTCACAAAAATCTTTAGGATTACGTTTAATATATGCTACAGCTTTTTCAGCTTGATACACCCCTTGTTTTATTTTATGATCGACATTAAGGTGATCCCAAGGTTCCATAGGCTCTATCCGATTTTTCAATTGTCCAAGGAATAAGTAGGAACCCTTACGAGCAATCAAATCAATATCTCCTCTATAAGTTTCCCCTTGATATTTATAAGAATAATGGAATCGTTTTGGGTATACGGTAAATCCGTACTTTTCAAACCGTTTTCTAGTTACTTCTTCAAAATTGTCTCCTCGATCACTTAACTGAACACCAAGTTTATTGAGATGGTAAATATAAGTTTTTGAAAAATTATTCATCATGAATAATGAAGGAATAATCATTACTTTTCCTCTATTTGTCACAAGAGGTTTATAATACAAGTCAAATAATTCATCGTTTCCAAATGTATATAGGTTTATTAACTTTTCAATATCTCGTTCTGATACTTCCCGTTTAAAAATCTTTGACAGAATTGGAGTAAAAATATATGCAATATCCTTTATATCAATTGCAAGATAAGGTACCATAGCTTCCTTTTGATATTTCTCTCTGAAATGTTGTGTTGCCTCAAAGTACAACAATGCTAAAACCTTTAAACAATAATAAAAAATAAATATTTCAAAGCAGTTAATCCCTAGTATCTCTTGCTGTTCTAGATTGGTAATGTACGCATTATCAAGAATAAGCAAATAATTTTGATAAGATTCTTCTATCGCGCGCTTAAAAGCTTCTATAAAAACATTACTTGAAAGTTTTAACTTAAAATCATTTCCAGACGGTTTTACCTGTATGATCTGATCATAATCAATCTTTTCCTTAGACCAACTAAAACGTTTTTCTGCAACTTTTGGTAAAGTTCGAAGTACATTTTGCATACGAGCGTGATCACGAAGTATTGGAAGTCGAAATCGTTTATACTCTTCAATATCTTTGTATATAAAAGTGACCTGTTTTTCCTCTACAATCATTTTCATATGATGAAGAGCTAGCTCATCACAAATCCAGTGTAGATAGTTAAGTGAGCGTATAATAGGGTACATCCTGTTCATGAATTTAGAACCTAGTTCCGCTACATATGGTAAATTTGTATCTTTTCCACGAAAACAACTATTTCTTTCACCTTCTTTCCAAATTTTCAACATAACATTTAGAGCCGCTATACTACTTTCATAATTTGTTTCCATACCGTAACTATACGAGAAATAAAAAAGTTTTTCATAATCATTTGGATTTCTACTTAGTATTTCCAAGTTAAAATTCTCAAAAATGGACAAAATAATGTGCAACGCAACAATTGGATGAAATGTATAAAGCTCCTTTAGTACCAACTTATACTGATCTACATACCACTCCATCTCATGATTAAGCAATTGACATTGCTGAACATATTCGTTATCCACGATTCCTTGTTCACAGCACCAGTCCATTAATGGATTACAGAAGAGCCTTGTACGATTGTTATCTTCTGATTTATTCAAAAAGAGTGAATACCTCCTTACATATAAAGATATTTCTTCTTTTTTCCCTTCTTCTATCTTTTGCAAAGCAACCCGTTTAAACTGCTTCCTTGCTTGTTTATAATTTTTATTATTCAAGAGGCGTACAATTTCCTTTATTTCTCCTTGCATTTTAATCCCCTTTCTATACGGCACTGCTTGTTTATTAACTACCCATATCTTATATTTTGTGTAATTGGGTAATTCGTCAAATCCGTTGATATTCCTGCATTAGACCCATATGCAAAAATGAATTACACAATCCATAATTTTATGAGTAATTTATAAAGGACAAAAGAAAAAGTACTCACTTTTATTGAAAAATAAACACTTAAAACTTTGAATTTTATGTACAATTACACTAAAATTATCTAATTTTGAAATGCAAATATGTATAACACCGTCCATATTAAGACGGTGTTAAAATAAAGTTGTTTAATTTAATTTTCTATGCTTCAGGGGACCAATACAATAAAATTGTTTAAAACCACTTTATTTTTGTAGACTTTAAAAACTATTAATTCAGGTCCCATCTACGATTTTTGTAAATCATTAAACCCTGAAATCTTCTCTAACATATTCCAATATATAATCTAATCCTATGGTATTTTAATTATTATCACTGTAAAATTCTGAAACGGCTTTGAAACCATTAAGCCTATCAACACAATTTGGACATACTCCACAAGGGGTTGTACTGTTGGCTTGACAGGAGTAAGTTTTTGCTAACGGAACACCTAGGTTAATTCCTAGCCTAATAACATCAGCTTTTGAAAAATCTCGGAAAGGCATTTTTATTTGAACTGCACCGTATTCTGAAAGTATTCCTGATAGCCTATCAAAGAATTCTCTTGAGCAATCTATCTCTTTTGCGTGATTAGAATTAATAAAAGCTGAATAAACCTCTTTAATCCCCAAGGTTTGAGCAACTGACGCAGCAATAGATAGAAACAATAAATTTCTATAAGGTAGATACAAGTCATCCGACGTGACATCATCTAACCATAAATTTGGTTCTCTTATCATTCTCGATTGAGAATACTTATATATATCCTCTATATTAATGACTTTTATATGAGGAATTAGCTTTGGTGGTAATACATCTAGTAACGTATTGAACTCAGTATCCGCACAATGCTGACCATATTTGAGAAAAACCGGCATTACTTTTTTACCCTCAGACAGCAATTTATAAGCTAATACAGTTGAATCCAAGCCTCCAGAAGCTAGTAACAGGGCATCATAATCCTCAAGAACTTCACGGTTCTTTCTTCCTAGTATTTCATATACTAGATCAATGACCTCACTCATAGAATGTGCAATATAGTTTGCAGATTTTTTTACAAACAAATTCCTGACTTGTTTATAAGGATCAAAGATAATCACAGGTTTTCCACTTTTAGCCATCCATCCTATCTCTACATAAGTTCCAGGATCATCATTTAATATTACTGCAATTAAAAGAGATGATTTTTCAAGTAATGCTATATCTTTTCGGTAAGCTTCCTCTTGCTGTTCTTCAGATTCGCTGCCAGTAATAAGTCCATTCTCTAGCACGGGTCTATGCGGGGTAAAATTATGATATTTTAAGTTATTGTACAACTCTTCAATTAATCTAGTATCTACATCTGGAAAATCAGGACCAGCTATGTAAATATGATGTTTCTCTCTTTCTTCCCATGGTATTCTGTTTCCTAAAAGCGTCTCAACATCGTTAAAATCCAAGGATGATACCAGTTCTTTAAATTCATCAAAAACAAATGTACTAGCATAAAGCATCGCGATATAGGATGCGATCTTTAATGCAGCTTCCTCCGTTCTTTGACTTTTTTGAGATAAAAAGGCTGCATTAAAACAATCCCCTACTCCAACTGAATGAACTGTGTCTGTTTTAAAAGCCGGTGCTTCATACCATTTCCGATTTATAATATCATAATATCTAGATCCTCCCCTATTTTCTTTCAGCAAAAATGATTTTGCACTTGCCATTAAAGGAGAGTTGACTAAATTTATAACAGAAAAATCATTTTCTTCAAAAAGAGTTGATGAAGTTGAAAGAATAATAGTATCAAAATTTATATTGTCCGCAATCATTCTTTTAAGAGATTCAGTTCCGTATTGAACATCGATGTGTAGTTTTCCTTTAAAACTTTTTAAAACTGGCAACACCTCTTCGATATTATACTTACCCGGATAAATTATTATATCTGTCGGATTATACTCCTCAATAATTCTGCTTAGTTCTTCCTGATCTATCGTAACATTGGATTGTTTCCTTAATATTTCTTCATATCCTTGGTTTCCGTTTTCAGGGGAATCTTGAATTGTTATTACGTTAGAAGCTCCATCAATTTCACCTACAATAGCTGTACGCTGTGCATTTAATTTTTTTCCATATTCAGAAATACTTCCAAATAAGTACTTAGGGGCTATTGCGGCCAAAGCATAGTTGCAATTCATAGCACTAAAAGCTCTTGCACTATGGAAAATCCCACCTAGCCTTACCGGTGACCCCTTGATGTCCAAATGCACATCGGTAAACACTTCTCCAAGAATTAAAAATCGATCATTTATTTTACTCTTCCGCATATAAATCCACTTCCACTTTCGGAAAAGGTTTTAAAGTACTGTAAACAACACTTCCGCTGTAACTAAATCCCTTTCTCATACAAGCTAGTAAGTTGCTATATCTACTAGGTAAAAGACCTATCTTTTCACCGGTTGCCTCTAATAATACTACTAAACGCCCGTTTTCTAATTTGTCACTTAACACGACCCGCTCCATTATCGCCGGAACATCACCATGATTGTTAAAATACTCTAATCTGCCAACTTCTTCAAGTTCTACATTCTTTCTTTCCTTACGACACATATCTTTGGTTGGTTCAAATTCCCCCCTGTAATCTCCAAAACGGCCTGTTCCGAGACTTCCCATAATACTAAACATGCCTCCTTATGTAAATTAATCAATTTACATAATTCGACATAAATATAGTAGATCCTCCATATTTTTATAAATTTATACGAAAATTATATATTTATATTAATATCAAACATCTCTAAAATTCCCTTGTTATAAACCATTTTTCCTGTTAGAATACCATCAGTTTCAAGGATATAAGGTAAAAGATAAATAAAGCTTGGAGGTGTGTTGTCATAAGAATAAATCTTCTCTGTTTCTACCCAAGCAACTTCCCCCTCTTCTGATGACCTTATATCTCCTGAAAATTCCCTCGAATGAAATAACATTAGTGCATCGCTTTTTTTTCGAGATTTATTTGTAACTGTTATAACTCCTCTAAAATGTACTTTACCTAAGTCTAATCCAGTTTCTTCTTGAACTTCTCTTTTACATGCTTCAATGGGAGACTCGTATGCCTCTACCTTTCCTCCAGGTGCATTCCATAAACCTATAAACGGCTTCTTCATTCTCTTTTGTAAAAGTAATTGATTATTATTCTCTATAAAACACATTGTAAATAAATTGCTCATTTCCCCCACCTCAATATACGTCTTATATATTTTTAGACTATCACGCAATATATCCATGTCAACAAGGAACGTATGGTTGTAGTTCTTATTCCAGAAATAAACACATCTACTTTTTCATAACAATTTAACATTGTACAAAATTCTTTATAAATGCACCTTGTATAGATACTTCCATTCGTTCTACTGTTTTAAATCTTGCTTAATCATCCACATCTTCTTTGGATCACGAATCGGTTGCACAAAATTCATTGTTTATACACCTCGATTCGGAGAGCGAAAGCGAGCTTATAAAAGGCACGTGACTTTATGCGATAATACTTGCGCTCGCTCATGCCGAAATCATTGTAAATTTCATAATCATATACATCTTCTTCCGTCATATAACGCCGGATAAGAATCGCACGTTCCCAGTAGCCTAAACGATTCACTGCCATCGCTATCCGCTTAATATATTCGCTGCGTTCTCGCTCATAGTCCGCATTACTAATAGCTATTTCTTCGGTTGAGGAATGGAATTTGTTTGTATTGGAAGGTGGAACAAGCGAATACTGTTGGGTAACTTTAGGCAGTTTGTCTAACGACTGTGTAAGTAGAAAAACACGATATTTTTCCAGTGCCGCTTCGACTGCCTTTTTTGTAGCGTCACGGTCAATCTCAGGTAAGACAAATTCTAATTGTTTTTCCATTTTCTCAACCTCCGAAATGAATGATTAATGCTGGCGAAAAGCGCCGCCTTTGGCACGACGATAAACCGGACGATGAACCCCCATCAGTTCTCTTAGCTCCCGCTCGGTAAATCGTTCTTTGGAGCGCTTCGATTTAGGTTCTTTCTTATGCTTATCTGTTCGGAACATCTTGTTCGCTTTCATCCATTTTTTCAATTGCTGCTGAATGGTTCTCATGGTATATTCCTCCCATCATTTTTGCTGCAAAAGAAAAGAGGACACCAATCATACAGAGATAGCCATGCTACTCTGCACAATCAGTGTCCTCACGCTCTCGGTCTTGGACATATTTAGTTACTCATATTATATCAAAATATAAAAATAGCAGTAACAAACTAAGAAGCGAATTATCCAACTGCCTTCTGTAGCAATATTCTAAATGTTTCCCTTCCTTTTGGTGTTACAAGAGTTTGTACATCCGCTCGCCCGTTCCGTTCCCATTCTTTTAATTCGAATAGCGACGGAACGTATTGGGCATATGGCTTTAATTTTCCTTTCTGATCGCGATAAATATATTTTTTATTGAGGAGCCATTCTATGAAAGCCTTTGGCTTCACTTTTAACTCCTTTGCTGTATCACGAAAATTAGTCAACAAACGCCGATCCACAAGCGCATCAAAATACTCCGCTTTTGGTCGCATGACTGCTATCTGTTCATTTTGCTTCCTTACAATTTCTAATGTAGAACGAAATAAAAGCTTCGTTTGTTCATCAGCATGTTTTAGATATGTTTCAATGAATAATTCATCATTTGCCACATATCCCCCGGTTTTTCGAATCGTCGGAAGGACTTCCTCAGCCACCCAATCACTAAATTTTTCTGCTTCTGGTTTATTACTACGAAAGACTAATTTATAAACACCTGCTTCATTGATTGCTGCCATTTCCTGCGGTCCCCCAGGGGTGTCCACTTTTACCGACCCCCTTTGTCTATCACTCAAACGACTAATAGCGTCCCTATGTTTTGCGATACCCAATACTTCACAAACATCTTTCGCTACAAACCACACATTCCCATCTTTTATAATAGTTCGCACTTGGTGACCGCTGTAAGTAAATACTTGCTGCAGATAATTCATTCGTTCTCTTTCCTCCTTAAATTCCTTTCTTGGAAACACAACTGTCATTTTGTTTCGTATAATCATCGTACTGTGTACTAATCTTGATACCAAGTAAGCACAATTCCCTTTTCTCTTTTTTCTTCACATTTAATAATGTCTTGTTCCCTAACACTTTCACCATTAACAACTAATCCTATTGCTTCAACCATTGTTTCGGCTAAAACTACCGACCTAGCTAAATCTCCACTATGAAAATATTCGATTTTCCAAACTTTCATATTAAATCCCCTTCCTTCACATTATGTGTCTGTTGCGCAACACAATGCTTATTTTGTTTCCTAAAATAGCGTCTGCTGAAAATATCCTTGCTCGGCCGCAACCGGATTAACCCAAAGTACTTCTGTACGTTTCGCACCCGCTTCGGCAAGGACCTGAAGTTCATCTCTATACCAATGTTTTAGCCTCTCTTCATAAATAGGATGAGAATATCCCGATAACAGTACAGGTCCCGGATGTTTATCTAAAACTTCCAGTAATTCTATGTGATCCTCAATTGTCATTTCGTGCTTATAATGTCGCTTTGTTCTAGTCTCGATGATATATGGAGGATCGGCATAAATTAAAACCTCTTTTCTTTTGTACCGTTTAATGAGCTTTACAGCTGGTTGATTTTCAATCTGTGCATCCTTCAATCGCTTTGCTACAAGTAATATTTTCTCAGGCAGCTTATTCCACTCTTTGGTTTTAAGATGATTTTTCGGATTTATATTACTTCTCCATCCGGTCCGATCACTTGTTTTTGCACCAATCGCTTGGCAGCAACGTACAAGAAAACGGCGAGCCAATTCCAATTCATCTTCCGTGTTGTCATCGTAACAATCGTAATATTCTTCCCTGGACAGAGGAGTAAAATAAATTTTTTCTGCCAGTTCCTCTGGCCGATCCCTAATCACACGAAACAAATTCACAACGTTGCTATCAATATCGTTAATTGTTTCTATCTGAGAAGGTATTTTGTTGAAAAAAACTGCTCCGGATCCAAAGAACGGCTCCAGATAGACTTCATGTGCCGGCATGTGCTCGATGATCCAATCAGCCATACTCCATTTGCTTCCCGGATAGTGCAATATTCGTGGAACACCCATACATTTCGTTCCTCCTTTCGTTAGGAAACATAATCACTCTTGTGTTTCCCTCACTACTTCAAAAACTCGTAAATATCTGTTTGTCCTTCTGGAACCATGAATTGCTGTGCTTTTGTTTGTATGCGTAATTCTCCAGGCGACACTTCGCAAAGCGCTTTGTCCGTCTTACAAACGGGACATCGCAGAAGATGATGTTCTTCAAAACTTTGCGAAACAGCGAATAAAACATCACATTTTTGGCATTCGTAAACATGAACGAGAATTTTCACCTCAAAACAACTCGCTTTCCTCATATTTGATTCGGGCAGTTTTCCCTTTTGCCGTTTCAATGATCGTAAAACCATGCTCAACCGCTTCCGCTACTTTCGCTTTTCCTTGCACGCCATCGATGACAAGCACAAGTACTTTTCCCGGAACAACAGGATGGGAAACGGTCATGCTGTTTATATCAATCTGTAATTCTTGCGCTCTTTTGCTCACCAGAATCCCTCCGTGGTATAATAGTAATGTGCGGTCAGGAGAAATCCTGGCTTTTATTTTTTTATGTTTAATGATTTAACATGTACCATCCGTAAAACATTGCAAGTACGATAACAATTCCGAATACCCATTTCAATAGAGGCGGCAGTGATTCCAAAATGATGACTGCACCAAAAAATATCAATGCAATGATCGATAATAATGTGAGCGCTACTAAAACGATTAATATTTCTATCACAGTCATCTCACCACCTATCAAGCGCCTATTTGCCCTGTACAGCGTTTTTTCTCGTTCCAATAAATTATTTTACATTCTCACGAAAACGCTCGAAATTTGAAGCGAGATAGGCATCACTGCTTTACTTTCTCGATTCTCAAAGTATAGTTTTCAGCAAGTTCAATACGCTTTAAACTATCATCTATCCAAACTTGAAATTTTTCTTCCGGCATCGGACCGCATTCCGGACATGGTGCGAAACCAACGGAAAAACTATTAATCTCGTGTACTACATGAGTGCCGTTGCAAAGTTTACACATTTGCTAACCCCTCCAATCTATGATTTAGTTTGATATCCCTCGGGATAACGACTGTATAATCCTGGCACATTTGAAATATCCGAGTACCAAGCGCTTCATCCACTTCTATGAGCTCTTCAACCGTCAGTTCCGAAGAAATCAAAATCGGTTTGTGATTAAGATAGCGATAATTGATCACAGAATAGGTTTGTTCTACCTGCCATTCCGTAGCCCTTGGCTTCCCTTTCACCGGCTTGAACAAATCATCAATGAAAAGCACATCCACTTGCTTCATACGCTCCAGCTTTTCTTCTAGCAGGTCAAAATCGTCTTTCAGATCACTGAAACCTTCCACGTATGGGAAATACAGAACCGACACTTGAAGCTTTTTCATTAAGTTATTTGCAACCGCCATGAGCAAATGCGTTTTTCCTGCCCCTGGCTGCCCTAGTAAAGCAATGCTGTTTTGTCGTTTATGGCGGATTTCTTGGAAATCCTGAAAATATTCCAATGCGCATTCATAAGCATCAATAATGACTTGGGGCTTGCCTTTCGTAATAAAATTCTTGAAGCCCATTTTTTTGAATTCGTCCGTAATCTCGCTGGCTTTCATTAGCCTTTCGATGCGTTTCCGTATTACGCATTCACACTGCCGGGAGTATGTATCCCGCCATTGCCAAGCATCCTTCGGTGAACAAACCTTTCCAGCAAAAAAATCAGCTTCTGGAACCATTTCTACGGGTACGAGAGTCTTGAAGGCTGGATCCTCTACCCATTCTGTTTTGTAATGGACACGGTAAATAACAACCCCTTTGTCATTGCAGATCGGGCATTCAGGCTTTTTTTGTTCGAATCCGTCCAACGCGGCCGCCGGTGATTGACTCAACATTCTGTTTTGCAGATCGACCATTACCTGGTCGATACTGGTGAATTTTTGCTCCATGGTTCCCCTCCTTTGCCTTTTCAATAGATTCATAATGTTTGTCCAAGATATAACCAACGCAGTAAGAAAGACTGTTTATCCGGTCTCTAGTATGTTTTGGTTTGTAAGTATCGAACCGTTCTTTTAACCAAACCAATGCGTTCTCCAGTGGTACTCCAGCAGAAAGAATTTCTCTCGCGGCATTTTCATCAAGTGGTGAAAAAGAAGTTCCATAACCTCGTAATTGGATAAAACGATCTAAAAGAATCTTCACTGCTTGTTCAGAAGTATGTGATATTTCTCCCGCACTTGCGGAATCGCCACTCAATGGGCCGGTCGTAGGCACCCCGTCACTTTCTTCTGAACCGCGCGTATGCGTATTATAAGCAGCAGCATATATATCATTCTTTATACATTCTTTATCATTATTGTTTATATCCGCGAGGTGTTCCCTGTCTGTTACCTTACTGTTACCCTCATTGGTTTTTTCATTGTCTAACACTTGATATGACTGGTTTTTCGGTGTTTCCAAGCTGTTACCCTGATGATGTTTTTTGTCATGTTCGGGTGTTTCTGAGGTGTTACCCTCACCGTCATTCAGTTGATACAAATCCCAATTTATCAAGGTTATCAGTGTATATTGTCTGTTACCCTTACCGCGATCTATTTTGATCATGGACTGTTTCTCAAGCCAATCTAAAATAGTAGAAACTGTTTTGGGGTTTGGTTCTTTCCATTTCACCCCCTCGTACCATCCAACATTTTTTGCAATTTCTCTAACCGATGTCAGATGTTGGCCGGGCTTTATCGTCAAAAAGGTTCCATCTTTCATTGGAATTTTATTTTCTTGATGATTCACCTTGTATTTGAGATATTGCCAAATTCTATGGTAGAGAGGGGGCATCATCCATATTGCGCTGTCAAGTTCTTTCCTATAATCTTTGATATATCCATGCAAGGAAGACCCTCCTCATTTTTTTAAGGGACGAAAACCATTTTCCCGGTTAGCTCCATAATCTCTTGCTTAAACTGTTGAGCGTCACTGTTATTGTCTGATAAGTGAAGCAGCCATATTTCTTGTACTTTAGATAGATCATTTGCCTTCAAAAATTCTTTCACGTTCTCTAAAGAAAAGTGTGATCTAAGCAACCTTTTTTTCATAACTTTTGGAACCCGTCCTGCAGCAATATTCTCGTTTAGAATGGCTAACGAGTAATTGCATTCGACCATAATATGTGTGAGATCAGGAAACCGGTAGCGGATATAGTACGTATCCGTTGCGAACAAAAGTTTTTCACGCTGTTGGTTCATCAATAGATATCCAATCGGTTCAGATGAATCGTGTTGAACATCAAAAGGAAGAATAGTCCAAGAACCAATCGTGAATTGTTTTTTAGCTTCGACGGTTTTAATACGATGATGTTTTATATCAATTGCTCCTGCAGTACCGGCTGACATGTAAACATTGATTCCGGCCTTTAACACGTCATTTATTCCTTTGCAATGATCTTGATGTTCATGAGTAATTAAAACGCCTTGAATATCTGAAGTCCGGAAATTTAACCTTTTACGAATATTTTTAAATGGTATCCCTGCTTCCAGGAGCAAGGGAGTTTGCCCGTCCGTAACGTAATAACAATTTCCCTTGCTCCCAGTAGCAAGTGCTTTTATCTCGATCATTTAAAATCCTGGTCCTTCTGTGATATTTTCAAATTGCATTTGTTCCTGCTTTTGTTCTTCTAACGTTTCTTCGTTTGGAAGAACATTAGCCGGTTTAGGATCAGGCTGATCAATTACTTCAACTTCCTGTGCTTCTTCATATTCCACTTCTTCAAAATCGAGTTCTTCCTGATTGGCGTTTTCCTCAATCTCTTTTCGCACTCGGATGTATTCCTGATCCGTATTTTCTTCATAGATCAACCCTATATAGGCATTCCCAAAATCCTTTGGTATTTTTTTCACTATGTTATTTCTCATTTTTCGAATGATCATGCTTTCTCGGCTTTGCGGATCCTTCCATGCTGGACTGATATATTGTTGAAGCTCCGGATCGTCAAGGGCACTATCCAAACCTAGTTTTTCCGCTTTTTCAAGAATAGCCCGTTTCTTCTCGGCAATCTGTTCTTTTTGCTTTGCAGTAGCTTTATACCGATTTTCAGCGAGTCCGAAAGTTTCATTCATCAAGTTGTTGTTAATGTGTGCAATTAGATTTTTCAAAACATCTTCACGTTCCGAAATGTAAAACTCGATGGTGTTGTCCTTTTTGATGATGGGATAGACAACTCTCACAACTTTTCCTTTCCCCGTGGGTGTCCATTTTGGAGGCGTCATTTCGAGTCCGTTGTAAGTTGGATATTCAAACTTATCATTTTCTCTTACTAGCCAGAATTGCTTAACCTCTTTCACATTTCGGCCGAACCGAGAGAGAATGGCATCGTTGCCATCTCCCTCGATCCCCATTTCGATTTGCTTTTTCCAATGTTCATTACCATCCTTGTCCTTCACCTTCACGTTTCGAAGCTGGAAATAGACTTCACGTGGATGGGCAGATGCGTTTAATTTGAGTGCGGCCACATTCAAAAGAACTTGGGTAATGTTGCTTTTGTCTAGGTTAGGATCATTCCAGCTGACCATGTTGGTGTCCAAAACGTTATTTATGGCCCCAATTGCGGCAAGGACACACTGTTTAGAATAAGAATCCATTTCGATACCATTGCCTTGCAATTGTTTTTGGATTAAAGGAAAGTAAATATCATTCACTTTTGTTAATTGAGTACCAAATTCTTTTTTGGCCACTACATTGTTTGCCATATCAGATAACCTCCTTCAAAATTTGTTTGGTTTCAACCCTTAAAGTTTTGTCTTTTTCGGATACGTATAGTGCAATTAACTGACTGCTAATCTCTGGGAGGTTCGTTATTCCTTCAGCATTATCGATAAAAATCGGGCAAGAAAATCCATAGTATTCTGAAAGAGTTTGGATAATATCTAATCCCACTACAATACGTGCCGCGTTGTTCAGGCCACTGTCATAAGGTACCCCGTTGTAGGTTGTAACACATGTTTCTTGAAGGCCTCCGTTAATCTGAGTTTCAAAGAGTTTGAACCGAGAAAATTTGAATCTGCTATTGATTTTTTCTTCCAGCAAATTAACTTTGGTTCTGATGAATTCTTCCGTAAGGAAAATCTGATGCTCAAGTTTCTCAAATTCTGCAGCAAGTTCGCGTTCCTGCTCTTCCAACTCCCGGATCCGTTCTTCGGATTGTTTGACGATCGCGAATTTACCTAGGTCAGCTTGGAGTTGATCTCTTTTTTGCTTGAGTTCCAGGATTTCAAATTGGATGGATTGGATCGATTCATTGGCCGATTGCTGCAGTTCTGCTATTTCATTTTGGAGATCCGCTTTTTCTTGTAATTTTGCGACATATTCCGGATTCTCAGTGATATCCACGATAGTGCTTTCCACGACTTTCAGCTGCTCATTCAGTTTTTCAAGGACCGATTGTTTTTCGGAAATTTGTCCCTCGAGTTTTTCCTTTTCCTTCGCCAGTTGCTCGTTTTCTTCCATCAACTTTTGCTTTTGAGCCGCCCCACTTTTCCCCTTGGCCGTGATTTCTTCAAGTTTACGGGCTTTTTCCAAATTGAAATCCTTTAACGCTTTTTCCCTGGCAGCTTCAATTTGTTCAGCTGGCAGGGCTTGGCCACACGTCGGGCAAGTGCAATTTTCGTTATGCAGGAATTGTTGCTCATTGACTTCCTGCCATTCCTTTCTCCATTGTTGAAGTTGAGATTCGATGCGAGCGATGTTTTCCTCATTGAATTTCATTCGGTTTTCGATATTTTGAACTTTCGATTTCAACAGCGAGATATTCGACTCTTCTTCCTGGATCCGGGCTTTCAACCGGTACAATTCTTCTTTTGTGTCGGATTCGTGGGCCTGCTGGATCCGGAGGAGTTCCAATTCAACTTCTTGGATTTGTTTCCGTTTCTCTGCGATGGCTGCCCCGTTGCGGATGTTGCTAATCAATTCCTGTTTTTCTTCAATTTCCGCGTTGATAGTGGCAATTTCAGCCTCGAGGGAATCTTTATCCAACCCAGTCAGATCCGGAAGGTTGTGGTGAATTTCGTCTATACGGACCGGTATCTTTTGCAGCTGATCATTGATTTCCTTTTTCCGCGCAGCAATAACTTTCCGATGGTTCTCGATGCTTCGGCCGTTTAGGATATTCATCAGTTCAGCCAGATCATTGTTACTTGCAATGACCTCTTCATCTGTAATGCCACCGCAAACCTCAAGCAGGATCTTCCGACGGTCTTGCCATTTCAGTTGCTCGTTGAAGTATGTCGGAGATGTCAGCAATTTGAAAACATCCTCGTCAATCAGATTAGAAATCAATTCGTCGTACTCTTTTTTCTTCACTGGTACGCCGTCAACGAAATAATCAGTGGTGTGCCCGGTAAATTCCGCCTGTACGGATCCGCGTTTCTTGGTCCATTTCTCACTGAACACTTTTTTCAGCGTCAGTTGCTTTCCATCAACCAAAAACACGCCTTCCACCTCGTGATCGAGGTTGTGGATCGGATTCCCGTTTTTGTCCAAGGTTTTGATGGCGAAGTCCTTCTTATTTTGACTGTCCCTATCGAACAAGAGCCATACAAACGCATCGAACAATGTTGTTTTTCCAGTCGCATTATCACCGTATACCCGGACATTTTCTCCGTTAGCTTCAAGGGAAAAAGAACGAATTCCCTTGAAGTTTTTCAGATTAAGCGACAATAAACGAATTTCTTTCACGATTTCCCCCTCCTTGTCTTTTCTTGAAAAGAGTGCTATACTTAAAGTAATTCAAATATGTTTTCAACGGCTCACTTGACAGAGTGAGCTTTTTTACTTCCAAAGAATTCAATTGATATGCCATAAACGTCATGTAGATACTTTTCTAAGTTGTCAGTGTGCACTTCCTCAAATCTGTTCCAATCGACGAAAATACGCTCTCCATCAATTGGTGTACCGTACCGATCAACTTTTTGCTTAATCGACAAGCACCATCCCTCCCTTTCAGATCACGTCAAGTGCTGTTATCACCCCAATATTCGCGATACAAAATCGATTTGAATGCCGCGTTTGCGCATATCGTTGATAACTTCAAAGAGCTGTGCTCGTCTATGTTTTTTCATTTCCACTTCTTGCAATTGTTCAACTAGAAACTGCAGCTCAGAGATTTCAATTTTCATAGATTCATAGTCGCGGTTTTGCAACGCATCTTGTATATACTCCATGCACAGTGATGCCTTCTCCAACAAATCCGCTTCCTGCAACATGATCGAATCTTGCACTCCCGTTCACCTCCTTTCCTTTTCAAACAGACGTCATCGCAATGACCATCGCATGTATTATGGCGCGACTCCCCCCTTCCGGATCATTTCTCGCTCAGTCTGTTTGGTGCTCATGCGCACCGACTGAAGCACAGACAATCACGGGCTGGGGGTGCACCCGCCGCCTGCGCTCCAGTCGGCAAGCATGAGCTTGCCTTTTGCATCGGAGCATGGTATGTTAAGAGTAGGGCTTGTTTTACGAAGCAGTGAGCGTTTCGCTTGCTGCTTTTTCTTTTTCGAATCGCTGGTAAAATTCTTCTTTGGCAGCCAATTCTAACGCCATCAACAACGTTGGATTGTTCCGCAGTTCCGCGCAAACTTCCCTAACCTCTGCCGCTTTCATCAATCGGCTTGCTGAAAGTACCGCGTACATTTAAAATCACTCCTTTCATTTTCGGATGAATCCTTTCGATTTTAGTTTTGTTCGATGTTTTTGCCACATCTTTAACCAAGAAAAACCGTAATCAACACATATAACGGCAACGTATTGCGTGAGTGCAACGATCGCGTCAATCGCTTGCAAAATCGCTTCTTCGAGGTGCTGTTTGTCAAAATCTCGTATGGATCGAGGATGATTGGCGACGCAAACACTTTCGATTGCTTCAAGCGCTTCGGTGAGTTCTTCACGTGTTTTCATCGCAACGCTTGCCCGGTGAAGATCGACCATTTCTCCATCCAGCTTCACAGGTCCCCATCCGGTATACTCAGCCGCAGCCTCGAGGGCCACCCACGGATTGTTATGCTTCTCGGCAAAATATTTAGATATGTTTGGCTGCACCCGGTACCGCCCATTTTCCTGGTGCGATACCGATTCGCGCGATTCATAGATTTCAAAGGAAAGCTGCTGTTGGGTCATATTGGCTGCTTTCCTTGCCGCTTTGACCGCGTCGGCGGCTCTACCACGTTTCATTTTTCCTTTTCCCCTTTCTACCAATCTTTGAAAATAGTTTTACTATACTATGAATAGAAGTGCTTACATTGCCGTTTTCTCAAAAAACGATGTGTTTTCTTCCACCCATCGCGTATGCTTTTCGATCCATCGAAACAGCAAATGGGTAGGAATGAGTACTCCTGCTTCGCGGAATACCGGAAAATCAGCGCGGTTCAGCAATTCTGACGTTTTCGTCTGACTAATGTTGAAAAGTTCCATGAGCTGTTTTCGTGTCAGCATCGGCGGCAATTGAAATTGATGATATTTCGTTACTTCATTGACTGCTTTTGTCACTTCCTCATGGATCACTTGGCGTATTTGATCAATGTTAATTTCGAATTTAATGACGGATGATGAATTAACTTGATCCTCAATATGGGAAAGACGATGCTCTAATTCAGCAAAACGTTGTTTGTCGTTCATTTTGTCACCACCCTACTTTTGATTATAGAAAATTGGCTTTTTTCCAATTTCACATCCATAAGGTTTCGCAAATGTCGTTTTCCAGCAAGTTATGATGGACACTTGGTTCAACTTCCTTTCAAGTTCTTTCATTTCTCTTCACTTCAAACGAGGCAAATTGGAAAAAAACGCGAAATGACTGTCAAGACTTATTTTTCAAATTTCTTTTTAAGACGAGAAACACGTGCTTCTAACTCAGAAAGACGTTGTTTGAGATTCGTTTGAATAATCTCCTTGTAGGAATTTCCTCACTTCCTGTCGAAATAAGACGATGAAGGAGGCGACATTAACATGGCTGACTTTCCAGACGGAAGTGTCTTACGTGAAGCAATATCAGGTAAATGGTACCGTATAGCTAAAGGCTGTGGTCGTTCCACGTTGTTACTTGACTTACCTAACGGGATTTTATTGGCGATTAATGTAAGTTCTAAAATGATCGAAATCTTAGTTCCTGATAAGAATGAAATCTATCGAAGAGCCGGCGATGTTAGTTTTGAGATTGAAAACGGTAAAACTATTGTGCATCTTTTCAGTGAAGCTCTAGAAGAAATTCAGCTAGACACTCAAGGAACAAAAATTTCAAATACATTTAGTGAACTCACGTCCATATTTGCGAAATTAGATCTCTCTAAAGTGGAAGAGTGGTATACCAAAAGAATTCCTGATTAAGAACGATGTGAAAGTGTGAAATTTCGGTTCGGATAAAATTTTTTTAGTTCGGAAACAGGAATAAGACGATTTCCGCATACCCCGCAAAACGCCAAGTTTTCATGCCAAGCTCTGCCGCAATTAGTACAACCGTTTAAATTGACTTTTGGGGCCGCCGTTTCTGCGGTGGCTTTCTTTTCAAGTTCAGCAATACGTTGTTCTAATTCGGTAATGCGTTGTTCGAGATTCATTTAGCTCACCTCCTTAGGCTGATGCTGTTTCATTTTGTTCCTTAAGGGAACGTTCGTCTTTAAAAAAAATTGTCCAATTAAAATCGAGAACCGAAGCAATCTTCTTAGCAACTTTAACAGTCGGTGTTTTTGTCCCATTTTCAATATGAGTGTAATAGCTCCTTGAGATTTCGCAGTTTTCAGCAACTTGACTTTGAGTCATCCCTTTTTTTTCACGTAACTCTTTAAGCCATGTTCTCAATTAATTTCACCACCTTTTGTTCCTTTTGGTAACTTTTGATTTTATTATATGTCCCTAAAAGTAACAAGTCAATATTTTTTTATCCTTTTAGGAACATTTTTTAATTCCGCTTTAAAGTTTCTTTCAGTAACATTATAATAATTAATATAATTAGGTAGATTGCGGTGATAGTATGCAAACCTTTGGAGAAAGGTTAAAACATTTACGGGAGAAGAAAAAACAAGAAAACCCAAAGTGGACTCAAGAATATGTCGCTGACCTTGTTGGAGTAGCACGAACAACATATACAGCATATGAACGTGGCACTAAACAGCCTCAATTAGACACGGTAAATAAATTAGCTGATTTATTCGAAGTTAGTGCTGACTATCTCCTCGGCCGCACCGATAACCCAAATCCACCAGAGAATGATGATAAAGAGTTAGGTACATTGGCAAGAATCAATCAGCTCATTAAAGAGCACGGTATTGAGCAAATGGGCTTCTTCGATATTGAGAAGTGGAAAAGCCTATCGGAGGAAGAGATCGAGGAAATCATCAAGCACTTCGAGTGGGTTGTTCATAAAGCAAAAGAGAAGAATAAAGCAGCAAGAGAAGGCACCGAAGACTAACTTAGTTCCAGGTGTCTTTATCTTTTTTTATAGGAAAAATGGGATATGACCAGAAAACAAAAACTAAATTAATGTAGCAATTGTTGATGTAGGAACTAAGAAATACCAAGTAGATATACTGGGGAGGTTCATATGCTTACAGTTCTAATTGAACCAACGAAAATAGAAGATTTTTTCAAACAGTTAAATCATATTAATACTCTTCCTAAAATTCTATTATTGATCGCCGCAACCATTGTACCTTTGCTCCCTTTTTTCAAAAAATTTTTAGCAGCTAATACTTTTAATGATTTAGATCATTTGTTTATCACAAAATATGAAAGTCAGATAAATAAATTTTTAGTTAACATACAAAATGTTTTCTTCTTTTCAATTTTCTATGTAGGGGTAGCCACTTTTTACACCTTTTTAATTGGAGAAAAATTATTTATTGCAAATATTTTTTTCCTAAAATTATTACGCATATGCCTATATATATTCTTAATTACTCTCATCCTTATTCTCTTAAAAATATGCATAGAAACCTTTAAAAAAAAGCAATTATATCCCAAAGCTACATTCTGGTTACTAGTTATAAACTGCGCAACTAGTTTAATACTTTATTACTTAGCAACAACTCATTATTTGTATTATGGAAAATGGAAATTCAATACAGATGCTTTTAATCTAATAATAACTCCTCTTTTCTTATTTTTGGTCTATAAATTGGCTACGAGACCTTTTAAACAACAGGAAGGCTTTTTTTACATAGTTAAATTGATTTCCGAGGAAGAGATCAAAGAAAAAACTCTTGCTTTTAGGTACTCTTTCGATACCGACAGAATGATTTTTACCGAACCAGATGATGAAAACTTTGAGAAACCTTATGTTTACGACCGTTCTCAAAATCAATATTTTCAATACATCAAAACAAAAAAAACAAATCAGCCGTAATATTAAAACATAATAAAAAGAGACCCATTCAAAGGTTGTTTGACCGCAAACGGAATACCATATAGTTTTTCTCTTATTGTTCGATGTATATACGGTAGCACAGAAGGGTGTCCCGTCATTTTTGAGACACCCCTTTTTTAATCAATGGAAATCATTATCTCACTACAGAAGGGAGTTTTAACGAATAGGAATCATAATCTCATTTCGATTTCTTATATGAATTGGTTCTAACACTTTGTATTCATTTAAAATTGCTTCATAAAGATTCCCTTGATATTTTGGAACACTAATTGTCACCACAACAGCATAATCAATACGATCTGCACTACCATTTCTTCCAAGTCCATGAAGCACTAAGAAAGGTCTATATAAAGAATTAGCACGCTTTCTTGTCCATCTTTTTACAACAGTATCCCATTTTAAATCGCTTCTTCTAGCCTGCTCCGTTTGGTATTTCTCGGTTGGACTTGAAGCTGGTAATAAGCTCTGTGTCCAACCATCATTTAATAATTCTTCTATTTCTTGCTGATTTTCTTCAATATGTAGAGTACGTATCTTTTTCCCACTACTCAGGTCTTTGGTAAATTTATATTTTTTGCTATGAGGATAAAAAGTATCCTCAATTGCAGATTCAGTATAGTCCTCAACATGAAGAGCATTCGCTTTTGACAAAGTAGCAATTGTCCACGATAACTCAACTTCTCCAGATAACTGAATACTGACCGGTAGAGGTATAGGAAGTTTAGCCATTGAACTTGGATTTAATGAGCTTGAATAAATAATGGTAACAGAATTTTTTTCACACTTTAAAATGTCGTCAACAGTTTTGTCTACAATTCCATAACCTATTAAATTATCTACTTTGTTTGGATTCTGCGCCGCGTGAATTATTAAAGCACGAGCCACTAACGGACTAAATTGATTACATCTCCCTAAAATTTCAGCGGCTTTACTAGCTATAATCGGAGCAGCAAAACTTGTTCCTTGGGCTAACCATTTTTTACTGTGATCTGTACTAAGAAGGTGAATAGGGAACCTGGAATCTCCACCAAAAGCACATACATCAGGCTTAACCTTGCACCCTTCTCTTCCTTCACCTACACAACTGTAAGATGCTCGAATTTTTTCTCCTGTACGGTAATCAAATGTATAAGCACCAACTCCCAACCCATTCACTAAGTCTGCAGGAGCTTGGATACGATTTAATGGGCTTGGTTTATCCCCATCATTCCCCACCGCTACAACAAACAACTTACGGAAATTCCATGCTAGCTGGTCTAATGAAAACGTAAATCTAGAGATTTCATCATCCAAAATAGGACCTATAGGACCAAAAGATAAATTATATACATTAATATCATTTCTTGTCGGTACAACCTCCTCAATAAAATCAATTGCTTCGTACAAATCAAGATCTGTCGGATCACTTTGAGGAAGTACACGAAAACTTTCAACAAAAACAATCGGATCTTCAAGCTGCGTATTAGCCTCGTATTGATTAAGATCTCCATATAAAACAACACCAGCTACTGCTGTACCGTGATTTATCCCCTCCTGAACAGGCGTTGATTGTACAGATTTATTTTCTTTCGCAAATTTATTTAGAAATGGATGAGTTGTGTCTATACCACCATCAAAAATTCCCACCTTTATTTGTGAAACACTATTACCACGAGGAGGAGTTAATAACACAGGCTCAATATCCGAATTCCTTAAACCTGGAAAGAAATTCACTTTAAGTGGATGTACCGTCCTGAGCGGATTAAAATCCGCTACCTCTTTAACAACCTGCTTATTAACATAAGCACTAATAAAAGTCGGTCCACCACTATAAGTTTTAATCTTTAAATTTTTATCCTCTATGCCAAATTTATTTAAAATATTTTTAAATTTTCTTATCATGTCATCATTTTCATCACCAAAAGGATGAAGAACAAACTCAACTGTTCCTTCTTCCCACTCTTCCTCAAATCCTTGGATAACCTCATTCTTTTTTAGAATTGATATATCTTCAAGTTTTCTAATATCATTTTTTAAACTATCCGACAAAGCATGTTCATTGGACTCAAGAATATTCTCAAAATTGGTTAAACTGTCAATATCTACCTTTACAAAATGCATCTTACTATATTTTTCTTCATCACCACGGTAAAATTTCCAACGTCTAGAGCCAATATTTTCAAATCTCGTCTCTTTAAAAAGCGTATTGGGGGTATAGGTTTTTGCAAGAAATTTTTCGTGTAGTCGTAAAGTTACAACAATTTCCTTCATTCTTTTTTCTTCAGGTATTTCCTGTATTTCTTTTTTTAAATTTTCAACTTGTTTTTTTACCCTTATTCGCGCTTCATTGTAACTTCTCGGATAGGTAGGGCCATTACCACCAAAATTTTTTTTAACTGCTTCTATCATCTTTTCTCCATATCCGATAATAGGAAAGTATTCCTTATTATTCCCATTTTCCATTCCTCTTCCCCCCGTTCTAAAATCATTGAGTTAAAGATTTTAGATGATGGTTTACAGTAGATGGACTAATTCCCATAATTTCTGCTATTTTAGCTTGGGATAACTTATTACCGTAATATTCTTTAATAAGTTTTATCATTTGTTTATTAAAATTTGATGGAACATCAGGATATATTTCTTTTATTGTTTTGATAAGTATCTTCTTTGGATCATCTTCATCAAGAATAACTTGTCGAAGAACACGTTCACTAATTTGCTTGATATCAGAGGCGCTTACATTATCCAAAGTTTTGCTTATTACCCATATAAAGTCATCTGGTAAATTTATTATATCTCTACTAAGATGTTTGGTCCATAATTTATATCGAAGCTCTTCATTTGGTAAACCCATTTCAATCTTTAGATCAAATCTTCTCCATATAGCCTTATCCAAAAATTCAGGGTGATTTGTAGCCCCAATTAATACAGAATGACTTGGCCACTCTTCCAATTCTTTCAAGAGTACATTTACAATGCGTTTAAGCTCTCCGAGATCCGTAGGATCATCACGTCTTTTTGCTATTGCATCAAATTCATCTAATAACAGTATAGACGGCTTCAATTTAGCATAATCCAATACTTTTTTGATGTTTTGTCCAGTCTTACCTAGATAACTTGATATTGAAGAAGCTAAATCTAAAGTAATTAAAGGAAGAGACAATTTATGCGAAATATATTTAGACAACATAGTTTTACCAACCCCAGGTGGTCCAAATAACAAAAGGCTGTTAGGTGGTTTTATTCCATTACTAATTAATTTTTCCATTAGACTTCTTTCTTTTAGAAAACGGTTTATCTTCTCCTCAACGTTTTCCTCTAAAACAATTTGCTCCTCAAATGTAGTATTATCCGTAATTTTGACTAAAGACAAAAAAGAGTCTTTATCTACCGGAGGAGATTCAACTCCTAATGACCTTGTTAGTGGTGCTCCAGCACTATAAGTTGATAATATCTTCGCTAACTCATTCGAAATTATTGGATATTCCTTTTTGATTTTCCTAATAATTGTTAATGTGGATAATTCGACAGTTCGTTTATCCCCTTCTAGCGAAGCACGTACAAGTTCTGGGAGGTGTTTCAAAACCTTTTCACTCATTCGATACCACCTTCATTATATATATATTCGAATAATTAGATTATATTTTACGTTAAAGAAAGAGTCAATCTTCATTCGATACATTTATAATTTACTCTTTTATCGAACAAAAAATTCAACTCAGATTAAATAGCCTTAGTTAGATTTTTAATAATCGATTTATCCGTGTTCAATGAATTATCAAAAAATTCATTGAAATTATCATAATAGATTCAACAAAAATAGTCTGAATTATAGATTTTTTCTTTTTATTGCCAAACCAAACATTTGTTCCTATAATATCCTTAGGAGGGGGACAATATGGAGCTACGCCGCTACTACACAACCGCGTTGGAAGACTGGGTGACCAAGTTTTATACACGACTAAACATCTTTTATCCTTGCCAAATCGATCCATCATTTATTGCTCGAAAGATGAACATTTTCTTGCGCGAAAAGCCTTTTCCATCAACACATCAAGTTGTGGGCCGCTTTCGCTGCATTGTTGTCGACTCCCGACTATCTAAAGAGGAAAAGCGAGAAGCCTTCTTTCATGAATTATGTCACATATTGAGGCACGTTGGTATACAGAGTATGATGCCGGAGGCTTTTCGAGAACTGCAAGAACGGGATGCAAATCATTTTACGAAATATGCTGCTATTCCCTTTCATATGTTAAGATTCATTGACTGGCACGAGCCATACATAGTTGATTATATGTCCAATATGTTTAAAGTAACGCCAGAGTTATGTGAAGAACGTTTAACACAGGTTAAAAATCGTATATTAATCAAACAGTCGAAATTTGTATCAGCAAATCTATCTTGCGAAAAATCGGTCACATTCTAAAAACAAAATGCGATAAATTATACCAAAAACCATCTGGAAGCGTTTTAACATAAACAGTATGAATGTTTTACACGAAAGGAGGAACAACGGTGGCTTATTTCCGCAAAGTGCCTGCTAAAAATGCTAAAGGATATACTTGGTCCGTTACCGTGGATTTAGGTCGGGACCCCATCACCGGAAAAAGACACCAAACTACACGGCGTGGTTTTGCAACAAAGAAAGAGGCTGAAAAAGCAGCGAGTGAACTCATTGCCCAGGCAGAAAAAGGTGTAAACATCATCAATCAAAATATATCTTTGGAAGAATACTTAAAAGATTGGATTGAGCTATCCGCCAAACGAAAAGTAAAGGAAACAACTTTAAAAAATTATATAAGAGCAATTAACCATCGAATTATTCCGGCTCTAGGCAAAATTCCGCTGCGTAAATTGACCGCTGCACAATGCCAACAATTTATTAATGCCCTTATAGATGAGGGATTATCAGAACGATATATCGAGTACATCTATACTGTTTTGTACGGAGCGTTGCAAAAAGCGATTGAATGGGATTTAATCCTGGTAAATCCGTTAATAAAAGTGGACGTTCCTCGAGGCAGAAAAAGAAAGTACATGACATGGACACGGGAGGAACTCAATCGATTTTTAAGTTTCGCTAAATTAGAAAACATCATATACTACACAGCCTTTCTAACTGCAGCCCATACCGGCATGCGCCGCGGTGAACTTTTAGGGCTGAAATGGCAGGACATTGATTTTGAACATGCACGAATTCATATCCAGCGAAACTTAATTTACGACGAGGATGGATTTCGATTTGGAGATTTGAAAACAGAAGCTTCCCAGCGCATTATTGCAATGGACGACTTTCTCTTAAAAGAGTTGAAGCGATATAAAGCAAAACAAGCTGAGATTAAATTGATCGTGGGAAACCAATATGAAGATAACGGCCTTGTCTTTGCGCGTGAAACGGGAAAACCGATTTTCCCTCGTACGTTAACAGATATCTTCAATCGTGTTATAAAAGCCGCTGGAGTAAAGAAAATACGTTTTCATGATCTAAGGCATACTCATGCCACATTACTCCTTGAGGCAGGAGCGGACTTAAAAGAAGTACAGGCACGTTTAGGACATGCCTCTATCAAAACGACCGGTGATGTATATGCCCACGTAACGAAAGAAATCGAAGAAAAAACTGCACGTATATTCGGTGATTTTATACGAAAAAACAGCTAGGTGGCACAAATGTGGTCAAAATGTGGTCAAATGCCACCTAGCCTCCTTAAAAATGCCCTTATTTCAAGGTTAATTTCGCGACACACTCCACATGGGCCGTATGCGGAAACATATCGACAGGCTGGATATAATCAACTTTATAAAATTTCGATAGTACGTCGATGTCTCTTGCTAGGCTGGATGGATTGCAAGAGACATATACAATTCTTTGCGGTTTTACTTTAAGAATCGTTTTTAGCAGCTGTTCATCACAGCCGGTGCGCGGCGGATCGACGACGATGACATCGGGCTTCCAGCCTTCCTTCACCCATTTTGGAAGCAATGCTTCCGCCTTGCCGCTGACGTACGTTGCGTTGGCAAATCCGTGTTTTTTCGCATTTTTTTTGGCATCTTCAATCGCTTCGGGAATGACATCCATCCCGCGGATTTCACCGGCGCCTTTGGCGAGCCAAAGCCCGATCGTGCCGACGCCGCAATAGGCATCAACGACTTTTTCCGTCCCCGTTAAAGCGGCTGCCTTTTTCACTTCGTCATACAGTTTCACCGTTTGCACCGGATTTAGCTGAAAAAACGCGCGCGCTGACAGTTCGAACGATAAATCCCCTAACACTTCTTGAATATATTCTTCTCCCTCTAAAAGCAACGATTTTTCCCCGAAAATAAGCGATGTTTTTTGTCCGTTAATATTTTGCACGATCGACTTTACTTCCGGAAGGCGCCGCTTTATCTCGGCGATGAGCAGTTCTTTTCGGGGAATTTCTTTTTTTGTAGTAATAAGCACAAGCTGCACATCCCCCGTATGAAACCCGACCCTTGCGACAATTGTGCGGACAAGCCCTGTTTGCGTCCGCTCGTTGTAAATCGGAATGCGCAAATCTTGGAGAATCGTTTTCACAATGTTGGTCACGCGGTTCGTAGCCGGGTGCTGGATTAGGCATTCAGAAATATCAATGAGCTGATGGGAATTCAAGCCATACAAACCGGCGATGACCTCTCCCTTTTTCACGCCGACTTGGAACTGGCTTTTATTGCGATAATGCCACGGGTCATCCATCCCGATCGTCGGGCGGATTTCCAGTGTTTCCACCGGCAGCCGGCAATGCCGCTCGAGCGCCTGAATGACAATATCGCGTTTTTCGCGAAGCTGTGCTTCGTAATCCAAGTGCTGCAGCTGGCAGCCGCCGCATTGTTCGTAGACAGGGCATCTTGGTGTGACGCGGTGCGGGGAGCGCTTGCGGATTTTTTTAATTTTCGCTTCCGCATATTTCGGGTGAATGTGCGTCGCTTCCACGACGACTTCCTCTCCCGGGAGAGCGCCGGGGACGAATACCACTTGCTTTTTAAAATAGCCGACTCCTTCTCCATTGATGCCGAGCCGTTTAATCGTCAGCGGAAACTGTTGTCCTTTCTTGATGGTGATTGTCTTTTTCGTCATTGTTTGCCACTCCTCATTCGATGCTTCTCCATAAATATAACGATGCGTAGCTTAAATATGGCTCCCAGCGCTTGCTTAGCTCTTCCATTTGTTTCATCGACGGCCTTTCCGAAAGACCAAGGAGGCGCTGGACCGCCCGCTGCAAGCCAATGTCCGCCTTTGGAAACACGTTTCGTTTTCCAAGCCCAAACAGAAGGAAATTTTGCACCGTCCATGGACCGATGCCGCGAACCGACAACAAGACTTCCATCACTTCCGCTTCGCTTTTGCGCGCGAGTTCCTCCAATGACAGCTTCCCTTCGGCAATGAGCCGGGATGCATCGATGATATACTCCGCTTTTCGCCCGCTTAACTGCAGCTGTTTCAGTTCATCATAGGAAAGTGCGGCAATGTCTTCCGGCCTCGGATAAAACCAAACGCCATCGATTTGCGTTCCGAACGTTTGCACAAAACGCTCCGTCAGGCGGGAAGCAACTTTCAAATTTAACTGCTGGTGAATCAGGCATTTCATTAAACAAAAATAAAGGTCAAAATCTAAAATAAGCGGCATTCCTTCATATTCGACAAAAAGCGGTTGTAATTCAGTCCGCTGAAAATGTTCATGAATCAGGGCAAGCGGTGTATTCCATTGAAACAGATGGGAAATCCGCTCCATAATTTCATGTTTTCGTTCTGGGTATGGCGCTGTCACAAGAAAGCTCGGTTCATCCTTTGTCCCGATGCTTTCAACAGTCACAGCGATTGGCTTATTCTGTATATAAAGCGGAACAACGACTTTCTGTTGCGCTATGTCCATCGATATGAGGGGATCGAGCGCAAGCCGCGCCAAAGCATGGGAAAAATTATACGGCGGAGCGACATCCACTCGCTGTTGCCACATAACGGATCACCTTTTTATCGTCGTTAATACCCACATTATAACGAAAAATACCCCTTTGAACAAAACATTCAAGGGGTAAAAAGCAATGGAGGCAAATTCATTTTTTCGGCCATCAGATCATCAAGGCTTTTAAACGTGTAGCCTTGCTTGCGCAAATCGTCGATCACTTTTGCCAGCGCCTCCGCATTATCTTTCGAGACAGTATGAAGCAATAAAACCGCGCCCGGATGAATTTGTTTCATAATGTTATCGTATGCATACTTCCATCCTTTTTGCTTGTTCGTCTGCCAATCCACAAACGCAAGCGACCAAAACACGTGGTAATAACCAAGCTCATGGGCGATCGCCATCGTCCGTTCGCTGAAAATGCCGCGTGGCGGGCGAAGATACATCATTCCTTTCTGCCCCGTCAATTCTTCCGTTTTTTTCCGAACCGATTCCAGCTCCTCCCGCAGCCGTTCATCGCTCACTTGCGTTAAATCAGGGTGATGCCACGAGTGATTGCCGACAATATGTCCTTCTTTTACCATTCGCTTCACTAAATCAGGAGCGGTGTTTAAATAGTGCCCTGTTACAAAAAAGGTCGCCGGCACTCGTTTTTCTTTTAAAACATCTAAAATTTTCGCTGTATAGCCGTTTTCGTAGCCGTTATCAAACGTTAAATAAATTTCTTTTTTATTTGGATTTCCTAAATAAAACGCATCATATTTAGCAAGCAGTTGATCCAACTCCTTGCCCGCGGAAGGCGGCTCGTGGTTCTCGCTCCGTTTAAACCCCCAATGAATCGCTTTATTGCTTGCGGCTTCCGCGGAAACAGGAACAAACGATAAAATGACGGCACATAAAAACAACCATATCGTCGCGTTTTTCACCGATTTTTCCTCCTTGTCGTGCTGCTAACCATTAGTTTTTTCCATCGCTTCCGCTTTAACCGCGCCATTTTTTTCATAAAAAATCACCGCCAGCATTAAGCTGACGGTGATGGTGCAAGCGTTTCTCAATATCTTCGTGGATGGCGAACTCTTATTTGAAAACCGGTTCTTTGAATTGAGCGAGTTTCTCTAACGACGATTTCTCGACATCTTCATGCAAGCTGTTGCCGTGAGCGTCCATTGTGACGACGGCGGTGAAGTTTTCGACGCGCAAATGCCACATCGCTTCCGGAATTCCGAACTCCAACAAATCAACGCCTTCTACCGATTTAATACAGTCCGCATAATATTGCGCCGCGCCGCCGATCGCGTTCAAGTAGACGCCGCCATGTTCTTTTAGGGCTTGCAGCGTTTTTGCGCCCATGCCGCCTTTGCCGATGACCGCGCGGACGCCGAATTTTTTCATAATGTCGCCTTGATACGGCTCCTCGCGAATGCTTGTCGTCGGGCCAGCCGCTTTCACTTGCCAATTGCCGTTCTCATCTTTCAGCATGACTGGGCCGCAGTGGTAAATAATTTGTCCGTTCAGATCAACAGGCGCATCGTGATCCATTAAATACTTATGGATCGCATCGCGGCCGGTATAAATGACCCCGTTAATGCGCACAACGTCGCCGACTTTCAACTGGCGAATCTGTTCTTCTGTAATCGGAGGCTCCAATACAACTTCACGGGTTTCGCCAAGCTGAGCAGCCGCCGATGTTTCGGCTTTCTCCAATTCTTTGTCAAAATCGACGTCTTCGCCTTCCTGATAGAGCCATTCCGTGATTTCGCCTGTTTCTGGGTCAATTTTTACGCCAAGGCGGCGGAACGCCCAGCAGTTATAAGCGACGGATACGAAGAAGCTTGCCGGGATGCGGTGCATCGCTCCAATTTTACAGCCTAACAGCGTCGATTCGCCGCCAAATCCCATCGTGCCGATGCCAAGTTTATTGGCGTTTTCCATAATGTATTCTTCTAGGCGACGAAGATCTTCGTTTGGATTGACATCGTCGACGGAACGGAAAAGCTGGTCTTTCGCCAGTTCATAGCCGGAAGCGCGGTCCCCGCCGATGCCGACGCCGATAAATCCGGCGCTACACCCTTGCCCCTGCGCTTGGTATACCGCATGCAAAATACATTTGCGGATGCCATCTAAGTCGCGCCCAGCGCGGCCAAGCCCTTCCAGTTCACACGGCAAACTGTATTGAATGTTTTTGTTTTCACAGCCGCCACCTTTTAAAATAAGACGCACATCAATGTAATCGTTTTCCCATTGTTCAAATTTAATAACGGGAACACCAACGCCAAGATTGTCGCCGCTATTTTTTCCTGTTAACGAATCAACGGAGTTCGGTCGAAGCTTCCCGTCTTTTGTCGCCTGAACGATCGCAGCATGAATCGCTTCTTTCATTTTTATTTGATTGGCGCCGACCGGCACTTTAATTTTGAACGTCGGCAATCCAGTGTCTTGGCAAATCGGCGATACGTTTTCTTCCGCCATTTTTATGTTGCCGGCAATCGTCGTCAGTGCCATCGCCGCCCGCGTTCCTGCGTTTTCCCGCGCTTTTGCGCGAGCGATCGCCCGACGCACGTCTTTTGGCAGTTTCGTGGAAGTCTCCACGATAAGTTCATACATGCTTTGTTGGAATTTTTCCATGTTCAACGTTCAACGCCCCTTCCCCTTTGCTCGTCCTATGTATTACTATTTTGAATTCTCTTCCTATTCATTATAACGTTTTTCCACCTTTGTGTAAAATTGAACACCTTTGCTTGCTTTGCAGAAAAAGAAGCTTTCCTGTTTACTTGCCTCATCCGATTTGTCACTCCTTTCAGAAAATGGCGTCCTCGCCCGATCTTCGTGCACAAACAATCATGAAAACGCAGCCCTAACCTGCCGCGCAGCGATAGGAATGCGATTATCCGTTATGCATATAGTCAAAGCAATTGACAATTGCAACATTCGTTTTTCATAATAAACGATGACTGCATCAAAGATATTTCAAACGTGTCCGAAATATTGTTAGTTTAGCTTACCAGAAAAGAGGAGAATCATATGGATTCATTTACACTTCGACCTATTACACCGTCGTTTGATCCATGGGAAGCGTATCTTGATATAGAAGAATACGGAAAATTGCAATTGACAAACATCGAATTTACGACGACAACATTATGCAATATGCGCTGTGAGCATTGCGCCGTCGGTTATATGTTGCAAACAAAAGACCCGGAAGCGCTGCCGCTTGATTTGTTAATCAAGAGGCTGGAAGAAATCCCGCATTTGCGTTCGCTGAGCATTACCGGCGGTGAGCCGATGTTGTCGTTGAAATCGGTAAACAACTATGTCGTTCCGTTGCTGAAGTATGCCCATGAGCGGGGGGTACGGACGCAGTTAAACTCGAATTTGACGCTAGAGCTAGACCGTTACGAAAAGGTAATTCCGTATTTGGATGTGCTGCATATTTCACATAACTGGGGAACGATCGATGACTTTGTCGAGGGCGGATTTGCGATGATGGAGCGCAAACCTAGCGTCGCGCAGCGCGAAAAATATTTCGAACGAATGATCGAAAACGCGAAAACTTTGGCAAAAGCGGGAGTCATCGTCTCCGCAGAAACGATGCTAAACAAACGGACAGTTCCGCACTTAGAAAAAATTCACCGCCAAGTCGTCGACGAAATGCATTGCAAACGTCATGAAGTGCATCCGATGTACCCTAGTGATTTCGCGAGCGCGCTCGAAACGTTGAGCTTGGACGAATTGCGGCAGGCAATCCATCATCTTCTTGATATTCGCGACGAAAATGTTTGGATGTTGTTTGGGACGCTTCCGTTTTATCCGTGCAGCGATAACGAAGAAGATTTAGCGCTGCTGAAACGGCTTTATTCCAGCAAAAACGTAACCGTCCGCAACGATCCAGACGGACGTTCCCGCTTAAACGTCAATATTTTTACAGGAGATATTATCGTGACGGACTTCGGTGATGAGCCGGCGCTCGGAAACATCCGGCATGATACGCTGTTAGAAGCATATGAAAGATGGTTAAACTCCCCGCTCGCGAAACAGCTCAACTGTCATTGTCCGTCTGTTCAATGTCTTGGGCCGAACGTACTTGTGAAAAACGCCTACTATTCTGATGTTGATTTTACGAAACGAAAAGCGCGAATCAAAAAATAAAAAGAGGCTGGCTCAAAAGATTGTTTGCCCACAAACGGAATGCTTTTTATTGTTCCGATAACGCATATATGGCAGCACAGAAGAAGGGTGTCCCAAAAGCGATGGGGACACCCTCTTTTATCGCGGTTGTTCGCTTGTGACGTATGAAAAATATAGACGGTCTTGCACAGGAATCCACGCGCCAATCCCCCGCGTTGTGACGTTTTTCACGACAATTTTCTTTTTATTCCCTTTCAGGACAACATACACTTCTCCATAGGTGACTTTTCCTTTTTCATTCACGGCTGGCGCATAAGCGTACAAATAGCCGAGCTTTTTCGCAGGCACTGCATATGGACGATCTTTTTTCGTCCCAATCCCAACCACCGTGCTGAACGCTAACGGTAAATTCGTTTTTTTCATTGCCGCATTCAGCATCATTTTTTGTACCGCTTCTTCATTTGGAATTTGCGCTGTTAAACCGCCGCGCACATGTTTTTGCATTTCTTGTCTGTAATATAGTTTTTGTGGAGCATTGCCGCCGCGATTATCAAGAAAGTTTGTATTGATTTTTTGATATTCCCAATTCGTTGACGTTTCTAGCGATTGATAATGAAGCGGCCATTGCCCTAAGTAAATCGTCGCCCGATATCCAATGGCAAACGGCGTGCTTGAAACGGAAGATTCGTTAAGAAGCCGAATCAGTTCTGGATTCTCAATTTTTACGTTTGCCGAATTTAAGAGCTGTTTCGTAAATTTGCTTGGTTCCAAATGCGGCAAATCTTGCGTCGGGTTTGGGTACGTATTTTCTTTCGCAATATCCACTACCGAGTTCGGTCCAACTTGTCTAGAAGAAGCATCAGCGGTGAAAGTAGTAGCATACATCATAAACATGCCAATAAAAAGACAGATACTCCATTTTTTCATTAACATTCGCTCCTTTCCATTGCTACTTTCACCATTATTTTCTTTCAAAAAAATACCGTTTATCCGTATCGAAAAAAATTTATGACAAAAGGCTCCACCGCTTGGCAGAGCCTTTTTCGATCAAAGCAAATAAAAGCCAATTCCCATAATCGTATAAGCGGCGAGCAATGTCGCCCCTTCAAACCAATTCGTATCCCCGTCATTGGAAATAACGATCGTCAAAAGTACAGATGTCGCCATCGCGATCAATTCCGGCATCGAAAAAACAAGCGGCATCTTTTCTGGAAAGAGCAAAGAAACTAGGACAAGCACAGGCGCAACAAACATAGCGATTTGTAACGTTGAACCGATCGCGATTTCGACGGCAACATTCATTTTGTTTTTGTATGCCATAATCACAGCCGAAGCGTGCTCTGCTGCGTTTCCAACGATGGCGACAATGATAATCCCGATAAACAATTCGCTCCATCCAAATGATTCTGCCACCGTTTCAAACGTATGGACAAGTCTCTCGGATATGTAGGCAACGGCGAGGGTCGCCAGCGCCAAAATCAAAATCGATTTTCCTTTCGTCCATTCTGGCTTTTCGTGTTCTTCCACGACATCCGATTTTTGCTGATATACACCGCGATGGGTGACAAGCTTAAAGTATAACGCTGCCAAATATAAAACAATCATAATAATCGAAATGCCGACGCTAAGCGATAGCTTTTCTTGACTCGACATATTCATTGTAAACACTTCAGGAATCACAAATGCCACTAAAATCGCAAACGTAAGCAATCCTGCGTTATGGCGGGCATCATATACATTGAATTCTTGCCGTTTATATTTAAGGCCGCCAACAAAAAACGATAAGCCAGCCACTAACAATAAGTTGCCAAGCACCGAACCGGTAAGTGAGGCGAGCACGACTTCCACAAGCCCTGCTTTTAAAGCAAAAATGGAAATAATGAGCTCTACCGCGTTGCCGAACGTAGCATTGAGCAATCCCCCTATACGAGGGCCGGCTACAATCGCCAAACTTTCCGTAGCGCGCCCCATATAGCTTGCTAAAGCAATAATCGTTAAACAATAGACGGCAAACATCAAGACGGCGGGCCAATGAAGAAAACTGCCGATTACCGATAATGGAACTCCGATCGATACCATCCACGCAAATACTTTATTCATCGTGATGACTCCACCTTTCCAACATATAAAAAATCCTTTTACACTATTTTATACCCGTGGTGCTAGATAAAATCAGACAAGCATAAAAGTAGCCCTTGCATGAGGATCTCCTTAAAATGAAAGTGCGACCAAACACCAAAAGGAGAGTTCCCATGCAAGAGCACTTTCATTTTACAACAGATAGAGCCAAACTTCAAAAACAATATGCATCGATTTTGTATTTTGTATCAGCTCAACTATCGAGTATCCAGATTCATCTTCAACGTCGAAATCTTCATTGGTTGAAACAGAAGCACGAGGTCATCATTGCCGTCCATGTCCTTGGAAAGTTGCTGGGCTTTACTTCCGAACGGGCTTGACACCGGTTTGTGATCGGGAATTTGTTTTCCAAGGACTTGTTCCCTGAACGTTCTCGATACAACCGTCGTTGCCGGGCGCTTGGCTTTGCGATCAAGTGGATGCGGCACCAGCTGGCCAAACGCGGGCAGCACCATGCGTATGCGGTCGTGGACAGCTTGCCGATCGAGCTGTGTCATTCAGCCCGAATGCATCGCGCCAAACGGTTTCGTGGAATCGCCGATATTGGCTATTGTGCTTCGAAAAAGATCGCTTTCTATGGGTTGAAACTTCATCTGCAGGTCACCGACCAAGGGCTTCCGATGGGATATGTCGTCACCGAAGCGTCTTGTCACGACCGGGTGGCCGCTGAAACCGTCATGACGCAAATTCCACATCCATATAATCTGGGTGACAAAGGGTACATCAGCCAAAAACTGCAAAAGAAGCTGTACGAAGAGCATCGAATTGCTTTTTGGACACCCGTTCGAAAAAACAGCGAATTCGCCAATCTGATGCATGGAAACAGGGGATGAAACGAAAACGCAAAGTGATTGAAACCGTGTTTTCGATTTTAGTCGATTCACATCGGATCACCGAGATTCGGAGCGAACTCGGTTTCTGGATTTGAAACGGCATTGGATGCTATTTTACCGGCTTACTCGCTTGTTGTTCTTGGGCTAGTTGAGTGTTAAAACTCAACTAGCTGTTTAGTGCAAAATAAAAGTACAGAGTTCTGTAACAAAAAAGCGCAGAGCTTCATGGCATAAAAAAAGGCTTGCCAGCTCCTAAAATACCTCTACTGTTTAAGGTTGTGAAGAACAAAACAGTGGAGGTACAGAAAGGATGCTAGCAATGCCTGAAATTTCTATGAGGATGTTCAGTTTTTGATTAATTAGTCTTCCATTGTCCTTTAACTGCTACCTTTACAGGTGTAGTAAGATCATTACTAAATTGAAGTCTATATGCTAGTCCTGGCTGTACCAAATGACCAGTGTAAATCGTATAATACTTATTATCCCCAACATTTCGTACCCAGGAGGTATTATAACCATGGTTGCTTTGTCCTCTTACATCAACAGTGTAATCTCCTCCTACGGAATCACTATGAATATCTATTTTTGCCTCAACTCTAGTAAAATCTTCAACATCTTGATAGTCAGTATACGCACTTCCGTTAAATGCACCGACAATTTCGCTATAGTTTTGCCATGATGTTTTAGCTTGGGCTATCCCTCCGGTAATGAGTAAACCAAAGGCTGATCCAAGAACAAGAGCTTTAATTTTCTTCATATGTACCTCTCCTTTATTGATATATTAACCTCACACTTACTTAAGTGAGGTCAATATTATTATAATAGTAATATTTTGTTAATTAAAGATAATTTTTGATAATTATGAATAAGTTGAAAAAAAAGGATTGAAAATGTTATACTGTTACATAGAGATTAAAGTTATATTAAGAGACTTATTATGATTTACAAATTTCAATGAGAAAGAGGTAATAATAATGCTAACTACTCAACTGTGGATTGAATTCAAAAGAGCCATTACTATAAAAAATATATTAATTTGGTTATCTATCATTACTTTAATACCATTAGTATCTTTTTATCCAATAAGGGAAGGTTACATGTTTTTCAAATCAGTAGAAGTATTTCAAGAAATGGTCGGAAGGATTATTCCATTAATTTTTCCTGTTCTTGTTATTATCATTTATTTGCCAAATTTTTTACAAGAGCAGAAAAATAATTTTATTACATATACTCGTCCTAGAGTACCCTTAAGCATTTATATTCTCAGTAAAGGTATAATTAATGCATTTTTAACAGGTTTTATTATACTTCTGATGATGTTTTTTTCATTTACTTTTGCTGTATTCATTGAACCTTATTATTTAAATATCATTGAGTACTCTCCGATAGTTAGAGGCAATCATTATTCCAGTGTTACATTTTCTCAACTTTTAAAGTATGGAGATTTAACTTACGGTATAGTTTATTCGTTATGGGTTGCCATAAACGCTGTAATATACTCAACTATTGCATTCTTACTAATGCTTATCATAAGACTTCCTTTTGTAGCTTTATCCGCACCATTCCTGTTTTATCATATTTTTAACTTTGTTGTAGGTGTATTTGGTATAGCACGATTTTCACCAATAAGTACTATATTTCCATTTAACATTGAACAGCAACCTTTATGGACTGTACTGGTGCCGTTTACGTTTCTATTAATCGTTTTATGTATTCTATATTTTATAGTAACTCGTAATAAAGAAGGCTGGATGATATAAATATGGGAAATTTTAAATTTAACATGGCTAGATATTTAGAAGAATTAATAAGTTTTAAGTGGGTAATACTAGGAGTTATTATCTATTTCTATGGTGCAGTGATGAAGAATGAAATCGTAGGAAACGCTTATAAGGTAGGTATGGTTGTAAACGGTTGGGATATTACTTTGAATTTGCTAAATGATATGTATATTATTGTTTATTTTATAATTCCTTTAGAACTGTTTATCTCAACAACCTCTATTTTGGCGGATTTTAATTATGAAACCTTAATTCGATTAGGAACGTTAAAAAAATGGGTATTTCGCTCCCTTAAACATTTTTGGAAGAAAACTTCTATTCTATTATTGATTTGGGCATTTATGTCTATATATATGACGATTGGGTTACCTTTTTCTTGGAACTGGAGCCAATTTAGTAATTCAAATCATATTTATAATAACCTCAATAAAATCAGTGTATTTTTTCAAACACCTTTATCGGCATTTATATTTCAGCTAATTTTATTATTTTTAACACTTTCTTTGTTACATCTAATTTTGTCATTATTATATGTAACCACTAGAAATAAAAATTTCATACTAATAATTTGTGTTATTTTTTTTCTTGGTGGGATGGCGGGATTTAAATTATTACCTAAAGAATTTGCATTTTTATCTCCAACCACCTATTTTTCTGTTACAAAATATCTTGATTCATTTAATTCACCAATCTTAGGTTTTGGTATTCTATTAGGATTAATCATTATATGCCTGTTATATTTACTATTGTTAGACTTAAATAAAAAAAAGTACTTTCAAACTATAAAACCTTATCTTTCCCTGCTAATTTATTTATTTTTATGTTTTTTGGGGATTGTTTCAACATCTATCTCTTTAAATTCCGGTGAAAGAACCATATTAGATGTATGGATAATGTCTTTTAGAGGTTCTAGTTCAGAAAACTTTATATATTTCCCTTTTTTCTTTTATTCAATAGTGTTTTTTGGATTTATTTATTTAGTTAATGTCTATATAAGTGAAGAGATAGATCGAATGGGATATTACAAGATTATTCGCTTCAGGAATTTAAATAAGTGGTTTTGGAGTTGGTTTAAAAAAATTTTAATAAAAGTAGTTTTCTTACTCCTTTTACTTACATTACTTTCCATAAGTGTGGGTGCAATTACGGGGATGAAACTCAACTTTTATACAACAGTATTTAATGCTTCTTTATACGCAGTTTTTTATCACTTTTTTATTAATGGTTTCTTGCAAATTGTTTTTTATATATTTTCAGTTTTTATTGTTTCATGGATAAGAAAAGAACCAGTGCATGGATTGATATTGATTAGCGTTTTTATGATATTAATGTTGCCGGGAACTAATCCACTAGGTCTAATTCCTGTGGGATTAAATAGCTTGGTTTACTTGGAAGATTTTTCGCCATTCCATATAACCTTAATTTTATTAATGGCTAATTTTCTCGTTTATTTGGTAATAAAATATCTTTTTACGAAAAGCTTAAAAATTTAGCGTGGAGGCGATATTATGTCTATTATTATTTCAATAAATAATGTTTATAAAAGTTTTAAGGGAAATCCCCTGTTCGAAAATATTAATCTAGACATAGAGAAAGGTAAAATATATGGAATTGTAGGACCGAATGGTTCGGGTAAATCAGTTTTATTTAAAATGATATGTGGATTTATATTTCCAGATAAAGGGACAATCTCTATACAAGGATCAGAAATAGGTAAGAGTAAAAGGTTTCCAGAAAATTTTGGCGTTATTATAGATCGTCCTGGTTATATTGCGAATAAAACCGGTTTTCAAAATTTAAAGGAATTATCTTTAATAAGAGATATAATCGATGATAAACAGATTATTGAAACGATGAAAATAGTTGGTTTAAATCCATATTCCAATCAAAAGGTAAAGAATTTTTCTTTAGGAATGAAACAAAAGTTAGCCATTTGCCAGGCAATTATGGAAGAACAACAAGTGCTAATATTAGACGAACCATTTAATGCTTTAGATATGGAAAGTGTAAAAAGAATACGAAATTTATTATTGAGGTTGAAGGAAGAAGGGCGAACTATATTACTTACAAGTCACAATCAAGAAGATATTAATATCTGTGACTTTGTTTATCGAATTAATCAATGTAAATTAGAACAAATAAAATAACCCGTGGTGCTAGATAAAATCAGACAAGCATAAAAGTAGCCCTTGCATGAGGATCTCCTTAAAATGAAAGTGTGACCAAACACCAAAAGGAGAGTTCCCATGCAAGAGCACTTTCATTTTACAACAGATAGAGCCAAACTTCAAAAACAATATGCATCGATTTTGTATTTTGTATCAGCTCAACTATCGAATATCCAGATTCATCTTCAACGTCGAAATCTTCATTGGTTGAAACAGAAGCACGAGGTCATCATTGCCGTCCATGTCCTTGGAAAGTTGCTGGGCTTTACTTCCGAACGGGCTTGGCGCCGGTTTGTGATCGGGAATTTGTTTTCCAAGGACTTGTTCCCTGAACGTTCTCGATACAACCGTCGTTGCCGGGCGCTTGGCTTTGCGATCAAGTGGATGCGGCACCAGCTGGCCAAACGCGGGCAGCACCATGCGTATGCGGTCGTGGACAGCTTGCCGATCGAGCTGTGTCATTCAGCCCGAATGCATCGCGCCAAACGGTTTCGTGGAATCGCCGATATCGGCTATTGTGCTTCGAAAAAGATCGCTTTCTATGGGTTGAAACTTCATCTGCAGGTCACCGACCAAGGGCTTCCGATGGGATATGTCGTCACCGAAGCGTCTTGTCACGACCGGGTGGCCGCTGAAACCGTCATGACGCAAATTCCACATCCATATAATCTGGGTGACAAAGGGTACATCAGCCAAAAACTGCAAAAGAAGCTGTACGAAGAGCATCGAATTGCTTTTTGGACGCCCGTTCGAAAAAATCAGCGAATTCGCCAATCTGATGCATGGAAACAGGGGATGAAACGAAAACGCAAAGTGATTGAAACCGTGTTTTCGATTTTAGTCGATTCACATCGGATCACCGAGATTCGGAGCGAACTCGGTTTCTGGATTTGAAACGGCATTGGATGCTATTTTACTGGCTTACTCGCTTGTTGTTCTTGGGCTAGTTGAGTGTTAAAACTCAACTAGCACCACGGGTTATTTTATCTAAAAAGATAAGCGGTTCTGTTCGATATCCAAGCCAAGTTTATATGTATGGAATAAAATTCCCCTCCCCGTCCGATGAACTACGTTTCCTTTTAACCCCAAATCCAGCGCTTCTTCAAGCAGATAAGCCAACTGCCGGCAGCTAAAATCGCGGGCTTATTCCTCTAATCTTCCTAATTTTTATTATCCCTCCTCGGTCTTCTTGCCTTGCACATATAAACTATGTACCATGTTAAACGATGACATTTTCAGAAACGAGGTATAAAAGCGATGCGCTTTTGGATTTTAATCGGCATTGTCGCCATTTCCGGTTTATCGCAAGGGATGCTGCTGCCACTGCTTTCGATGTTGCTTGAAAAACATGGGGTTTCTTCTTCCTTAAACGGCATGCATGCCACGGCATTGTATATCGGCGTCCTATTGGTTTCTCCGTTTTTGGAAAAGCCGCTCCGCCAATATGGATACCGGCCCATGATTATCCTTGGTGGTTTTATTGTAATATTATCGCTTGCCTTATTTCCAGCTTTTCACTCGTTTTTGTTTTGGTTTTTTCTGCGCCTTTGCATCGGAATTGGCGACCATATGCTCCATTTTGCGACACAAACGTGGATTACCGACTTTTCTCCGGCGCAACGGCGAGGCCGCAACCTGTCGTTATACGGACTGTCTTTCGGCATTGGATTTTCTGCTGGCCCGCTGTTAGCGTCACTTATTCAATTCAAGGAATCGTTGCCGTTTCTTTTATCATCGCTGCTTAGCCTGATCGGCTGGTGTAGCGTCTTTTTTCTGCAAAACGAACGGCCGAAAGAAAGCGAACAATCTAGTTTGGCGCACACATTCGATCGTTTTGTTTATGCGTGGAAATACGCGTGGGTTGCTTTATTGCTGCCGTTCACTTACGGCTTTTTAGAAGCGGCGGTTCATGCCGTTTTCCCTGTTTACGCTTTGCGGGAACATATTGTAATAGAACATGTGGCATTGATTTTACCGGCCTTTTCACTCGGCGGCATCACCTTTCAATTGCCGCTTGGATTATTAAGCGATCGTTTGGGGCGAAAACAAGTCATTGCCGGCGCTTTATTGATCGGGAGTGTCAGTTTTTTGGGAGCCTATTTATTCCATCGCTCTCTTGTCGGCCTTGCCGCTTGTTTCTTTATTGCCGGTATGTTTGTCGGCTCTTTATTTTCACTCGGCATTACGTATATGGCAGATTTGTTGCCAAAACAGCTTCTCCCAGCTGGAAACTTGCTATGTGGTATGCTGTACAGCACCGGCAGCATGATCGGCCCGTTTGTCAACGGTTTCGCAATCGAATATGGCACCAACAACTTTTTCTTTACGATCAGTGCCATTCTTTTCCTTTCCTTTTTCCTGCTGCTATGGAACAGAAAAAAGAAGGTCATCCATTTATGACCTTCTTTTTTTATTTTCAAAAAATTATTGACCTTTTTCTTTTATCTGTTATATAATAATGACAACAATTAATTAATCTGTTTTAAAACAGAGGGGGCGATGAGCAATGCTTAGAGCGGAACGAAAAAACATGATTGAGTTTATTGAAAAAGTAAGAGGAATTTCCAGAGATCAACTTGCTTATATGACAGATGCGGAAATCGAATATATTTACGAGCTGTACTATCACCATCATGAAGAAATCGCCGAATAAAAGGACTGTCGCATGACAGTCCATTCTTTTTTCTCTTTTTAATGGTACCCGTTTTGGCCGTTCGCGCTGCCGCTCGTTTTATGCTTTGGCTTGTTTTTTCCTTTTTGCTTTGTGCCCCCGTCTTTTTTTGTATGTTTCGTCATTGACGATCCCCCTCTCATTTTCAACAACTCTTTACAATGATTACTGTTTCCCCTCTTTCGCCGCTTATGAAAGGAAGTTTATGCATATTAACGCTTCCGCCCTTCACGTTCACAATCAAAAATTGCGTTCATTTCACCGCCCAACACGATAATCATTCCGGATAAATAAAACCAAACCATTAAGATAATCATCCCGCCGAGACTTCCGTACATCGCTGCATAATTGGCAAAATGGTTGACGTAGTAGGAAAAAGCAAGTGACGTGATAATCCAACCAATTGTCGCAAAAATGGCTCCGCGGACAACGTTTGCACAACGCAATTTTTTATTTGGGGCAAAATAATACAATACAGTAAACACAACAAATAAAATCAACGAACTAATCACCCAGCGCATCGCGTTCCAAATCATTAAAAACGTCGCGGGAAAACCAAAAGCGGAAAATAAAAACAGCCCTATCATTTTGCCGAATACAGGCAAAACTAAAGCGACGATGATGACAAAAATCATCCCAAGCGTAAGCAGTACAGACATTCCCCGCGCAACAAGGAAAGGACGATTTTCCACGACATCGTAGGCGCGGTTGAACGCCCGGACAATCGCGTTCATTCCATTCGAAGCGGACCAAATCGCACCGATAATACTAAGTGACAACAATCTTCCGTTTTGCTCATCCATCACCCGATGAACGTTTGCCTCCACTAAATGAATAGCTTCCTTTGGGGCGTACTGGCGGATGATGGACAGAAGATCTTCGTGTGGAATCGGCAAATAAGCAAGCAATGTAATTAAAAAAATAAGAAATGGAAATAGGGAAAGAAGAAAATAGTAAGCCAATTCCGCAGATAGTCGGGGGATCTCATCTTTTTGAAAACGCCGCGCCATTTCACGAATAAACGTTAAATCGATCATCATGCATCGTTTCCCTCTTCATCATTTTATTTGGGGCGATCCTCTTTTTTCCGGCTATACACTTCCCTTACTATTTCGATCACTTCCGGCGTTTTTTCCACAATGTCTTTTATTTTTTCCATCATAAACTCGACATCTTCTGCCATCTCTTCTACGGACCGCCGCCATTGTTTCAGTCTCATTGGCAATGAAGAACGAGCTTGTTTTTCTCCAATTTTGCCAAATAAAGAAAATGCAGCTCCTACTGCCGCTCCAATTAATATATTTTTCCATACGCTCCCTTTTCTTTTCACTTATTTTTCCTCCTTTGTTTCGCAAAGTTTTTTCTCTCTTATAATTGCATCTAATAAATGTTCACACCCTTTTTGAATGAGGTCATATACTTCCGCAAAATTTCCCGTATAGTACGGATCAGGCACATCAGCAATCTCGCTATTTGGAACAAAATCAAGCAGCCGGCCGATAAACCCCGTTTGATTGTATCCGGCCAATCGCCGCAAATTTCCGACATTTTCTGCATCCATCGCAATAATATAATCAAACTCGCGCAAATCCTCTTTACAAATTTGCCGAGCGCGAATTCCCGAAAAATCAATCTGATTTTTCCTTAATATCGTCTGTGTCCCTTCGTGCGGCGGTTCTCCCACATGCCAATTCCCTGTTCCTGCAGAATCCACGATAATTTTCCCTTCCAATCCTCTCTCTTTTACTAAATGCCGAAAAACCGCCTCCGCCATCGGAGAACGGCAAATATTCCCTAAACAAACGAACAATACCTTTACCATTGTTTCACGTCCTCCTTCGATTCCATTTAATGGTTTATATAAAAACATTCTATTATTGTTAATTATGTATTATATTTACATTACAGCGAACAATCTTTACATAAGTCGAACAAATATAAAGCAAATGGATATACTGGATCATGAAAATGCGTTTTTCATTCGTTAATTACATTATAAGACAAGAGATGATAGATGATAAATGATAACGAATCGATTCGATATAAATTATACAATGTACAAAAAGCGTTTTGTTCTCCAGCATTCCAAATTCGCCGGACGAAGAACGAAATTTACATCATTATCCACCAACAACGTACGATTCACAACAAATATTGCAATGATGCTTGGCGGATCGCCAAAAAAGATTGCAAACCTGTTTGCGTACAGAACGGGAGGGCGCAAAAAATAATCAATAATGTTTTAAAAATAACCGATAACCTGCTACAATACATGTAATCTTTACAAAAGGAAGGAGCAAAAAAAATGGATCTATCCAAAAAATCAGCGGAAAACGTGAAGTACATGGTGGAAAAAATAAAAGAAAAGCTAAAGGTCTTAAATTTTGACGCGATTAAGCCCTCCCACTTTTCTGAAGAATGGTATGATGAGCTAAAAGAAATTTACGAAATGGTGATGAGAAAAAACACGTTTAGCCCAAGCGAGATGCAGGCAATCGCTGAAGAATTAGGAAACTTGCGCAAAAAATAAACATACGGATAAAAAAGGCCGGAACATAATCCGTCCTTTTTTCTTTTCTATTTTCATTTATTTCTCTACTGTGCTATATCATTAAAAAATTAATTCCTATCGAAAAACTAGGATTGACTTTTGCGTGAATTATGCTAAAATTTTAAGCAATTACAGCTTACCAACCTGATGAAAATAACCAATTCGGAGAATTCCGGCAGCTTGCTTTTGCAAAGCAAGGCGCCCATTCCGGCAAAAGGGGTACCGTTTTGCAAAACAAGAAGAAATGTGCATCTTTTTTTCGCTCTTTCCACACGAAGGAGCGTTTCATGTTTCTCGCTTCTTTCATCGAAAATACCCTCCTACTTTTAGGACGATATCACCAATTAATCCGCTTTACTTTATTAAAGCAAAAAGGAGGAGCGACATGCTGACGTATCAAACATGGGAAAGCCATGAAAAGCCTTCGTTTCCGCACGATGACGAAACAAAAGGGGCGCTCAATGTTCTTGCGTGGGCGTACGGCGAATACAAAGATGATATTGTTTACGCCTGCAGCTTTGGAGTGGAAGGAATCGTTTTGATTGATTTAATTTCCAAAGTCAAACCAAACGCGGAAATCGTGTTTCTCGATACAGGTCTCCATTTTCGCGAAACATATGAAACGATCGAAAAAGTCAAAGAAAAATATCCTTCCCTGCGCATCGTCATGAAAAAACCGAGTTTATCGCTAGAAGAACAAGCACAACAGTTTGGGGATGAACTATGGAAGCACAATCCAAATAAATGTTGCGAGTTGCGAAAGGTCATTCCCCTTCGCGAAGTGTTAACAGGGGTAACCGCTTGGATTTCCGGGCTACGCCGCGAACAATCGCCGACACGCAAACATGTGGAATATATAAATAAAGATGACAAATTCCAATCCATTAAAATATGCCCGCTTATTCATTGGACATGGAAAGATGTATGGAATTACGTATACAAACGCCAACTTCCGTATAACGTGCTTCATGATCGCGGCTATCCAAGCATTGGTTGCGAACCTTGTACGTCTCCTGCGCTCGATCCGAATGATTTACGCTCCGGCAGATGGGTCGGTCACGGGAAAACAGAATGCGGGCTTCACATCACATAAGGAGAGACAAAGTGATGCTCCTAACAGTTGCTTTTATCGTCTCTTTCTTCTTTGCGATGAACATCGGAGCAAGCGGAGCTGCCGCCGCGATGGGAGTTGCATACGGCTCGGGCGCCATCAGACGCAAATCAACCGCCCTTTTTCTTTGCGGATTCGGAGTGTTTCTTGGCAGTCTAGGCGGCGGCGAAGTTGTCAAAACGATCGGATCCGGAATCATCCCATCATCGATATTGACGATTCAAATTGTCGTCATTATTTTAACGGCGGCGACTATTTCGCTATTTGCTGCTAACATCATGGGCATTCCGCTATCAACAAGCGAAATTACGGTCGGTGCCGTCGTCGGTGTTGGCATCGCTTATCAAGCGGTGTACTTCCATAAATTGCTGTTTATCGTTTCGATATGGATTATTATTCCAATTATCGCCTTTATTTTCACGTTTTTTATTGGTAAATGGTTTTTGGCGCTAAAACAAAAATACCCGCAATTAGAACAAGGTTCTTGGCAAAAAGCATTTATGACGCTTCTCATCATCACCGGCTTTTTTGAAGCGTTCTCGGCCGGAATGAACAACGTCGCCAACGCAGTCGGCCCGCTCGTCGGCGCCGGATTCATTTCTGTTTCACACGCGACCGTTTTCGGGGGACTGTTCGTTGCTCTTGGCGCAGTTTTGCTTGGAAAACGTGTATTAGAAACAAATGGGAAGAAAATCACGAACTTTTCTCCGTTTGAAGGCAGCGCCATTTCCGGAACTGGAGCGATTCTCGTCATTATTTCATCGATTTTTGGATTGCCGGTTCCGTTAACGCAAATTACAACATCGGCGATCATCGGCATCGGCACCGCAAAAAGCGGTTTTTATATCTGGCAAAAACGAATTGTTATCCAACTTTTGAAAGTTTGGTTCGTATCGCCGATTTTTTCGCTCGTCATTTCTTATAGTCTTGTCAAGTTGCTTCTTGACAGTGATCTTTATACAATTATAGCTATTCTCAGCGTTTGTCTTGCCACCCTTGGCATCATCAGCCTGAAAAAAACAATCGCCGAAGAAAAGCGATCATTGCACGAAAACGGCGGTGGCATTTAATGATAAATCATAGTTTTCCCATATGAATATTGCTTCCAGGAGGTTATGAATCATGAGCTTAAGCATTCCACACGGAGGAACATTAATCAATCGCTGGAATCCGGATTATCCATTGGATGGACTGACAAAAGAAATCGAGCTGACGAACGCCGAGTTAAGCGATTTAGAATTGATCGGCACAGGAGCTTACAGCCCGCTTACTGGATTTTTGACAAAAAATGATTATGACTCTGTCGTTGAAGCGATGCGTTTATCCAACGGTACGGTATGGAGTATTCCAATTACTCTCGCCGTCACGGAAGAAAAAGCAAAAGAGCTTTCCGTCGGCGAAACGGCAAAGCTTGTTCACAACGGAGAAGTATATGGAGTGATTGAAATTCAAGAAATCTATCAACCTGATAAAACAAAAGAAGCCGTTCTCGTTTATAAAACAGACGAACTGGCTCACCCCGGCGTACGGAAACTGTTTGAAAAACCTAACGTCTACGTGGGCGGACCAATTACATTAGTGAAACGCACCGATAAAGGGCGCTTCGCTCCATTCTATTTCGATCCAGCCGAAACACGCCGCCGTTTTTCTGAACTTGGCTGGAAAACCGTTGTCGGTTTCCAAACGAGAAACCCGATTCACCGCGCCCATGAATATATTCAAAAATGCGCGCTCGAAACCGTTGATGGGCTATTTTTAAATCCGCTCGTCGGCGAAACGAAAGCGGACGATATTCCAGCGGACATTCGTATGGAAAGCTATCAAGTATTGCTAGAAAACTATTATCCGAAGGACCGTGTTTTTTTAGGCGTGTTCCAAGCAGCGATGCGCTACGCCGGACCGCGGGAAGCGATTTTCCATGCGATGGTGCGCAAAAACTTCGGCTGCACCCACTTCATCGTCGGGCGCGATCATGCCGGTGTCGGCAACTATTACGGCACATATGATGCGCAAAAAATCTTTTTGAATTTCACTCCTGAAGAACTTGGCATTACACCGCTGTTTTTCGAACATAGCTTTTATTGCACGAAATGCGAAGGCATGGCTTCGACGAAAACGTGTCCGCATGATTCGAAATATCATGTTGTATTATCCGGCACAAAAGTACGGGAAATGTTGCGCAACGGACAAGTGCCGCCAAGCACGTTCAGCCGTCCGGAAGTAGCCGCGGTATTGATTAAAGGATTACAGCAGCGCGAAGCTGTATCCCAATCCACATGATAAAAGGAGGAACGAGATTGAGCACGAACATCGTCTGGCATCAAGCTTCGGTCACAAAAGAGGACCGCCGCAAACGAAACGGTCATCATAGCTGCATATTATGGTTTACCGGGCTTTCCGGCTCCGGTAAATCGACGGTCGCAAACGCCGTATCGAAAAAGCTATTTGACCTTGGCGTTCAAAACTATGTATTAGACGGAGACAACATCCGCCATGGTCTCAATAAGGATCTCGGCTTTTCCGCCGAAGACCGCACCGAAAATATTCGCCGCATCGGCGAAGTCGCCAAGCTGTTTGTCGACAGCGGCCAATTCGTCCTAACGGCATTTATTTCTCCTTTCGCACAAGATCGCGAACTTGTGCGCAATTTAGTAGAAAAAGATGAGTTTATCGAAATTTATGTGAAATGCCCGCTAGAAGAATGTGAAAGACGCGATCCAAAAGGACTGTATAAAAAAGCGAGAAACGGCGAAATTCGCAATTTCACCGGCATCGATTCTCCGTATGAAGCACCTGTTTCGCCGGAACTGACGATTGAAACACATCGTCACACGATAGACGAATGTGCCAATCAAGTGATTGCTTACTTGCGCGATCGAAATTTCATAAAGGGGGAATCTTAAAATGGCGTATGAAAAAGTATGGGCAAATAATCCAAACTTAAACAAAATGGAATTAAAAAAGCTAAAAAAAGATGGGTTAAAAATTTTTGATGATATTCCTTATTATGCAAAACACGGATTCTCTTCGATCCCGCAAGAAGAATGGGATCTTTTCAAATGGGCCGGGCTTTACTTGCAGCGCCCGAAAGAAGCCGGCTATTTTATGATGCGCGTTTGCGTTCCTTCCGGGATTTTGAATAACGAACAGCTTGAAACGCTAGCAGGCATCGCCCGCGATTACGGGCGCGGCTTGTTTGACATTACAACCCGCCAATCTGTTCAATTCCACTGGCTGCAAATCGAACAAATTCCTGATATTTTTGATCGCCTAAAACGTGTTGGATTGTCTACCGCCGGTGCTTGCGGTGATATTACTCGCAATATTGTCGGCAACCCGCTTGCCGGCATCGATCCGGACGAATTGTTTGACACGAGAGAAATCGTTCGCGAAATATATGAGTTTTTCCAACGTAACGAAGATTTCTCCAACTTGCCGCGCAAATACAAAATTTCGATCAGCGCAAACGTCTACAACACAGTTAATGCGGAAATCCATTGCTTGTCGTTTACGCCGGCAAAAAAAGTGATTGATGGCAAAGAAGTGCTCGGTTTCCACGTGAAAGTCGGCGGCGGTTTATCGTCTGCTCCGTACCTTGCTCAAACGTTAGACGTGTTCGTTACGCCAGACCGCGTGAAAGACGTTGCTGTCGCTGTCACAACGATTTTCCGCGACTACGGCTATCGCGAAAAACGCCATCGCGCCCGCCTCAAATTCCTTGTCGCCGACTGGGGCATCGATAAATTTAAAGAAAAATTAATCGAGCTGACTGGTCCGCTTCCATCCAAAGGAGAAGACGTGCAAAAAGGCTGGAACCCTGGCTACTTCTACGGCGTCCATCGCCAAAAACAAGAAGGATTAAACTATATCGGCTTCAACGTTCCAGTAGGTCGCTTAAGCGCGGACGAAGTATTCGAAATCGCAAGAATCGCTCGGCAATATGGCAACGGGGAAGTTCGCTTCTGCAACTCGCAAAACTTAATTATCCCGAACATCCCAGATAAACACGTGGACGCCGTATTGCAAGAAAAAGTATTCGAGCGGATTTCCATCCGTCCAAAAACGTTCACCGGCTATGCCGTCTCTTGCACTGGCACCGAGTTTTGCAACTTGGCGCTTGTCGAAACGAAAGAACGGATGCGGCGCGTCGCTGAATATTTAGATGAACGTTTGGAACTGGACGTTCCAGTACGCATTCATATGGTCGGCTGTCCAAACTCATGCGGCCAACGGCAAATTGCCGATATCGGTCTCCAAGGCATTAAAACGAAAACAAAAGACAGAGGCATGATCGAAGCGTTTGAAATTTACGTCGGCGGCACGCTGCTTAACGGCGGCAAATACAATCAAAATCAAAAATTAAAAGGAAAAATAGATGCGGAACAAATTTCCGAAGTGCTTTTGCATCTATTAACCTATTTCAAAGAAACAAAATTGCCGGGTGAAACGTTCTTAGCTTATTTGGACCGCGTCGGAATAGAGGCGCTGCAAGCAGAGCTAGACCGCATTTTGGCGCAAGTCAGCACGGTGGCATAAAAGGTGGCAGCAATGTTTCTGTACCGGTTTGAAGTAACAACAAAAACGGAAATCATTTATGTCGTCATTGCCGCCAACGATGATGAACAAGCATTTCGCCTCGTCGAAGTGGAATTGGAAAAACATTTTTTTAAAGTTCCCGATTATACGGATATCTCACTGCACGAAAAAAAACCGATTCGTCGCGGCGGCGGGTTCGTCGTATGCAGCGAACCCCGTCGCTCTTCTTCATAAAAACACGAGAAAGGGCTGAAATGAAGATGGGAAAAGTATACCTAGTTGGGGCTGGTCCCGGCGATCCCGAATTGATCACCGTAAAAGGCCTTAAATGCATCCAGCAGGCAGATGTCATTTTATACGACCGCCTCATTAACGAAGAGCTGCTGTCTTATGCCAAAAAAGATGCGGAACTCATCTTTTGCGGCAAATTGCCGGGCTACCACACTATGCAGCAAGAGACCATTAACCATTTTCTCGTTCGGCACGCCAAAAAAGGAAAAACGGTCGTTCGTTTGAAAGGCGGAGACCCGTTCGTATTCGGCAGAGGCGGTGAGGAAGCAGAAGCGCTCGTCAAGCATGGAATCGAATTTGAAATCGTTCCTGGCATCACTTCAGGAATCGCCGCTGCTGCTTACGCCGGTATTCCCGTCACCCATCGAGATTTCAGCTCTAGCGTCGCCTTCATCACTGGTCATAAACGCGAAGGAAGCAAGGAAGATTTGAAATGGGAAAGCCTTGCGAAAGGAATCGATACGTTAGCGATCTATATGGGCATCAGCAATCTCTCATATATTCGCAATCAGCTCATTAAGTATGGGAAATCTCCTTCAACACCTGTTGCTGTCATCCAATGGGGAACGACCGCGGAACAACGGACGGTAACAGCTACTTTGGCGACCGTTACCGACGTCGTGGCGAAAGAAAAAGTCGAAAATCCGAGCATGATCATCATCGGGGATGTCGTAAAACTGCGCGCAAACATTCAATGGTTTGAACAGCTGCTTGCCAAACAAAATGCCGTCGCCAATACAGCGTTATAACGAGGTGGAACATGCAAGCGATATTGTACGTCTGTCACGGCAGCCGTGTCGCAAAAGCTCGCGCGGAAGCGACCGCCTTTGTGGAACGATGCAAGGCAAATATAAATGTTCCCATTCAAGAACTTTGTTTTATCGAACTTGCTGAGCCCGATATTGCCACTGGAATCGACATCTGTGCCCAAAAAGGCGCGACTCGCATCGTTGTTCTTCCAATTCTTCTTTTATCAGCGGGGCATGCGAAACACGACATTCCCGAAGCAATCCGGCAAGCGGCACAGCGCCATCCCCATGTAGAAATCGTGCTCGGAAAGCCGTTTGGCGTTCATCAGACGATGATTGACATTGTTGCAGATCGGATCAAAGAACGGGCGGTTCCGTTGGATCATGAATCGATGATTCTTCTCATCGGACGCGGAAGCAGCGATCCTGATACGAAACGCGATATTGCCGCGATCGCCAGGCTGCTTCAAGAAAATATAAATGTTCCGCGCGTCGATACATGCTTTTTAGCCGCTATCCGTCCAACATTGGAAGAGGGCTTATATGAAGCGAACCGTTCTGCTTATAAAAAAATTTTCGTCGTTCCTTATTTATTATTTACTGGCATATTAATGAAAACGGTCGAAAAAAAGCTGCGCTCCCTTTCTTCAACAAATAAACAATGGATTTTATGTGATTATTTAGGATATCACCCTCTTTTGGAAACAGTCGTGAAAGAAAAAGTGAATCAACTGCTGCTTGTCAATGAGGGAGTCTGACATAGCAGACTTCCTCGTTGTCTATCACGTGTCCTTCATATCATTAGATCTCTATCTTTCCCCGTTATCACAAAAAATTCAGCAACACCTGCACGTTCATGCTGAAAATCCCCCATTCACGCTATCTTATATTCCGTATATGCAAAAATGCCTCTGCTATTGTATGATGAAAGTAGAAAAAAGATGGCGAGGGGCGGATGATATGAAACGGTTTCATCTAGTGATCCACGGGCGTGTTCAAGGTGTGGGATTCCGATATTTTACCCAACGCGAAGCGCTAAAACGGCAATTGACTGGTTGGGTCAGAAACAATGACGACGGGACAGTGGAACTTGAAATACAAGGAAACGAAGAAGCAATACGATTATTTATTGATACAATCCGTGAAGGAACGTTGTTTGCGAAAGTAACCGATGTCTCTGCATGGGAAATTCCATGCATTCATAACGAAAAACAATTTCGCATTATGTACTGAGGGGCTACCATACATAGCCCCTATCATTGCACAAGAAGCGGGTGTGTAGATGTATAGTGTAAACACGTTTCCACAATGCACCGATTTGCATGTTCGTTTTTTCGATTGGCTTCGCGGCAAACCGGGTTGAATACATCGATGGAAGCTTGCGGATATTCGCCACATACATCGACGCCTGCTACTTTTTTATAAAGCAATAAATGCCGCAGACAAGAAAGCAAAAATGAAAGCGGCATCGTCCCTTGATCCCAGTTCGTCACCGCATCATCGCGGCAAAGTACGTCTTTATCAATGCTAATATATACACAATGAGTAGGAATCATGGAAAAAAGCATATTAGGAGAAATATCATAATGATCGCTTGGAAAGATGGTAACGTTAGGAGATAAACGAAGATGTTGCTGCGAAGATGTTGGACCGATAATGACTGCCTTTTTTAAATAAGGGTGCTTTAGCGCATATGACACCCATGAACCGCAAGAAATAACTGGATCATCTCCAGTTCCAACATCAGTATGATGGTCAAATAAAACGAGCGTAAAAGGTTCCTTTATTTCTTGAATAAGCAAGTAAGAAACATAGTGATAGTTTCCGTTTCCAATTAACACCGCTCCCTTTTGTTTACGAAGGCGTATACGTCTCTCAATCTCACGCAATGATTCTTGCTCGCAATACAAATTTGTATGGGACAAATCCGTAAAATCGATCCATTCATGCGGAAAATGAAAAAGCTGCTTTTGCGAAGCATACGTATGATCAAAGTTTAAAAACGTTATACCATTTCCTTGAAAACTCATCAATAACACCTCTTTTTCATTTTGGTGCAAATTTCAACTTGATGAGTCTCAGATGTCTTCCTGCTTTTTTATTATAATCTAAAATTTCGGTAAACGAAATATTTCCGCTTTTTTGCTTGTTTCATGTAAAATAGTAGAAAACGAATGAGCAGGGGGGATTCGCTTGCAGCCGATCGATATTTGCGAAGTGCAAGCAGCGTTAAACCGCTTTGCCAATCAAGATGTATATATTCATCTAGAAACGACAAATGGAGCATACGCTTCCCATCATAACGAAGGATTTTTTTCTGCTGGGGCTTATATTCGTAACGGCCTCATTCGTTTCAACCGCGGAAAGATCACCGGAAACAGACCGTATCGCGTCGGCTTAAAACTTGATTTCGGCTGGGTGTACGCGGAAGGGCTAACAGACTGGGAAATGACAGAAAAAGGGCAATTGCTATTGGCCGGACACGATAATGAAGGAAGGCTGGCCGTTGCGCTTCAATTAAGCCACGAGCCATTTTAATAAAGGAGGATTTTTCATGGAAAGGCATATATTAGTCGTATTCCCCCATCCTGATGATGAAGCATTCGGGGTGTCCGGAACGTTAGCGCAGCACGCCGAAAACGGCACACCGATCACATACGCCTGTTTAACGCTTGGGGAAATGGGACGAAATATGGGAGTGCCGCCGTTTGCAAACCGTGAAACGCTTCCTCTCATTCGCAAAAAAGAGCTCGAAGCAGCGTGTAAAGCAATCGGCATCGACGATTTGCGCTTGCTCGGCTATCGGGATAAAACAGTAGAATTTGAGGACGAAGATTTGCTAGCCGACCGGATCGGGGAAATTGTCGCGGAAACGAATCCGTCGCTTGTCATTACTTTTTATCCCGGTTACAGCGTCCATCCGGATCACGATGCGTGCGGCGCCGCCGTTATTCGCGCCCTCAAGCGCCTCCCAAAAGACAAGCGTCCGACCGTTCACTGCGTCGCGTTTGCTAAAAACTGCGAACAAGATTTAGGAAAGCCCGATGTCATCCGCGACGTCAGCGCGGTTATCGACAAAAAACTCGCCGCTATCCAAGCGCACCGCTCGCAAACGGAAGGATTGATGAAAGCAGCTGCCAAGCGGGGCGGCGATGCTCTAGAATGGCTGAAAATAGAGCGATTTTGGACGTATAAATGGGAGGATTAAAAAGAAAAAAGCAGGTCGGTCTTTATGGAAGCAGACCTGCTTTTAAAAATATACTTCTTCCCATTCCCAATTTTAATATCAGATTAAAATTCACGATTTCGGTAAAACTGTAACGAAAGGAACAAGGAAATCGCCAATAATAAAATCATCACCGCTATACGATTGCCATCGTTTCAACTTCAGAAAGATGATAAAGATAATGAATCACATTTTGCATAAATGGATAATCAGCTTGTTCAAAAAATGTTGGTGCAAGCGCAAAGGTGCCAAAGAATAAGATAAATCCCACCAACCTAGAGTGAATATATCCAACTTTAAAAAAGACCGGAAAGTAAACACTGTTAATAAAAATGATAGCACATATCGCAGCGATTATACTCTCGGGAGAAACACTGCAAAGCCGAACAGAAGGACCTACCATTTGCAATATATACGTAATCACTAGGTAATACGTAATCGCAATGATAGCAAAAACAAATATAGAACAATATCTTGCCATTACAACAGTTCGTCGTGTTAAAGGAAAACTATTTAACAAAATATCGGCTTTGTTTCTATCATCATACGCACATGCTGATAATATTAGCATATAAGTTTACTGCAATAACACTAATAAAAAACGACTGCGCCATCTTCTTTTAGAAATGCCATCATCGCTATGATATACATTGCGGCAAATACAAGCATTTTTTAAGCAGCAATATATCTTTCAATATAAGTTGAAACACCGTTACATCCCTCTTTGAAAATGCACGATAACATCTTCAAGAGAAGGCTTATCGACAATAATTTTGTCTCCTAACATTCTTTTTATTTTTTGCTTATCTTCCGTTAACGCCTCAAATCCAAATTGATTTTCTTTAACGCTGATCAAAAGCTGCTGTATATCGCTATGTAACACTTCCTTTGGTCCTTTAACAAGCCCATGGTTTTCGAATATTTCATCTTTTGTGCAAGAAAATATAATTTTCCCATCGTTAATAAACGTAATGCAATCCGCGATCTTATCTAAATCTGAAGTAATATGCGTAGAAAAAAAACACGCTTCGGTTTTCGTCCTGTATAAATGAAGATAGTATATCAAGCAGTTCGCTTCGAATAACTGGATCAAGCCCTGAAGTTGATTCGTCCATTATCAATAATTCAGCATGATGCGATAACGCTATTGCAAGCGAAAGTTTCATTTTCATTCCCTTCGATAGATGTTTAATTTCGAATTCAGTAAACTTGAAGCAAACGCCGGAATTCTTCCTCCCAATTTCCCCTCTTTCGAAACGATTCATCGGCGATCGCTTTCAATAATTTCTTCCGTTTTTGTTCATCGTCGACATTTTGTAAAATAAATTGCCGGCATTCGTAAAGAAAATCGATATACCGTCCGTAGTCATCATCGTACCATTCCGCAAGCTGGCGGCGGATTTGCTGCGCGACAGTCGGGCTTGCGCCGCCTGTTGAAACAGCGATCGTCAATCTGCCGCGCCTTATGACCGCAGGAACATGAAAATTGGACCGCTCCGGGTCATCGGCAATGTTGATCAGCTGATAAGGCTTCGCCGCTTTCGCCACCGCTTCGTTCACAGCCCGATTGTTCGTTGCAGCAATTACGATCCACGCTTTTTCCAAATCGTCAGAAGAAAAGTTTTTTTGCCGCCAAACGAGTTCCCCGGCTTCCGCTAATTGTTGAATCCGTGTTGTAACCTTGGGGGCGACGACAGTAATTTTTGCTTTTGCCTCCAGCAAGCCATTAATTTTCCGTTCCGCCACCTTTCCTCCGCCGATGACGACAGCGTGTTGATTTGCGATATTTAGCATAACTGGATATCCCATGCGAATTTCCCCTTTATAAAAAACGGCCGTGTAGAAATCCACGGCCTTTTTCTTCATTATATTATCTTTGCGTCGCTTCTTGAATCCATTTTGCCAAACGCTCATTTTCTTTCTTCATATGCCCCAGCCATTGCGGAAGCAGCGAAGCAAGCGCCTCTTTATCGTTTTCTTTCATCGCTTCATACGTTCGATGATGAAGTTCGCGCAATTTTTGCTTTTCCGCTTTTGTCATCCATCTCTTCCGTTTATGTAATTGTTTCCACTCTTTTTTAAACTGCTCTTTTGTAATTTCTTTGTTCGCAAGGCGGTCGATTAATCGGTCAAGCGCTGCTTCCCGTTTCTTTTTCATTTCCGCACGTTTTGCGTGCAACGCCTTTTTCACTTGTTCATTTTGCATTTGTTTTCTTAGCGTTCTCCGTTCGTCAAGCACCTTTTGCCATTCATCTGCGTCGTCCGGCGTGTATTTTTTTACTATTTCCATCCATTTTTGTTCATCTAATTCTCCGTGTTCCAGCATATGTCCCGCAAATGCTTGGGCGTCTGCTCCCATGTCATGCTGCCTTTGCGCCGCCAACGCTCCCGTTGGAATCATTAGCATTAGCGCCGCCGCTAAAGAAATCCATCTAGTTTTCATCCATTTTCACTCTCCTTTTAAACAACAACAAATTTTTTAACCTGTAAAAGCAAAGAAACAAATTTGCCAAACCTAACAATATCTTTCCCATTTTTCAAGAAACTTTGCATCAAAATGAAAAAGCTTGCCGTTTTTCCGCAGCAAGCTTTCCCGTTGATTACCGGAATTTTTCGTCAATCCGCCGTTGGTAGTCGCGCAATGCTTGGGAATTCGTTTTATTGCGTCTTTTCATAAGCGCGTTCCACCGAAGCAATTTTTCATTTAGCTTTTTCTTCAGCTTTTCTTTTTCCGCTCCATCATCACAGCAGCGCAATAGATCTTCCAGCGTCATTAAATCTTTTTTTAATTCGACTTCTTCAGAGACATAGCCGGCATTTTTTAACATTAGATAACCGATTCGCAGATCTTCGGGAATATGCGACAAATCTTCCAGTTCAAGCGGTTTCCCAAAGCCGGGGAGATTGTCAAATTCGCCGTTTTCCATCGCTTCACGAATTTTATCTTCGGCAATTCTCCACATAATATCCATCATTTTCTCTCCTATACGTACAGCTTTTTATAATGATGCTCATGAAGAAATTCAATTAAGTCCTCATACGATAACGGCGGGGCAAAATAATACCCTTGCGCTTCATCACAACGCTTATCCTTCAAGTACGCGACTTCCTCTTCTGTCTCTACCCCTTCAGCAAGCACCTTTACGCCAATATTATGCCCAAGGCGGATAATTGCTGGCAAAATCGCTTCTTTTTTTCCTTGAATGTTTTGCACAAATGAACGGTCAATTTTTAAGCGGTCAATCGGAAGATCGGTCAAATAGCTTAACGAGCTGTATCCCGTTCCAAAGTCGTCCATGCTAATCGTAACGCCGATGGATTTTAGCTTTTTTAAAATGACAATCGCTCTTTCCGTATCCATCGTCATTCGTTCCGTAATTTCCAAATCTAAATGATACGGCGGTAACCCTGTCTCTTCCAACAATTTCACAAGCTTATGAACGAAACGACGATTTTCGAATTCATACGGAGACAAGTTGACGGACACCGATAAATTTGGAAAGTCCTCTAATAGTTGTTTCGTTTGCTGGCATGCCATCCGGATTACCCACTCGTTAATCGGAATGATCATTCCCGTCTGTTCTGCAACAGAAATGAACGCATAAGGCGATATCAAACCTTTTTCTGGATGATTCCAACGGATCAGCGCCTCCATTCCTGTCACCATGCCGGTGTCCAACTGAATTTGCGGTTGATAATAAAGGACAAACTCCCCTTTTTCCAACGCGCGGCGCAATTCCCGCTCCGTTGCAATTTTTTCTTGAATCGCTCGAGTCATTGGCTTTTCAAAGAACAAAAATTGGCTTGCTGCATTTTGCCGCAGCTTATACCGCGCAATATCCGCCTTCCGAATCAATGTTTTCGCATCGATTCCGTCTTTCGGATATAGACTGATTCCAATTTTTATCATAACATACAGTTCGCGGCCGTCAACCACCACCGGTTCATCAGCGATTTCGCTAAACCGATTTGCTAACGCTTTCGCCTTTTCTTTCGTGCTTCCGGACAAAACCGCGACAAATTCGTTTCCGCTCCATCTTCCTAACAAGATGTCTTCGTCGCATCGTTTTTTCCATTCTTCTACGACTCGCAGCAACACTTGATCACCGACAGCATACCCGTAAAAGTCGTTAATGGTCTTCATGCCGCTAATTTCCAAAAACATAACTGCCACTTCTTCCCGGTAGTAAGACGCTTCTTGAATTTTTTCCGTGATCGCCTGATGCAACGCTTCCTTGTTTGGCAGCCCTGTCAAATCGTCATGAGTAGCGATGTATTGCATCTTTTCTTCATTTTTCTTTCGTTCCGTAATATCGCGAATCGCCGTAACGTTCACCTTTTCGTTGCCGTCATAGTCATACTCGTATTGAACGACTTCCGCATGAAAAATCGTTCCGTCTTTTCTTCGCAGCTGAATTTCATATATCCCTTCTTGACACTGTTCCATGTTTTTCAACGATTCGGGAATCATTAAATCTTGAATGGGCATATGAACGATTTCTTTTTCTACATATCCGAACAGCTGACACGCGGCTTTGTTAGCTTCTATTACCTTTCCGTTCGCATGTACGATAATCCCTTCCATTGTAATTTCCGACAATCGCTTAAGTCGGTTTTCGCTGGCTTCTAGTTCCTGCTGATGCTTTGCAAACAGCTTCCGTTCGATTTGCGCATATACCCCTAATATATAAATCGCTTCCCAGACGAGGAAAACAAGGAAACTAATCCACATCCCTTTCCGGCGCTCGTTTTCTAATTTTTTCAAATACGTGTTTGCATCATAATCAATTCCTAAAACTGCGTCTACCGTTCCATCTGCTTTGAATATCGGCATAAACGCCCCGATGCTTTTTCCCCATCCATCTATTGTCGGATGTTTCTCCATGGAAAATTTTCCTTGAAAAGCCTGTTCAAGTTCAGGGATATATGTGCGATAAACCGTACCAATCGGCACGCGCTGCTCTCTCTTTTCATCGATCTTCCCGTTTCGGTTATAATCCGCCTCCGGAGCGACAACAAAATAATTATCCCCACGCTCATTCTTTTTTAGTGTATACACGCTCAATATTTCCGGATGGTCGTTTTGCCAGCGCGTCATCAGCCGCAAAATGCGCAAATAAGTCCCATCGTTTTCGCTCGTCCGTTCATTCAATCGCTCATGATGCATACTCGACAAATCGTCAGTCAACAGCCTTGCTATATTTTCAGCACCTTCTTCATATTCCTTATGTTGTTCTTTTTCCACATAATTGATATATATCGTTCCGCTAAAAAGCAGCACTACGGCAATGACATAAAAACTCCCCGTCAACCGAGGAGCAATTTGAAAAAGCGATGATAACAACTTCTTTTTCGCGACACGATGAAGCCATAGCTGTGCGATAACGGCAAGAAAAATGGCAGACAAAACAAACAATGTATATTCGATCCCTTTCGGCATAAATCATCACCATAAGCTTAAATTCGACTTCTTTTGAGTTCTTAAATATAATTATAGAAACATTATTTTCCCCCTTCCTCCCCACCCCATTCCTATTTTTTCGACATTTTACGACATTATCGACTCTATTGGTACATAAGTATGTACAAAACTAGTTAATACGGCAAAAGAGTTATAGGAGAACTTAATACCAGATCATATATTTGTAACTTTTCTGTAATATTATTTAATTCAACTGTAAAAGAACAGCGGTAATTCCTCTGCTATACTATAAGTCGGAATAAGTCGAATCGGAAAAATTAGTGCCGGGGGTTTAACAAAAATGAAAAAATTCGTCACACTAGTTTCACTATCGTTTCTAGTTATGTTCTCCTCATTATTTGCAAGCAATTCCAGCGCAGAAGCAGCTGTCAATTCAAGATTGCTGATCGCCGAAGCAAAAAAACTGATTGGCACTCCATACCGATATGGCGGAACAACACCAAAAGGATTCGATTGTTCAGGGTTCGTTTATTACACACATAAAAAGATCGGAAAAATTTTACCGCGTTCTTCCAAGCAAATGTACCAAAAAGGAAAAACGGTACATAAATCAAGTTTGCGCCCAGGCGATTTAGTGTTTTTTAATACGTCTAAAAGCAAAAAAGGCGTTTCCCACGTGGCGATCTACATAGGCAACAATCAAATTATTCACGCTGTATCGAAAGGAGTAAAAATTGACAGTTTAAGCAATTCTTACTGGAAATCAAGATACGTTGGCGCAAAACGGCTATAAGGAAATAATAAAAAACTCTCTGACATATTAAGTAGCCGTACTTGATATGTAGAGAGTTTTTTATTTCCCCAAAAAAAGCGCCCTCCTTTAATTGGAGGGCATTTATATATATTCATAGGGGATCGGGGGAATACTTGGAAAACTTTACGCTACTATTCATTTCCCCTTTTTTGTGATTTTATACATTTTTTTATGTCTGCAATCAAATAAAATGACAGCAATTTTGCAAAAGCGGTGCTTTTTTCCGCTGGTCCAAATCTGTTGAACTAAAAACGTAATTTTGCACATTGCACATTTTTAATATAGAAAAATTTAACATAAACACATTCCCCTTTATATCGTCATAAATAACAAAAGTAAACCGAAAAATATATACGTGTGAGCCTATATGTCATGCTTGAATCTTTGCCGCTCTTTTTCGGCAAATTTCGCACAGATAATTGTGTTAAAGGCAGGTGTGGACAATGTTCGCTTCTTCCGAAATCGGAATCGATCTAGGAACGATGAATATATTATTATACAGCAAAAATAAAGGAATCGTCTTTAACGAACCGGCCGTTATCGCTTTCGACACCCAAACGAATGAAGTGATTGCCATTGGAACGGAAGCGAAAATGATGATTGGAAAGACTCCCAGCCATATCGAAACAATATATCCGTTAAAACATGGCGTTATTGCGGATTTTGACAAAACTGTAACAATGCTGAAACAAATGTTTAAGCTCGCCAGCAAGCGGATCGGTTTTTCTATTAAAAAACCAAATATTGTAATAAGCACTCCTTTTCACTCCACTTCCGTAGAACGGCGCTCCATTTATGAAGTGGCAAAACATTGCGGAGCCAAACATGTCTATTTGCTCGAGGAGCCAATCGCCGCAGCGATCGGTGCCGACTTGCCGGTAGATGAACCAGTGGCAAACGTCGTCGTCAATATGGGCGCTGGCAGAACAGAAGCGGCAATTATTTCTCTTGGTGGAGTTGTCGCATGCCAGTCGCTTCGCATAGGCGGCAATCAACTAGACGAGGATATCATCCAATACGTAAGGCAACGTTATAACTTGCTCATTGGCGAGCAGACGGCGGAACGAATTAAAATCGAAATCGGCTATGCACCAGTTGCTCATGAAGAACGGACGATGGTCATTCATGGCCGCGATTTAGTGACCGGCTTTCTGAAGGCTGTCCCGTTGCGCTCTACAGAAGTGCAAAAAGCGATGGAAGAATCGCTTTCGCAAATGCTTAGCGCAATCCGAACCGTCTTGGAAGAATGCCCTGCCGAACTCAGCGGCGATATTATCGATCGCGGCATTGTTTTAAGCGGAGGCGGCTCCCTTCTTCATGGAATCGAAGATTGGCTAAGCACTGAGTTGCGCGTTCCGGTTCATACTGCTCCAAGCCCGCTCGAAGCGGTAGCGATCGGCACTGGAAAAGCGCTGAGCACAGTGCAAAAACTCGTCAGTTCCTCACCGTAAAACGCCCTTCCGCTAAAAAATCCCGCTTTTTAGCGGGATTTTTTAGTATACCGGGCATGTCCAACCGTTTAAGCAAAGACGTCATGACGTTCTGCGAATGCGTTCTTCATGTTCCGACGCCTGAACTTCTCCAGCCGCTTCAAGCAGAAAATCGACAATATGGACGGCGCGAATGCGATTGGACAATCCCTCTCGTTCAATTCCGAGCTTCATTTGTAAAAGGCATCCTGGATTTGCCGTAACAATCGTTGTCGCCTTTGTCTGTTTTGCCATTTTCATTTTATAATCAAGAATTTGCATCGACATTTCCGGCTCGACAATGTTATAAATGCCTGCGGACCCGCAACAGCGATCCGCGTCTTTCATCTCGCGAAATTCTACTCCTTGAATCGACTGGATCAGCTTTCTTGGCGACACTGATGTCTTCATAACGTTGCGCAAATGGCATGAATCCTGATACGTAACGACTTGCGGCTCCACTTTCAGACGCTTTTTATGGAAATCCAATTCAACGAGCACTTCGGAAATATCTTTGATTTTTGCAACGAACGCTTTTGCGCGTTCTCTCCACTCCTCCTCGTCTTTCAACAAATGGTCATACTCCATTAAGAAAGCGCCGCAACCGCCGGCATTCGTAACAATATAGTCAACATCGAGCTGTTCGAACGCTCTGATGTTTTGTTTCGCCAGCTCTTTCGCCTTTTGTTTCTCTCCTCCATGCCCATGCAGCGCGCCGCAACACGTTTGCGACTCTGGAATAACGATTTCGCATCCAGCCAGCTGCAATAAGCGCATTGTCGCATCATTCGTCGGCATAAACATCGTGTCCATCAAACACCCTGAGAAAAAGGCAACCCGCCGCTTCGGAGCCCCCTCGGATTCTAGATGCCGCGGCCGCTCCTTCATCTCTTTTAACGTCGGAACGTCCGGCAAAATTTTTTCCATGTCTCTCAACGAAGGAGGCAATACCTTTAACAGCCCGGTTTTCCGGGCAAATGACCGTAATCCAGACCGTTGGTAAACCCCAAGCAGCGCGGTGGCGATTCGCATCCGCTTTGGATATGGAAACAATCCATCGAATACAAGTTTACGAACAACGCGGACTGGAAAAGAATGTTTTTTATTCTGTTGAATAATATCCCGTGCTTCCTCAAGCAAATGACCGTAACGAACTCCGGAAGGGCAGACCGGCTCACACGCCCGGCACCCTAAACACATATTTAACGATCGCTCGACATCTTCGTCCGGCTCGATCAGCCCATCAACGACCGCCTTCATTAAAGCAATGCGCCCTCTTGGAGAATGCGATTCTTGAAATCCCGATTCAATATACGTCGGGCATGTCGGCAAACAAAATCCACAACGCATGCAGTTCATTAGTTCATCCTCATCCATCCGTTCCCGAAACTTTGTTTGTATGATTGATCGTTCTTTTTCGGTCGTCATCGTGTCACCATCACCCGTTTTCTTGTGCTTTTCGCAAATACTTTCCCTGGATTCATAATGTTGTTTGGATCAAATGCCTGCTTAATGGCTTTCATCGCCGCAATTCCCGCTTCACCAAGCTTCCATTCTAAATACGGTGCTTTCATCGCCCCGACTCCGTGTTCCCCTGTAATCGTTCCGCCAAGTTCAATCGCTTTTGCGAAAATTTCCGCAAACGCTTTTTCGACTCTTTCCATTTCATCGCGGTCGCGCGCATCGGTTGGACATGTCGGATGCAAATTGCCGTCCCCTGCATGTCCAAAAGTGCATATTTTCACATTGTATTTTTCGGCAATCTCGTTAATCGCTTTGACCATTTTCGCAATTTCGGAACGCGGCACCGTCGCATCTTCCAAAATCGTCGTCGGTTTGAGTCGAGCAAGCGCGGATAATGCTGTGCGCCGTGCTGTCCGCAACGCTTCCGCCTCTTCTTCGGAGCGAGCGAGCTGCACCGACACAGCCTGCTCTTTTTTACAAATTTCCGCCATTTTCGTTATATCGCGCTCCACGATTTCCTGCGGTCCGTCCTGCTCGATCAAAAGCACTGCTTTAACATCAGTTGGAAGACCGATTTGCGCATATGCCTCAACGACTTCTAACGTCGGCTGATCGAGAAACTCAAGCGTTGCCGGAATGATTTTATTGGCAATAATTTTGGAAACGGACCGCGCAGCCGCTTCTAAATCTTGATACAGCGCAAGCATCGTTTTCTTCGTTTCCGGCATCGGAATCAGTTTTAACGTTGCCTCCGTAATAATGCCGAGCGTTCCTTCAGAACCGACGAACAAGCGGGTTAAATCATATCCAGCTACATCTTTCGCCAATTTGCCGCCGGTGCGGATAATCTCCCCGTTTGGCAGCACAACTTCCAGTGCCATCACATAATCGCGGGTAACCCCATATTTTAACCCGCGCAATCCTCCCGAATTTTCGTTAATGTTTCCGCCAATCGTAGAAATTTTCATGGAACTTGGATCAGGCGGATAAAATAGTCCTTTTGCCTCTACGGCTTTAATTAAGTCAAGCGTAATTACCCCCGGCTGAACGGTTACGGTTAAATTTTCCTCATCAATCTCCAAAATTTTGTTCATATGTTTAAAAACGAGAACAATCCCGCCTTCAACCGGACACGTGCCGGCACAAAGGTTTGTTCCTGACCCGCGCGGAACGATGGGAATGCGGTGCTCATTGCAGATTTTCACAATTTCCGCAACTTCCCGCGTATTTCTTGGTGCAATCACCGCATCTGGAAGAGATTGGAACTGAGGTGTTGCGTCGTATGAATATACGAGTCTTCCCGCTTGTGAATCGTCGTAATTCTCCGCTCCGACGATGCGGATGAATTGCTGTTTTACGCCATCAGAAATCAATTTTCCCACCCCTTCGTTTCTTAATTTTCCCATTTTTATCTGCGACATCCGAATTTCATAAAGCGAGGGAAAAGGGACGAAGCCCAGCAGGCAATTCCTTTTGCCCGCTAGGCGCTGTCCCCTCCCCAAACGTCATGATGGAATCATCCATGACAAAACGTTAGATTGCAAGAAAACAAGAATTCCAATCAAAATAATTAAAAAGATGCTATGCTTTACAGTAAACCGGAATAAATCGGATTCTTTTCCCGCCAGTCCTACCGCCGCACAGGCGACCGCGATCGATTGCGGCGAAATCATCTTCCCGACAACCCCACCGGAAGAGTTTGCCGCCAATGCCAAAACTGGATCCATTCCGATAGAAGTCGCTGTCACTTTTTGCAAGTTGGCAAACAGCAAGTTCGAGGATGTATCGGAACCGGTGATAAACACGCCGAGCCATCCTAAAAACGGCGAGAAAAACGGAAACAAGAAATCCGTCTTCGCCAACGCCATCCCAAGCGTCGTGCTCATGCCGGAAGCATTTGTTACGTACGCAAAACCGACAACCGAGGCGATGGTCATAATCGGAAACTTTAATTCGTCCAACGTCTCCACGAACGTACGTCCCCAATCTTTCCAGGATATTTTTATAATAAACTTCGTCACTACTGCCGCCAACAAAATCGCTGTACCAGCCGCGCCGAGCAGCTCTAATTTGTATACTGCCGCAATCGGCTGACCGCTTGCGCCAATGATTTTATTGTGCAATCCCGGCACTTCTGGCGCAAACGTTAAATGATCACCAATCGCATTGATGAGCTTTAGCAGCCCATTTGTCCCTTCATAATTCCCGGTTAGCGCCGCTTTCACTTGCGGAATTCCCCATAAGGAAATAAATGCAGTTAACACTAAAAACGGAGACCAAGCTTTAAATACTTCTCCGCCTGTATGGGAGACGCGATTCGCTTGGACCGATGCCGCCACTTCCGATTCCGTCGAAAAACGATACGTGCTTTTTGGCGTCCAATACTTTAAAAAGACGGCGAGCGCAAACAACGAAACTAAGGCGGATAAAATGTCCGGAAGTTCAGGACCTAAAAAGTTAGAAGTAACATATTGCGTAACCGCAAAGGAAACCCCTGACACAATGATCGCTGGCAACACTTCTACTGTTTTTTTCCATCCTGCCATAATAAGGACAAGGTAAAACGGGATAAATACGGACAAGAAAGGCAATTGCCGCCCTACCATTTTCGAAATTTCCATCGCTGGAATACCTGTCGGCCCTTCCATCGCAGTAATTGGAATTCCGATGGCCCCGAAGGCGACGGGTGCCGTATTGGCAATCAAACAAATTCCCGCCGCATACAACGGGTTGAACCCTAAGCCGACAAGTAGCGCAGCGGAAATAGCTACCGGCGCTCCAAATCCAGCTGCCCCCTCAAGAAACGCTCCAAATGAGAACGCTATCAATAAAGCTTGCAAACGGCGGTCTTCCGTAATGGACAGCACGGAACTACGAATAATGTCAAACTGGCCGGATTTGACTGTCAGTTTATATAAAAAGACGGAAGTGATAATAATCCAGCCGATTGGAAGCAGTCCGTAAACCGCCCCTTGCGTCATCGACATCACAGCCATTCCCGCCGGCATTCTGTAAGCGATTACAGATACCACTAAAGCAATAAGCAACGTAGTAAACCCGGCTATGTGTCCTTTCATCCGTTTAACAGCTAGCGCCCAGAAAAAATATAAAATCGGAATAAGTGCAACGATCGCAGATATCCAAAGATGGTCAGCAATCGGTGTAAAATCTTGTTTCCATTCCATAGACAGCCCCCTCTTTTTTCCAGTTTCCAATGTAATCGGTTTCTTAAAACATTGCGAAACCAGAATGTTGTTCATCAAGTCATCAGATGATCAGATAATAAAATACTGTTCGAGTCAAATTATAGAGGTGATTTATCAAAAAAACAATATAGTTTTTTAATTTTTTTAATTTTTTGTTCGTTTGAAAAATAAATTTTTCTTCCGCATCCTCTTAATATAAGCCGGATTGAAAAAACGACATAACAAGACATTTAAGATAGTCTATATACAATACATATATTGGAAAATTAATCTGGTCCTCATTATGTGCAAACTTCCCCTTCCATCCAATAAACTTGATCGCCGAAAAATAATTTTTTACACCATTCTCGTGACTGATAATCTATCTTTTAAAAAAGAAGATTGCTTATTTCCGGCACATTCCGTGTATAATAATAGACAACGTTATATCGTTCTTTCCTTTCGTTTAAGTAAACATCGGGCAAATTGCAATTTCTGAGCATAGAAAAAACCAAAAACTCAAAAGGTGTACCATCAAGTTATGCCTGTATCGGGGGGAATACATTGGAAATTAAACAAATTAAAACGAAAAAAATTTACGAAGAAGTAGCAGAAGCAATTTTTCGGATGATCAAGACTGGTGCATTAAAGCCTGGAGATAAATTGGACTCCGTTCAACAACTTGCTGAAAAATTCCAAGTAGGACGAGCGGCCATTCGCGAAGCGCTGACCGCCTTAAAAGCAATGGGGCTCATTGAATTAAAACAAGGGGAAGGCACTTATGTGCGAGAATTCGATCCAACGGTGCTTACGTTCCCGCTTTCCGTCGCCGTGCTCATGAATAAAGAAGATATTTGGCATTTGCTCGAAGTGCGCAAACTGCTGGAAGTAGGCGCCGCCTCCTTAGCTGCGCAAAAAAGGACCGACGACGATTTAACGGCGATGGAACAAGCCCTGCATGAAATGCAGAAAGGCATCGGAAACGACGAGCTTGGCGAAAAGGCCGATCTTGCTTTCCATATGGCGATCGCCGCCGCCTCCCACAATCCCATTTTAGTCAGCCTAATGAATAGCGTATCGGAAATGATGGTCGAAACAATGCGTGAAACGCGGCGGATTTGGCTGTTTTCCAAGCAAACGACAACGGAAAAGCTCCTCGAAGAACATATAAAAATTTTCAAAGCTATCAAAGAAAAAAATGCCGACGCCGCGCAAGAGAGAATGCTTCAGCATTTGACTAACGTGGAGAACGTGCTTCATAAATATATTTATTCGCGATAAGCGTCCGCTAAAACAGCCGGGCGCTTTATTTTTTATAAAAAAGTTATTGTTTTGGCAAAATTTTATATAATACTACTTTTTCATCTCTGAAAATAGTATATAATGTTATATAAAGTCATCAGATGATCAGTTCACCTAATCTTTTCGCTACCACGGTTTATACTACTTGGAAGGGGATTGACAATGAAAGTTTCCTTATTTGCCACCTGTCTTGTCGACTTATTCCATACCAACGTTGGAAAAGCAACGGTAGAGCTGCTCGAGCGGTTAGGCTGCGAGATTGATTTTCCGGAAGCGCAAACATGCTGCGGCCAGCCGGCTTACAACAGCGGTTACGTGAAAGAAGCGAAAGAGGCAATGAAACATATGATCCGTGCGTTTGAACATGCTGATTATGTTGTCACACCTTCTGGTTCGTGTGCCACGATGTTTAAAGAATATCCGCGCATTTTTCAAGGAGACCGGGAATGGGAGCCAAAAGCGAAAGCGCTCGCTGATAAAACGTACGAACTTACTCAATTCATCGTGGATGTATTGAAAGTAGAAGACGTTGGCGCCTCGCTGCAAGGACGCGCGACATACCATACGTCTTGTCATATGACGCGTTTGCTCGGCGTCAAAGAAGCCCCTTTCAAACTTTTGAAACATGTCAAAGGACTAGAAATCGTCCCATTGCCAAATGCCCATCAATGCTGCGGGTTTGGCGGAACGTTTTCCGTCAAAATGGGGCCGATTTCCGAGCAAATGGTCGATGAAAAAATCGAACATATCGAAGAGATCCATGCAGATTATCTAATTGGAGCAGATTGCGGCTGCTTGATGAATATTGGTGGGCGCATCGAGCGGCAAGGAAAGCCGATCAAAGTGATGCACATCGCTGAAGTGCTAAACAGCCGATAAAAGGAGGGATTGGGCATGCCGATGAAAATTGGGAACGCAAATTTCCGCGAACGGGTCGAAACAAATCTTCATAACACGTTTATGCGCGGCGCTGTCGCTGGAGCGCAAGAACGGCTGCATACAAGACGACTCGAGGCGGCCGAGGAGCTCGGAAACTGGGAAGAGTGGCGCGCACTTGGGGAAGAAATTCGCCAACACACGCTAGAAAACTTAGATTATTATTTAATGCAATTGAGTGAAAACGTTGCCAAACGCGGCGGCCACGTCTTTTTCGCGCAAACCGCAGAAGAAGCAAACAATTATATCCGCGATGTCGTCATCCGAAAAAAGGCGAAAAAAATCGTCAAATCGAAATCGATGGTAACGGAAGAAATCAACTTAAACCCCGTATTGGAAGCGGCAGGCTGCGAAGTCATTGAAACAGACCTTGGCGAATACATTTTGCAAGTCGACGATCACGATCCCCCTTCTCACATCGTCGCTCCGGCGCTTCATAAAAATAAAGAGCAAATTCGCGATGTCTTTCGCGAAAAGCTCGGCTACAAGCAGACGGAAAAACCGGAAGAATTGGCGCTTCATGCCCGCAAAACGCTGCGCCGCGAATACTTAACCGCCGATATCGGCATCACCGGATGCAACTTTGCCATTGCCGAATCCGGCTCGATTACACTCGTAACCAATGAAGGCAACGCCGATTTAGTTACCGCCCTTCCCAAAACGCAAATCACCGTCATGGGAATGGAGCGCATCGTCCCAACGTTTGAAGAAATGGAAGTGCTTGTCAGTTTACTAACGCGAAGTGCCGTCGGGCAAAAATTGACGAGCTATATTACGGTGCTGACGGGCCCGCGCGATGAAGGGGACGTGGACGGTCCGGAAGAGTTTCATTTAGTCATCGTCGATAACGGCCGCTCCAACATTCTCGGTACGGAGTTTCAGCCGGTATTGCAATGCATACGCTGCGCCGCCTGCGTCAACGTATGCCCGGTATATCGTCACATTGGCGGACATTCGTACGGCTCGATTTATTCTGGTCCGATTGGTGCCGTTCTTTCGCCATTATTGGGCGGATACGACGACTATAAAGAACTGCCGTACGCCTCCTCGCTTTGCGCGGCTTGCACGGAAGCATGCCCGGTCAAAATTCCGCTTCACGAATTGTTGCTGAAACACCGCCAAGTGATCGTCGAACGCGAAGGAAAAGCGCCGATTTCGGAAAAATTGGCGATGAAAGCGTTCGGCTTAGGCGCAGCTTCCTCGTTCTTTTACAAGCTCGGTTCCAAAGTCGCTCCGAGCGCGTTGACGCCGTTTACAAACGATGATCGTATTTCCAAAGGCCCCGGACCGCTGAAAGCGTGGACGGAGATTCGCGAGTTCCCGGCTCCGAACAAAGAACGGTTCCGCGATTGGTTTCGCGAACACCAAAAAGGAGGCGGAAAATGATGCAGACTGGGACGATTCATAACCGCGACAAGTTTTTGCAAACCATCGCCAACCGGCTCGGGCGCAAGCAGCGCACCGCAGGGGTGTCCCGGCCGCATTGGCGCCATCAGCCGCAATGGACCGTATTTCAAGGCTATAGCCAAGATGAATTATTGGAAGCGTTGAAAGCACAATGTCCGCGCATTCACACCCAATGCGTCGAAACAACATCCGTTGGACTAAAAGAAACGCTAAAGGAAGTGGTCGCCAAGCACGGAGGCGGCCCTGTTGTGGCATGGGACGATCCACGCTTTGCTGAATACGGATTGACGCATTTACTACGTAACGAATGGCCGAGAGAAAATATTGATGTCCACGTCTGGGACGCTTCCGCCGGCAGAAAAAACATCGATTTTGCTGAAAAAGCAAACGTCGGCATTACATTTAGCGACATCACGCTTGCCGAGTCAGGAACGGTCGTGTTATTGAGCGGAAACGGAAAGGGACGAACCGTCAGCTTCTTGCCAAAAACGTATATCGCCATCATCGCCAAAAGCACAATCGTACCGCGCATGACTCAGGCGGCCGCTTACATTCATGAACAGATCGAAAAGGGGCATCTCGTCCCTTCATGCATCAATTTCATCACCGGCCCAAGCAACTCGGCTGATATTGAAATGAACTTAGTCGTTGGGGTGCACGGTCCGATGCAAGCAACTTATATTGTCGTTGTCGACCGCTGAGCCTCTCCCCTTATTTCATTGGGGAAAGGAATTTTTATAAAAAATAACAAAATTCGTATCCATTTTGATGCCTGTCATATCGCCAACGGGCGCATCCGTTTTGGAAGCGCCCGCTTTCAATATCCTCTCTGTACATCCACTTTGTTGCCAAGGGGTTCACCCGCTTCAATTCGCTGCAATGTTTGCAAAAAGCAATCCACCGCTTCCTCTGGAGATGTCAATGCGGCAATGTGCGGAGTGATAATGACATTTGGATGCTGCCATAGTGGGGATTCCGGAGGCAACGGCTCATTTTCGACGACATCCAAAACCGCAAGGCGAACATGGCGTCTTTCCAATGCGCTCCACAATGCAACCTCATCAACGGTCGCCCCTCTGCCCACATTAATAAAACTAGCGTTATTCAAAAGGGCAAAAAACTTCTCATCCAATAAATGATACGTTTGTTTTGTCAAAGGTAGCGCCGCAATGACCCAATTCGCTTTTGGCAGCACTTCGCTTGCCTGATGCATCGGAAATACCGCAGCGAAATGCGGTTTCATCTGTCCGCTTCGCGAAATGCCAATCGGCTGAACGCCAAAAATCTGCAAATGGCGGGCGATCTGCTGCCCGATCTCCCCTGTTCCGCAAATGACGATGCATTGATTCCGCAACCGCTGCGGCATGATCTGCTTCCATTGCCTTTGCGATTGATACCATCCGTAAACGTCATGGCATTGTAAATCTCGAAGCATGTAGCTCAGGCAATATTCACTAATTTGCTCGCCAAAGGAACCGACCGTCCTCGTCAGCAACACTCCCTCTTTCCACTCTCTATTCCATAAAAATGCGTCTACTCCCGCCCCGAGAGAATGCACCCAACGAATGTTGCCAAATTCAAAGCAAGGCACTGGACGAAATCCAACATACACGTCTGCCCAAAAAAAATCGTCGCGGCAAATTTCGCTTTCAGCAACAAAACGAAAATTTTTATTTATCTTCTTTTCTTTTAACAGTTGCGCCATTGCCAAATACAGCCGTCCAGTTACTAAAATATTTTGAAGCTGCATCACCCTTCTCCCCCTTTTTCCTTCAACCGTACTTAAATTAAACTATTATGAAAGAAAAAGGGATATCCCCACATGGAGAAATCCCTCCGTTTACACAATCGTTCCTTCTTTGCTTTCCGCTCTTTTATTGGTTATATATCCAGCTGCTAATACGAAAATCGTTAATCCGGCGCTAACGGCATATATCAGCGGACCTTCCCGGAAATGGAGAAACCGCATAAACCCTTCGTCTTCCATCATCATTTTTGCGCCTGTCCATGCCAAAATACCTGAACCGACGTAAGCAATCCAGCGATATTTCTCCATGATTTTCACGATCGCTTTTGATCCGAAAATCATAATCGGAATGCTGATCGCCACCCCAAATGCAATCATGCCGATATGTCCTTCCGACGCCCCAGCAATGGCAACGACATTGTCCAAACTCATCACCGCGTCAGCTGCAATAATGGTGGCTATCGCTTTTATAAGACGGTCAGACGACTGAATGTTCGTTTCTTCTTTGTGTTCAATGAGCACTTTATAGGCGATCCAAAGCAACAGCAATCCACCTGCTAAATGAATGAACGGAATTTTTAACAAAAAGACAATGACCGTCGCAAATACGATGCGTAAAAGCACCGCACCTCCCGTTCCCCAAAAGATCGCTTGATTTTGCTGGTGCTTCGGTAGCTTCCGCGTCGCCATCGCAATGACAACCGCGTTGTCGCCGGATAAAATGATATCAATCGCAATGATTTTCAATAATGCCAACAACGCTTCCGAAGATATTTCCAAATAAACGCACCTCTTCTCCTTTTCTGAAACGATTTTTCCCCTTTTTCTTTCATCTTACCGCAAATGCATTCTATCAGCAACTTTCCAAGACTATCTCCTTATCCGCTATATCGCAAAAAGCTGCTGATCTTATTGCGCTTTCACGACTTTTATTGTTGCGGTGCCAATAGCTAACAAGCTAAAAACCGAAAAATAATTTTACATTTATTTCAAAACATGATATCATTTTAATATAAAATAGATATTAAGGAGATGGTGATTATGAAGGAAACAAAGGCGTGGCATATGAACGGTTTTGTTGGGATTATTTTCCTTGTAATGTTGGTGGCGGGAGCGCTTGTTAGCTTTCTTCAGCAGCAAATCGTTATTGCTGCTCTACTTGCCGTTATTGCTGTCGCATTGGCAAGCGGCATTACCATTGTGCAACCGAACCAAGCAAAAGTGCTGATTTTCTTCGGCCGCTATTTAGGCACCATCCGCGATAGCGGGTTATTTCTGACCGTTCCGCTCACGATTCGGCAAAAAGTTTCTTTGCGCGTCCGCAATTTTACAAGCAGCAAGCTGAAAGTCAATGATGTGCAAGGCAACCCGATTGAAATCGCCGCTGTCATCGTGTTTCGCGTCATCGACTCCGCGAAAGCAATTTTTGATGTGGACGATTACGAACAGTTTGTGGAGATTCAAAGCGAAGCAGCCATTCGCCACGTCGCCACGAAATATCCTTACGACACATTTACCGATGATGACGAAATTACGTTACGAGGCAACGCAGACATTATTTCCGACGTGCTTGCAGCTGAGTTGCAGGAACGCCTTAAAGTAGCTGGAGTGGAAGTAATCGAAGCGCGCCTTACGCATCTCGCCTACTCCCCGGAAATTGCCAGCGCGATGTTGCAACGTCAACAAGCGATCGCGATTTTAGCCGCAAGAAAGAAAATTGTCGAAGGCGCTGTTTCCATGGCGCAAATGGCGATCGAGCAGCTTGACAAAGAAGGAATTTTGGAGTTAGATGATGAACGAAAAGCCAATATGGTCAATAACTTAATGGTCGCCATTGTTTCGGAACGGGCGACCCAGCCGGTCATTAACGCCGGCAGTCTATATTAACGGTTGTGGAGTGCTATGGCAAAAAAGAAAAATTTTCCTCTTCGTATTGACCCAGCTTTATACGAAATTATCGAACGCTGGGCGCAAGAAGAATTTCGTAGTGTCAACGCCCATATTGAATTTTTGTTGCGTGAAGCCGCCAAACAGGCCGGACGGTTAAATAAACGGAAAACAAAAAATGATCCAGATGTGGAAAGAAGCTAGCGTTTTGGCATCTCAAAACGCTAGCTTCTTTATTTTTCAGTCATCGCCATCTTCCAAAAGAATACAATGATAACAGAACCTTTTCTCCAGTAAAATAATTCCCTTCCTTAATGACCATTACACTCAGTGAAATGCAATCCACTTATTTGTTTGCTCTATATGTGAGCTAATGTCGTCATCATTAAACAACCGGCTTCACTACATAACATCATTTATACCATTGGGTATGCACAAAATCGCTAAGGCATGTTTTCCTAGATGTACACCATGTTCGTTGATCCAATGAAAGTAAGCGAGGGAAACAAAAATGGAAAGCTATCATGCCGTATTAGAAACGATTGCTTCTTCTCATGAACAAGGAGTATTAGCGACGATTATTCATGTCGATGGCTCCGCATATCAAAAAGAAGGTGCATGCATGTGGATTAGCGAAAGCGGGCGCACCACCGGACTGCTTAGCGGCGGCTGCTTGGAAGAAACGATCGCCATCCAGGCAAAAGATGTTTTGCAACATCAACGTGTCCATATTGCGACGTTTGATATGAAACAAGAAGATGATTTGTCGTGGGGGCAATGAGCTGGCTGCAACGGAAGCATTCAAGTTCTTCTCGAACCGGTCACAGCAGAAATGCGCGCGGATTGGCTGGCTGTGAAAGCATGTCTAGATCGCGGGGAACATGTGCTATTGGCAAGGAAGATTGACGAAGAAACGCGCGGAAGGGAAAATTTTTTATTTTGCAGTGAAAGCGGCAGACGTTTTGGCGGGTTTTGCGGCGAAATTCCGCCGAAACTAAAGCGTTTGCTTGATTCCGCTCCGCTTTTTCAGGGCAAAAACGGTGTGCACACCATCGACGGCGTTCCATTTTACATCCAACATTACTGGCCAAAGCCGCGCCTCGTGATTTTCGGCGCCAATCCGGATGCAAAACCGCTCGTTTCCTTCGCCAAACAGCTCGGGTTTTTCGTCATCGTCACCGATTGGCGTCCGGCGTTTTGCTCCGAAGAACATCTCCCTGATGCCGACGAATGGATCGTCGGCTTTCCTAGCGAGACAGTTCCGCATCTTTGTCTTAATGAACGCGACTTTGTCGTCATCATGACGCATCACTTTCAGCGCGACCAAGAAATTATCGCACTGCTGCGTGATCAGCCGCTCTACTATCTTGGCGTGTTAGGGCCTAAACGGCGCACGGCCCGGCTGCTTTCCGCCAGCGAAACACCAAGTTGGATTCATTCCCCCGTCGGCCTTGCCATCGGCGCGCGCGGCCCTGAAGAAATTGCTATTAGCATCATCGCTGAAATGATCAGCGTATTGCGAAACGGGCCGTTATCAAGGAAGAAAAAACAATGGACATGTCACGCATTATCGGAATTTATTTAGCCGTCGGACAAAGCTGGCGGATGGATAATCGCTTGCTTTCATTCGCAAGGAAAACACTGGGGCCGCCGCACTAAAGGCAGCGAGCCTCTCTTTTCCCGTGTTCTTGTTATTGTCCCACCGGACGATACGCTTACCTAGCTGGCCCCTGAATGAGTGCAACATAAAAAATGCACGATCATCCGCTGTTTCGATTGTTCACGTGGGCAAGCACATTCACTGCGATGCGAGATAAAACGGGCCATGCAAAGGCAGGCAGAAGCAATAGTTACTTTGCTTGCCGATCAGCCGTTTATCACGGAAAACGGTAATCAATGAGTTAATGGCACACTGTATGGCCAATATGAGACGGACTATATCGCTTTTACAAACAACGGGGATCGTCATGCCGCCTCGTTTTGTTTGCCCGCCCTACTTTTTCCGGTTTATTGCTTCTTGTCGGCAACGAAGGAGCGCGAAAACTCCTCCGCAGCCAAAGCAAGTGAAAAGGCATCACACCAGAAAACACCACAGAAAAAATATTTTTCGATGTCGATACGAAAGAGAAGATCTGCATGCCATCAAGCAAAATAAAAAAAGGAGGGATTGAATGGCCATCGGTAAAAGCGTCATTCGCAAAGAAGCATGGGACAAAGTGACCGGAAGAGCCAAATACACGAACGATTTCAAAGAAAAAGGCATGCTCCATGCCAAACTCGTTACCAGTCCGTACGCTCATGCGCGCATTCGCGCGATCGATGCCGAAAAAGCGCGCGCCATTCCCGGCGTGCGTGCGATTATCACCGGCGAAGGGCTGCCGCTGACAGGAGAAGACTTGCGCGACCGCCCTCCCATCGCCTTTGATAAAGTGCGCTATCATGGCGAAGTCGTTGCCGTCGTCGTTGCCGATACGCTTGTGCAGGCAGAAAAAGCGGCCAACCTTGTTCATGTCATCTATGAACCTCTTCCTGCCATCGGCAAACCAAGCGAAGCGCTAAAAGAAGGTGCCCCCCTCATCCATGAACAGCTAGGAAGCTACCAAAAGAACAAACATACCTATCCCGAACCGAATACGAACATCGCCCATCGTACGAAAATCCGCAAAGGCAATATAGAACAAGGCTGGGCGGAAAGCGACGTCGTTGTGGAAACGAGCGTAGCCTTTTCCCCTTCCGACCACGTGGCAATGGAAACAAGATGCGCCACTGCAGAAATTCTTCCCGACGGCAATATCGTTATTTCCGCTTCCTCCCAGTCGCCATTTATGATTAAAAAGCTCATTCATTCCTACTTTGGCGAAGATGTCGGCAACATTATCGTCCATACCCCGCTTGTCGGCGGAGCGTACGGCGGAAAAGCGCCTGTACAGCTTGAGCTTCTCGCCTATCTGGCAGCGAAAGCGGTGGGGGGAAGGAAGGTCAGCGTTTGGAATACAAGGGAAGAAGATATGATCACCTCTCCGGTCCATATCGGACTGGAGGCCACCGTCAAGCTTGGCGCCACAAACGACGGCTATATCAAAGCGGCGGAAATTCTGTTTTTGTTTGACGGCGGCGCTTATTCCGATAAAGCGATCGATGTCAGCCGCGCTGCAGCCGTCGACTGCACCGGGCCATACCATATCGAAAATGTTTGGTGTGATTCGCTATGCGTCTATACAAATCATCCATATGCCACCCCATTTCGCGGCTTCGGCCATAGCGAACAAGCGTTTGCCATCGAACGTGCACTAGACTTGCTCGCCGAAAAGCTAGATATGGACAAATGGGAATTGCGGCGCAAAAACGCGATCCGCCCTGGCCATACTACCCCGACGCGAGTGCCGTTAAACCGCAGCAACGTTGGCGACTTGCCCGCCTGTCTCGATCGTTTGCGCGAGCTAATGGAATGGGACGAATGGCAACGCATCGAAATCGATGCTTATACCGTACGGGCAAAAGGCATCAGCTGCGCGTGGAAAACATCCACGATTGACCCCGATGCCAGCTCTGGCGTCATTTTAACATTTAATCCCGACGGAAGCATCAATGTCATCTCTGGGGTGGTTGAAATCGGAACCGGAACAAAAACGATCCTCGCCCAAATCGTTGCTGAGAAATTAAAAATGGATGTCAACGATGTCTACGTCAAAATGGACATCGATACACAAACGACACCCGAACATTGGAAAACAGTCGGAAGCCGAGGCACCTTTATGGCGGGCAGGGCGGCGCTCGAAGCGGCGGACGATGCCATCCGCCAGTTAAAAGCGATCGCGTCTTGCGTGCTCCGCGCTTCAGCGGAAGATTTAGAAGTTGGCTATGGAAAAGTATTTTTACGCGATGACCCTAGCATCTACATCCCGGTTAAAGACATCGCCTACGGTTACAAATATCCAAACGGCAATGCGATCGGCGGGCAAATTATCGGACGGGGAAACTATATTTTGCGCCACATGACCCCGCTTGACAAAGAAACGGGCGCGGGCAAACCGGGGCCGGAATGGACGGTCGGCGCGGAAGGAGTGGAAATTGAATTCAACCGCCGTGACTACACGTATAAAATCCTCAAAGCGTTCGCCGTCATTGATATCGGCAAAGTGCTCAATCCGAAAGCCGCGCTCGGGCAGGCGATGGGGGCAATGAGCATGGGGCTGAGTTTTGCGAGCCGCGAAACGTTTTTATTCGACCGCTACGAACGGGTGCTAAATCCACAACTGCGCACTTATCGGCCCATTCGCTTCGGCGAACACCCGGAATATATTGTGGAGTTTATCGAAACGCCGCAAATCGATGCGCCATACGGAGCGCGCGGCGCTGGCGAGCACGGACTGATCGGCATGCCGGCCGCATTGGCAAACGCTTTGTCGCTCGCTGCGGAAGTGCCGCTCAATGAACTGCCGCTGTTCCCTGAGCTGATTTGGCGGAAAAAGAAAGGTGACATTCATGATTCCTTTTGAGATTACTTATCATCGCCCTCGCTCCATTGAAGAAGCGGTGCGGCTGTTTGACACCTTGCAGCAGCAAGGCAAAAAACCGCTCTATTACGGGGGCGGAACGGAAATTATTACGCTCTCCCGCCTCCATCTTGTTGCCGCCGACGCGGTCATTGACATTAAACATATTCCCGAATGCCGCGCGCTCAAATCCAATCCGCACGAACTCGTGCTCGGGGCGGCGGTGCCGCTGACCGCATTGGAAGAGGCCAATCCGTTTCCGCTCTTGACGAAAGCGGCAAGCGAAGTCGCCGACCGAACGGCACGCAACCAAATTACCCTCGGCGGCAATATTTGCGGGCAAATTTTTTACCGCGAAACGGTATTGCCGTTTCTGCTTTCTGACAGTCAAGCAGTCATTGCCGGAAAAGACGGCGTAAGGCAGTGCAGCATCCACGATATCTTTCAGCAGCACATGCGGCTAAAACCCGGACAATTTCTCGTACAAATGAAAGTTGACCGCTCCTACGCATCGCTGCCCCATTTCCATCGCAAGCGCCGCAAACAAGGCGAAGTCGGATATCCGCTTGTCACCGCCGCCGCCATCAAAAAAGACGGGCAAATCCGCGTGGCACTAAGCGGCGTGTGCCCGTTTCCGTTTCGCTCCAAAGAGATGGAGGAACAGTTAAATGCACGGCATCTCTCCTTACATGACCGCATTGCGGGAGCGGTCCGAGCTCTGCCGCGGCCAATTTTAGACGATATTGAAGGATCGGCGGCGTACCGTCTGTTTGTGCTTGAACAAATGCTTTTCGATATTATCGACGAGCTGGGAGGGGAGTAAACAAATGGAGGCCTCAACCAAATGTGAAATGCAATTGCTGGTGAACGGGGAAACGAAATCCGTCGTCGCCCGCCAAGGAGATACATTGCTATTCATTCTTCGGAACGAACTCGGTCTTACCGGAGCAAAACCTGGCTGCTTAAACGGCGACTGCGGCGCATGCACCGTATTAGTGGACGGCATCCCAATCAAATCGTGCATGATGCTTGCCATTGAAACGGTCGGAAAAGAGATTACTACGATCGAAGGGCTTTATAACACGCCGATTCAGCGCGCGTTTGTCGAACATTTTGCCTTCCAGTGCGGCTACTGCACCCCCGGCTTTATTATGAACGCCCATGCTTTAATAGAACGCCATCTCGACGCGGATGACAGTACCATTCAAGAATGGCTGGAATCGAACATTTGCCGATGTACGAGCTATAAAGAGATTGAGGCAGCAGTAAAAACTGTTTTAGCAAACCATTCAGCTATTCCTAACAAAGACCATTTTTGACAAAAACCAGGTGAGAAGCCACAAAGCATGTCATCTCATCCACCGCCGCGAAGCATGATTCCTGTTGTGCGGCTTACCGTTATTGGTATGTAACGGAGCAACATGCCAGCACAGGCCGTAAAATGGCCAACAACTTTGAAGCGTGAACGGATGAAGTTCACGCTTTTTTGGTTATGATGTAAATTGTATATAAAAAGCCACTCCTCCATTTTCGTTTGCTGCCCACACCTTTGCCTTATGAAGCTCAGCAATTCGCTGAACAATCGCTAGCCCCAAGCCAAATTTTCCTCTTTGACCAACCTGAAACTTCTTAAACACTTGTTCCAGCAAATGTTCTTCCATCTGCGGACCGTCATTCCAAATTCGTACAACCGCGCCCTTTGTGTTCACTTGGATCTGCGTCCGCGCGTAGCGCATTTGATTGTCTAAAATATTTTCAAAAGCAATTTTCCACTGCTCCGCATCACCCGTAATCACCATTTCAGATAATTCCATTTTAAATTCTAAGTCCGGACGATTCGGCTTCATCCGTTCTGCTACTTCTTCAAGCAAATGAGCAAGGTTAACTGGCCCATATTTTGGCTCTTGCGTTGCGTAATAATCCAATTTCGTTAAATATAACAAGTCCTTAATTCGTTTTTCTAGACGCATTGCTTCTTGCTTAATGACACTAACAGAGCCTTCCAGACTCCCCTTTGGAAATATCCCGTCCTCGATCGATTCTGCATAACTACGAATGACCATTACGGGTGTCTTTAACTCATGAGAAATATGCTGTAACATCGATTGCTGCGCTTCATCCTGCTGAACAAGCTTTATTCGCATCTTTTCAATGGAACGCGCCAAGCGTCCGATTTCATCACCACGATCTTGAACAAGGGGTTCATGCCAATCTCTTTCGGCGATGCGTCTGACATGCTTGTCCATCTCCCGTAACGGACGTGTTAAATATTTTGCCAACAAAGCGGCAGGAAGAGAGGCTACTAATAACGCTATTCCGATAATAAGGATGAGACGACGAAACAAGGTGCGCACTAAATCGTTCAAATACGAATCCCACATATAAGATACGAGGGCAACTTCTCTGCCAAGCGCCGTCCCTTTGCGGATGACATAATAAATTCGTTCCCCTTGGATTTTCCTTGTGTACCGTTTAGATACTTCCTCCTGTAAGAGGGCTTGTTTATATAACTGTTTTAAAACTTTTGGAGGCAGCTTGCTATCTTTCACCACTCCCACATGAGGCAAAAACACTAAATGGTTAACGCTGCGGTTGGACTGCCTGCTTTGATCCCTCACAATTGGATTTTCCTCAAAAACGTTACCAGCAAATCGATTCATTTGCGAATTTTCAATAATTCGGTACGTTTCCTCCATAAAAAAGCTGCGCAACGTTACAAAAATAAAAATCGCAATTAAAATGGAAAATACAAGTGTTATTCCCGCAAACACGCTCCATATTTGAATCGCTAACGGCTTGTTTTTCATGATGACATCATCCTATAGCCAAATCCGTAAATCGTCTCAATGCGCAAATGCGGCATTTTTTTTGCGCAATCTGCGCACAAGGTCATCTACCGCTCTGTCACTGCCGAAATAATCATCGCCCCACACCTTTTCAAGCAGTTGTTCTCTAGAAAATGCTTGAGTCGGATGATTCGCAAACACAAGCAATAAGTCAAATTCTTTTGAGGTTAATTCAACCACTTTACCTCCTTCTATAACCATGCGCTTGGCTATATCAATCGTATAAGGAGGAACGTGAACAAGCTGTGATGAACGTAACGGAACTGGCGACGATCTTTCATACACACGCGTTAACAGCTTTTTTGCTCTTATCACAAGCTCGCGTGATAAAAATGGCTTGGCTAAATAATCATCACTTCCTAATTCAAGCCCAAGTATGCGGTCTAAATCTGCGTCGCGAGCGGAGATAAAAATAACAGGCACATCGGGGCTAAAGCCTTTAATTTCGCGTAATAATTCAAAACCATCAACGTCTGGCAGCATGATATCCAGTATCCATAGATGCGGTTGATTTCTTTCCTTCAAAGCCATAAGCGCATCATTTCCATTGAAAAAAGAAGTTACATTCCATCCTTCCTTTTCTAAATAAGAAGCAAGCAAATGATTCAAATTTTCTTCGTCTTCAACTAAATAAATATCGTACATCCTTCATCCCTACTTACTTATTGGATTAAAAAAGGCCGTGTTCATCAACACGACCTAAACTATTATAATCCATTTTCTTTGTTAGCTGATTGATTTTGTTTTATCTTTTCAATCACTTGCGCCAATCTTTCATTTTCCGCTTTTAGGTGTTCAAGGAATTTTGGTAATAGTTCAGCAATCGCTTTTTCATCTTTCGATTCTACCGCTTCACGGAATTGCTTATGAAGCTCTCTTTCTTTTTCAATATCCTCTTTTACGGCAGGAAGATTTTCATCCTTCCATTTTTTTAATTGTTCCTTACGGTGATCTCTTGCTTCTTTTAGCTTTTGTTTGAACTCTTCTTTCGTAATTTTTCCTGATACTAGCTGATTAAGAAGTTCATCTAGTTCGGCTTCTCGCTCCTTAATTATTGCCTCACGCTTTTCTTTTAACATCTCTTTTGGATTTAAATCGCGCAATTCTTTTAAAAGCGCTTGACGCTTATCGATGGTTTGCTGCCATTCTTTTACATCTTCTGGCGCATATTGTTTAACCAGTTCTAACAATCTCTGTTCTTGCTGTTCATTCATTTGGAGATGTTTCACAAAATGTTTGCCGAATTTTCCATAATCTTTTAATATTGGCGTTGCTTCTAGAAAGTTCTCGAATTTTTTTGGAACTTGAACGTCTTCCGCCCCTCCTTTTTCAGCAGCAAAGACCGCCGTTGGAATCGCAATCATCGTTGCAAGCGCCACTGGAATCCATTTTTTCTTCATTAGATAACACACCCCTTTTGCCATTTGTTTTTGCTGCTAGCACGGTCATTATACATAAGGTATGTGGAAAAATTATCAAAGAAATATGGGAAATTGTGAAAAAAGATAAACCAACAACAAGCGATTCCCTTGATTAGAATAGAGGTGTCAACAAACCATTAACACAAGAAGGTTCATGTTTCATGCATAGACTGCCGCATTATCAAAAAATCTATATGTTTTTTGCTATATATACTATTCCTAATTGACAAAATCTAACGTTAACGTTAATGTTATATTTATGATAGCGACCTTTATTATGATGAATAAGCGAGAGGAACGAAATGAAACGATTCAAAATTGACGACGTCGCCAAAGAAACAGGATTAACAAAGCGGACGATCCGCTACTATGAAGAAATTGGCCTCATTAAGCCCCCTAAACGCAGCGAAAAAGGAACGCGCCTCTATTCGGAAGAAGATATCGAACAGTTAAAAAAAGTGATTGCCGCTCGCGAGGTACTAGGATTTTCGCTTCAAGAATTGCATCATTTTTTGACATTGAAGGAGGCGATCGAATCCCATCGCTTCGAGTATCGCAACGCTGTAAATCAAGACGAAAAAAAACAAGAACTGCAAAATATTGCTTCCAACCTTCGGAAACAAATCGACATGCTCAAGCAAAAGATGAAAAAAATGCTCGAACTAAAAAATGAGTTAGAACAACTCGAACAACGAATTCAAACGATTTTGCAGGAAGAAGAAAGGAGGGGATAAACCATGGAGGAAGGAAAACAAACACGCGCCCGTTGGATTACCGTGTTTGCGACATTTTTAGCATTTATGGGAATCGGTATTGTCGACCCAATTTTGCCGGTTATTGCCGAAAGTATTGGAGCAACTCATTGGCAAGTGGAAATGTTGTTTACCGCATATATTTTTACAATGGCCATCATGATGATACCATCGGGAATGATGGTGAGTCGCGTAGGGGATAAACGGATGATGGCAATCGGGCTTAGTATCGTTACTGTTGTTTCTTTATTGTGCGGCTTATCCAATACGATTCCGCAATTATCCATTTTCCGGGCTGGATGGGGGCTTGGAAACTCGATGTTTTTTGCTACCGCGATGACGTTATTAATTGCGTTAACACCGCAAGCAAACACTGCCGTCGGCCTTTACGAAGCAGCTATCGGCCTTGGGATGGCAGGCGGACCGCTTGTCGGCGGCCTTCTCGGTCAGCACTCATGGCGATACCCATTTATTGGAACAAGCATTTTCATTTTTATCGCACTTCTTCTGGTCATCTTTTTTGTTTATGATCCAAATAAAAGAAAATCGAGAAAAGCAGTCGGCATGAAAGAAATGCAACATTTATTAACATTCCCGCCTTTTCTCAAAGGCGCCATCGGCGCGATGCTATATTATTATGGCTTTTTCGTCGTGCTTGCGTATTCGCCATTAATCATCGGACTTTCTGCCATTCAAATCGGTTTTGTCTTTTTTGGCTGGGGGCTTTGCCTTGCGTATGGATCAGCGATTTTGGCGCATCGCTTGGAAAAAACGTATACACCAAAACAAACTTTGCCGTATAGCTTGTTAGTTTTTGCGGCGTTTTTGCTACTATTGTTTATCACTAAAAACACATGGTTATTGATCGCTTTCATTATTTTATCCGGTCTTGTTTCCGGTTTAAACAATGCTTTATTTACAAGCTATGTAATGGAAGTATCTCCGTATGAACGCGGCATTACTTCCGGAATGTACAACTTCGTCCGCTGGATGGGTGCTGCTATCGCCCCAGTGTTATCGGGGATTATCGGTCATTCGATTTCCGACAAAGCACCATTTATGGTCGCAATGGTTTTATCATTTATTGCCTTTTTAATTATCGGAAAACGACAACCTTCTTTGATGCAAACTAATTAAGACTGATTTTAGGTGGAAACTTTCCACCTAAAATCCAGCCTTCTGTTCATTCTTTTACATACTGTTTTTCTTTAATCACTACTCCTCGCTTTTCCATTTCCTTGATGTAAATGTCTCCTGGAACGATTTGCTCCGGCGGATAAACCCCCCGTTTTTGAATGGCTCCGCTTCCGATCATTTGCGCGACGACCGAGATCGTATTGGCAGTAGTCCGCGCCATCGCTGTCACGTTGTTTTTGCGGTCTTTCAACGTTACCGTTTCATATTCCAAAACCGTCTCTTTGCCGCTTTTGATTCCGCCGACAATGACCCGCAACAGCACGACATCCTCTTTATCTTTTAAATCCAAAAGCGGCGATAAAACCGCTAACAGCACGTCGCGCGGCTTCACTTTTTGTCCTTTTACTTCCACCTCGCAGTCGTTTCTTGTCAAATTCAAATCGACAAGCAGCTTAAATTTTTCCGCATGGCCTGGATAGCGGATCGTTTTATATTCCAAGCATTCCAATTGCGGATAAGAGTGGGACAGCGTGGAAGTCCCTCCTGATGTATGAAACGCTTCGAGCGGGCCAAATTGATCAAAATAAATCGTTTCCACTTCCGATAATGACGGGATTTCTTGCTTTTTCCCATCGCGAATAATGAGGGATGGATCGGTATAATGATCAAGCAGCCCTTCTAGCGAAAATACATGGTTGTATTCGAGCGGCGGCTCCGGACGTACAGGAATACCGCCGACATATAGTTTAATCGATTTTAACTCGTCTAATTTGCTCGCTCCGTACCCGGCCAAAATGTTGATCATTCCCGGCGCGACTCCTAAATCTGGAATGATCGTAACACCGGCTTGCTTTGCGTATTCATTTAATTGCAGCACCCTGTCGGTAATATGGCCGATATGCCCCCCTAAATCAACGGAATGCACGCCGACTTCGATCGCCGTTTTCGCCACCATTTCATTAAAACGATAAAATAACGCGTTAACGACAACATCGTGCTCACGCATCAGCGCTGCCAATTCTTTCTCATTCGCCGCATCGACTTGCTTTGCTTCCAGTTTGCTAGAATGCAATTGCCGGCAAGCGGTCTCTGCCTTCTGCATATCCACATCGGCTAACGTGACGGCGGAAACATCCTCACTTTGCCCCAAATCGCGCGCCGCCTCTTTTCCCATCAGTCCAGCTCCAAGCACTAACGCTTTCATAGCATGCGCCTCCTTATTCTTTCGCTGATGAATTCGTTATTCGTCAATATCGATTTGCGCCCGTTGCAATTTGCCGCTGAAATCAATATACACGCTTCTCCATTCGGTAAACACATCGAGCGCCGCGACGCCAGAATCGCGATGGCCGTTTCCCGTTCCTTTCATTCCGCCAAACGGCAGATGAATTTCTGCCCCGGTCGTGCCGGCATTGATATAGACAATGCCCGTATCTAAATCGCGCATCGCTTGAAACACTTTATTGACATCCCGTGTAAAAATAGAACTAGACAATCCGTAATCGACACTGTTGTTCACAGCAATCGCTTCTTCTAAACTATTGACGGAAATGATCGAAACAACTGGGCCGAAAATTTCTTCGCGCGCAATGCGCATCGTCGGTTGAACATCGGTAAAAAGAGTAGGGGCATAATAATAGCCTTTTTGATACTCTCCATCCCGCAAAATATAGCCCCCGGTTAACAGCTTTGCACCTTCTTCCTTGCCGATTTGCACATAATGGTCAATTTTTTGCAGCGCCCCTTCGCTAATGACCGGGCCGACTTTGACGTTTTCGTCCAATCCGTTTCCAATCGTCAATGTCTTCATTGCCTCTAGCAATCTATTTTCTAACTCTTCCTTCACCGCTTCATGAACAATAACGCGACTGCATGCCGTACATCTTTGTCCTGACGTACCAAATGCGCTCCACAAAATCCCTTCTGCCGCTAACGACAAATCTGCGTCATCCATGACAATGACGGCATTTTTTCCGCCCATTTCTAGCGACACTTTTTTCAAGCGACGTCCGCACTTTTCAGCAATAATCCGCCCGACTTCGTTTGATCCAGTAAAGGAAATCACTTGCACGTCTGGATGCTCTACCAACGCATTCCCTGTCGTTGGACCGTCGCCGTGAACGACGTTGAACACCCCTTTTGGCAATCCTGCTTCTTCGAATATTTTCGCTAGTTCCCGTGCCATCAATGGTGTTTCCAACGCTGGCTTCCATACGACCGCATTGCCGGCAACAATGGCCGGGAATGACTTCCACGTCGCAATCGCAATCGGAAAATTCCACGGAGTGATGATGCCGACAACTCCAACTGGCACGCGAACGCTCATCGCAAATTTATCTTTTAATTCCGAAGGAGTCGTATCGCCGAATAACCGTCTTCCTTCGCCAGCCATATAAAATGCCATATCAATTCCTTCTTGCACTTCCCCGCGCGCTTCCTCGAGCACTTTTCCCATTTCCATCGTTAGTAATCTAGCGAGCTGTTCTTTTCTTTCTTTTAATAAATAGCCGACTTTATATAACACTTCGGCCCGTTTTGGCGCCGGTACGAGCGCCCACTGCTTTTGCGCGGCCTTCGCCGCTTTTACCGCTTCATCGACATCCGCTTCGATCGAAACCGTCACTTCTCCAATCGTTTCGCCGTTTGCCGGATTGATCACCGGAACAAATTGCTTGCTAATTGACGCTTTCCATTCCCCATTCACAAAATTCAATACTTTCACAAGCCAGTTTCCCCCTTAGTCATTTATTGTTTCTATTAGAAAATTTATGCATAGACTATCATGGCTATTATGCAAATGTTTACCGAGAATTCGACCGCTTTCGCAGCTCGTCAATCGTCGCGGTCACGGAAATTTGGTTTGGATCTGTCATGACTTCGATCACCGTTGGTTTTGTTTCGTTAAAGGATTGAATGAGCGCTCTAGTAAATTGGTCTTCTGTTTCTACGCGAATGCCGGTGGCATTTAAACATTTCGCTAATTCGGCAAACGATACATCCCCTAAATCCGTCCCGATGACCCGTTTCGGAAAGTGCAGCTCTTGATGCATGCGGATGGTTCCATACATGCTATTGTTAAAGACGATACTAATAATCGGAATATGATATCTGGCAGCGGTCTCTAGCTCTTGCATCGTCATCATAAAACCTCCATCTCCTGATAGAGAAACGACGATACGCTCCGGGAAAGCAAGCTTGGCGCCAATCGCTGCCGGCATGCCATATCCCATCGCTCCGGAAGTAGGGCCGATATACACCTGTTTTTCGGTAAATTGGAAAAAGGCATGCAGCCAGCCGGCGAAATTGCCGGCATCATTGGTGATGATCGCATCGTTTGGCAAATGTCGTTGCAAGCTGGCGATGATCGCTTCATTGAAGTTCCGTTTTTCCGCCGGAAGCGCCGATGCTTGTTCATATTGTTTCCGTCTCGCTGCCGCCCAATCGTGCCAGGACGGCTGCACGGCGATTTCTAACAATTTTAAAAGCGTTTCTTTGCAATCTGCTAGGATGGAAATGTCCGGTGGATATACTTTTCCTAGCACATCGCTGTCGATATCGATATGAATCAGCGTCTGATCCGGCGAGAGCAAACGATAATCTTGCGTCGTCACTTCCGATAATCTCGTTCCGATCGCGATCACGGCATCGGCCTGCTTCACTGTTTCGATAATGGGTTTTGGTGTTCCTAGGCCGAGATGCCCCACATAGAACGGATGGTCATTTGGAAACACATCATGTCGCCGAAAAGCAGCCACTACAGGAATGGAATATTTTTCAGCAAATAACCGCAATAGCTGTTCTGCCTTAGCCAGCTTTACTCCTCCACCGGCGATGACAACCGGCCGTTTCGCCCTTTGCAATATCTCTTGAACGCTCCGCACATCCTCTGCGCTTGGAGCAGGTCTCGGTACATCTACATCCGAAACTACCGCTTCGGCAATATCTTGAAGAAATATATCTTCCGGAAGCGAGATGACGACAGGTCCTGGCCTGCCCGTTCTCGCGATGCGAAACGCCCGCTGCACCAGCTCCGGTATTCGTTCTGCCTCGCGAATTTCCACCGTCCATTTTGCAATCGGCTGGAAAAAGCGGTCTAAATCGACTTCCTGAAATCCTTCCCTGCCGCGGAAATAGCTGTGCACTTGCCCTAAAAATACAACCATCGGCGTGGAATCTTGTTTTGCTGTATGGACGCCAATCGCTAAGTTAGCGCCGCCGACTCCCCGCGTCGCCAGCACGACTCCCGGTTTTCCCGCCGCTTTTGCATAGCCTTCTGCCATAAAGGAAGCGCCGCCTTCATGGCGGGCCGAAATCAGTTGAAGTGAAGGCTCATCGAAAATGGCATCCATCAGCGGCAAATAGCTTTCTCCCGGCACGCAAAATATATGGGAGATGCCCTCCCGTTTCAGGCAATGAACGATTGCTTTCGCCGCGGTGATATTGCGGATTGTCTGCTTCATCGTTTCTCCGCCTCCCAATTGACTTGTTTCCACCGCTCAACCGCCTGCCGCAGCCGCTCTATCGGTGCGGATAAGGATAACCGGACATATCCTTCCCCCGACGGCCCAAACGCTGTTCCTGGAGTAACAATTACGCCCGCATCTTCAAGCAGCTTCGCGGCAAATTGTTCGGAAGAATACGCTTTAAAAACAGGAATCCATAGGAAAAAGGTCGCTTTTGGACGCTGGACTTGCATCCCCAACGCCTGCAGCTCCTCAACCATCATATTCATTCGCTGCTCATAGATTTGGTTATTTGCTCGCACATACTCGTGGTCGCTCGTCAGCGCTGCCGCAGCCGCTTTTTGAATCGGAAGAAACTGGCATGTATCGGTGTTGCTTTTAATAATCGAAAGCGCTTTAATCACATCCTTATTTCCGACGATATAACCGATGCGGCAGCCCGCCATGTTATAACTTTTTGACAAGGAACCGAATTCGACCGCTACTTCCTTTGCCCCATTTATTTGTAGAACGCTCGGCGCTTTAAATCCTTGAAAAGTAACAAACGAATAGGCAGAATCATGGGCGATGAAGATGCGGTGCTTTCTTGCCAGCGAAGCCGCCTCGGCGAATGTATCCATGCCGGCAGTAGCCGCCGTTGGATTGCTCGGATAATTTAAAAACATGATTTTGGCATCTTCATAAATAGCCGAAGGGAGCTTGGCAAAAAGAGGAACATAGCCATTTTTCGCATCGAGCGGCAAATAAACGCTTTTCCCCCGGGCGAAATGCACGGCAGTGCGGTAAACAGGATAACCTGGGTCAGGAACCAATACGGTCTCACCCGGATTAAGCACAGCCTGCAGCAAATGAACAATTCCCTCTTTTGACCCGATTAACGCTAACACTTCGGTATCAGGATCCAACTGCACCCCATATTCCCGCTCGTAAAAAAGCGCTACCGCTTCCCGATATTCCTTGCATCCCGCATACGGCGAATACGTATAATTGGTTGGCTCGTTTAACTCCTCTTTTAATTTTTCCACTATAAAAGGCGGCGGCGGTAAATCAGGAGCTCCGATCCCTAAATCAATGACATCGATCCCCTTCTTGACCAGCTCTTCTTTTTTCTTTTGAAACTGCGAAAATACATAAGGAGGCATCGTTTGGACGATATCGGAAAACATATTCATCCCTATCCTCTCGCATAAAATAATGCCTTCTCTCCTAATCTATGCTTTTGCTCGCTTATTTCATTCATGGCGTCAACGTTGGCAAACATAAAGGCGATCAGAACGGCGAATCTTTCGTCCAAATAAAAATAAGCGGCCAGTATCATCAATGAGGCGATGATGATACTGGCCGTTGCCATACATACAAATGCCCATAAAGGCGCCGCAATAGACTGCGTAGCTGTTTTCGTACATCTTATATATTTACGCGGCAAGGGGACATGCGCCCTTGTCGCGGGTGGCTGCAGAAACGTTCCATTACAAGGGAACGGATTCCCATCGATACGTACTTCCATTCGACAAATTCGAAAATCCCTTCTTTTCCGCCTTCCTTTCCCAGCCAAAAATCCGTGTTCCGCTTCCCTGTAATTCAGCATTTGCAAACGCCACGCCACAAGCGATCCAATATGCTTTCATAATATAAAAAAGTGCGAAAGAAACAACTAAAAACAAAAATAAAAAAGCTAATTCATCTTCCCTATTCCAAGTAAAAGATGAATTAGCCATCTATCCTCTTTGTCCAATGATGCTATTCAATAATATAAAATCTCTACATAATGACATTTGACGCATTTGCGCATAAACGGTGTCTCGAAAAACGAATGCCGGCAATTTTTTTGAATATGGGCGATTTGCTGTTCCAATTTAAAAATTTTCTCTTTCAGTTCGGCAATTTCCTTTTGCAGCTCTTGAACGTCAACGATAGAGGGATGAGCCATTTTCGACAAACTCCTTCGCTTTTTGTTTCATCCCTTCTGCTTTGACCGCTCGCTGCAAATCATGGGAAATTTTCATTGAACAAAACTTTGGCCCGCACATTGAGCAAAAATGCGCGACTTTCGCCGCCTCAGCCGGCAATGTTTCATCATGATATTCCCGCGCCCGGTCCGGATCAAGCGAAAGATTGAATTGGTCGTTCCAGCGAAACTCAAAGCGCGCTTTTGATAGCGCGTCATCGCGCTGTTGCGCTCCAGGATGCCCTTTTGCCAAATCAGCGGCATGGGCGGCGATTTTATAAGCGATTACTCCTTCACGCACATCTTCTTTATTTGGCAGGCCTAAATGCTCTTTTGGCGTCACGTAACAAAGCATCGCTGTTCCGTATGCGCCGATAAGCGCCGCCCCAATTGCGGACGTAATATGGTCATATCCCGGCGCGATGTCGGTCGTAAGCGGTCCCAACGTGTAAAACGGCGCGCCTTTGCAAATTTCCACTTGCTTTTCGACGTTTTCTTTAATTTTATGCATCGGCACATGCCCCGGTCCTTCGATCATCACTTGCACATCATGCTTCCAAGCGATTTCCGTTAATTCTCCGAGCGTCTCCAATTCGGCAAACTGCGCTTCGTCGTTCGCATCGGCAATCGATCCCGGCCGCAGCCCGTCTCCAAGCGATACGGCAATATCGTACGTTTTCAAAATCTCGCATATTTCATCAAAATGCGTGTACAAGAAGTTTTCTTCATGGTGAGCCAAACACCATTGCGCCATAATCGAACCGCCGCGCGAAACGATGCCGGTCGTCCGGTTTACCGTCATCGGTATGTAGCGAAGCAATACCCCCGCGTGAATGGTAAAATAGTCGACCCCTTGTTCTGCTTGTTCGATGAGCGTATCGCGGTAAATCTCCCATGTTAAATCTTCGACAACGCCATTGACTTTTTCGAGCGCCTGGTAAATCGGAACCGTCCCGACAGGCACAGGAGAGTTGCGAATAATGTATTCCCTTGTGGCATGAATATGCTTTCCGGTTGACAAGTCCATAATCGTATCAGCGCCCCAGCGCACCGCCCACAGCATTTTTTCGACTTCTTCTTCAATGGACGATGTTACCGCAGAATTGCCAATATTCGCGTTAATTTTAACGTGAAAGCGGCTTCCGATAATCATCGGTTCGCTCTCCGGATGGTTAATATTCGAAGGAATAATCGCTCTACCCGCAGCTACTTCTTGGCGCACAATTTCCGGGTCTATATTTTCGCGAATCGCGACAAACTCCATCTCTGGCGTAATAATTCCTCGTTTTGCGTAATGCATTTGCGTAACGGTTTTCCCTTTTTTAGCGCGCAGCGGTTTTCTCCTGAAAGGAAGGATCATTTCTGATTGCTTTCCATTGCGGAATCCGTTATCTTCCGGTTTCACTGGGCGACCTTCGTATTCTTCAACGTCTCCCCTTTCCAAAATCCAGCGTTTTCTTAACGGCGGCAATCCTTTTTGAATATCTGGCTGAAAATCAGGATCAGTGTACGGCCCGCTTGTGTCATAAACACAAACAGGTTCATTTTCAATGATTCCTGTTTCCGTCTTTGTCGGACTTAACGCGATTTCCCTCATCGGAACGCGAATATCCGGACGGGAACCTTCGATGTACACCTTTTTGCTGGCGGGAAATTGCATGAAAGATGCGATGTTTTGCATGTCACTTCTCCTCCTTCAAAATAGTGGTGAAGACCTGAGGTTACACCAAAACGCGGGGGGCGATGGGCGGGAAATATGTGGAGAAAATAAAACGGGTTCCCCAAGGAACCCGATGGAACGCAAATAGCCGAAACGTACGCAACAAACACATACACTCCCGCTATCTACTTCCCTACGCTGGCATAACCCAGATCAGGTTCAAAGGGTCAAAGAACTTAAGCGCGTTCTTTTCTCAGTCCAAGCTATTGGACTCCCCTAGTAGATAAGCGATAAACTTATTTAATTTTTTTTAATATTAACATATTTATAAAGCAGTGTAAACACACTTTCTTATACGGTGAACCGTTTTAACATCGCTTGCATATTTTCTGCCATTTCGCTTAACGATGACGCCGATGAAGTAACTTCCTCAACCGACGCCATTTGTTCCTGCGTCGCCGCCGAAATATTCGCCGATCCGGAAGCAGATTGTTCCACCATCTCCGCCATATAGCCAATGGAAGCAGCTACCTGCTTCGCGTTTTCCGTCATTTGTTCGATCGTCGCCGATACTTGTTCGATTTGAACGTTGACTTCGCTAACGGATTCGCGAATTTGTTCAAAAGACCGCTCTGCCGTTTGCACAACATGAAGCCCTTGCGATACCTCGTTGACGACCGTTTCCATCGATTCGACCGCTTTTTCCGTTTCTTCCTGAATATATCCAATTAGTTGAGAAATTTGCTGTGCCGACTGTGCGGACTGCTCCGCCAATTTGCGAACTTCATCCGCCACAACAGCGAATCCTTTCCCTTGTTCTCCGGCTCTTGCCGCCTCAATCGCCGCGTTTAAGGCAAGCAAATTCGTTTGTGAAGCGATGCCGGTAATTACCTGTGTAATTTGGCCAATTTCGTTTGAACGCTCTCCCAGAGCTTTAATCACTTGTCCAAGCGACTGGACGTGTTCATAAATAAACCGCATTTGCTCTTCCATTTGCGAAATCGATTGCTTTCCAGATTGCGCTTTTGCTGACATTTCATTCGCGTTTGTAGAAACGTTCCTCGTTTTGTCAGCTACTTGTGTGAGAGTATCAGAAATTTCATTCATTGCCTGCGAGGTTTCTTGCGCCGTTTTTGCTTGCTGCTCGGAACTAGACGCAATCGCTTCCATTGTCGATGCGATTTGTTCGGTCGCTTTTGCCGTCTGTTCAGCAATGTTCGTTAATTGTCTGGAAAATTGCGTCATCTCATCGGAATGGTGCTGAATGCTGGCGATGACTTTCTGCCAAGCCTCCGCCATTTTATTGAGCGACACGGCAATCGGTTTTAACTGTCTCACTTCATTCATAGGAACACGCGCCAATAAATCTCCATTGGTCATCTTGTCTAAATGCTGATTGATAATAGCGATCGGGGCAATAAATCGACGATAGTTTAACATCGCAGAAACGACTCCGACTACAGCACCAAATAATATAGTCGCAGCAAGCGTCCACCAAAACGCCGCACTGCTAATGCCATTCGCCATACATACACCAAGGCCGATGAAAGCAGTGCCAGGAATGACAATGAACATCGTGCGCAAAATATAACTATGTAATGACAACCTTTTTCCTGGTTACTAAAATCTATAAAAATCGACTCATCGCGATGGAACCAGGAAACACCGCTTGCCGCTCAGGAAACACCTGAGTTCCACCAGGAAGGGAATCCCCTTGTCATTCACCTGCTGTGAAAGACACCCCGTGGCTCGCTGTTAGCGACGGCACCTGTCGTGCACTATTCCTTCCATTGGTCAGTGCACGACAACGATTTTAGCAACCAGGTCTACACCTCCTTTAGTTGAATTTGGTACTGATTCATCCAGCAGAATTTGTGTAATATATTCCATAATGACCATTTATGTTCCTTTTTGAAGTTCTCTATCTTTTTTAGCATCATATCTAGATATTGCCGTTGTTTTGTTCCGCTTTTCGATTGCTTGTAGGATTCTTCCATCGGCCCTGACACAGCAATCAAATGGTGTTTCACTTTCGTTTTTATGGTCTCCATGAGCTCTCTTGGCAATCGTTCATGATACCTTAATCCCCTCCTGCCAATCACCAAAGCGGCACTTTTATGGACGGATAATCCATACTTTTTCATATACTTGAAACGTCCGATGACGCTGGTATACGCCGGATTCACCTTTTTGATGCGAACCCCAAGCCTTAAACCTCGACGAAGAATTGTTTCCGCCAGCTTTTTCTTTTTGAAATGGTGGGTCAAACGATTGAATCGTTTGTCCGTATCGTGCTGCTGTCTTAGTTGAATGTTTTCAATGACCACCGCCCCAATAGATGTTTAACAAACTGCTTATACCTCCTTTTTTTCTATTAATTATATCATTATTTTCTAAAAAAGATATATTCATCCTTTTTATTTTTCTAATATAATAATTGCAAAACATAAAACAAACTATTAACCTTTATGTATGAAAAATTATTTTTTCATCACTACTTGCTTGTTAACCACTTATTCTCTGCTCTTTTTCAAACAAGCAAAATGCCTATCCGAGAAGAATAGGCATTTTCCTTATTTTCCATATAATAACAATTGAGCGATGCCAATAAAATATTCTGACTCACGAATAATATGGTTCAACACTACTTTTGCCGTTGGATTTTTGCCCACTGCTTTGCTTTCCGTTTTTATTTGTTGGCACAGCTTAATAAAGTCAAGACTTTGCTGTAAGCAATGAGATACTAGCTGCAACACTTGTTGGTAAAGCTGATAAGAAACGTAATATCCCGCGCGAACGACCGATTCAATAAAACGCACTACTTGCTGATGTGTTGCAGAAAGCGCTTCTTCCCATTTTTTCAGCGCCTCGACATAAGCCGGCTCTAAACCGCTAACAAGCTCGCGAATAACGACCGTATGCTCCTCTTCTTGATGTTTCCAGAATTCCGCTTCGTCTAAAATACGCAGCGGCATTTGCTGACCGTAATAAAATTGCATGAACATCCCCCCATATTGCATGATATGAGGAGAAATACAACAGTATGAAATTACTATTTATCATACGAGTTTTATTAAGCGTTTTTTAGTTTCTTTGCTCCTCTCCCGGATTTTTTGATGATTTTTTAAGCCACGCTACTTCAATTAACTAGAAGGAATTTTCCATCACTGCCGCGACGACGAAAACTTCTTGTACCATTTTTTCTCCCCTTAACTGTCACAAATTATGTTCATTTTCACCATAAAAAAACGGGTATCTTCTCAGACATCCGTCCTTTTATGATCAATCATATGACCCCAAACACCCACATATCCATTATGCTGGTTTCCCTGTTGTCACATACGTCCCAGCGATAAAATCATGAATCGAACGTTTATCTTCGCGCGCCGCCACCATGATAGCACTAATAACCAGTGCGATGCCGAACGTTACCGCATAAACAAGCCCGCCGACAACGGACCGCAAAAACATTGTCCCGATTCCGACTTTTTCGCCATTTACTTTTGCGATGCGAATGCCCAACAACTTTTTCCCCACTGTATATCCAGACCAAACCGCCGGCACAATTAGGGCGTAAACGATGTTGGCTACCGTAGTGAACCAATTATCCTCCCAACTTCCCGTAATAAGGTAACCGATAAACACTAACGGCACACCGACAATAAGGCCGTCTAATAAACCAGCCGCTAATCGTTTCCAAAATCCCGCTGGGTTCCTCACCATCATACATTCCCCTTTCTTTACGTTCCTTACTGCAATCATATTCATTACCATCGCATCCGATTCATGGAAGATGCCCTATCCTCATCATACCGGTTCATCTATTCATTGACAATAATCAATTGCCAAGCTTGTGAAAAACCGTTATACGTCTTGCCGCAGTTAATGCAGTTTCGCCACGACTAGGGAAATGTCATCGATGAATTGATACTCTTCTTTGAACATTTTATTCATATGCGCTATCATGCTTCTGCTCTCTAAATGGATAAATGACTTCAGCTTTTCCCGAAATATTTCAATATTTGTTCTAACCGAACTATTTGGTTCTTCAATCACTCCATCCGAGTACAACACTAATGTCGCTCCTGGGGCGTAATTTAATTTTCCTGTTTCTACATGAAGATACGATAATAACCCGATCGGGGCACAGCCTCGATCCAGCTCCTCCACTAAACCGTTTTTGTGAAACAAAAAACCAGGAGGGTGGCCGGCAGAAGCATATTCGATGAACCTTTTTTTTGTGTTTACCATCACGTAAACGGCAGTGAAATAATACGTATTCATTCGTCCATCTTCATGATATAACAGCCGCATATGTTTATTTAGCTCATGAAAAACTTCCTTCGGATAAATGCATTTTCGAATTACTCCGTTTAATAATGAGCGAACCGACATGCAAATAAGCGAAGCGGCTACCCCGTGCCCCATCACATCCATTAAAAAAATGCCGTATCGGTCATTATCGATCTGATACCAAGCGTACATATCCCCGCCCAATTCTTCCGAAGGAACGTACATTCCATATATATCAATGCTTTCCGTTTTTAGCGGCTTGCTTAATACACGTTTTTGCACTTCCTGCGCCAGCTTTAAGTCATCTTTTAAGCTTGTTATGGTCTTCCCATTTTCGGAAAATATAAAAAGATAGAAAATCGGGCGCCCTTCTTTATCATGAATCGCTGTAATCGTCGTTTGCTGAACGTACACTTCTCCATTTTTTCGGCGCCCCCGCAGCCTCCCTCTCCACTGTCCTTTTTCTATGACAGTTTTTCGAATCGTTTGATAAAAGTTTTCATTGTAGTAGCCAGAATGCAGAAAATCTAATGATAAACCGATTGCTTCCGATCCATATCCCGTGATTTCTGTAAAGGCAGGATTAATAAATTGAATTAGCCCATTTTCATCCGTGATCAATATAGCCTGTTGCACATGTTCATATACTTTTTCTGCAAGCAAAAGCTTTTCCCGCATTTTCTTTATCTCTGTAATATCAGTCACCACTCCGCTTAACATCGCTAGCTTCCCATTTTCATCAAATGCGGGAAACGTTTGGTCAAGAACCCAGCGAACGGTCCCATCCCGCTGATGAATAATGCGATATTCATACTCAAAGCTATTGCCTTTCCAAAGCACCGACCGCCTTTTCTGAACCTTTTCTCGATCTTCCGGATGAATGACTTTTTTCCATATCTCTACATCCCGATAGAAAGCTTCAGGCGGCACCCCGCAAATTTTTTCACAAGACGGGGAAACAAAAATAAACCGCCTTTCCGCCAAATTAACTAGCCAATAAGCTTGATCCGCTTTATTATAAAGTGTGTTCCATTCGTCAAGAAGCTGCAACAGATCTTTTAACGAGATGTTTTTGTCTTTCTTCGTCTTCTGCAAAAGCTTATGAATCATATTCATTCTCCATAAAAATAATTGATTGCGTCTTTTTCCGTATCGAAAAGTTTAATAAACGAAGCAAACTTAACGATATGAAAAATTTCTTGAAGCGAATCTTGAATTCCGGCGATGACTAACTCCTTTCGCTGTTTTCTCGCTGTCATGACGCTATCAGCAATGATGCCAAGGCCAGCGCTATTAATATATTTCACTTGTTCCATGTTTAATATGAGATACTCAGCCGGATTTTGGATAAATTTTGCCATCGCTTTTCGAAACTGCTCGGTATTGTTCAAAGTAATATCTTCATTCCATACGAAAATATCAATGTGTTCATGCTGTGTCCCCATATTTCGTTCCTCCAACAATCGTCAATGATCTTTATATTTGCACATATAAAACAATACATTATTCCCTTTTTGTTCAAGGTAAACATGGTCTACAATGTGAATAATAAGTTGCAATCCCCTTCCGCGTAAGCCTTTGTTGACCACATCCCTTCTTGTAATGTCAAACTTCTTTCCATGCTGCTTCACAACAATAATCAATTTTTCTTTTCCACATTTCCAAAACACTTCAAAAGGCAGTTGGTTTGTTTTTTGACAATATTCATACGCGTTCATGCACGCTTCCTCCGTCGCCAAACGAAGAAAGAGGCACTCACGCGGCAAAAATCCCATTTCACTCGCAATCTGTTCTGTGATATCCATCGCCTTTATAATATCAGAATCCACCATTACTGTTATATTTCTCCTGATTATGACATTCTCCATCGATATTCCCCCTATTTATTCTATACGTGTGCTAAACGATACTTTTGTAAGTACAATAACCAAATGAAAATATATAGCACTTTCTATTCATAGGGGATGAGCATCTTTTGAACAACACAGCAGCATCGTACCATTTTTTTATATTATTATAACTCAACATCTAGTGCTTATGTACTATTTATGATTTCGATTTTCTCTATTGACTCGCCCCATTCCCTATTCCTATATACAAAACGTTTCCACGCCAAACAAGCAAAAAAAAAAAAGAAAAAGGAACATCATTAAATCCATCGCTGCGGCTAATGATGTTCCTCATTGATATATTTGCGATTGTTTAACTGATATACAAGAGCGATTAGCTGTGAACGATCGTTTACCCCAATTTTTTGAAAAATATTTGTAATATGATTTTTCACTGTATGAATGCTAATGAACAATTGGTCAGCGATCTCGCGGTTGCTGCATCCTTGAACTAATAAGTTTAATACATCCATCTCCCGGCTCGTTAAACGTTCCGACAGCATATCCATATTCAATTGCTGCTTTGGTCCGTGATAATTATTTTGCTTCATAATCATCGTGCCGATCCCTATTAAAGCAGCAACATACACTTCCGCTTCTTTTGCAGCCTCGAGATGCTTCATATGCACAGCCATCACTCCGTGCATATGTTCATGAACCGAAAACGAAATTTCCATTACAGTCCCAAATTTTGTTTCACACAGCTTTGGGATAGTTTCAAGCAGTTTTTCTTCAGTGAAAAAGTAGCGTTGGCAAACATCTTCATAATATTCTGTTACTTGCCGTTCTGAAATCGCACCGCAATGAACCTTCACTTTTCTTTTATGATCCGCTAACACAGTAAAGACAAAATCGCCGTACGCTAACTCCGCAACAAAATCCGTCATCATCCGTAAAATTTCATCGGTGTCTTTCACGACATTCATCGCCCGACTAATTTCTATTAGCATCGATAATCTCATGAAATGGCGGTCCATTTTTACATGTGCCAATTCATATTCCGAATATAACTGCCAATACTTTACAAGAATAGTGCCGATTTGCACTGCCTCTTTCGATAGTGAACGTTTCGTTTGACTGCCGATCACGATCCATCCTTCTATTTCACCGTCATGCAAAACAGGATATGCAACGACAGCGCTCGGCTTTACTCCATGTGCCACGAAAAATGCAAAACGAGGGTCAAGCGCGACATTTTCAAAACAAACAACATTGCGCGAATGAAATAGGGAGTTTGATAGCGGAGGAAAAGCGGTTTTGACGTGTTTATTCCAAAGCTGTTCTGCCTTTTCTCCAACAGCGTTCGCAACGACCCATTCGCGATTTCGCCGTTTTATATACAGCGAAAAATCAATATCGGCGTCTAGCTTTTGAAACATATGTAAAAAATCGTTCATATGTAAAGAAAGCCGTCGCGCGTTATCCACTGCCGCATCCAGTAAATGAAAATACCGTTTATAATGTTGTTTTTGTCTATCATTGCTAATATATTCTCCACATACCAGCGCCATTTTTTCGATGTCATTTAACTTTTTTTCGACAGTGGATATGGTTTGCTCTTTCGTTTGTTCGATGACTTGAAGCCATGTTTGTGAATTAGGAAACCGGGAACATTGCTCTTTGATTATCGGCTTTGTCTCTTCTTCAATAAACGCACCTGCCCAAATCAAATATTCGACTTTTTGCTCCACCAACACAGGAGCGACAATCGCCTTTACTCCCCAATACCCTGTCTGAACAACCATCGGGCGTTGCCATTGGATATTGTCGTCATTCGGAAAACATGAAGGAGGAAACGGCTTATCTGGAGAAAAAAGCACAAGTTCCGCTAATTTCGTTATATTTGAAACTTTTGTAACAGGTTGATGCTGCAAATCGAGCATAATGATGCTTAGATCCGTAAGTGCTGCGTACGCATCTTGAACATGTTGCAAAAAATCTTTTATATTCAATTCCTCCTCAACTCACTTACTTTTTTTATATTTTTACCTCTATCTATTATTTACGGATAAGAATCAAGAAGTCAAGTTTCGGAAAATGAGGGGAGTTCAACTAAATTTTTTAATGATTATATAAAAAAAGCCTGGCACGTTCTCCTCATGCCAGACTTTGGTCTTTTTTGTTCTGCCGCCCCTTTATACATTGCTTGATGCTCCCTTTTCTTTTTTATGATCTCGCATATATACAAGGAATAACGAACTGGCAAACCAAGAAATTAAACCAAAAATAAAACTTCCCCACCAATTGCGTGTAAATTGCAAAGAAAACAACACTGTTAGCACACAAATAAAACAACCGATCATTCCGTAAACAGATCCTTGCGCTATTTTCGCCGCTTCTTTCGACCCCTTCTTCATGCCAACCATCATCACCGCAACGACCATAACAGCCGGGAATGCCGCGAAAATTCCCCCGATGACTTTCCACGGCAGCAGTTTTGCCGTCACATAACTTAGTACAACTGCAGATCCGCCAAATAAAAAACGGAAAAATAAATCACGTCCATCCATAAAATCACCTTAACTAGAAATACTTTGACATAAAAGCATAAACCATAGAAATAAGAAACCATCCAGCCAGCGATTGTGTAAGCCCGCGTTTCCACCCCTGCTTGGCACAAAGATAAACAACCGCCATTGCGCACATAATATTAATGAACATTCCAACAACGGCACCTTGGGATAAAACGATCGATTTTTCCACTAATTCATTGCCTTTTGCATCTAACCGAAGCGTCAGCAATGCCGCTAAAAATACAGCGGGAAATGCCGCAAAAATCCCTCCAATTTTTGTGCCTATTTTTCTTGAAATAATAGTTGAGGCAACGACTGCTCCTCCACCTAATAAAAACCGAATAACAATTCCCATCATTGATAATGGCTCCAAGATAGATTCATCCTTTCTATGATGCCCCATCCAATACAATAAGATATTATTGTCATATATTTATTCGTGATTATTTTCACGTATATATTGTAAACAATGATAGAACAAACATTTATGAACTTTTTTTTAATTTTTTTGTAACGCTTACATTTAACAATCCGACATATTTATATAAACCTTCTGACGCTAAAAACCCCTCATTCCAGTTTGCCATTACTGGAATGAGGGGATAAATCTTAAATAGTCAGATGGTGTTGCAAAACTAGAGTAAAATTTCAATAATGATTTTTTGACACCAGCGGCCTTCCTGTCACATACGGTGTTTCCGGCAACGGTAGCGAATAATGCTTCTATAGTCCATGCATGTTCGTTGTTTAAATTGGAAATCATGCTCGTGTCCACCCGTTGGAGAGTTGTTTTTTGGTCACTGTATTGATTCCAAGGTGGTGGATTTTTGATATGTATTTATGCATTGATTATGGTTCTATTGTCAAGTGTATTTTGTTTTTTCAAGATCTCCTTGCTTATTAGCTCCTCAACTTTCCACTTTGCTTTGCCATAATTGTGATACAGCTCACCGCAGCCTCTCTAACTGCGAATTTGAAAAAAAGAACCTTTAATCTGAAGGTAGATCAAAGGTTCTATGTTTTATTATTTTCAATCATATTCTATTATTCTGTCATTTTTATAAGCATTTTTATCATAGAAACAACTGTCCATTGATGAAAAAGTGTTGCTTAAACTTTTTCATTCCATACCTTTGTTTCTGCATCCAAAGAAATTAATTATAAACCGGTTCTTTTTCGTTTGCATCAGAGACCGGTTTTTTTTCGCTTAGACCGAGCGTCTCCGCTGTTGAAGCATGAAGTTCTTGGAAAAGATCTGGGTTTTCCGCTAGGGACACGCCATAAGAAGGAATCATTTCTTTAATTTTCGGTTCCCATTCATGCATATGTTGAGGGAAGCATTTTTTAATCACCTCAAGCATTACATGTACGGCAGTAGAAGCACCAGGAGAAGCGCCGAGCAATGCAGCGATCGAGCCATCTGCGGCACTGACAACTTCCGTACCAAATTGAATCGTCCCTTTGCCGCCAGTGTCAGTATCTTTGATAATTTGCACACGTTGGCCCGCGACGACTATATCCCAATCCTCTGATTTAGCCGTCGGGATAAACTCGCGCAACTCTTTCATTCGCTTTTCTTTCGTTAACATAAGCTGCTGGATCAAGTATTTTTCCAAAGAAAAGTTTTTAAAAGCTGCCGCCAACAAAGTTGTGAGATTGTGCGGTTTTACGGAAGTAAACAAATCCATATTGGAACCATTTTTTAAGAATTTAGGCGAAAAGCCTGCAAACGGCCCAAAGAGCAACATTTTTTTGTTGTCGATATACCGTGTATCCAGGTGCGGAACAGACATAGGAGGCGCACCAATTTTAGCTTTACTGTAAACTTTTGCATGATGTTGCTCTACAATTTTTGAATTATTACATACCATAAATAATCCGCTTACAGGGAATCCGCCAATACGTTTGCCTTCTGGAATACCAGATTTTTGAAGCAAGTGCAGACTTCCCCCGCCGGCTCCAATAAATACGAATTTAGCCTGATGGATTTCAACAGAACCGCTGTTGAGATCCTTCACTTTCAATTCCCACAGGCCGTCGCTGGTACGTTTTATATCCTTCACACTATGCTTGTAGTTTATTTCAACACCTTTCTTCTTTAAGTGGTCAAACAACATGCGCGTTAAGGCGCCAAAGTTAACATCTGTACCTGAGTCGATTTTGGTTGCCGCGATCGGTTCATTCGATGTACGGCCTTCCATGATAAGCGGAATCCATTCTTTCAGTTTTTTCGGGTCATCAGAAAATTCCATTCCTTGGAATAATGGATTGCTTGATAGCGCTTCAAAACGTTTCTTTAAAAATCTCACATTATTTTCCCCTTGGACTAAACTCATGTGGGGCAACGGTCTGATGAATTCCTGCGGATTTTGTAACAGATTGTTTTTTACAAGGTAAGCCCAAAACTGTCTGGAAATTTGGAACTGTTCGTTAATCTTTATAGCTTTGCTAATATCGATAGATCCATCCGGTTTCTCGGGTGTGTAGTTAAGCTCGCATAGTGCAGAATGTCCCGTTCCCGCATTATTCCATTCGTTAGAGCTTTCTTCTCCTGGTTTGTCAAGCTGCTCAAACACTTTAATTTCCCATTCCGGCGCTAATTCTTTCAACAGTGTCCCTAAAGTCGCACTCATGATTCCGGCACCAATTAAGATAACGTCTGTTCCAGTTTGTCTGTTACTCATTTTTTCCCATCCTTATCCCCATTATTTGCATGCAGAAAGGGTGCAGGCGCACCTGCCCAAGTCAAATCGCCACACACCTTTTCTACAGCAATTATATCTTAATTATAGTATATCACTATTGATTATAAGTATATCATATTTAGCTTGTTATTTACACATTAATATATACTATATTATGTTTACACATCCAACATACTAATTGGCCATGTTACATTTATTTTACTCCTAAAAAACATAATATCAAATTAATTCTTAATATTTAACCGATATTGAAATATTTTTTAATGAGCATACCAACGTGACTCACGAATTGAGGAATATTACTGTAAAGGATGAACAAAACCAGACTATTGAAATCAAAGAAGAAGAAAACACTGAATTTGTTAGCGGATGATGTCATCTCAAAAGGAGATGATGATGAATTCATTAATGACATCAATAAACAAATTGATGACTTATCACTGATGAAACAACAAGCTGAATCATCTCTTCAAACAACAGATGACGAACTTGCCATTCAAGAATGAAAACAGTCACTTGAAGCATTTATGTTTTTCAAAGAATGGACTCCTGAAATCCCCCACCGTTTAATCGTCGTATTGAAATAAAAGCAGACGGGAGTCCGAGAATCTTTTACAGATTCCCGAACCAGTCTGCTTATTCTTCAATCCTCTTTATCAACGCACAGCATTCCACATGTGCGGTATGTGGAAACATATCCACCGGCTGCACCTCTAATGTTTGATACCCGCCGTCTTCAAGGATTCGCAAATCCCTTGCCAACGTCGCCGGGTTGCAGGACACATACACAACGCGCTTTGGCTTCATAGCGATGATCGTTTGCAAAAGCGTTTCATCACAGCCTTTGCGAGGCGGGTCGACAACGATACAGTCCGCGCGGATGCCTTGCTCGTACCATTTCGGAATGACTGCCTCCGCCTCGCCGACGGCAAATTCGACGTTGGTGATGCTATTTAATGCAGCGTTGCGCTTTGCATCTTCAATGGCTTCCGGCACGACTTCAACGCCGTACACTTTTTTCGCTTTTTTCGCTAAAAATAAGGAAATCGTGCCGATGCCGCAGTAAGCGTCAATGACCGTTTCTTCCCCTGTTAATTGCGCATACGCTAGCGCTTTTTCATACAACACTTTCGTCTGCTCGGGATTCACTTGATAGAAAGAGCGAGCCGAGATCGCGAATTTAATGTCACCGATGTAATCGTAAATGTATTCGGCTCCCCACAACACTTTCGTCTCATCGCCCATAATGACGTTTGTCCTTTTCGGATTAATGTTTTGAATAATCGACTTAACATTTGGCACTGATTCAATGATTTCCTGCACAATTTTCTTTTTATGAGGCAACTCTGCCGTACGGGTAATGAGGACGACCATAACTTCCTGCGTCGCTGCCCCGTAACGTGCCATAATATGGCGGAGCACTCCCTTATGCGTTACTTCGTTATAAGCAGGAATGCGGTATTTTTCGCAAATCTTTTTCACCGTCCGCACAACGGCGTCGTTCATTTCTTGCTGGATCAAGCATGCGTCCATATCGATAATTTCGTGGCTGCGCTCTTGGTAAAAGCCGGCGACAAGCCCACCTTCGCGCTCGCCGACAGGCACTTGCGCTTTGTTGCGGTAGCGCCACGGATCTTTCATACCGATGACAGGATGCACGATGACATTTTCTAATTTACCGATGCGCGCCATTACTTCTTTCACATGTTTTTGTTTCGCGCGAAGCTGCCCATCGTAGCTTAAGTGCTGCAGCTGGCAGCCGCCGCATTGCTTGTAAACCGGGCACGGCGGCTCGGCGCGGTCCGGGCTTTGCTCGTACAGCTCGATGAGGCGTCCGTAACCATATCCTTTCTTTACTTTGATTACTTTGATTTTCGCTTTCTCGCCCGGCAAACCGTTTTTGACAAAAATCGGGAATCCATTGATTTTCGCTACACCTAACCCGTCATGCGTCAAATCTTCAAATGTTGCGTCATAATATTCATTTTTCGCTACTGGTGCTTCGATATTTGCCATGTTCTTCACCTTTCAAGAAACTAACGTTCTATATGGAAATTTTTTCTTTTTATCTAAAAATCTGCATCAAACTTCTTATCTTTCAAATATATAGGCATGGTGCCGTCACGATTGTAGCACACAATTCTGGGCAACACAAAAAGAGAGCAGGTTATTTCCCCGCTCTCATTTGCTCCGCTTTTTCTTTTGAAACGAATACTTCCAAATGCTGGTACAAATTCACGAATTCCCCTGGCAGCATGCCGCCGAACTCCCCGTCTAAATTTAATTGCATATTGTTCGGGGAAGTTACTTTAACGCGGTTTGCTTTCGTGTAAATGAGGTGCGGGTCATTAATATGTTCCCCGCGCGCCGCAAGCGTCACAAGCCGGATAAACTCAGCCAAATTCGTTTTCTTTAAAATAATTAAATCAAACATGCCATCGTTCAGCGAAGAATCAGGCGCCAATTTTTCAAAGCCGCCGACAGAGTTGGTGAGCGATAGTAAAAAGAGCATAATTTCGCCTTCGAACACTTTTCCGTCATATTCAATGCGCGCTTCTGTCGCTTTAATCGATGGCAGCATCTCAATTCCTTTTAAGTAATAGGCAAGCTGGCCAAGCATTGTTTTCAACTTGCTTGGCACTTCATATGTAAGTTCTGTTAAGCGGCCGCCACCCGCGATGTTAATAAAATAGCGCGTTTTTCCTTCATTGGTTACGGAGCCGATATCAATTGGAACGGCTTCCCCGTTGGCGATAATATCGCATGCCCCTTCAATCGAACGCGGCACGCCGATGGCGCGGGCAAAGTCATTCGTTGTGCCGACAGGGATAATCGCAAGCTTTGGACGATAATCTTGATCAGCAATCCCGTTAACCACTTCATTAATCGTTCCATCCCCGCCGGCGGCGACGACCAAGTCAAACTCGCGCTCCACCGCTTTTCTCGCCGCCTCTGTCGCATCTCCCGCACCCGTCGTCGCATGGCAGGACGTTTCATAGCCCGCTTTTTCTAATCGCACTAACACATCTGGCAAATGCCTCTTGAAGATTTCCCGACCCGATGTCGGATTATAAATAATTCTCGCTCTTTTCATATTCCATCATCCCATTTATTATGATTCAACCACTATAACTTTTCCACTATTTAACATGATAGCGAAATGAACCGATCATTGCAATGTTTTCGCCTTGTCAATGGTGAACCTCGATTTTTTGTACGCCATTTGCTTTTCGTTTTTCGCTACATAAAAAATAAAAGCACTCCATTAAGGGGACTTTTCCTTGCGCAAATCGAGCGCTGACACGAAAAAAGGCGTTGCTGACGCCTTTTTTCGCTGTATCGCTTTCACGTTTACTTGCTTTCGTTTTTTTCCACCGCTTCTTCCTGAGCTTTTGCATTTCCTTTTCCTGAAAAGTTCTCAAGCAATTCTTTCACATCAATGCCAGCAGAAGCTTTCAGCGTCTCTTGCAAGCTCGCCATCAAATTGGTTGCGTACCCGGTTACACGGTTGGCACCGCCATTGGCGCCGTTTGAACCGGTATCGACAATCGTAATTTTATCGATATTGGCAAGCGGGCTTGCCACTTGTTTGGCGTATTCAGGAAGCATTTTGATAATCATGTCGAGAATCGCAGCTTGGCCATACCGTTCGAACGCTTCGGCAATTTTTTGTTTGGCTTCTGCTTCAGCCAGTCCTTTCAAGCGGATAATTTCCGCTTCGGCTTCCCCTTTTGCCTTTTCCGCTTCGGCTTTGGCGATCCCGTCAAGCCGTATCCGTTCCGCTTCCGCTTTCGCCATCGCTTCGACACGATATTTTTGCGCATCCGCTTCCGCCATTAATTTGGCTTTTTCCGCCGCAGCCGCCTGCTCGATCGCGTAGCGTTCGGCGTCCGCTTTTTTCTTCACTTCGGAATCGTATTGGCGCTCACGCCGCAAAATTTCTTTTTCTTCGAGCTCAATTAACTTTTGCCGCTCGATAATTTTAATTTGCATTTGCTGTTCGGTCACTTCTTGTTTTGCTTTCGCTTCTTCCAAATGATACGCCTGATCGGCGCGCGCTTTCGCTATATCTTGTTCACGGCGGAATTCGGCAAGCTTCAATTGATTGATTTTTTCCGCTTCCGCGATTTCCGTCAAGCGCTCTAGCTCCGCTTTGCGCGCTTCTTTATCCGCTTCCGCGCGCTTAATGCGCGTTTCTTTTTCCGCTTCTGCTGTTGCGATGTCAGCATCGCGTTTCACTTGGGCGATGCGCGGTTTTCCTAACGCATCCAAATAGCCGTTTTTATCGCGCACATCCTTAATGGTAAACGATACGATGACAAGCCCCATTTTCGCTAAATCTTGCGAAGCAACACGCTGCACTTCTTGAGAAAACTTGTCGCGGTTTTTATAAATCTCCTCGACGGTCATCGAACCAAGAATGGAGCGAAGATGCCCTTCTAATACTTCCTTCGCTTCATTTTCCATGTCCTGGCGGGTTTTCCCCAAAAATTGCTCCGCTGCTGTAGCGATTTCGCCAATGGAGCTGCCTACTTTGATGATTGCCACTCCGTCTGCCATGACTGGAACGCCTTGTTCCGTGTAAACTTCCGGTGTCTGCACATCAAGTTTAATCGAAAGAAGGCTGAGCGGTTCCGCTTGTTGGAAAATCGGCAGTACAAACGTTCCACCGCCGCGGACGATTTTAATTTTATTTCCAGATTCATCGACATGCACGTTTTTGCTGCCTAAATAACTGCCCGTCACAATCAGCGCTTCGTCCGGCCCAACGGTTCGGTAACGAGTAACAAAAATAGCGATTAGTCCGATAAGAAGCAGCGCAACTACACCGATGACAATTAAAATTGGCGTCATTATGCATATCCCCCTTTGTGCAATAATGAAATATCATATGGATCGTGCTTCGCCACAATGGCGACGCCGTTTTCCATTTTCACGATAATTACTTCCGCTCCTGAGGCAATTTCTTCGTTGCCGATGCTTTTTGCCGGTTTTGAAACCGCACCGCTCTTCCGCTGCAGCAAAATCTCGCCGAATCCATTGGGCGGCACAGTTACGACCACTTTCGCGAGTGAACCTTCCAAGTCCGTCTCCGAATAGTTCAGCGACGTTTCCGCCGAGCGCAGCGGAACAAACACGAAAAAGTGCAAAAGCGATACGACAATGATCGCGATCCCCGCGCTGCACAATCCGATAAGCAAGCTCGATAACCCTGTATATCGCTCGAACAAATAACCGGACGCACTTCCGACAGTGAGAAACGACAAAATAAGCTGCGGACTAAACCACGGATGGTCCGGCATATCAAACACGCCATCGATGATATCGCTTAAAAAAATGTATAATAGCGTCAATCCACCGCTTACAGCAAGCACGGCCAAATACACCGTTTCCAACGGATATCCAAACAACCCCCGCACCTTCTTTCTATTAGCGTCTATTTAATTATACGAATAGCACGTGTTTCTGTTTCATTCTTTTCAGATAAATATTACATCTTTTCGACATTCCCCTACATATCCCCAAAATAAAGGCACCTCTTTATGTTTATTTAGCTGCTGCTTTCAAAATGCACATCTGTTGTTTGTTTATAGCTGTCCTAGACATGCGAAAATCCAAACGGATGACCCTTACTCCCACTAAATCACGCGAAAGCATAAGCAGTCACCGGCGCTTCAAGAAGCCGCCATCCGTTTCGTCTCACCACCGCTACGATGATAAACAAAAATATGAAACTAGCACTGATATATTGTGGCACAATTGCTATGCTGTGATAGAGAAAATGGCTAAAATTCCTTATAGCTTTTCCATTCCATCTCCTATTCCCCATGCTCTAAATAAATTAGGTTGCTATTTTCTTTTGGTGAAAAGCCGAAATAATTGAGAATGAAAAAATAAAATTTCTCGATTGCCGCTTCCTAATCACCAAGATTGTGTAAGAACCAATAAAACGCTTTTATATTATATTCTGCCATCAGATCATACCCCTTTTTCAATAAAATATCCCTTCTGAACGAATTGTTCAGAAGGGATAGTTATTTGTTATTTTATTGGCTCCGTTCGCTCAGCCGCAGCGATACGGTTTTCTTGCTTCCATCCCGCCAAAGCTCGATTTGCACACGCTCGCCGATTTTTGTATTTGTATATAAATATTTCCGCAACGCAGCGACGCTATCCACTTTTTCTCCATTGATCGCCACAATGACATCTTTCGTCCGAATGCCTGCGTCCGCCGCCGGCGAGAACGGTTCTACCGCCGTGACAGCTGCCCCCGCAGTCACATCGCTCGGCAATTGCAGCTGTTCTTTTCGCACCGAATCAGAAAGATCAGACACATCAACTAACTGCACACCGAGATACGGGCGTTTGATTTTTCCGTATTGCATCAGCTGCTCGATGATCGGTTTCACATCTTCGCTCGGAATCGCAAATCCTAACCCTTCCACTCCGTCTTGGGAAATTTTCAAGCTATTAATTCCCACCACTTGCCCGGCGCTGTTAATCAACGCGCCGCCGCTGTTTCCCGGGTTAATCGCGGCATCCGTTTGAATCACATTTAGCTCCCATTCCCCTTCAGAAGTAGAAATAGGCATCGTGCGTTTTCCGCTCACAATTCCTTCTGTCACCGTCCGTGATAAATCTAAACCAAGCGGATTGCCGATCGCTGCGACTTGCTCCCCGATGCGCAGCTGCGAAGAATCGCCAAAGACAGCTACTTTTTTGACATGGCTGCTAGGAATTTTTAACACCGCCAAATCAGTTAACGGATCGGCGCCAACGATCTCCGCTTTCACTTTTTTGCCGTCGGCAAGCGACACCTCTACTTTATTCGCCCCTTCAATGACATGGTTGTTCGTCACAATATACGCTATATTTCCGTCTTTTTTGAAAATGACTCCCGAACCGGTTCCTGCTTCTTGATCTTGCACACTATCGGAGAAAAAGTCCGCTTGCTTTTGGATATTCACCACACCGACGACCGCGTCGGTGACATTTTCAATCGCCGCCACCATGCTATTGTTATTAGAAGCGCTTTTTGTCGGCTGGAGAGGAAGCGCTTCTGTCGAAATGTTCTTCGTTTCTTTTGATTCTTTTGTTGATGAGGAAGTCGAAGGGATCCCCATCATCGGCGCCGCGTATAACGTGAGTCCGCTTCCGATCACCGCGCCGACAATTGAAGCGGCAAGCCAAGAAAAGAACCGTCTTTTCTTCGGCGGCTGGTACGATGGCATTGGTTGTTCATATCGCGTCATATTCATATCCACTCCATATCTCCCCTTTTTTCATTTTTTTACTCTATTGTCGTATGCAACTCTATCCCGTTATGCCGCAAGCAGCCGAATGGATAAATAAATCCACTGATACCGTCAATAAAATCAGCGCAACTGCCGCAATATCAACCGCCCACGAAACATCCCATTTCCAAGTCTTTCCCTTATGCAATCCGCGGATGATGCCAGCTAATGACGCGCGGTTCCCCGGCATCCCGCCCCTTTTCTACCATCCCTTTGCTTTCAGAAAATCCCCGCACGTTTCCTGATGGTGACGATAGCGCAGAATCTCCACATGGTGGAATCAGCACGCGATGTTCGCTTCTTTCTTGTTGGCCAATCAACCAAAGCTCCGTTACTGCCGAAAATAGAAGTAATCAATCCGATCCATAATGCGCTTGCCTTATTCGCTTCATTCGTTTCACCATCCGTTCCTCCTTTTGTTTTGCCAAGAAATAGTGTAAAAAGCAAAAGTGAAAATCCGGTGAAAAATCAGCAATTGAATTCCGCAAATAGTGTAAAAAAATCGGCAAAAAGCGATTTTGTCTTCCTGTGGTTCCAGCTCGCTGTACCGATAATGGAACACTTTACGCAATAATTGCGGCTGGATCTGCTTTTCACATTTTCATTTATTTTTCATGATCATTTGTTATGATGTTTTGTAGAGGGAAGTGGGAGCATAGAAAGGAAGGAAACGCGATGAAGATTCTTCTCGCCGAAGATGACCTCTATTTAGGAGAATTAATCGTGCATATGTTAAAGAAAAAAGGTGTCGATCAAATCGATTGGGTACAGGAAGGAGAAGATGCATACGATTATGCGCTCGCCTCGTTCTATGACGTGCTGATTCTCGACTGGATGCTGCCAAACGGGGACGGAGTGGAAATTTGCAAACGGCTGCGGAAAAACGGCTATACCGGCGCCATTCTCATGTTAACGGCAAAAGATGCCGTCGAAGACCGTGTCGAAGGCTTAGAAGCCGGTGCGGACGATTACCTCGTCAAGCCGTTTGAAATTGATGAATTAATGGCCCGCCTGAAGGCGCTCGCGCGGCGCACATTCGTCCCGCTTCAAGAAGAAACGGTACGCTTTCATGATTTCGTCCTTAACCGAACGAGCCATACCCTCTGTCGCGGCGGTGAAGAAATTTTGCTAACCCCGCGCGAATTTCAAGTATTGGACCTTCTTTTGCAAAATAAGGGGCGCGTCGTGCCGCGCGAAACGATCCTTGACCGCGTCTGGGGATTGGACGCAGATGTTTCGATGAAAACGATTGACGCGACCATTAAATTGCTGCGGAAAAAACTAAAAGGCGAAGTCATTCAAACGGTGCGTGGGGTGGGATATAAAATTGACAAATAAATGGAACGCTTTCTTATTGAAGATAAAAAACACCGATATGTTTCATCGGACGCAATGGCGCTTGACAGCATTATATAGCGGCATCTTAATGGTGTTTTTGACACTATTTATTGTGATCGTTTGCTTCCTTTTTTATATGATTGTTACGAATGACCAAGAACGGCGAATCACAAGCCTCGCCAATCAGGAACAAAAAGCAATTGAGCAATTTTTGCTCAAACAAAGCGATTTCGATTTTATGGATGAAGAAAACGTCTTGTTTTTAAGCGAAGACCAATTCTTTTTTTATGTCGTCGGCACCAACGGCGAGCTTCTCATGGGCGACGAAGTGAACAAAGGCATGCGGCCGTTTCTATTAGAAGCACTGCAAAATTCCGCACTTAACGAAAACGAACTAACCTATATAAAAGTAAATTTTCCTGCTAATATGCATCCATTTGCCCGTTTTCATTCCCATGAGCTAAAACTGTTGACCACCGCCCGCCCGATTGTCATTCGCGGCCATTTGATCGGCGTGCTATATATCGGCATGGATGTAACTTCATTTTCAAATGTGTTTCAATGGTTGCTCATTGTGTTGACTGGTCTTGCCGTTTTATTTATCGGCGTCGCTGTGTTGTTAAGCTACTTTATGTCGAAACGGGCGCTCGTCCCGATCCAAGAGGCGTATCATCGCCAGCGGCAATTTGTTGCCGACGCCTCCCATGAGCTGCGGACGCCATTAAGCGTTATTTTATCTTCCGTTGAGGCGCTGGAAATGGAAGAAGAACTAACGAAAAACGAATTCACGCAAAAACTGCTCGATCGGCTCCGGAAAGAAATAAAACGAATGACAAAACTAATGAACGATTTATTGACGCTCGCCCGTGCTGATTCCGAACACGCCTCTCTGCAGCTAGTCAAAGAAACGTTTGACTTTCGCCCACATGCGGAGCGAACGCTACATTTATTGGAAGAATTAGCGTCGAAAAAAAATATTCGCATGCACTTTCATTCTCCTGAGTCGGTCATCATTGCTGCCGACGCCGACAAGCTGACGCAACTGTTATATATCTTGCTGGATAATGCGATCAAGTATACCCCAGACGGCGGAGAAGTAACGTTAAGCATTGCCGTCGAACCATTTAAACAGCAGCGAATGCTCACGATCTCCGTCAAAGACACCGGGATCGGCATTCCTCCTGAATCGCTTGACCGCATTTTCGACCGCTTCTACCGCGTCGATAAAGCGCGTTCGCGCCAGCAAGGCGGCCATGGGCTCGGTTTGTCCATCGCCAAATGGATCGTCGAGGCTCACGGCGGAACCATTCACGTACAAAGCGAAGTCGGCAAAGGCTCGGAATTTATCGTGAAAATCCCTTGCTAAAATGCTTTCCATTAACGGAAAGCATTTTTTTATGCGTAACTTTTCTAATTAAGCTTTGGAAGCTGTGGAAAAAGACAGCGGCTTTTTTCCGGCGGTTCCAGTTTACTGAACGAAGAGAAAAATTTTACGCAATAAGTAGAACATGTCCTTCCTTTTTCACCTAATTTTCTCTTTTCTTTTTTACAATGCAAACTGAAAACGCTATGTTGCTTCCAACGAGAAAGGAGGTGGAAACGTGTATGAAAAAGCGAACGGTCGCCATCCTCGCTCTTGCCATCATCGCCATATATGGAGCGATGCGCATCGGTCGTCTTGCGTGGGAATACAATATGCCGATGGCATACATGCCTCGCCACTACGGGCCGTTTGCGCCTCATCACCATTTTGTGTTCCATTATGGGCCCGGATTCGGGTTTTGGGAATTCGGCGGTTGGATCACTATCGGGATGTTTTCCCTTCTTTTCCAATTAGGGCTTTTGATCATAGGTTGGCTGTTATGGAAAACGAGTGGGCCGTTTAAATGGCTGGGACTTGCCATTATCGTATGGGGCATGATCGCATTATTGCCAAAATGGCTGCTAATCCCGCTTGCGTTCATCGCCATCTATTCGCTTTACAAGAAACAAGAACAAAAGGCCAGACCGATGGCAACATGGCCAACACCAACCATACAAAAACGAGATTTTTTAGATGAATGGGAAAAAACGATCAAGAAGGAGGAACAATGATGGGGTTATTCCGTCGCGTCAAAACGATAATACTGGCTAATTTGCACGAACTTGTCGATCAATGGGAAGATCCTATTGCCTTAACGAAACAGTATTTACGCGAACTGCAAGAACAAATCGAAACGGCGCAGCGCTCCATCGCCCAACAAATGGCGCTGGAACAACGTTATGAATCGCTGATTGCGCATGTAAAAACAATGATCGAAAAACGGACGCACCAAGCGAAACTAGCATTGGAGCGAAACGAAGAAGCCATCGCAAAACTTGCGTTACGGGACAAGCTCATGTATGAGAAAAAACTTTCCGCTTACCAGCAACAATATGAAACGATCCAAGAAAAAACAGCCTATATGACCGAACAGTTAAACAAACTTTGCGAAAAATACGAAGAGCTTTCCGCAAAACAATGGGAGCTCCACGCGCGCGCAAACGCCGCAAAAACATTGAAAAACATCAACGCGGCGCTCGCGTCTTTCCATCCTGAACAGGCGCTTCGCGGCTTCACACGCATGGAAGAACGCGTCTTCGCCTTAGAAGCTGAAGCAAACGCAAGCCGCCGCTTCCTTGAGTCCACGCACGCGTTTCCTCCGTCCATTGACGAAGAAGTCGAAACCGAACTGGCCAAATGGAAAGAAGCGCAAGCAAAAAACGCGTAATCCCCCCTTTTTATATAGATGAGTGGCTGATCCCTTAAAACAGTTTATATTCCTTTTGGGGTCAGTCACTTCTTCATGTTCACAGCATACCTAGATCGTACCTTCCAAAGCTGTGCTTGACCGTAGATCTATTATCGAAAACCTATTTTCGCTCAGTAATGTGCATAAAAATGAGATGTTCAAGCCATTTTTACACTGCATTTCATGATGACATCCCCTCTTGTGACTGCATTATTCTTTTCGACGTATTCTAAATCTCCTACTTTATCAAACATATTGGTAATAACAATCGGGGTTACGATTTCTTTATGTTTTTGCTCTAAATAGTCAAGATCTACATTCAGCAAAGGATCTCCCACTTTCACTGTTTCCCCAACATTTACCTCAACTTCAAACCCTTCTCCATTTAACTCTACAGTTTCTAACCCAATATGGATAAGTATTTCTAATCCTTCTTCTGAAACAAGACCGACTGCATGCTTCGTAGGAAAAATTTGCACAACCTTTCCGTTAATAGGGGAAACTACTTTTCCGTTCTTCGGAATAATCGCTAAACCGTCTCCCATCATTTTTTGGGCGAATACAGGGTCAGGAACTTCTTCTAGCGGTATTGCTTCCCCATCAAGCGGGGAGTATATTTCCACTACTCTAGTTTCTATTTTTTTACTAAACAATTTTTTTAGCATCTCTTCACCCATCTTTCTACCCGTTTGGAAAATGTATTTTAATTAATAAAAATAAACAAACCATAGAGAGAAAAAATACCAATGTGCTCCCCAAAAATCTGACGTATGCTCCTTTATATTTAAAATCTATCTTCTTTTCTAATAAAGCTGGTTGTTCTTTCCTCTGTTGATACAAACCGAGCAAGAGGATGATACTCCCAAAGAGATTGCCAATAAGCAATTGAGATACAGCTACCATCCATAATGTCACATAGGATAACTTCACATGTTTTTTGCTTTCTAAATCATTTACCGCTACTTTTGTTAATACGGCAAAAAAAGGATTTAGCATCGCTATAACAAACATAATAGTGATGATCGGCTCGCGGATCACCGGCGTGAAAAATGTTTCCTGTGCATGAAGCGCCATTAAGTAAAGGTAAGTGACAAAAATCAATGGTATTGCATAAAAAAAGTAAATGGCCGTTTTAAAAAGAACAATACTTTTCGCCGTTATGGTGCGAGAATTCCCAGCCAAAGAATTTTTCGATTTTCTCATGATGATTCACCATTTTTATTCAATTGCTTAAGATAATCGACATAGTGGCTAAACAGCATCTCCCCTATAATAAAAAAAGAGGCAAACGTGTTGAGTTTAGTGCCATCGCTGAATTCGTTGCTCGAGCTATTAGCATATAAATTAAAAGGAGTCATTCTGGCCAACCGATTATTTTTTAAGTTTGTTACTGAAATAAACGGGATTCCTTTCGCAACCAGTGACTGAACTGCCGGAAAAATCGTCGGAGTATCTCCGGAAAAAGAAATAATAATGACTAAATCATCTAGCGTCAGGCTTTTAATTACCATTTCCAATTCCGTTTGTGCCTGAATGACATGCAAATATTTTTGCACGGCCAGAAACATTCGTTGCAATTCAAAGGCACAGTCCAATTGCGCCGTACCGGTTCCATAAATAAATATTCTTCGCGCGTGATGGATTAATTTGCACATGTCAGAAAAATCTTTTGTCTTGATATATTTTAATGTTTCGAGAATATCATTTCTTAAAATTTCAACTTGGCTTTTATCACTATGGTTTCCTTCTTGTTCTTGCCATTTCAGAAACACACGAAACTCACTATATCCACTAAACCCAAGCTTTTGGGCTAACCTTAAAATGGATGAGCGTGAAACATTGCACTTTTCTGCCAAACTGTTGATTCCTAATTTATGGCATTCGCTTTTATTGTTTAAAATATACTTTAGAATATGGAAATCGGTCTCATTTAGTTGATTATAATGTTTATTAATCAATTCCTCGATTTTCATTTTTGACCCTCCTTCCTTTAAAAAAAGTTTACTAAATAACTATTTCTTTTTAAAGGAAGGAGGAGAACGAAACAAAAAGCACGAAATGCTGTGCTTTTTGTTTCGTATTCTTTTTAATGCAATTCTGGCCAATACCCTTTATTTGCTTCGATTAAATCATCTAATATTTGTTTTGCCACTTTCGCGCTTGGCACTGTTTTAGATAGCGTAAGCGCTTGCCATAATTTTTGGTAAGATTTTGTGGCCCATGCTTCCACTACTAATTTTTCTACAGATACTTGTTGTTCCATTAACCCTTTTTGGAATTGCGGAATTTCTCCGATCGATAGCGGTTCAGGACCGTTGCTGCCGACAATGCATGGAATTTCCACCATCGCGGTCGGGTCAAAATTAGAAATAGCTCCTTTATTTTCTACAATAAGCAGCATTCTTTCATGGGTGTTATAGGCGATGGCACGCGCTAAATCAACAATGTATGAGGCGTGTTCGTCAATATGAAGCGCGCTTCCTTCTGTTGATTGGTTCTCAATGATTTTTTTACATTCCGTAAATACAAATTTTTCGCGCCCATCCATTACTTCATTGGCTCTTGTATAATTCGGGTTAGAATGCGCCACTACTTCATCCGGGAAGAAATAGTATTTTAAATATGTGTTCGGCAGCGTATCTGGATCTAATGCATATACGTCTCTCGCTTTCAAGAACGTGTCTTGCCAGCTAGCATCAACATGCTGGTTGTCCCCGCCGTCATTGACAACGTACCCGTACTTTGCAACATGCTCCTTTAATTTAGGCATTAAATCGTTTCCTTCTTTGTCGCGGATATCTGTCCACCATCCAAAATGGTTCAACCCATAATATCTCACCGTCATTTCTTTGCGGGATTTTAACCCTAAAATCCGCGCCATGCGTTCTTCGATTGCGACAGGCATATCACAAATGTTAAGTACTTTCGAATGAGGACGGAGACGGCGCGTCGCTTCAGCTACAATCGCTGCCGGGTTGGAATAATTGAGCATCCATGCATTAGGAGAGTATTTTTCCATATAATCAATTAATTCTAATACTCCTCCGATTGAACGCATGCCATATGCAATTCCACCTGGCCCGCACGTTTCTTGGCCTACCACGCCATATTTCAACGGAATTTTTTCATCCAATTCGCGCATCGCGTATTTTCCCACCCGAATGTGGGCCATGACAAAGTCAACATCGGTAAACGCCTCTTCCGGATCGGTAGTAGCGAGAAACTCAATTTCTGGAGCTTTTTCTCTTAAAATCACTTCACATGCCCCGGCGATGATACTTTGCCGTTCTTTATCAATATCGTACAACTTTAACTTGCGAATCGGAAATTTGTCTAAATTATCCAACAACATTAACACAATTCCCGGAGTAAACGTGCTTCCCCCGCCTGCAATCAAAATGGAAAACTTTTTCATTTTTCTTCCTCCTTTTTATCGTTAGCGCTTTCACTACTGTTATAGCAAACCGAAAATATGGGAACAATGGATTCCAGCCATTCTGTGCCTAATCACACGTTTCGTTCTTTTTCACATTAAATAAGAATTTTCCCAACTTCTTATTCATCATGATCGTCACGATCCTGTCTTGAATCCCTTTTCTTCTAAAGCTTTCTCGAACTGCTCCCGCACTTGCGGGACGGATAAACCAACGATCACTTGGATCGCCTTGCCATTACGAACGACACCATGGGCTCCCGCAGATTTGAACGCGCTATCTGGCGCGACTTTTGATTCATCATTGACGCTAACGCGAAGGCGTGTGGCGCAATTGGTAACCGACACGATATTTTCAGGGCCACCGAGCGCGTCTAAAAATTGCAATGCTTGAACCGTATAGCTGTTGCCACTTGCATTTTGGCCAGCTTGTTTTTTTGCTTTATAATCTGCTTTCGTATATAATTTCGTCTCTGCTGAATCATCCGCTTCGCGTCCCGGCGTCGCCACATTAAATTTCAGAATCAAATACCGGAAAACAAAGAAGTAAATGATCATAAATATGAAACCGATTGCCCATTGGATGAGATAGGTCGTGCTATGATATTTAAATAATGGAATCCAGTTTGCCGTAGCGATTTCTAGCAGTCCCCCGCCCATATTTCCTACAACGCCGAATGCATACATCACTGCTGCCATCGTTGCTGCCAAAATGGCATGAACGGCAAATAACCAAGGTGCCACAAACAGGAAAGTAAATTCAATCGGTTCTGTAATTCCGGCAATAACAGCCGTTAAAGCGGCAGAAATTAATAATCCTGAAACTTGCTTTCTTTTTTCTGGTTTTGCAGTTACATACATCGCTAATGCGATGCCTGGAATACCAAAGATTTTAGACATCCCGTGCAATGCAAACCCGCCTTCTGGAAACATTTCTTTTAAAGAATGGGCAGATGTCGCGTATTCTGATAAATGCTCCATCCAATACTTCGCGATTCCCCCTTCAACAACCGCAGGACCAAAGACAAACGGGCCGTAGATGAAGTGATGCAATCCTGTTGGAATGAGGATGCGCTCTAAAAATGTATACAACCAAACCCCAAATACTCCTGAACTTGCCAAAAATCCTTGTAAAGATGCGATGCCATGTTGTACGATCGGCCAAACATATGCTGTTATTAGAGCAACTGGGAGCATCACAAGGAATGCGATAATCACCACAAATGATGAACCTTGAAAAATGCCGAGAAAATCAGGAAGTTTCGTATCGAAATAACGGTTATGAAGCACTACGACAATGGAAGAGATAACAATCGCTCCAATAATGCTCGTATCTAACGTTTTGATTCCCGCTATCATTGTCAAACCGCTAACTCCGCCAACTTCCTGGCTGAAATCTACACCAAATTTATCTCCCCAAAGTGTCAATATCGCGTTAATAAAATAATTGAATGTTAAATAAGTAACGATCGCTTCCATGCAAGCTCTCGCATGAGCCTTTTTTGCCAACCCGATCGGAATCCCTATAACAAACAATAGCGGCATTTGCCGGAAGACCGTCCATCCTCCCTCTTCTACTACCGTCCAAAACTTGTACCACATTCCGTTTGGATCAGCCATGGATCCCATGATATCGGGGTTTTTAAATAAGATCGTCAAGCCGACAACTATGCCAGCGAACGGAAAAAGCAATACCGGCACAAACATCGCTGCGCCAAACCGCTGAATTTTTTGCATCATGTCCACTCACTCCCTTTCTTAGGTTTTCGCTCGATCTCATTTTTGGTAGCGCTTTCTTTCTTCTTTATAACATGATCGTTTTTGGCAAACAATAAAGCGAAAGCAAGCTGTTCGTTTTCACTTTTCTTGTTCTTTTTCCCAAAATTCAGGAAAATTCCCAAAATGGGCAGCTATAGAGATTCCCCATATGCCCACTGCCATTTTAAACAAAATGAGGATGTCCCAAAGCGGATCTCTTTTCGGACACCCTCTTCTTTGTGCACACCAATTATTTGCATGTTTACTTTATGTTTTTATTTACAATTTCTCCGTTGGTCTCATAATATTATTTTAATCATTTTCTATATGATCGGGGGATTGAAAATGGATAGTGATCATTCTTCTTCCACTACATCGACGTCACATCGTATTTACTGGATTGTGGCTGGGACCACCTTCTTGGCATTGTTAGTCTCAGCAGGCGTACGTTCTACTCCCGGTGTTCTCATCGTTCCTTTTGAGCTATCGTTTGGATGGACCCGCGCAGAAGTTACGTTTCCTTTGGCTATTAATATAGCATTATATGGTCTTTGCGGGCCATTTGCGGCAGCGTTTATGGAACAATATGGGGTAAAACGAATGACGCTCATCGCTCTGTCATTGCTAGTGGTAGGTACGGGGCTCTCCGTATGGATGAAAACGACATGGCAGATGACATTGTTATGGGGATTTTTAGTTGGAACCGGGTCAGGGTTCACTTCCTCTGTTTTAGGAGCGGTAATAGCAAATCGTTGGTTTAAAGAAAAGCGCGGATTGATTGTAGGCGTGTTTTCCGCCAGCGGTGCAGCAGGACAACTTGTTTTTTTACCTTTATTCGCAAAAATGATCTCCTCTTACGGCTGGCAAACGGTTGTCTTGGTTATCTCCTTATCCGCATTGATTACGATGTTATGTGTAGGATTGTTTATGCGTGATAAGCCCAGTGATGTAGGCCTTCTTCCATATGGTGCAACAGAGCCGGTTGAAACGGCATCTGCTCCCCATGCAAGTCCTTTCCTTTCTGCACTAAATGGATTGAAAACGGGAGTTCGCTCCAAAGATTTTTGGTTGCTTGCAGGAAGTTTCTTTGTTTGTGGTTTATCTACGAATGGGCTCATTGGAACCCACCTCATTCCTGCTTGTATGGAACATGGAATTCCAGAAGTAACAGCAGCCGGCATGCTAGCTGTTATGGGGATTTTCGATATTTTAGGAACAACACTGTCAGGCTGGCTTTCGGATCGCTGGAATAATCGTTGGCTATTATTCTGGTATTATGGATTGCGCGGAATTTCCCTTGTTTTTCTCCCATATGCTCTGGACTCTACGTTTTTAGGCTTATCCATTTTTGTTGTCTTCTATGGACTTGATTGGGTTGCAACAGTACCTCCTACTGTTCGCTTGTGCAGTGATGTATTTGGAAAGCAAAGCGGAGTGATATTTGGCTGGATATGGGCTTTTCATCAACTTGGAGCCGCAGCTGCTGCCTTTGGCGGCGGTATCTTGCACACATGGTTCGGAACCTATACATTTATATTTATTGTTGCGGGTATCCTTTGTGTAACGGCAGCCCGGTTTGTCCTTCAAATACATAGAGAGAAGAATGCAACTGCCCACTCCGTATAATGTTTAGCAAAAATGGGGGTGGCCCAAAAAGAACTAAACGTTCCTGTTGAAGGGCCGCCCTTGATTTCATTATGAAATAAGCGACTGATTGGCATCCATAATCTGTTGCCCGTACGCTGTGAACACGGCAAGAACAACCGCAAGCGCAAGGTATAAACATAACCATGTCCATTTTGTTTTCGCATCCGCACGATAATATACTGCTTGCTTCTGTATTTCTTGTTCGTTTTCTTCGATTTCTTTTTGGAGCGCATGGATAAAGTGAAGAACGGTTTGTTCCTGCAATCCTCCCCATCGAGTTGCCTCCAATAACTGACTGTACTTTTCCACATACTGCTCCAAGCGATAGTTTTGCAGTTTTTGCTCATCCTGGAAAATAGGGAGGTACCATGTTTTTCTCCGCTGCAGCTCCGTCTCCCTGCGTTCGAGCTCATCTTCCCAATGCCAATACACTTCTTGCCGCTCCTCTTCTGATAAAAGCATGTACCGTTGGAGCGCCTGCAATACTGTTTCATTGATTTCTTTATGGATTTGCGCCTTTTTCCAGCGAAACTCCCGGCGCAAAAGCTCCCAGCATTTCACAGCGCCTAATAAAATAAGGAGCGGGGCGATCGGTCCCGGGTTCCAAAGAAAATAAACGGTCATTCCAATAAGGCCAAAAAACCATATTTTTGGCGAAATCACTCCGACAATTCGCCCGCCGTCTAGCGGATGCAGAGGCATAAGATTGAATAAATTAATAAGCGCTCCAAGCGCAATGGCTAATCCCCAAAACGGGTCTTCTGTCATCCAGTACAATGGCAAAGCCGGAAGAAACCCCAATGTCCCCCACAACGGGCCTGCGTACGCCAAATACGCCTCATCTTTCGCCGATTTCGGTTCTTCCTTTAGCGCAATAAGCGCTCCGACAAACGGAATAAAAATCGCCTTCGATGTTGGAATTCCTAACCTTTTCGCCGCAAACAAATGGCCCATTTCATGCACATAAAGCAAATACACGAGCGCCACCGCAAACTTCCATCCATATACAATGGCATACGCGCCGATCGAAATAAATAAAGAAATGAGAGAACTGAATTTTAAAAACTTAAAAATTGCCAGCATCCACTTCAGTTTTCCCGACAGAAACAAAACAACAGACAAAAACGCAAGCCACACCTTTTTAAACCGCTTCAATTCTCTCCGTCTCCCTTTTCCCCTTATTTCCGATGCATTTTAAACTGCAAAAACAGCTCGTTGTAATAAGCAAGCATTCGTTTTCCTAAATTTTCGTACACTTCTAAGTTTCCGACTGACTCAAAATCTGGATAAAACCGTTTATCCTCGGTAACTTCTTTCGGCAAATAGTCCAGCGCCTTCTCATTCGGCGTCGAATAGCCGACATACTCCGCGTTTTGCGCAGCGTTTTTCGGATCAAGCATAAAATTAATAAATTGATGCGCCCCTTCAATATTTTTCGCCGTTTTCGGAATCACCATATTATCGAACCATAAATTTGATCCTTCTTTCGGCACAACATAATCGAGCTTGTCATTTTCCGCAATAATCTCCGCCGCATCTCCTGACCAGACGACACCGATCGCCGCTTCTTCACTTGCCAAAAGCATTTTAATCTCATCGCCGACAATTGCCTTTACGTTCGGCGTAAGGCGGTCTAGCTTTTCCTTCGCTTCTTGTAAGTGCTTCTTATTCGTGTCATTTAACGAATAATGCAAACTATTGAGCCCCATGCCAATCACTTCGCGCGCTCCGTCAACCAACAAAATTTGATTGCGCAAATCTTTATCCCATAAATCGTTCCAGCTCGTTATTTTTTTGCCGCCAAGCATTTCCGGATTATAGACAATGCCGACCGTTCCCCAAAAATACGGAACCGAATACTTGTTACCCGGGTCAAACGATAAATTCAAAAAGCGCGGGTTGATATATTTTAAATTTGGCAGCTTCGAATGGTCGAGCGGAATAAGCAATCCATCTTCCTTCATTTTGTTGACCGCATATTCGGACGGAACGGCAACGTCAAACGTTGTACCGCCTTGGGCGATTTTCGCCATCATCGCTTCATTGGAATCAAACGTTTGGTAGATGACTTTTATGCCCGTCTGCTTTTCAAACTTTTTAATAAGCGCAGGATCGATGTAATCGCCCCAGTTATACACTGTCAATGTATTTTTTCCGGCATATCCTTCCGTTTTATTCAGCTGGGCAGATGCGTAAAGCAGTACAAACGAGGCGAAAAAAACGGCCGCAAAAAATGATATAAGCTTTCTCATTTTCGTCGCCCCCTCATTCCGTATAAGGTACTGCTTTTCTGGCTAATAAAGTAGTAGCCGATCACCAGCACAACCGTAAATAAAAATAATAATGTCGATAATGCGTTAATTGATAAGGATATGCCTTGACGCGCCCGTGAATAAATTTCCACCGATAGTGTTGAGAAACCGTTGCCTGTCACAAAAAACGTCACCGCGAAATCATCTAGCGAATACGTCAATGCCATGAAAAAACCAGCGAAAATACCAGGAGTAATAAACGGCAATATTACTTTCGTCAGCACATCCCATTGATTCGCCCCTAAATCACGCGCCGCGTCAATCAGTGTCGGACTCATTTCCTGCAATTTTGGAAGCACCATCAACACGACGATCGGAACGCTAAACGCGATATGGGACAGCAACACCGACGTAAAACCAAGATGAATGCCGATAATCGTAAACAAAATTAAAAATGAGGCGCCGATAATGACATCCGGGCTAACGATTAATACGTTATTCAACGTTAAAAGCAACTGTTTCATGTGACGTTTTTTTACATAATAAATGGCTAACGCTCCAATTACTCCAAGAATGGTAGAAATCGCCGCAGACAAAAGGGCAATCGTCAGTGTATTCAACACAATAATCCATAAACGGGTATCATGGATGACTTCCTGATACCACTCCAGCGTAAAATGCTGAAAATCGTGCATTGTGCCGCCGCTATTAAACGAATAGTAAATTAAATAAATAATCGGGGTGTACAAAATGAGAAACACGAACACTAAATACGCGGTCGCCCACTTTTTGTTGCTTCGCATCGCCGAACCCTCACTTCCGATTTCCTGTCATAACGACGACAATGGCCATCGCGATAATTAAAAACACGGCAATCGTCGAACCCATGCCCCAGTTTTGTGTGACAAGAAAATGCTCTTCAATCGCCGTACCGAGCGTAATGACGCGGTTTCCCGCGACTAAACGCGTAATCATAAAGAGCGATAATGACGGAATAAACACGGCTTGGCACCCTGCTTTCACCCCGTCTAACGTCAGCGGAAAAACGACGCGACGAAACGTTGTCCAAGCCGAAGCGCCAAGATCGCGCGCCGCGTCAATCAGCGACGGATTCAGTTCCTCAAGCGAGTTAAAAATCGGCAAGATCATAAACGGGATAAAAATGTATACCGACACGAACACAAAACTAAAATCGGTAAACAAAATTTGTTTCGTGCCGATTCCGATCGTTTCTAAAATCGCGTTTGCCAATCCGTATGTGCCAAAAATGCCGAGAAACGCGTACACTTTTAAAAGCAAATTCACCCATGTCGGCAAAATCATAAGCAAAAGCCAAAGTTGTTTATGCTTCGTTTTCGTCAACAAATATGCGGTTGGATACGCGACCAGCAATGAAAAAAACGTAATTAAAAACGCATACCAAACGGAACTAGCCGCCATCTTTAAATAAATCGGCGTAAAGAATGTTTTATAATTGGCCAACGTCCAATTCCCATCAATGTCAAAGAACGAATAATACAAAATTAATAAAATCGGCGCGACGACAAATAACCCGATCCATATAACATACGGAAATAAGTAAACGTTACGCACACTATTTTTCATCGGATCCCTCACCATCATCTTCGCTGATGCGCATGACATGAATGTCCTCTGGATCAAAATAAAGCCCGATTTCTTCCCCTACTTCCGCCTTTTTCGTCGAATGGACGAGCCATTCATTTCCATCTTCGTCATAACAGCATAGCTCGTAATGCACGCCGCGGAACAGCTGCGAATCAACGCGCACTTGGAGCTTTCCTTGATCTCTCGTCGTAATTTCCAAATCTTCCGGACGGATGACAACATCGACCGGCTCGTTCGGACGAAAGCCTTTGTCCACGCACGTAAACCGCTTCCCAGCGAATTCGACCAGGTAATCTTCAATCATCGTACCCCGCAAAATGTTCGATTCACCAATAAAATCAGCGACAAACCGATTAACCGGTTCATCGTAAATCTCTTTTGGCGTGCCGCTTTGCTGGATTTTCCCTTTATTCAGCACGAAAATTTGGTCCGACATCGCCAACGCCTCTTCTTGGTCATGTGTGACAAAAATAAACGTAATCCCTAACCGGCGCTGTAATTCGCGGAGCTCATATTGCATTTCGGTGCGTAATTTTAAATCAAGCGCCGACAGCGGTTCATCGAGCAGAAGCACTTCTGGTTCGTTGACAATCGCACGCGCAATCGCCACCCGCTGCCGCTGGCCCCCAGACATTTCTTGAATGCTGCGATTCTCGTATCCTTCTAAATTCACAAACCGAAGCGCCTGTTTTACTTTTTCTTCAATTTCCAAACGCTTTTTCTTTTTAACCCGCAATCCAAACGCCACGTTTTCAAACACGTTCAAATGCGGAAATAAGGCGTAATCTTGAAACACCGTATTCACTTGCCGCTTATTGGCGGGAACGTGGTTTACCGGCTTCCCGTGAAAATAAATCGTTCCTTTCGTCGGCTCCGTAAACCCCGCAATTAAACGAAGAATCGTTGTCTTCCCGCATCCCGACGGCCCAAGCAGCGTGTAAAACTTCCCGCGCTCAATCTCGAAACTGACATCATCGAGCACGACTAACCCATCGTATTCCTTCGTCACCCGCTCAAAGCGGATGATTGCCTCTTTCTCCATCGACCCCCACTCCTTGCTTTGAAAATAAGCTGTCTATATATCCTCTGCCAGAGAGACCAATCTCTTCCTATTCCTATCAATCATTATTAGAACATGCACACAATAAAAGTGCAATAAAAAAACTCGTTTCTCCACTAGCATCACGCTAGAGAAAAACGAGAATGCGCCTATAAGCCAGAACGTGATGTTGCGCCAAGAAAGACTGCCGGGATACTGCCACAATTGCTCGTAGGCGCAATAGTTTGTTTAAGCCGCTGATGATTCGCTTCAATGTTTCTCGCTTCATTGCATCCGTTAATTCATCATGGCCTTTGGCATTCCAGAGACAGCTTCCCTTTTGCCTGCTCCTTGCTGAGGTGAAACACCAATCCTTGAAGAAAGTTTTCATTGACTGCCTTCGTTTCTATTCATTTTATGAGGGATAACACTTCCTGAATTTTTTGTTGAGCCTCTCGTTCCCCTGCTTCAATGCACTCTTGGATTCTCGTTGTGTCGAACGCTAAAATATGCCCGACTTCCGGCCGAAAAACCACATCCGCATATTGAAGATTGGCACGGCGCTGCCTCGTCATCATAATCGTGAAAGAACGATAGACGACGTCAAAAATATTGCGCGGTTCCTCTTCTTCATGTTCTCTTTCGACATCCACAGCCATAACAACATCCATCCCTGCCTCACGAAGCAAATCAGCCGGGAGGTTATTCAAAATTCCCCCATCCACCAACACTTTATCTTGATAATAAACAGGAGAGAAAATACCGGGAACGGAGGTAGTGGCCCGAATGGCTAAACTAAGACTTCCTTCTTTAAAGATAAAAACTTCCCCTTTAATCAAATCTACCGATACTGCCCGAAAAGGAATGTTGAGATCCTCAATGCGAATATCGCCAAGTCCTTTTTGTTCTAAAAATTGAATAAGCATCGCGTATATTTTATTTCCGGCTAAAATACCGCGTTTTAAAATTCCAATGTCCACAAATCGATAAGATGGGGTGGTCAGGACAAATTCTTCAATTTCCTCGATGTCAATACCAGCAGCGACTAATCCTCCAATTGCACCGCCCATACTGGTGCCTGCAATAAAATCAATAGGTATTTGATATTTTTTTAACACTTTTAATACTCCAATGTGGGCCAATCCGCGTACCGCCCCACCCCCTAAAGCTAAGCCTACTTTCATGACTATTCTGTCCTTCCACTACATGGTTTCATTAGAACATTTCCAGTTGTTAAAATAAGTTATTTAACAACTTTTTTATTTTTTCAAAGAAAGAAATGTTCTCTTCCTTGTTGTTCGTGTCTGACTTTTGTTCGGCTGAATCTTTCACCTTCATCGGCTTGATCGGATCTGTTTTTAAAATAAAACGAACTTCCCCTTTCGCTCCATCTGGTTTTCCAAGAAATGTATCGTATTGTTCCGCCGCTGTTTTTGATTGATTTAAAATAGCTTCCCCTTCATACAGTTTATTTAATCCGGTAATCAGCCCATTTTTCATTTCCACCGTTCCGCCGAATAACTTCTCTATACCAGTTTTTAGTTGCAACGAACCTTTTTCCAGTTGGTCCGCTGCAGCCACTAACTTGTCAGCCCCAGCTTTTGAGCCTTTTAAGCCTTCTTCCATCTTATCGAGTCCTGGAAATGGTTTTCCCTGCAAATTTCCCCCTTCGGCTAGCATCGTCAGCATTTGTTGTTGGCCTTTTAGTCCCTGTACGAGAGCCTGCAAATTCGCATCCTGCGGTTTCTCAGCGGCCAGATTTTGAGCCATCATCAGAAGCTGACGGTTTGCCTCCATCGACTGTTTCACAAGTCCCTCATGGGCCTGATGAACTTGGTTCAGCTGTCCAAGCCCTTCGGAAAGTCTGTTTAAACCGTTTTTTACTTGATGATTGCCGGCGGCAAGTTGATTTGCGCCATCTCCTATTTGATCCAGTGCAGAAGAGATTTGCTGAATACCATCTGTTAGTTTTTCCAATTGTTCTTTAACCGGTACTTCTGATACTGGAGGAAGCTTCGGAATCAAAGTAATCGTGATCGGTTCAAGCTCAATGTCTGTTCCTTTCATTTCAAAGGTGATGGTCTCTTCCGGATTGGGCACAATCATCCAAGTCGCGCTCATCGTTTTCCCCGACATGACCGTCATTGCGTCACCGAGTTTCATATCAGTGAAATGTTCAGTCGGAATGTTGAGCGAAACAAGTGATAAAATCGGTGTGTACAGCTCTTTTTCCACTGAATGATGGACACCCTTATAGCCGGAATAGGAAATGTTTTTCTTTTGTTTCAGCCGATTCTTTAATTTTATCTCGATTTTTACTGTGCCATTTTTCCCAGCCAATGAGGAAGCATTCACTTTTTTCCCATTCAGATAATAGTTGATCGAAACATCCACCGGAAGAGGCTGGTTGGTTTCGCCGGAATAATAAATCGACCGTTCTCCTTTCACTTCCGCATCCCAAATGATTTGTCCGTTTTGCACCACTGGTTTTTCCAATCCACTTATATTGCGAATATGATGTAATTGTCCGTGATCTGTTACTGTGACATTTCCATTTCCTTCAAAATACAACCAATCCACAACGATCGATTTTTTCACAATCCCATCGGAATTAAGGAGTGTATAAACCGTTTCCCGATCAACGACATGATCGGGAGCCGCTGCATAAGTACCGGTTGCAGATGATAATAAAAGAGCGGCAGCAGTCAAAACGGGGATTGTGTTTTTCATCGCATTCATTGTGCTTCTCCTCTCCTTTATATTGTTCGTTATTGGTTTAAAGATGATTTTGAAAGTGCCTCATCTTGTTTCATGGATTCAGCCTTAGGCCAGCCGAATGTCGTTCTGGATATGAAACTTTCTAATGTGAGCAACACTGCCGGAAGTAGGAATAAAATGACAGCAAGAGAAATAATCGCTCCTCGCGCAATCATAAATGTTAAATCTCTAAGCAACGTGATGTCAGAGAACAGCCAAATCCCAATGACAGCGGCAAACAAGGCAAGCGCACTGCTCAAGATCGCTTCTCCGCTTGCTGTTATGGCTCTATACATCGCTTCCTCTTTAGAATAATTCAGCAACTCTTCTTTATAGCGCGTTACAAGCAAAATAGCATAGTTGATCGTACTGCCGAGCTGGATAGCGCCAATGGCGAATGTACCGATAAACGGCATGGAACGGCCAAGATAGAAATCGAGTCCTTGGTTGAACAAAATCGCCAATTCAATTCCGCCAACTAATACAACCGGCAGCGCCACGGATCGGAAGGCAAGCGCAATAATCAAAAATACGGCGACAACCGAAATCAAATCTACTTTTTTCATGTCGTCCCGCACCGTGGTAGTCAGATCGTTTTGCAAAACGGCTTGACCAGTCAGGTACATATGCCCTTCATATGGCTCGGTTAATTTGTTGATTTGTTGAATGGCCCGTGTCGTGCGTTCATCATACGATCCATATTCCATCTGTACCAACATGTAATTGTATTGATCCTTGATAAACATGTTTTTTAAGTTTTCGGGAACAAATTCTGAAGGAATCGCAGGATCTGCAAAGGTATCATACCCAATTACTTTCTTGATTCCATCTATTTCTTCAATCTGCTGCTTGATTTTGAGACGTTCCTGATCAGAAATCTTGCTATCCATGACTAAAAAAGCCGAATCAGTCGATGTAAATTCTTTTTTGATTTCGTCAAGATTTTGGATCGAAGGCAGCGTCTTCGGCATAAGTTGCTCCAAATCATACACGATATGCACATTTTTAAAACCGATGAAAGCAGGGATAAACAAAAGCAGGAACACTACAAAAACAAGTTTGTGGCGATTGGTCACAAATTTGGCTAACAGATGAAAATCAGGGATAATCACGCGGTGCTGATATTCGCGAATCCACTTGTCAAACACCAGAATGAACGACGGCAACAATGTCAAAATCATCAACACACTAAGAATGATCCCTCGCGCCATCGTCATCCCTAAGTCTTCCCCAAGTCCAAGCGACATGGTGACCATCGCGAGAAAACCGGCTACTGCCGTTGCCGAGCTGGTTAAAATGGCCATCGCTGTGTGCTTGATGGCCGCGATCATGGCCTCGTTCTTTTCTTTCATCTTTCGTTCTTCTTCATAACGATGCACTAAGAAAATAGAAAAATCCATCGTAACGCCGAGCTGCAAAGCTCCCGCAATCGCAGCGGTAACATACGACATTGAACCATTTAAATAGTAAGCCAATCCCAAGTTGTAAATAATAGAAACCCCAATTGAGAACAGGATAAGGAACGGAATGAAAAGCGATGGGAGCGTTAATCCCAAAAGCAACAGAATAAACCCAATTGCGGATACTGCATAGACAAACTTCTCACTTTCAAGCAACTGACGCAGCTCCGACAACATTGGAGGAGTTCCAGCAAAATAAGTATTCGGCCCAAGAATGTTTTTGATTTCTTGCACAGCATAATGAGTTTTTTCTGATGCCGCTTCCTCTTCAAATTGAATTTGCATGATAGTGCTGTTTCCAGAATAAAACTGATCCACCAATTCCTCTGGAAGAAACTCGCGAGGCACTGCAAGATCAGCAATGTCGGTGATCCAATTGACTGTTTCAACACCATCCACTTGCTCCAGTTTTCGTTTTAAATTTTCTACTTCAACATCTGTTTGATTTTTTACCATCAGGATGCCTGTTCCACCGAACCCAAACACTTTGTTCATAATATTTTGCCCTTGCACCGAAGGAAGCTTTTCCGGCAAGTAAGCAAAAATATCATAATTGATTTGCGTTTTGACTATTCCGAACAATGAGGGGATTACTAGTATGAGTGATAAAACGATGATAGCAATTCTACTTTTCACAACAAATCTCCCAAATAATTCAAGCACATCAATCACCTGCCAAAGCAATTTATGGACCGTTACCTAAGTAACGTCAACGATCAACCAGCCATTAATTTTTAGTGAAAATATTTTTGAATGCTTCAAGGATTTTCTTTAAGAATTCAAGAAAATCGTTCATCATGTTACCACCACCTCCTCTTTTTGTTTATGCAGATACGTTCCGCTCTTTCTAAATGTATTTCAAAAAAAACACAAATAACACAAAAAACCCAAAAACTCAACTAAATAAAAGGTCAAGGTTTAAACCGTTGACCACAATCATGCTAATGCTTCATTAAGAAACTCAGAAAGCATTTCCTTCTCAAAATGGGAAAGGTCGGCAATCGATTTCAAATACCGTCCAACCAATTCTGTTACTTCTACGCCAATTTCATGATTCATCGTTTGAATAATGCTTCCAAGGACGGTTCCAACAAACATGGTCATCCGCATTTCATTGGTTGGTGCGTTTTGAACAAGATTTTTAATCAACACCTCGGTTTTCCCGCCCAACTTGCGAAGATAAACAAGAAAAAGCCCGATGATGTATGCACAGAAGGCAACGCGAATCTGCGCTTTCGGGATTTCCTCTAAAACCTTTCGAACAGCGACGCTGAGACTGCAATTCTTTAAACTGTTTAGAAACTCAAGTATTTTCTCTTTTGTTTCATGCCACTCTTCCAGATTGATTGCTTCAGAGCGTTTTTGTTCAAACAAGCTCGTAGCTTTTGCTGTTGGCAGAAAAACGATTTGGGAACGTCCTGTCTCGCCAGGATTCACAGTGTAATCACGGGTGAGATAGCCAAGTTTTTCAAGTTCTTTCAGCATGTCATATGCCGTCCATTTGCTGACACCTATTGCTTTCGCTAATGTTTCATAATGGACAGGCACGTTTGTCTTTTGGTATAAATCAATCAGCTTCTGAAGAAATTGCTTCCGACGTTCAGTTAACAACATTCATTCTCACCGCCCAAAAAACCCAAAAAATAAACACTACGCCATTAACTATAAGACCAATGAAAACTTTTGTCAACTTGAAAATGCCGCATGACACATTTGACTCAGCGGCACATCTTTCCAAACCCTATAAAGAAATTTTTGGTTCATCCAAGACCATCCAGCATATTACATTCATTAACCGACTTTTTCTCCGGTAAAATATTAAATGATATCCAAAGGCACTTTTTTACGAGGTTTTGGAAATGCTTCATCAAGTCTGTCCAGGTCTTCTTGGGTCAATTCAATCGCAGCAGCTTCAGCATTCTCCAGAACATGTTGTTCCTGCCCAGCTTTTGGAATGGCAATGACATCATTTGTGCGTATCGTCCAAGCAAGTGCGATTTGCAGCGGTTTTGCATTATATTTTTTGGCAATCTCATTAATAATTGGATCCGTTAACAACTGTTTTCTTAACGCACCTCCTTGGGCAAGGGGGCTATACGCCATAATCGGTACATGATGTTCCCGATGCCAAGGCAGCAGATCAAAATCAATTCCTCTCGAACCTAGATGGTATAACACTTGGTTTGTCGCACAGTTTGATCCATTGGTAGTGTTCCATAACTCTTTCATATCGTCTGTGTCAAAATTGGAGACTCCCCATCGCAAAATTTTCCCTTCTTTTCGCAGCCTTTCCATACCTTCGATCGTTTCTTCTAAAGGAATGCGGCCTCGCCAATGCAAAAGATATAAGTCTAAATAGTCCGTCCCCAGCCGTTTTAAGCTGTTTTCGCACGCTATTGAAATCTTGTCTAATCCCGCATTATGCGGATACACTTTAGAGACTAAAAACACATCATCCCTGCGCCCTTTGATTGCTTCGCCGACTAAACGTTCAGAAGCGCCATTTCCGTACATCTCAGCTGTGTCAATTACTTTCATGCCCAATTCTATTCCAAGTTGTAAGGCTTTTATTTCCTTAGCTTTCTCTTGAGGCTTTTCTCCCATGTGCCATGTCCCTTGACCTATGCATGGAACAGCAGTACCATCGGGCAACGTCACTACTCGCTTTTCGATCCGGCTTCTTATTTCCATTATTTTCTTACTATCCAATAAACCCATCAACGCTCTACCCTTTCCGTTATATGAGATACTTCCAAGTCTGCAAAATTCCGCTTTCATACACCAACAGCTTTTTCTACTTCAAGAATATGGAACGTGCTTTCAAAACCTCTTTTAACGTATGTTTGATTGCTATTGTTTCCATTTTTCACTTTTATAACAAATGTAGCGATGAATTACAACAAAAAAACCTTCACAGCGGCAAGCGCCAAGAAGGGTGTTTCATTCTTTATAGTTAAGATACAAACGCCTTCTCATTCATTCCCAAAACCACTGACGTAGTTTCAATTCTTCATAGGTAAGACAAAAACGCCGGCGATTTAGCATTGCAACTCACACTCAGTGATTTGTTTCAACTCCTTATAGGTAAGATAAAAACTTAAACGGCTGCGACAACGAAAAAGACTCGACACGGTTCAATCCCTCATAGTTAAGATATAAACCATTTTGTCAAAAGGTGTTTCTAGCTTCATAGAAGTGTTTCAATTCCTCATAGTTAAGATATAAACTTCTTATGAGCCACGTCAACGAATTGATATTACCCCGTTTCAATTCCTCATAGTTAAGATATAAACTGACGAGGTGCACAACGATATTGATGCTCGTGATTTGTTTCAATTCCTCATAGTTAAGATATAAACTTAAACCAGTTGATAAGTCCTTGCAATGCCGCTGCGTTTCAATTCCTCATAGTTAAGATATAAACGTCCGGGCGAAATGGCCATATGTGGACGACATGGTTGTTTCAATTCCTCATAGTTAAGATATAAACACATGAAAAATTCCGTTTCGGTGACACTATCCGAATGTTTCAATTCCTCATAGTTAAGATATAAACGATAAAAGTACGCATGTGTTCCAGATGGACGCAGAGTTTCAATTCCTCATAGTTAAGATATAAACTCAAAGATCGAGTCGATGCGAAGCGCAAGCGTAAGTTTCAATTCCTCATAGTTAAGATATAAACTCAAAAAGTCTTTCATGAATCGGAAGTTTTATATTTGTTTCAATTCCTCATAGTTAAGATATAAACTAGTGTATGACTTAAACGAATCCGTTTTGGATAGATGTTTCAATTCCTCATAGTTAAGATATAAACGGAGTATTGACGTGTCCGGCATGGGATCGAGCCGGAATGTTTCAATTCCTCATAGTTAAGATATAAACAATATCCAACGCTTTTAAGGTGTCTAGCGCGTTCGCAGTTTCAATTCCTCATAGTTAAGATATAAACTCACAACTTGATTTTCTGGCTGGCCAAAATCAGTGATAGTTTCAATTCCTCATAGTTAAGATATAAACCGATGAGTTGCGGGAGAACTTGAATAATTCCATTGATGTTTCAATTCCTCATAGTTAAGATATAAACCCAAAAAGACGTTGATATATCAAGCATTTTTCTAAAATGATTACATCTAGTATACGCCATTTTGAAAATTCCGTCAATACACAGGAATGTTGATGGCTGTAAGAACAAAGGAGAAACAAGAAGTGTCGTCGATCCCCCGGACTTTTTGCACGATTGGAGGTCGACGACAAACAAACGAAGTGGTTAGCGTTCGGAAAGAAGTCGAAACATACCAAAACCTTGGGAGTTTCGTCCGCCAATACCGACACGATACAAAAAGGTTAAGTTGCCTGGAGACGAGCAAAGGCGATAATGTCCGAGCCAAGCAGTAATATAAAATCCTTTAAAGATCGTCACAACTTTCTGCTTTTCTGTCACGCGAATTGGTTCGATAAACAACCGTTCTTTCGGTGGAATGCCATAATATGCTTCATATTTATTGCGAAAATTTAATTCAACTAAATGGGAAAATACTTCATCGTATGGGCTAAAAAATTGTGTTTTTTTGCTTCCGTCAACGAGTTCGTACGTGCTGTAAACCGTTAGAGGCGAAAGCATCTCTATTTCGATTTCTTTTCCTTTAATGTCACGTTTTTCTACATCAATTCGCTTTATTTCCACAGGTTGCCCACCGACTTGCACATCTGGATGCAATAACAAATATTCTCCGAGTTCTTGTGTCAGTTCAGGCAATACTGTGCCAACATGCCAGTAAAATTCCTCATAAAAAGTAATTGTTTTTCTTTCAAAATTTAATTGATGCGGACCGTATAGACGGCTAAACGTAAATAACTTATACGATCGTTTTTCTTTACGAAAACCTACCTCATGCAAAAACTCAGAAAATTTCGGATTTCTCAAAGAATGATATAGCAATCCTTGCAATTGTTGTTGATAATGTAGTGGAAGGGTTATAGGATTGTCGCGTCCACTCATTGCAATCGTCAGTCGCATCGTTTCCCTACTTTCTAAAGAATGAATTCATCTCCACCTTTTTTCAACCCCATCTCTTCACGCTGAGAATATTTTTGTGAGCGAAACGTGTAAAAAATGACGGAATCTTCATCGGGATCCATGATGCTTTGCAGCTCCATTTTTAATTTTTGGTAATTGGCAACGGTTATCTCGCCCTCAAACACGGAATTTTGCACCCAATGGAGATATTTGCGTGCAATTTTTAATGCCTTCGCAACGCGCTTTTCATTAAAATCATACACCAAAATGACAAACAATGCTTCCACCTACCATTTCGCCGCGTATGGCTCGTATGTTTTTTCTCCTAACAAATGCTTTTGAATTTTATATAGCTCTAGCCGAATCAATCGGCGATAGGAAACGGATTTGCCAAGGTGACGGTGCTGCACCGTTGTCTGCATTTTTTTCTCAAGTTCGCTGACGAATAATTTTCGTCCTTCTTCATTAAGCAAAATCCCGCCTGTCAATTTTTCAAAGTGCTTTGCCGATAGCATTTTCTTATTAACAAGAGTGAAAATAAGGCGGTCCACAATAATCGGTTTAAAAATTTCTGCCACATCAAGATTAAGTGAAAACCGCCGAAAATTCGTGCTATGTAAAAAACCGATCCGCGGATCTAAGTACGTTTTGTAAATTTCGCTAAGACACATCGTATACACAATCGAATTACCAAAGCTAATTAACGCATTGAGCCGATTGTGCGGAGGGCGCTTGGTCCGTTTTTCGAACACGAAATCGGGATGACGAATAATGATATCAAAGGTGGAATAATACATTTCCCGAATATGCCCTTCGGCTGCCATTAGCTGCTCTACTGTTTGCGCCTGTTTTACTCGCTCTTCTTCTTGTTCTATCGCTACCAACACTCGATCCAACACGTCTGTTTCAGGTAGACGAGAGCGGTAATATTTGATGACCCTTGTCATCTGCTGGATAGCCCCTTTGACAAACAGCCGCGCCAAGTCAAGCCGCTTAGCGTTATCGATATAATGTTCCGCTTGCTTTAAGATCACATGTCCAGCGTTTAAATGTTCGCGCGGATAAAAAGAGCCCACATAGTATCCGTGATGATTGAAATAATGAACAATAATCTCCTTTTGCGCCACAAACTCGAGAAACTTTTTTGATACATCGACTTCTCCAAAAATATATATATCGTTCGTATTTTCTACTGGGATATATCGTTTCCGTTCCTCTGTTTCGAAGTACAAACTATTATCTTTGCGGCGAAGCTCTCCGTTTTGAAAAATATACAGCGTCTTTTTCATTACTATTCCTCCGCCCAACAATATTCACGATATGCACATTTCGCGCAAAAAGAAATCTTTTTTGGTGAAGGCGGCACCGGCATGCGGGCGATGCGGTGGATGTCTGCCACCGCCTGTTTTTAACTCTTGTTTCGCTTCTTCCGTCCATTCTACCGTCTCTTTTTTCCTCTCTTCCGGAAATAGCAATTCTCCTTTTGCATCAATCCCCATTTCGCGAAGCGTATCTAAGTAATAGAGAAGCTGCGTTTTGGCGCTTTTTAAATATCGAGATGATTTTTTTACTTCACCAATCACTAATTGTCCATCTTCTTTACGAATACGGTCCACGACAATATTTCCTATCGATATTTCCTTTTTATTCCTTTGATAATATGTCTCGGAAATAAATCGCCCGATATCGAGCGCCTCATCCTCTTGATCTGGAGCAATTTGATGTTTCATCATCCATACTTCGCGCGGACAAATGTAGTAGTACCATATATCGGTTCCAGTCACAGGCATTTCATATTCCAATCGAAACACCTACCATATCATTCCTTTGCTTTTGGTTTTATATCCTAGAATCGCGTCGTAAAAATCTTCAAGAGAATCATAATTGACATAACCAATTCCGTGCACAATCGGCGGCTTGTTATCAACAGTTCTTGGTATCGAAATTACATATTGATAAAATAAAGACTTCATCGCCGCAAATTGCTTATTTCGTTCCCAACGGTCAGTTAACTGGATAACTTTTTCATACTGTCGGAAAATTTCTTGTGCTTCTTCATCGAGCTCAATAAATACATTTATTTTTTCCTCCTCCCCTTCAATCAGATGAAAGCGGGAAACAGGCGCGCGATCGGATGTCTCTTCTCCGTCAAAATATAGTGTCATTATTCCTTTTAACAGCCGTTCTGATTCAGCATTACTTATTCGATTGGATAATAAATGAAAATATTCTGTAATAAGCTGCAAAAACTGTCCTTCCTCGATCTTTACTTGTTTGCTCAACATGGTTTTCGTAATATCTAGACGAATGGAATCATAAATATAACTAGCATACAATCTTTGCCCGTCGGTTAAAGAAACGACATGTACTTCTCCTTTTCTGTCTCCATTCCGATTGCATCTTCCAGCCGCTTGCTGAATCGAATCAAGCGGTGCCAAATCACGGTATACCACATCAAAATCAATATCGACTCCCGCTTCAATCAACTGCGTACTAACCACAATGTGGTATACCCCTTTTTTGGCATCCTCTATTCTCCTCAATCTTTCTTTTGGAGGAATATGAGTGGATAAAAATGTGACTTCTTCCGCACCGATTGTGTTGATAATCTCTTCATACAAACACTTCGCACTTTCAATCGTATTCATAATGAATAAATATGTTTTTCCTGATTCTATTTCTACCTGATCCCAAAAGGACTCTATCGTTAATGACTTCTGAACATGTGAAAATAACGTCACTCTAGATAGAGGCTGAAAATACTTTTTTGGGTCCACAAGTAAAACAGTATTTTCAAAAATTCCTGGGTCAGTCGCTGAGCTAAAAAGAAAGTAACAGTTTAATTCCTGCGCCATCGCCATAAACACCTGTTTAATCGCCAACCAATATCGATGCGGAACAGCCTGAACTTCATCAATAATAAAAATCGCATTAGTCAGACGATGAAATTTCCGTAACGCACTGTTTTTATTGGAAAAAATCGTTCCAAACAATTGCACAAAAGTTGTTAAAATAAATTCCGCATTCCATCCTTCTATTAATAATTTGGCAATTTCATACGTTGCATCGTATCGTTCGTCATCTTTTATTACCGTATATTGCGTATCCGCCAAATGATGATGTTCAAGCATTAGCCGATGATCGACATCGATGCCATTGGCGAAAAATATATCTCTTATCACTTTGCTAGTTTGATCAATCACGCTTAAAAACGGAAGACTGTATATAATACGTGGCTTGACTTTCCATTCCTTTTCGATTTCTGCTTTTAGCTGCAATGCAAATTGAAGGGAAGCTAATGTTTTTCCCATTCCTGTCGGCAAATTCAAAGAGTAAAAATGTTCGTTTATATCAATCGGAGCGCAGACAACTTCTTGGAATGCCTGCTCCCGCAAGCGGTTCATCTGTGTATTCTTCCAGCTCTGACGTGCTTTATAGGTATAAATCAGATTGTCAGGAATTTCTCTTCGTTCTGAGAAAGACCATGTTTCTTTTTGGATAATCCCTGCTTCTGATTTATCGGCATCGATCAAAAGCGAAAAGAGAAATAACACATATAAATAAGGAACAACCGAGTCGTTCGTTTTATTCCATCTCATAATAAAGCGGCGCAATCGTCTTGTCTCGGCAAATAAATCATCCAGCCACTTCTGAAACTTTTCTTTCGTCCATCTTTCATTTTTATCGAGAAGGCATAGTGACTTGATTTGCTCATTCAGCTGTTCAAAGTCAATGGAATCAACTTGCCGTCGCAACAGCTCTTTTGTTTCTTCACCAAACTTTTTAAATTCTTCGAGCCAATCATCCAAATTGCCATGATGGCGTTTTACAATGATAAAACTGATGCACCGCCAGAATTCATCGAATTGCTTATTTTCCTTCAAAAATGAAATTAGCAAGGCGGCGGAAAGAAGCGCATGGCCTTTTAACTGGGGAGCTTCATGAAATTGCTCTGGAGACTGGAGATACTGTTGAAAAAAACCATTCGCTTTGCCGATGTCATGAAAAACGGCAATCCATTTGTTCAATTGAGAAAACCATGATTGCTTTGCGATTGGAATTTCTTTTTCCGACAAAAACAGGGAGGAGAGATGCTCTACCCCCTGTAAATGTTTAGACAAGTGATAATGAGGATGAGAATACATCTCATCATTCCTTTCTGTGATCGTATAAAAATACGATGCGCTCTCCCGCCTTGTTTTCCCAATAATGCGACACAACCGCACGGATCGCTTCTCCGCTTGCTTCAAACAAAACTTCTTCATAGTCAGACACAATTCGCTCCTCGTCGATCTGAAAAGCGAACCGTTCCTTTCTATATTCCTTTCCCGATTCGATACAAAGGGATGTCACATATTTTTCAGGAATCACCGAAACAATCGAAACCGTCTCCGCATTGTTATTAACTAGGCGAAATTCCTCCAAAGAAACATAATGGACATCAGCGATGCACTCACTAAGCCCCATGCAGACGGTATATACACTTCGGTGCTGTTGTACATAATCGATTAATTGGTGAAACAAAGACTGCTCTTTTACATGGACGTAGCAACGAAAATGCGGAAACCGCAAAAATTCGGTACGAATTTGCGTCCGTGCTCCTTCACGTCGTTGTTTTGGAACCCATATATTTCCTTTCGTATTGACATGGTTCAATCCCATCCGCATTTTCCGAACCGGGCTCATAATGCGAATCGCCATGTTGACCGTTTCATGATTCACATAACGCAAATATTCATTTTCTTCTTTTCCCAAACCAATAATAGCCCCCAATATGCCAAAAAAAGATGTAGGCGGAATGATCGAATAAGTCAAAGGTGATGACGTAGAATAGATTTTGCGAAAATGCCCGAAATCTGCACGAATATCAAATACAAGCACATTCATGTTCTTCATTCCTTGCTATTTGATCTCTACTGGAATTCCCGCAGTTTTCAAACTTTCGATAATATCTTCACTGCACACAAGACGATCGTCTGTTTTGATCTCTACTCTTTCAATTTTCTCTTTTTGTTTTTCCATAGCACGGATCAATGGTGCAGTATCGAGCGTATAGTCAGACACATCGCGGATTTCCTCATCGACTTTTTCTGAGTGTAAAGAAATATATTTATCTAACTCCCCGATATGAAAATGTTTTTCTTTATAGACAACACGAAGCAATAAGCGAGGAATTTGCCCTACTTTAGAGCGCGAAATCAAATTTTTCGTGCCATTCCACATCGCATCGAGCAACAATTGCACATCTTCTTCCGTCAGTTTCGTATATGAGGCAGCTGCTTCATTGATAACCCCATAAAAAGCAATAAGGGAATAAGGAAGAACATATTCTTCCCGAAATGTTTTTTGCATCATCCTACTTCCCGATGCAAAAGCACCTGTTCCTTTAATATATTCCAGTTTGACTGCGTGAAGCGACTGTCCCATTTTAAATTGAACGGGTCCTGTATGAGTAATAGAACTCTTTTCTTTTGAATTTTTCTCAATTGGCAGCGTAACGCCAAATAACCGAACATCAATACATTGTCGCAGTATTTCCTCATTAATAATCTGTTTCATCTCAGCAAGCGACAGTTTGGATTTATCTAATTTTTTGCCATCTTTGACTAAAAAATCTTCCGCTCGCGTTTTCGCATCCTGGATGTACTCATTTTCTCCCGCAATTTCGCGCACAAAAATTTCTTGATGGCAAAAATCATGCAAATAATCTCGTATCGTCCGTTTTAATCGGACGTCTGTTACAATGTTTCTTCCTGTTTCTTCATCAATCCTTGGTTTATTTTCATCGACCGGATCTCCGTTTGGATTAGCCCATTGCACATCGTATAAAAATAATAGTTCGGAACGATTTTGCAGCATATTATGCTTCCTCCTTCGCTATTATTAATGACTCTTTCACTTTGGACACAAGATTCATGCCGCAAGCAAAATAAAAATTCAATTCATCTACTGACATTTTCCACCGTGAGGATGAAAGCAAAAATAAAGTAGAAATTTCTTCAGCTAATTGCTTATGGATAAAATGATAGGATTCATACTCTTCCAACTTATTGATTACTTTCGGAAGCAGCCCTTTTACTGTCCGCTCATCCATTTTCAACCCCATTAATTGCTTTAGAAAAGGCTTGCTGCCTCGCTTGTTTTGTTGAATGTCCAAAAGCATTTGTGTCAACGAACCAAGCAGAAAAACAGCTTTCTTTTCCGGAGTATCTAGCTGCTTCCCGTACTTTTCAAACAGCACATCAAATTTTTCGCTCATGGTAGCTCCTCCTTTAACCGGCAATACACCGGCTTGCTCTAAAAAGACAATCATGGCAATAGCCTGTCTCGTTTTATAAAAAAAGGACGGTTCCCCTGATTCGTAAGCAGGCAATTCTTTTCGCAACTGTTCCATGATGAATTTTGTTAAAAAAGAAACAGAAAGCAACCGTTTTTTGAATACCGACTCGACAATGTGCAAAAAATACTTGTCGTACGAACTATGAAAGAAAGTCCGGATAAATCCAAAATGGAATGGATGATTTCCTTCCGCATATAGGAGTTGTTCAACATAGGACTTGGCTTTGAACAGCTCACTGATTCTTGACGGTAACACATCTTCGATCAAAAGCAGAATTCGCTCCGCACTTTGAATTTTTTGCAAGAATAATAGTTGAATGGAAACAACATTTTCCATATCCTTCAGGATGTCCATGACATCTTCTTCCGTAGTCATAAATGATTCTGCCTGATCCTGATGAATACGTACTTCTTTTTTATGGGAAGATAAATATTCCAACACCTCAGCAAAACCATCATCATCCTCTGCAACAGGAACAATGAGCTTAGGGATAAGTAAATAGGAAAATCCATAAAATTGAAAGCGGAGCTTCTCTTCAATAAATCTTCTTCCTTCTTCAATATATGACTTGCAAGAAAGACAAACAGGATAATTTCTCCACGCTTTGTCTTCATCTAACCCTCCAGTGATAAATCCCGGCTTGTCGAGCGTATAGAAACGGAATACCGACATTCTGCCAATAACAGTATCTTTTCGCTGTCCGCAAATGGAACAAACCTGATTAGATGCGGATAATTCCAAATCTTTTTCATTAATCAAAAACAGAAAAGCATCACGAAATTCAGGAATATCATAGAGATAGGACCCGTCCACCTTTAAAGAAAGAATAGTCCTTTCACTAGAAAGAGCCAATTTGCTTTGCAATTCTTGTAAAATGTGTTCTTTTTCTTTCTCCAATACTTCTTGAATGCCACGGAAAAACTCATTTCCATTATTTTTACAAACCTTCTTAAACCATCCTAATACTTTTTGCTGGTACGTATTCTCTATCGTTGTGATTTTGGCTGTCGGCGAATAGTTCACCCCACGGGAGGAGCCGCTACGGAATAAATATTTACGAAAATCAGATTTCTGCTCCTCTACTTCACAGCCTTCCCAAACAAATGCACCGTCGTTCCCTCTTTGAAGAAGAATATGTATGCAATTAGGATAGTCCGGGTTTTCAATGAACTGATCGATAGCTGCTTGGTCCTTTTCTCCTAACTCTATACACCCTATTTTCGCTATTGCCTCTATCAACATATCACCCCATTATCCTGCTTTTTTACTATATTGTACCAAAATAGCATAAAAAAATAGAATTAAATTTTCTAATTTTTTGTGAAATATATGTTTGATCCATTGAAAAGATTCTTACCTAAACATCGCCCAACGAATTGCTATATCAATGACAAAAAAGAAAAGGTCTACGTTTAACTACCTTTTCTCCCCTAATTACTAGTATGAAATTCCATATAATTAAAATAGCTTACCTACTGCCCATGTCTTTGTAAGTAGGATACAAGCACGAAAGACAAGAGCAAATCTTAACTGTTCATTTGGTTCCAATTCCTCATAGTTAAGATATAAACTAAGTCTTCGTAAGGTATTTTTTGACCTTTGACAAGGGTTTCAATTCCTCATAGTTAAGATATAAACATATCAAGCAATCAGCAAGCAGAAAACGACAATGAAACGTTTCAATTCCTCATAGTTAAGATATAAACCGAAACGACCAAAGAAGAAACGCAAGAAATTAGAAGTATAGTTTCAATTCCTCATAGTTAAGATATAAACAATCGCTTTCACAACGTTGGCAGAACGAACAATACTGAGTTTCAATTCCTCATAGTTAAGATATAAACGTTAGAAGCGGAAATCTTTGAAATGGAAATCCGATAGTTTCAATTCCTCATAGTTAAGATATAAACGGTTAGCTGTTGCAACCGACGGTGTTTCCGAAATGAGTTTCAATTCCTCATAGTTAAGATATAAACCCCAAAAAGACGTTGATATATCAAGCATTTTCTAAAATGGTTACATCCAGTATACGCCATTTTGAAAATTCCGTCAATACATAGGAATGTTGATGGCTGTAAGCACAAAGGAGAAACAAGAAGTGTCGTCGATCCCCCGGACTTTTTGCACGATTAGAGGTCGACGACATTTTTACGCCGTGAATGACATCGTTTATATACTACAATCACATTCTTGCATTTCTTTTTTGGATAACGGTGTGGAAACACGAAAAATATATACGTCACTGTACAGCAAAAAAGCTATACATAATGAATAGGCTTGCTGCTATTTTATTTTCTTGGCATTTTCTCTTTAAAGAACGGACTAATCATTTCACTTTTCCTTCTCTATGTCTTCGCGAAGCACCGACAAAATCCCACCCCTGCTACCTCGTTTCCTTGCACCGCTCGTTCTCCTTACTAGCTGCAGTTCGTGGGAGAATACCGGCTTCTTCCCCAAAAACAGCACGTTTAGCATCAGGGCAAAACAGCCTCCACTTGTGAAATGCAAAGTATAACATTTATGCTGTATCGTCCAACAAGCTGATCGGCCATTTTAATCCTTTTGGAATCAAAATCTCTTGAGACAATTTAAGTCTATAAGTAAATCAAAAAGCTATTGTGGTCAATATAGAGCAATTGCTCTACTAAATTATCCCATCAACATGGCGTTTGTCAGAATATTTCATGTATAAAGAGGATATAAAGAAGGTAAACACATGGCAGAGGCGCCGCTGCAAGAAATTCTCCAAGAGGCCAAACTCACGCTCAACGACATCCAAACATTGAACAATCATGTCGACAAATTGGAAAAGCGGATGAGCTGTGTCGAAGAGCGGATGACTACCGTTGAAGAGCAGGTGACTGCCATTGAAGAACGGCTTATCACCATTAAAAAGCGGGTGCCTACCGTTGAAGAACGACATCCTCCTTGGAAGAGAAGACATGACTAGTGTGCAAGAACGCTTAAAACAAACATAGAAAACCCCATCGTTGTTCTCGACGAAACAAAAGCAATCAGCGAAGCTATCCGCCATGGTCAAGAAGTCCTCATTGCAAAGTATGACATACTCTCACTTGATGTCCACGAATGAAAAGAAAAGTCACTCACCTCACTAACGTGCTTGAAGACAAAGTTCTTTCTCTCCTCCATGACCATAAATCCGGCATCCAAGTTCTCAACAACCGCGTTTTTAAAGTCGAAGCACGTTGCAACGGTTAGTCAACCCATAAAACGTTGTAAGCGATGTGGCGCTTCTAGGCACCATGCCGCTTGATTTTTACATAAGTGTGCGTCATCTTTAACTTAACTTGATTGTTATCATGATAATGATCTGGCAGGGTTAAAATGTAAGAACCCTATTCGTCACCACAGATTAAAAATCTCTAAGAATAATTTATTGATAGACTTTTTCAGTGTGCCGAACTTCTACTATGCAAGTGGTCAATGATTCAATTTTTTTGACTAGGAGGGAGTTGCTTGTGAAAATTGATATTATGTATTATGGAGCCATCCCTGCTCGAAACGCCGCTAATCGCCCTCTATTGAATTTACAAAACAATCCTTTAATAGGGAAAGAGATAGAAGTAACCCGTAACAGGGAAGCCTTTAATTAACGTTTTCTCATGAAATGATTGAATTTCAAAGAGAAAGTAGTGCTGACTTTTTTGCCAAAGACATTAATGTACAAAACGCAGATCCCTCTGACATTTTTTTCACCGCCCTCAAGATCAATGGCTTGTTTTTAGTCAGTATTTACATGAATCGCATTTTTTCGATTCGCTCAGCGTTGAGGAAGTAAAGGATATTGAGTCTACCTTGCAGCACATCACAGATGGACTTGATAGCCTGACCAAAACAGGCATCAACTTCTTTGGCGGCGTAAAAACCACAGCTGGATTCATATGAAGCACAGTTGGAGTTAGCATCGTCCTCGGCTGCTCTTCAGTACTTTAGCGACAAATTTCTAAGCGGCGATGTAAAAAGTGGATTTGATCAGCTCATTCAACAGCATATCACCCATAACACAAAAAAAGTGGAGAACTATAAGTCGCTAGAAGAAAAGTTTTATATATCACGATCAAAGATCAATCCGATAAACGTTTCTCTAACACCTGATCAGGCTTGTCATTTATCTATGACCAATAAACTTGCAAAGACGCATTAATCAAAAGAAGAAGAAGAAGAAGAAGTAGAAGCATTGCAACATGCTTATTCAGATTTATTTAAAAGCATAAAAAGCAAAAACGACTTGACTTCTGCTCTTCTAAAAGCCAAGGTGCTATTACTTCAATTTGTGACCAAAGGCATTTCACAAAACGACGCGGATTATCCGCTAGCGCAAGACTTTGTTAACCAACGCTCTAGCGACACCTTCAATCGTATAGAAGAATACTGGAAAATGTTATTAAAAGACAAATCGTATTCTTTACTCGTGGTATCAGATAAAATCTATTCACTTGTTGTCCTTGTGCTAGTTGAGCGTAACGCTCAACTAGCACCATGGGTAATACAAAATACTTTGCCAGTTTATTATTATTGGTATAGTCGGTTAAAAGTTTATATCCTATTTCTCGACACGAGAAAGCTTTCTCTCGTGTTTTAGAGTGTACTCGAAGGGTATTTAGTGGCGTTAATCGCTTTACCATGCATTGCAGCCAAACTCGTTGTAGGTGAACCATTATGAGCTCTGAATTAAAACGTTGGTAAAAACATACTTACATTCTCTTGTAATCTCACTTTATTATTTGATATAGCTGTTAGATTTAAAATAGAAAAACCTTGAAAGGCATATAGCCAATCAAAGTTAATATTTTTAGAAAAAACAAACCCTAAGGGTATTGCCCTTAAGGCTCTAATGAATAGTTTGAATATTAATCTTTTTCAACCACCTTGATTATCTCTTTTGGAACTGGTTCAAAAAGTAAGATCTCAGGGTTATTATAGGGTTTTTCTTTCATATACTCTTTAAGTGGTATCATGCTTCCCCAATAACTCAAAATTAATTCTTCTATACTTTTCCCTGTGTCAAAGTTAATTGCTTCTTCAAAAGTATACTGATTATCTTCAAAAAATGATTGATCATAAATTAGACTGGAAATGTCCTTATCAAAAACCATTACTTTTTCTGTAAATATTGGAAAACAAAGCGACGTTTCTGTCCTTTGAATCAAATCCACCCCAATTGCTTTGTCAAAATCAACCCAATCAGGCACACCAAAAGGTCTTAGTTTCTTTGTTATTTCTGGCTTCACTTTTCCTCCACAACTATACCAATAATTAGATTTTATAGAAGAAGTAATCCCATTGTCTAATATTTCTTCAATCGAAACATAGAACTCATGGTTCTTGGGTAACAATACATGATAAAGTAACTGTTCCATTTTATCCCCCAACTTTCTACTGTCTTGGTACATATGGGAAATGAGTACTTTTACTTGGGTTATCTAAATTTTCAAATACTCTATGATGCCCAGTTGGAGTATCTGATGTACTAATATTTCCCCCGTACTCTTTCTCATACTTTGTAATCCTTTGTTTATTAGGATTGTTCGGATTCCCCGGCCAATTTGAATATGCTCTGTCTGGATTACTCATTGTATCTTCTCTAAGTTTTTTTACATCAACATCCTTACCATATTGCGTTTTCTTTGGTGTAGATAGTTTTGTCGGATCATACATATGCTTCTTTGAATGCTCATTTACAAAGTCACCTTCATCCATACCACCATTTGGTTTTGTTGGTACTGGAGGTTTACCCGTCCCCTTACCAACCACCTCATCCCCAGTTTTGCCAATTATGTTCATCGTCGTTTCTTTTACTTCTTTTTCGGCTCCGCTTATCCACACACCGCGGGTCGGACCGATTCCTGCCAAGGCTGGCTGCGGTCCCTGTAGGACAGAGCCAACATTTTTGAGAAAGTTCTTCCATTGTTTTCTGAACGACCGGATCGTTTCGGTGATTGGTCCTTTGACGACTTGGTGATAGATCGTTTGGAAGAACGATTTGATTTTATCATAATGGAGGACGTTTTTCGTTTTTGAGATCCATTTCGAAACATCCGCTGCGGTTCCGGCCGCTTTCGCCCCTTTGATCCCCGCTTTGCCGGCAATGCCTGCCCCTTTGACCGGAGGAATAAACGAAGCCAACAGCACTCCTCCCGCAACCAGGCGGTCCCATCCGGATATCCGTTCTCCGGTGATTGGGTCATATTCTCCAAACAATCGCTGCAAGTCATACCAGCCAAGAAGCTCCAAACCGAATTCTTTCATATTGTCGGCGAGCGTTTGGTCGGCTTGGCGCATTGCCGCGGCTGTCCGATACAGCAGTTCCTCCGCTTCATTCAGCTTTTCTTCATAGCGCTGGAGCCAATGAAGCAACTCATCCTTGAAACTATCGATCGCAGCAGTGCTAATGCCGGGAATCTCCATGGCTAAAGAAGGCAGTGTCCAAGAAAGTGAAGTCCGCGCACGACAGCAGGCGTCTTCTGCATCGGGAACATGCTTCGCTACTATTTCCAGCTCTTCTGGTTTGACTCGGATCGTCGTCATTGCCGTTCCTCTATCTTTCGGCGAATTTGGGCAATTTCCCTGCTTATTTCATGAAGGAGACCGTCTGCCGTTGCATCAATCATTTGCCGCAAATTCCCGGATATCGGCTCATGCGCTTTCCCCGTCTCTCCCTGCCAATTCGGAACATTCTCGGCACTTGCGGGATAGAATGCACGAGTCCCATGCCGAAGCCGAAGTTCCCCGATTGCTTCTTCGACCTGCGCCTGATAAGACTTAATACAATCAATCATCGTCTCATAGCCCCTGCGTTTCACTTCTTGTTCGATCGATTCCGATAAAGACGCCACCTTGATTTTCTCCCCCAATTTATACATTCTATTTAAATGGTAACATAGGGAAAATAAGGATAAATCATGATATATTCCTGTTTTTCCAGATGACAACAGGGACTTTTTTCTTAATCTATCATTCTGACATGCTAAACATATTAAAGTTCCTTGGAAAACAACCTGTTTACGGAATAAACTTTTTCATATGTGGAACGATCAGAAAAAAGGAAAAGCCAAACAGCCATGGAAAAAGCGATGATATCGTTTGCTGACAAGACAGAACAGATTGTGAAAACAATCCTAGTTTCTTGATTTCTTTCGCGCATATGGGATGATCTAAAACATCATGAACATTTTTTTGAAAATAAAGCTGGCTTGCCTATGCCGCCAGCTTTCGTTCCATTGCAGCAAATGTTAAATTTTACATTTATTTAATATAAGCGAAGTCACTAATTGATGGTCATGTTTGATTTGCCCAAAAACCAGTTCCGCTTCAATGGTCTGTTGTTTGTATGGAAGTTAGCCCTAGATGGTTTTTCCTTTTTCTATTCTTCACTTTTGTCAGCGCAGAGTCTGCTAATTGCTGAGTCACCATATCATCTTGAGGCGGATGAAACGGTCCACACTGAACGTCGCGAAAAAGGCGTTCTAATTTATGATGCTTTGATAATGCATGGCCTCCTGCAATGCGCATCGCAAGCTCAACAATGCGTATGGCATTGTTGCATATGATATATTTCGCCATGCTAACTTCGTCCGAAAAACAATCTTTATGCTCTGGATTGCTTTCCCACTTCTCAGCAATCGCGTACAGCGTATGCCGTGAAGACTTCAACAAAATTTCAATTTGCCCGATTTTACCGCGGATGTGCGGAATATCTGCAATTACTCCGCCAAAACTGTGAGAATATCTGGAAACAGCAAAATCAAGGATAAAATCTCTTGCAGCCCAAGCAATTCCTATATAAAACTATTTAACTTTTCGACATGGGACTTAGGCGATACCAAGCCGGCGCAATACGTCGTCTGGACTTTTGGAAATCTATGTAAAAAAACAAATTCATGGCTTCTTCAATCGAAGAACATGTGGAATGAAACCGATTGGAAATGACGGTTTCTTTTAGCCATCTCCATTATCGCTCAATGGGGGTTAAATTGGGTGAATATGGCGGTAGACCAATCAACAGGATACGTTCGCTTTTGGCAAGAAAATCCTGAATGAGTTGGGAATGATGAATTTGGGCATTGTCGACCACCATGGCAATAAGCTTCTCTTTGTAATGGTTCGCCACAAACTGAAGAAACGTTGAAAAATCCTCCTGTTTACAAGAAGAGGACGTTTGGCGCACTATTGCTCCCGTCATAGCGTTCAGGGCACCCAACAATGTCACGCTGGCATGATGCCCATACGTCGGCACTTGTTTCTGTTTTCCCACTTCTGCCCATTTGGCATGAAGATTCTAATACGCGCGAACATGAGTCCCATCTTGACATAAGAGCACTGTATCATTATTCAGCAGTTTTTTTATTAGGTCGATTTCATGTTCAAACGCCTGCTGTTTTTCTGAATCTGCCTTTGCCAACACACAGATCGGACAAGTATAACTCAAACACAACCGCCAAAGCATACGTAAAATTCCTAGGTAGCTCATCCCTACATCATACGTGTTGCGCACATACTCACGAATGATCGGTGTGATCCACGATGTGGCGCATCCCCCCAATCCGTAATCAGAAGGAGAACCCGTTAAAATGACGTGCTTCCACTCGTTTTGTTGTTCGGTTGTTAAAAAGCATGGGCGTCCCGGTCCATATTTTCGTTCTAATAACGCATCGATCCCACCTGTATTAAATTTTTTGGCAGCCACGGATTGACGATGAACATTACACAAATTAGCGACTTCTTTACCTGTATGCCCTTCCATCACGAGGCGAACCGCTGTGATGCGCAGACGTAATTGGACATTGTCTTGTTGTTTCTCTAACTTTCGTAAATCGGTTAGTGTGAGACCATGTGTATGAGTGATGGTGAGACGTGCCATTATTTCTTCTGCTCCCTCGTTCTTGAATACTAGTTATAGTAAGACAAGAACGAAGAACTGTAACCCAACAGGGTCGAAAAAGTTAGTCAGTTATATATAGTTGATCAACATATCCGTCACAACAAAAAAAGCTCAATCAGCGTTTGATTGAGCCCAAAATACGTACATTATAAAAACAGAAAAAGTTTACTTCACAATGGAAGTTACCGTTTGGCTAGCTTTGATGGCTTGCTTCAGATCATATAGAATGTCATCAATTGCCTCTGTGCCAACCGATAAACGAATAAGTCCCGGCGTAACGCCAGCAGCTAATTGTTCCTCACTGCTTAATTGCTGATGCGTAGTGCTGGCAGGATGAATAATTAATGATTTAGAATCGCCAATATTGGCTAAGTGAGAGAATAGTTGAACAGAATCAATTAATTTTTTCCCTGCTTCAACGCCGCCTTTAATTTCAAAGGTTACGATGGCACCTTGCCCTTTTGGCAAATACTTTTTCGCCAACTCATAAGAAGGATGGCTTTCTAAACCAGGGTAGCTTACCGATTCAACGGCTGCCTCTTTCTCTAAAAACTTCGCTACCTCTAAAGCATTTTGGCTATGACGTTCTAAACGTAAATGCAAAGTTTCAAGCCCTTGTAAAAACAAGAATGAATTGAATGGTGACAATGCCGCACCAAGATCTCGAAGCAGTTGGACGCGCGCTTTTGTAATATAGGCAGCTTCTCCGGCAGCTTCTGTATAAACGAGGCCATGATAGCTTGGATCTGGCTCAGTGAATTCTGGGAACTTTCCGCTCTTCTCCCAGTCAAACTTTCCGCTGTCGACAATAATTCCACCGATCGAATTGCCATGCCCTCCGATAAACTTTGTTGCAGAATGCACAACAATGTCCGCGCCAAAGTCAATTGGACGAAGTAAATATGGGCTAGGAATGGTGTTATCAACAATTAGTGGAATAGCATGATGATGAGCGATTTCCGCAACAGCTTCAATATCTAATACGTCACATTTTGGATTTCCGATCGTTTCCGCAAATAGTGCTTTTGTTTTGCTTGTAATCGCTCGCTCAAAATTTTTTGGATCAGTGGAATCCACGAATTTAACGGTAATTCCGAATTTAGGAAGCGTATGAGTAAACAAATTATACGTTCCGCCATAAATGCTTGACGAAGAAACAATTTCATCCCCAGCAGAAGCAATATTGATGATGGAATAAAAAACAGCGGCTTGACCAGATGAAAGCGCCAGCGCCCCCACACCGCCTTCAAGGGCAGCAACCCGTTTTTCAAATACATCGGTCGTTGGATTAATGATTCTCGTATAAATATAGCCTTCTTCTTTTAAGCTAAACAAATCGGCAGCATGTTGACTGTCATTAAATACATACGAACTTGTTTGATAGATTGGTACTGCTCTTGATAAAGTTGTAGGATCTGGCACTTGCCCCGCATGCACTGCTAACGTTTCAGGCTGAAGCTTTCTTTCATTTGACATAATCATTTTCTCCTTTCGAATTTAATCTTGATAAAAATTTTCAAAAAAGATACTTATCTCCTTGCCATAAAGAATAAAAGAGAAGATACCTTTAATGACTAATAGGCAAATTTTAAAAGTATGAAAGTTTTAATTAACCAATTAAATATATCGGTTTAGTTCTATATAAAAAATTTACTCCTAAAATCTATAAATGTCAATTTTCTTTTCTAAATTTTCTAAAATATATATTTGCTTCAAGGTTTATTAGCTATAAAAAAGCGGAAGCTCCCTAGTTAGCTCCCGAAAAGCTTTAGAAATCGTTTACAACAACTCGGTGGTTTTCAACATGTCTTCCACACTTTCTTACTAAATATAAATGGCAACTAACCATTCGGTCATTATCAAAATGCACCTACCATGACACAACCAGAAACTTTTAAACGCAAATCGAGACTGCCTCATGATGGATGTTTAAAAGTTCAGCAACTTGGATTCTTAAAGACCCTTGTATAATGGGAGACGAATCACCGCAATTCGTTTTGCCAGTTTGGCGCTCCTGTCCTTGAAGTCATTCAATCTCCAACCATTCTCGTTCGTAATTGTACGCTATCATCCGCTCCTTTGATAGACCCGTTTAGGAGCAATATAGACAAGGATGGATTAAACATATTGGAATTTCAAACGGAATTCAAAATAAAAGCTGGCTTGATGCAGCCAGCTTTGACTTGTTTACCGTTTGTTAATTTCTTCTACTAACAACTTATTGACAAGCGGAGGATTGGCTTGTCCTTTTGTCGCTTTCATCACTTGCCCGACTAAGAAGCCAAGCGCGCGGTCTTTGCCGTTTTTATAGTCTTCGACCGATTGCGGATTGGCGTCAAGTACTTCAAGAACGATTTTGCGCAATGTCGCCTCATCGGAAATTTGCACAAGCCCTTTTTCTTTGACGATTTTTTCTGGGTCTCCGCCTTTTTCGACGAGTTCTTTAAACACTTTTTTCGCGATTTTCGACGAAATCGTGCCGTTTTGAATCAGCTTAATCATGCCGGCCAAGCTTTCCGGCGTCAACGCGATCTCATGCAGCTCTTTTTGTTCGGCGTTTAAATAGCCGGAGACTTCGACCATGAGCCAGTTCGACGCCAATTTCGGATCCGCCCCGTTTGCGACCGTCGCTTCGAAGAAATCGGCCATTTCTTTTGTCAGCGTCAGCACTTTCGCATCATATTCCGGCAAGCCAAGCTCTTCGACGTAGCGTTTTTTGCGGGCGTCAGGAAGCTCCGGAATCGAAGCGCGAACTCGTTCTTTCCATTCATCGTCGATATATAGCATAACAAGGTCTGGTTCTGGGAAGTAGCGGTAGTCTTCCGAACCTTCTTTGACGCGCATGAGCACCGTTGTTTTCGTCGCTTCGTCAAAGCGCCGCGTTTCTTGCTGGATGACGCCGCCGGAAAGCAAAATTTTCTCTTGCCGTTTTGCTTCGTATTCTAATCCCATGCGCACAAAGTTAAACGAGTTTAAGTTTTTCAGTTCCGTCTTTGTGCCAAACTCGGTCGAACCGATCGGGCGAAGGGAAATGTTCGCGTCACAGCGAAGCGAACCTTCTTCCATTTTGCAATCGGACACGCCCGTATATTGGATAATCGATTTTAATTTTTCTAAATACGCGTACGCTTCTTCCGGAGAGCGGATGTCCGGTTCTGACACAATCTCGATGAGCGGTGTGCCTTGGCGGTTGAAATCGACGAGCGAATAGCCGTCACCGGTATGCATCAGTTTTCCCGCGTCTTCTTCCAAATGGATGCGGGTAATGCCGATTTTTTTCTTTTTGCCGTTCACTTCGATCTCAACCCAGCCGTTTCGGCCAAGCGGCTGATCGTATTGCGAGATTTGGTATGCTTTCGGGTTGTCTGGATAAAAATAGTTTTTCCGGTCGAATTTCGTTTCCGTCGCGATTTCGCAGTTCAGTGCCATCGCTGCCTTCATCGCGAATTCGACTGCTTGTCTATTTAGCACAGGAAGAACTCCCGGATAGCCTAAATCGATTACGTTCGTTTGCGTGTTTGGGGGCGCTCCGAACGCATTTGGACTGCTGGAGAAAATTTTCGATTTTGTCTTTAGCTCGACGTGAACTTCAAGACCGATGACCGTTTCAAAATTCATCATGTTTCCCCCCTTATAACGCTGGTTTTTGTTTATGGTAGTCGGTCGCTTGCTCGAACGCGTGAGCGACGCGGTAAACCGTGCTTTCGTCAAAATGTTTTCCGATGATTTGCAATCCGACCGGCAAGCCGTTCACAAAACCGCACGGTACAGAAATGCCCGGAACGCCGGCAAGGTTCACTGGAATCGTTAAAATGTCGTTTGCATACATCGTTAACGGGTCGTGTGTTTTTTCGCCGATTTTAAACGCTGGTGTCGGCGTTGTTGGTCCGACAATGACATCGTATTTTTCAAATACCTTTTCGAAGTCTTGTTTAATTAATGTCCGCACTTTTTGCGCTTTTTTGTAATACGCGTCATAATATCCCGAACTTAATGCGAATGTGCCAAGCATAATGCGGCGTTTTACTTCGTTTCCGAATCCTTCGCTGCGCGTTTGTTTATACATATCGATTAAGTTTTTTGCATTATCCGCGCGATAGCCGTAACGAACGCCGTCAAAACGGGCAAGGTTCGCGGACGCCTCTGAAGAAGCAAGCAAATAGTAAGTTGCCAACGCGTATTTCGAGTGCGGCAGCGATACTTCTTCCCATGTCGCTCCTAGTTTTTCCAATACTTTTAACGCATCAAGCACAGATTGGCGAACTTCTTCCGATACGCCTTCGCCTAAATATTCTTTCGGCACAGCGATTTTTAACCCTTTAATATCGCCGGTAAGCGCCTCAACATAATTCGGCACTTCCACGTTTGCCGATGTCGAATCCATTGGATCTAAACCAGCGATGACTTGCAATAAGTAGGCGTTATCCTCTACCGTGCGCGTAATCGGGCCGATTTGGTCAAGCGAAGAGGCAAACGCGACAAGCCCGAAGCGCGATACGCGTCCGTATGTTGGCTTTAAACCGACAACACCGCAGAACGCCGCCGGCTGGCGAATCGAACCGCCCGTATCCGAACCTAAAGCAAACGGCACTTCGCCTGCCGCCACTGCCGCAGCAGAACCGCCGCTGGAACCACCTGGCACGCGTTCAAGATCCCAAGGGTTGCGCGTGAGTTGAAAGCCGGAGTTTTCCGTGGAAGACCCCATCGCAAACTCGTCCATGTTTAATTTTCCAACTGTAATCGCGCCAGCTTCGTTCAAGCGCTCCATGACCGTTGCGTCATAAATCGGATCAAAGTTGTACAAAATTTTGCTTGCGCATGTCGTGCGAAGCCCTTTTGTGACAATGTTGTCTTTAATGCCAATCGGAATGCCAAAAAGCATCCCAAAATCGCTTTCTGCTTTCGATAGTTTATCATCTAACTCTTTCGCTTTCGCGCGCGCTTTTTCTTCATTTAGCGTTAAAAACGCTTGCACTTTGTCTTCCACTTCGCCAATGCGGCGGAACGATTCATCGACTAAATCCGATACCGAAATTTCTTTTTTTTGTAAAAGGCTATGTAATTCGGAAATTTTATGGTCAAATAATGACATTGCTTCCCCCTCCTTACTCTAAAATCGCTGGTACGCGGAATTGCCCGTCTTGGTGGTCCGGAGCGTTTTTCAACACTTCTTCACGCGGAAGCCCCGGTGTCGGCACATCTTCGCGCATGACGTTTTTCATATCCAAAACGTGCGAGGTTGGCGGAACGTTTTCTGTATCGAGCTCATTTAACTGCTCAGCAAACGTAATAATCGCGTCTAACTGCTTTGTAAACATTTCCGCTTCTTCGTCGGTAATCGCCAAACGCGCCAAATGCGCCACATGTTTGACTTGTTCGATGGAAATTCTCGACATCTTTTTCACCTCCAATGAGTTCGACCTATCACAATACTATGATGATACCAAACTTTCATTGAATGAAGCAACATTTGCCGCACGTTCTGTACAAGAATACACAAACGGCTTTCCACTATATTCTTGATAGAAACGAACATACGTGCTATAATGGCTTCAAATAGCCAAAGCAGGCGTGAAATGGGGGATTTTTATGGACGAAGCGATTCTCCTGCAAGTGCTTGACAGGCTTGGCAATATCGAAGGCACACTGCATTATCTTGTCGAAGGGCAAAAACGGTTAGAGGAAGAACAGCTGACTATCCGAAAAGAACAAGAATCCATCCGAAAAGAACAACAAACAATTCGGCAAGAGCAGCAAGCTATCCGGCAAGAACAACAAACAATTCGCCAAGAACAGCAGGCTATCCGGCAAGAACAGCAAACAATTCGCCAAGAACAGCAGGCTATCCGGCAAGAACAGCAAACAATTCGCCAAGAACAGCAAGCTATCCAGCAAGAACAGCAAACGATCCACCGAGAACAACAAATACTGCTCCAAGGGCAAAAACGATTAGAAGAAGAACAAGCTTATTTGAAATCCGGACTAAAGGAACTGAACGAACTAATGACGGCACTTCTTCACCGCCAGGATGAAACAGATGCCAAACTCGAAGCCCTCGCAACGGACGTACACAGCATCCACGGTGAAATCGCTTCTCTCAAACAAGGCCTTCATGAACTCGAGGAAAAAGTAGATTCCCATTACCACCAACTGAACGAACGGTTAGACAACATTCAGCTTGATGTCGATTTTGCCGTTCATAAAACGGCGGCGAACGAGCGAGAGCTATATAAAATAAAAAACAGGCTGTTTTAAGATTTTTGTTAAAAAGGTGGAACAAACATGAATGTCACATTTGATCATATCGTTCACTATACGGAAAAACCAGAAGAAGCGAAAACCGCGTTTCAGCTTATTGGATTTCATGCTATAAACGGAGGAAATCATCCTTCTTGGGGGACGTATAACTGCCTAAACCACTTTACCGGACTGCAGTACATTGAATGGATCGGCTTTACGGACTTTGATAAAGCGAAAACTTCTGACAACGTTTTGATCCAGCAAATCGTCGCAGACTCTCATAAAGGAGAAGGCTTTTCGCAATTGGCATTCCGCACGGACGATATCGATGCTGCCATCGCCCACATCCGGGCAAAAGGACTAAAGCCGATTGGTCCGTTTTCCGGAAGCCGAAAACGTGAGGATGGCAAAGTATTAAGCTGGTCGATGCTGTTTATCGAGGACAAACAAGATAACACCTGCCGCTATCCGTTTTTCATCCAATGGGGCGAACCGGAGGAAACCCGCGAGAAAGAAATGGCACCACTTATGCAGCACAGCGTCGGATCTCCATCCCTTTCGTATATTGGGATGAATGTAAGCCACCTTGACAAGTCACTGCAAAAATATCGCCATTTATTCGATATACCCCGCCATGTTATAACGGAAAGCAGCGATGAATTTGGCACCTATTCCGAACTTCCGATCGGAAACATAGCGATCCGCTTGTATGAGGAAAAAAGCCTCACCGCCGTCGACAGCGCGCTCATCAACCGTCCGTTTTTATGTGGAATCACCGGAATGCCGGAAAATAAAGTCGTCCATATAAAAAACGGGATCTATCATTTTACCGTATAACATTTCATTAAGCAGAACGGCTTCTATGTTTGACAAAAACGAATATTATAATCACATGAAAGGGAAAATGATAAGCCTCGGTGCGATTAAGAAAATAAGAATAAGCGGATTCATAGCAACGATGCTAATCACGAGGTACTTCACGATTTGCTTTACGCTGATGCAGCGGTTTTCCGCTAACAACCAAAGGAAATATACCATATAAGGAATCAGCAGCAACACCGCAGAAATCAACCCCCGGGACATAACTGCTGTATAAAAGAAACTGGCCGACATGGACTATTCCGTTCACAAGAAGCAAACATGCGCAAAATACAGTGCAACGAAGCGTGATACGATGGCATTTCTTATATTCCATCCAGACGATGACGCTGACCGTTATGTAAGCAAAAGCATGGCAACCTCTAAATTTGGAGACTCGTACAATCTCGCAAAAAACATCCATGAACGGCCAGCAAACACCTCTTTTGCCCATTCTTCAAGAAAAAGGAGCTCCTCCATATTATGGATGGAAAATACGATCGGAAGGAGCCATAAAATTTTGTAAATATTCGCCTTGCCGTTTCCTTTTTTTATTTCATCATGCCCTTTCCGTCTATCGCATACCATCTCTTCTCCATTCACTTACATATATACCTCCATATTTTTCTGCACATCGCGCGGCATTTGGAAGTAATAAGCGTTATGTCCCACCTTAAGTTTGGCATAAATCAACACCGCGATCGGTGCATAAAAAATCGATGATGGCTTCACGACAGATGATAGTGTAATGTTTGCAAGTATTTTCCTAAATAGTCGATGATTATTTTTTCAAATTCATATTTGAATTTCTTAAAGCAATCAATCCTGTTATCCCACTTATAAAACTTGGAAGCAAACTCCAAAAAAAGAATCCCCATTTTCCTGTAATTAAACTCACGATTAAAAAAAATAAAGGAAAACCTATCATAACAAATATCGAAATTTTCTGATATTTATTCATTTAAACACCTCCGTTTTACCATATATATTCTTCCTAAACCAAAATGAACATTTTTCTTGATCGACAGATGCCTGGCACCATGCTGCTAAAAGTGGTCCCTTATCTTTCTATGACCAAATTCAATCTAGATTGATGTACTTTGGAGAAGATGTTTTCGCACAAACGACAAGACCATCATAACAGGCGCTAGGCTTGATAAGACTTAATTGCTTCCCTTCATGCATCGTGTAAGTATGCTGAAAAAGCCAACGGTTTTGGGGCACTTTTCTTTGCTGCGAGATATCGAAAAAGCCAATTTCATGCCCGGCTTGCTTGATGCGAAACTCGATGCTGTCTTGGCCAGGTTGCTGTACTTCATATACACTGCAATTATTTTCCGCTGCTTGTCCACTATACATAAAGAAGCCAATGGTATAGGAGAATTCCTTGATTTTGGGAGGTAAATAAGAAAATGTCGATGAAAATCCTAGCAATCTCCTAGATTGTCTCACTATATGCCCATTGTGCGCCCATATTATTATCTTTTCATTAGGAAACATCTCCTGTGTCAGCCACGAAATATTGTCAGCCATTTCCTTATTTCGGATTTTTATCGCTTTCATGAAGCGGGAAGAGATCATCTGCATAAGGAAAATTCGGTTTTGCAAAATTCTCTGCACAAGCAAAAAAGCGTCTTTTCCAAACTTATTTTGTAATTCAAGACTGTTTTCATCCAATAAAAGAAGGAATTCTTGATAAAGCTTCATCAATTCTTTGCATTTTCGCTTACGTTCCTTTTTGGAAATTGACGGATTACGGGAATTTACATATTGGTAAAGCATTTCTTGTTCCAATTCTATTATTTTCTCGCCATAGGCCTTATCCATATTTGGAAACACTTTTGCGAGAAACTTGCCGGTAATATGATCGCTCGAGGCAGGCTGAATATCCAATCCTGTTAAGATAAGAGGCTGATTGGATAATTGTGTTTCCTTCACATAATGAAAGAGAGTCTCGACTTCCTCCGTATGCCAGACTTTAAACAACGAATGTTTCATTCATTGCCTTGCATCCAGTTGGTCTTGTTGATAAAAGCATAGGCTGCAGTCACTAAAACTGCTTTCGAATGCTAAAACTCGAAACCCCAATTTTTTATGTAAGTACTTAATCATCTTTGTTTTAATCTGGCTATGTTCTGCCACACCGTGGCCATTCTCTCCCAAAAAAACGATCCGTTTATTTTGCAGTAAAGGTTCTAAAAAATACAAATCGGAATGATCATCGAATTCATGCAATTGTATACTGTACGTGTGATCTTTTAGCCAATCGATTTCAGAAGAAATATGATTTTTACGGTAAAACATGTTGTTTATCACCTTTTTTAATATATTATATGAACATGTTACAAGACACATAATAGATGTATTCTAGACCAAACAATTCCTAGTAATGCTATGACAGAATAGATTATTCCAAATTCGCTTTTTAGCTGACCATTTCACAATGTCGTTGGTCATTCCATTTCATAACTTTAAACTACTTTTCTCTGTTCTTCTTAGAAACGTCAAAAAAGTAAGCCGGGGAAACGTATTTAAAAAATAAAATCCCATCATATTGTTGTGCAGGTACAAAGGAAGTAGGCATTCCTCCGCCTTCATAGGCCCGCCACTTTTTCTGTGCCCAGTTTCCATTGCACTGAATAAAACTATTTTGATAAGGGGAATGGTCAAGAAGGCTTTCTAAATGTTTTTTGTTCGGTTTTTTTATTGGATATTCCTTACCTGTATAATCCAACATTTTGCCTTCCTTTGCATACAGCCCCAATACAAAACTTTTCTCCTTAATCGTTTGGGAGAGGTTTTCCACAAACGATTTATAGGCAGACAGGCGCTTGGCGGAAGTATTTTTGCTAATATGCATGTTATGTGCCCAAATGATAAATTTTTCATTTGGGTATATTTCCTGTGCTAAAAATTCTAGGTTTTTTGCCATTAATGCATCCCGATACTCAAAAAGTTTCGAGAAACTTTTTTCTAAAGTTGCTTTCAAATAATTTACTCTATTTTCCATCGTCCGGAGGACAATTTTATAAATCTTGCTATCCGGGAAACGCTGCTGTTTGAGTTCCTCAATCAATTCCATGCCCTTACTTTCCATCTCTTCCCTTATATTTTGGCGCATTGAACGCTTGATTTTCCGTTTATCGGCTGCAATCAAAACCTCGATCGCCCGCTTTTCAAAATCGACAAACTTCTGTTTGGTCGGACCCGTTAAATAAGACTCGAGGAATTCCGAAAACAAATTCTCCTTTTTTCCTTGATAAGCATCCACACCAGTAAAATACAGCGGCCGCTCCTGCTTCATTTTTTTCATATAGTCAAATAATCCAAGGACAAATTCATTTTGCCACACACGCCCAATGGTACCCGCCATAAAACGTTTAGAATCAAGTTGATCAGACAGATAATCGCCAATCATACATGGCCCCAATTCGCTTTCAAAGGCAAGTACATGAAAACCCAATTTCTCATGAAGATATTTAATCAGGTTCACTTTTGCTAGACTGTATTCTTTGACGCAATGGCTGCTCTCCCCAAGAAAGATAAAGCGTTTATGTTCCAAAATCGGCTGAAGAAACTCAAAATGATAGGGGTCCATATCCCCTATATCGATACTTTGATTTTTGACTTCGTTTACAAATAAAGTAGTCATTTAAATTTCACCTTCCAAAATGTCGTCCAATTCTTCATTATTCCTCTTTCAATCATAAAGATTGTAAGCGAAGCCTTTCTTTTTCATTAACTCATAGTGAGTCCCCGATTCAACTATTTTTCCATCATTCAGAACAATAATGCAATCCGCATATAAACGGTGTGCTACTATAATACGAGTACAATTCATTTAAATGTTTATCAATATTTTTCTCATTAATATTATCCAAGGAGCTTGTTGCCTCATCTAATATCAAAATAGCGGGTTTTTGTAGAATGGCTCTTGCTAGCATAATTCTTTGCTTTTGGTCTCCTGATAATATTCATAGAGAACCTGATTTTTCCTTGACCATTTTTTAAATCATCCGTTTCTGTACGTATGCCACATGTGACGTCCATATGTATAGCAATCGAGATAAAATTATGACTTGGCTTTGATTTTTTATCATCGATAGGCAAATCCGCAATTGCTTTTTGTCCTGCTAACAATAATCCGACGACGACATGAAGGAAGGTGGCAAGAGGGACTTGTCTCCACGAGATTTCCAAGCTGTCTTGATCAACGAGGTCATCGAGTAGATCCCCAGCCAACATCATCAGTTCTACAACCGCTGCGATTCGTTTCGGTTTCCTTCATGTTTTCGGAAAACATCTGATAATGCACACCGGCTAAGCGGCCGAACAAAAAGTCGCTTTGTTTTGTGTGCTCCTCTATTGATGTCAATACCGCTTCTTTTAAAGACGGCACGGAAAAAGATGATTCGAGGATTTCTTTCATTTTCATCCTCACTGTTTCTTTTTCCATGATTTCACCAACATCCCACACAAATATTTCCAATAGATAAATTACAACAAAATTCGTGAAATTCCTTCTTCAAACTTATCGAAATATGAACCTCTCCCATCTCTTCATGGAATGAAGGTAGGAGAGGTTCATATGTGGTTTTAACATCGAAGCCCTGCTGTCACTCCCCAAAAAAATTTATTTACTCCGATATTGTCTGGAATTGTTGTTCGGCTAGTTCTCTGTAGAGCGGATGGGTTTGCAGCAATTCGCTATGTGTTCCGACCCCAGTGATGGTCCCATTCTCTAATACAACGATTTGGTCTGCGTTGACAACGGTTGAGAGCCGATGAGCAATGACAAGTGTTGTTCTTCCTTTCATTAGCCGCTGCAAGGCCTTTTGAACAAGAACTTCTGATGAGCTGTCTAGGTTTGAGGTTGCTTCGTCAAGGAGAAGAATTTTTGGATTGCGTATAAGAGCGCGGGCAATGGCAATTCTCTGTCGCTGTCCACCTGATAATTTGATCCCCCGTTCCCCAACTTCAGTCAAATATCCTTTTGGAAGCCGCTCGATAAATTCCGCTGCATTTGCCAGTTTGGCTGCTCGTTCTATTTCTTCATCGGAAACGTCTCTATTGAGCCCATAACAAATATTGTCACGTATCGTTCCTGACATCATTGGACTTTCTTGAGAAACATAACCGATTTGACTGCGCCACGAATACAAGTCAAAATCTTCAACATTGGTTTCCCCTAGCAATATTTCTCCTTCATCGGGTGTGTAAAATCGTTCTAACAAAGCAAACAATGTCGTTTTTCCGGCGCCGCTCGGACCAACAATAGCCGTTGTTTTCCCTGAAGGAATAGTGAGCGTTACTTGTTTGAGTACAGGCTCACCTTTTTTATAAGAAAAGGAAACATTTCGAAAATGTATATCTTGCTCAGGATTTTGCACCGCAGGCAAGCTGCCGTTTGGTTCTTTCTCTAAGGATAAAATGCGTTGGATTCGTTCTGTTGCCCCCATTGCTTTTTGAAATGAGGTGAAAAATACAGCCATCTGACTAAAAGGAACAACGATTTGAACCATGTAAATAATGATGGCGACAAGAGAGCCGGATGAAAGCGTGCCTGAGGCTACACGAACGCCGCCATAACCGATCAAAATGACTAAAACAAACATCATCACAAATGTCATAAAAGGGGAAATGATAGCCTGTATTCTTGCTTCCTTTAGACCGAATTGAAATAGATGAAGAATCCCTAGTTCCCCATTTTTTTGTTCCTCTTTCTCTGCACAATAAGCTTTTACAAGACGAATATCGGATAAAACTCTGCCAAGATTGGCTGAAAAACTGGCCATTTCATCCTGGGTGGCTTTTGAAATTTTGTACGTTTTTTGCCCAAGCGGCCAGAGAATGAGGAGCGCCACTGGAACAGCCGTCACCATCATAAGGGTCATTTTCCAGTCGATAATAAGGAGAATGCTAACAGCCCCTCCAACCGAGATCAATCCAGTCAGAAATGTAACTAAATGTTGGGTGATTAGCATTTTTACCGTGTTGGTGTCTTGAGTAATTCGGCTCATCGTTTCTCCAGATTGGTGATTGTCGAAAAAAGAAATAGGCAATAATAAAACTTGATTCCAAACCTTTTTACGAATCGCCGCAACCACATATTCTCCAATATAGGTGAGGAAGTAATAAGAAAAGCCGGAAGTGATCGTTTGCAAAATAAATGAAGCCGCAAGTAAAATAATAATCGATGGTTCTACCGCAGATGCAGCGATCTGGTCAACAAGAGATTTAGTAAACCATGGTACGATGAGTCCAACCCCTGTCTCGATCAAACTAAGAGTAATAGCAGTGACAAAAATCCATTTTGGCGGATTCGTGCTCTTGATTAACTCCCAGAAAGTTTTCCAATTGTCTATCGGTATATCACGATTCTTTTTCACTCAAATCTACTCCTTCTTTCGCTAAAAATATTTCCACAGCTTTTGCAACCCATTCCTCTTCTTCTTTGGAAAAAGGAGATAAAAACAGCATTGGCTCTTCTGCAAGTTCATCCTCTTTCCAATGAAATCGTGATAAATCTTCATCAAAAACTTCTTTTGCAACGCCTTTTGCGATAGAGAAAAGTTTTTCTATTAACGATTGCACATCGTTATCGCTCGGATCTTTTCCATAGCACTCTTTTAGCTTTTCGAAAATTCCAAGCAGCTTCTTCCCATATTCCAACTGTTTTTCTTCGCTAATGTCAAATATTTTTTCCACTGTTTCATCTGGCATAAATTGTTTCAGCCATTCTTTATGTTTATTTTCCATTTGGATAGAGTTAATCAACAAGCAAAACATATTCGGATCAATCGTTTCTCGTTCTTCGATAAGATGCTGAGCATGTGTCACTGCCTTTATGACACGGTCAATATGTTCACGCTTTTGCAGCAAAAGCTTTTTTTGAAAAGCAAGCGATTCTTTTAAATCCCATTTCTCTTCTTGCATAAAACGTTTAATTTCTTCAAGGGAAAAGCCAAGAAACTTCAAGGCCACAATCTTTTGCAATGCAATGATCTCATCTTCACTGTAAAATCGGCGTCCAGAACTGGATACACGCGACGGTTTCAAAATCCCTATTTCATCATAATAGTGAAGAGTTCGTATCGTTTGGCCTGTTTTTTTCGCAAATTCACCGATTGAATACACCTCTTTCATCATTCTCCCCCCTTCTGACACTATCATAAAACTTCACGTAACGTGAGAATCAATAAAAATGTTTAAATTCAAGGAACCGCGCCAGCACAAAAAACCCCTCCCTGCCTGTGCAGAGAGGGTTTTTCATTAAAACATTTCCGATACCGTTTTTGCTTGCATATGCAAAATCAAGTAGTCAGGGCCGCCTGCTTTCGAGTCGGTGCCGGACATGTTGAAGCCGCCGAATGGCTGGTAGCCGACGATGGCGCCTGTGCAGCCGCGGTTGAAGTAAAGGTTTCCGACATGAAATTCTTCGCGCGCTTTTTCAAGGTTAGCGCGGTTGCGGGAGATGACGGCGCCAGTTAAGCCGTATTCCGTGTTGTTGGCGATTTCCAGCGCATGGTCGAAATCTTTCGCTTTCGTAAACGCGACAACTGGACCAAAAATTTCTTCTTGCATGATGCGCGCGTTCGGATCGACATCGGCAAACACCGTCGGTTGAATGAAGAAGCCTTTGGCATCGTCTCCTTTACCGCCAGTCATGAGACGGCCTTCTTTTTTGCCGATTTCGATATATTCCATAATTTTGTTGTATGCCGATTGGTCGATGACTGGACCCATAAACGTGCTTTGTTCTGCAGGATCGCCGACTTTTAATTGTTTTGTCAACTCCACAACGCGATTTAATACTTGATCATATACATCTTCGACGATAATGGCACGCGAGCAAGCCGAACATTTTTGACCGGAGAAACCAAACGCCGATGCGACAATCGATTGTGCTGCTAATTCTAAATCCGCTTCTTTGTCGACGACGATGGCGTCTTTTCCGCCCATCTCGGCGATGACGCGTTTGAGCCAAATTTGCCCAGGATGCACTTTGGCAGCGCGCTCATAAATGCGGATGCCGACATCGCGGGAACCAGTAAAGCTGATAAAGCGGGTGCGCGGATGGTCTACTAAGTAATCGCCAACTTCCGCGCCGCTTCCTGGAATGTAGTTTAATACTCCTGCAGGAAGCCCTGCTTCTTCCAATACTTCGGCAAATTTATAAGCGACAACCGGTGTAGCGCTTGCCGGCTTTAATAAAACCGTGTTGCCGGTAACAAGCGCAGCAACTGTTGTTCCTGCCATGATCGCAAACGGGAAGTTCCATGGCGAGATCACAACGCCGACGCCAAGCGGAATATAGAAAAAGCGGTTTGTTTCGCCCGGTCGGCTTTCCACTGGAATGCCATCTTTTAATTTCAGCATTTGCCGCGCATAATATTCCATAAAGTCAATCGCTTCCGCCGTATCTGCGTCCGCTTCTTTCCACGGTTTTCCTGCTTCTTTGACCATCAACGCGGAAAATTCATGTTTGCGGCGGCGCACAATCGCAGCGGCGCGCAACAAAATATCGGCGCGCGCCTCCGGTTTTGTTTTGCTCCACCATCGAAACGCCTCATCGGCAACTTTCATCGCTTTTTCCGCAATGTCTTTATTTGCTTTCGACACTCGGCCTATGACTTCTGTTTTGTTCGCCGGGTTAATCGAGACGATTTTCTCTTCCGTCGAAACCCTTTCGCCGCCAATAATTAAAGGGTAGTCTTTGCCAAGCTCTGCTTCCACTTTTTTTAACGCATCTTCAAACGCTCTCTGATTCGCTTCTACGGTAAAGTCCGTCAGCGGTTCATGTTTATAGGGTTGCACCATCAGTGATCTTCCCTTCTTCGTCAAATTACAGAAAAAGCGTTTACAATCTATATCTACCATTCTAACAGATAAAGCAATGTTATTCAATTTTTTACAAAAGCAAAAAAATTACTGATAAATATGGACAAACGGCTGGTCCGCCTTTGCTTGGCGAACAATAATGCTTTCTGGCCCTCCTACGGAAGAAATATAGACATTGACAGTAATATAATCCGGGAACTTTTCCATCACCAAACCAGTGACATATTGCGTAAATCCAACCACTTCTGCTTTTCCATAAAAAGGCATCGAAATGTTAATCGTTAACTGTTGCAGTTGGTCATCGCGGTATAAAGCTTTGCCGACAACTCCCGTGTAGTTCGGGAAAAACTCCTCAATATCCGACTTAAAATTGTTAAACTTCAGCCAGTCGTCCCGATGGTTTTTTTGCGCTTCGTCTGACGGAAATAAATAGTACTCTTCATTAACGGATTGCCATTCGTCAATCGTGTCGCTTCCCTCATCCACATGCGTAACAGCGAAAAAGTTGCCTGGAATCACTGAAGATTTTGGCGCTTGTTTGAACAGCGCAATCGTAATTGGAACATCTTTCAACTTTTTCATATTGCGGATGCGGGAAAGAACTTCAGCGGCAATCCGTTTTCCTTCTCTTTCAATTACTTTATCTGAAATTTTCACTTCGCGCGGGTAGCCTTGTTCCGTTTCATAATAATGAACCGAATTCAGCGCTAACCCTAACACTACCCCGCCTAATTTTACTTTGTTGTCACTTGTTTTCACTAAATAATCATGCTCTAAAATGCTGGCTAAATAAATCGGGCTTTTTTTATTTTTTTCTTCATTTGTCCCGTTATCGCTAATAGGCGGATTTAAGCCGACATTTTCGGACGGTTTCATCTTTTCCCTTTTTAGCTGGCTAGGCGTCCGTTTTCTTTCCAGCCAACGTTTTATCGTTTTTTTATCTAAATATTGCCCTTCTTGGAATAAATATTCTTCCGGAGAAAAGCGGTCTTGCGCTAAACGCATCAACCCTGTTTCAAATTCGTCCACATCTAAGCGCGTATTTAAGTCTTCCACTACTTCGCCGCGAGCTCCCGATACTTTAAACGGCAGCACAATGCGGTAATAAGAATCGGAAATATTGTATTTTGGAATCACCGCTTTTTGCTCTTTATTATCTTTCTCCTGTACTACTTCCTCCTCGCCAAATTTCGGCGCGCAGGAAGAAAGGAAAAGAAGAAGTGCAGCGAATAGGATCATCTTCTTTTTCATTGTTCCACACCTACTTATTTTGTTCAATTTCTTGTAGAAATCTAGTCTCATCCCAAATCTCGATATTGAGTTGCTGTGCTTTCGCCAGTTTCGAGCCTGCGTCCGCCCCAGCAATGACTAAATCCGTATTTTTGCTCACGCTGCCGGTCACTTTGCCGCCAAGCTGTTCAATTTTTTCTTTTGCCTCATTGCGCGATAATGATTCGAGTTTTCCTGTTAATACAATGGTTTTTCCGGCAAAATACGAATGAACGTCGCCAGGTTTTGGCGTTTTCGGCCCCTTGTATTCCATGTTGACACCATAAGCGCGCAGTTCGTTTAAAAGCTCTTTCACTTCCGGCTTGGCAAAATACGTGACAATCGAATCGGCCATTTTTTCGCCGATCTCGTGAATCGCCATTAGTTCTTCTTTTGTCGCGTTTTGCAGGCGGTCCATCGTTTCAAAATGTTCCGCTAACACTTTGGCTGCTTTTGCACCGACATGGCGAATTCCAAGGCCGAAGAGAAGGCGCTCCAACGAATTTTGTTTGGACGCTTCAATGGCATGGAGCAAATTGGTCGCCGATTTCTCTCCCATTCGTTCCAAATCGATAAGCTGCTCCTTTGTCAAGCGATAAATGTCAGCAACATCATGAATGAGACCTTCACGGAACAGCTGGGAAATAACCTTTTCGCCAAGCCCCTCGATGTTCATCGCCTGGCGCGACACGAAGTGAATCAATCCCTCGCGAATTTGCGCCGGACATTTTGGATTAATGCAGCGGAGCGCCACTTCGCCTTCTAGCCGGACTAATTCGCTGGCACATTCCGGACAATGCGTCGGCATGACAAACGGCACTTCTTCTCCCGTCCGCCGGTCCGGCACGACATTCACGACTTCCGGAATAATGTCCCCCGCTTTTTTGATAATGACCGAATCCCCAATGCGGATATCTTTTTCACGAATAAAATCTTCGTTATGAAGGGTAGCGCGTTGTACCGTTGTACCCGCCACGCGAACCGGCTCCAAAATCGCTGTCGGCGTCACCACTCCCGTGCGTCCAACATTTAATTCAATGTCAATCAGCTTCGTTACCACTTCCTCGGCCGGAAATTTATAAGCGATGGCCCAGCGCGGACTTTTCGCAGTCGCGCCTAGTTGTTCTTGTTGCGCAAACGAGTCGACTTTTATGACAATCCCGTCAATTTCATAAGGTAGCTGCGGGCGTTTTTCTTGCCACTCATTCACAAATTGCATCACTTCGTCAATATTAGCGCAGCGGCGGCGTTCCGGATTTGTTTTAAATCCAAGCTGTTGCAAATAATCGAGCGCCGCGCTATGCGAAGCAATCCCCAATTCTTCCGCGTTCGCAAGACCGTATACAAATAAATCAAGATGGCGCGATGCGGCGATTTTCGGATCGAGCTGGCGCAAAGAGCCCGCAGCAGCGTTGCGCGGATTGGCAAACAGCTCTTCCCCGCGCTGGCGGCGCTGTTCGTTCAACCGCTCAAACGACGCTTTCGGCATGTACGCTTCACCGCGCGCTTCTAACGTCACCGGTTCATTCAAGCGAAGCGGCAAAGAGCGGATCGTTTTTAAGTTTTCGGTAATGTCCTCCCCGGTCACTCCGTCGCCGCGCGTCGCCCCTTGAACGAAATAGCCGTCTTCATAACGGACAGATACAGCAAGCCCATCGATTTTTAGCTCGCAAACATAAGCGACATCATCGCCGACTTCTTGGCGCACACGGCGGTCAAAATCGCGCAAATCCCCTTCGTTAAATGCATTTGCGAGACTTAACATCGGCGTGCGATGTTCCACTTTTTGAAATGCGTCTAACGCCTGTCCGCCAACGCGTTGCGACGGAGAATCTTTCGTTTTTAAATCCGGATATTGTTCTTCTAACGCGATAAGTTCTTGCATAAGCCGGTCGTATTCCGAATCCGGCACAGACGGACGGTCCAGGACATAATATTCATAATTGTATTTATTCAAAAGCTCGCGAAGCTCTTCGATTCGCTTGATCGCAGCTTGTCGGTCCATATTCGTTTCTCCTTTCTTTACACCTTTGTAATCGGAGCGAATTTCGCAAGCAACCGTTTAATTCCGATCGGGCTTGGGAACGCGATGTCAAGCTCTTTATCCTCCCCTTCTCCGCGAACGCTGACAACGGTGCCGATTCCCCATTTTTTATGTTCGACTTTATCTCCGACTTTCCAAGGGATTTCTTCTCCTCCCGTAGAAGAGGCAACCGCGATTTTACGGACAGTCGCTTGTTTTCCAGCCGCGGCCGATGCCCATGCCGTTCGTTTGCTCACCCGTTCCACTAGCTCTTCTGGAATTTCGCGAACAAAGCGGGATACCGCGTTCATATTTGTGTATCCAAACAATGTCCGCATTTGTGCGCTTGTTAAAAACAGCTCTTCTTCTGCGCGGGTAATCCCGACATAAGCGAGGCGGCGCTCTTCTTCCATCTCATCTTCATCTTCCAGGGAACGGCTATGCGGAAAAATTCCTTCTTCCATCCCGATTAAAAAGACAACCGGAAATTCCAATCCTTTTGCGGAATGGAGCGTCATTAGCACAACTGCGTCCCCGTCTTCGCCGTTCGCATCATTTAGCTGGTCAATGTCGGAAATTAATGCCAAGTCAGTTAAAAACGCGATTAATGACTTATCTTCGCTTACGTTTTCAAAATGCTTCGTCACCGATAAAAACTCATCGATGTTTTCCAAACGGCTTTGCGCCTCCAACGTGTTTTCCGCTTTCAGCATCTCGCGGTAGCCAGACTTGTCCAACACTTCTTCCACTAATTCCGTTACGGAAACGTATTCTTGCAGCTGCCCCCATTGTTCAAGCAGGCGGCGAAATTCAAGCAAGGAAGCGGCAATTCGCGCAGAAAGCCCAATATGTTCGAGTTCGCCGAGCGCTTCGAACACCGATAATTCGTTTTCGGAAGCATAGTTTACGATTTTATCGAGCGAAGAAGCGCCAATGCCTCGCTTCGGCACATTAATGATGCGCAGCAAACTAATATCATCATTCGGGTTTGCAATCACCCGCAAATATGCCAAAATATCTTTAATTTCTTTGCGGTCATAGAACTTCAGGCCGCCGACGATTTGGTAAGGAATGTTCGACTTGAGCAGCACTTCTTCCATCACCCGCGATTGGGCGTTCGTGCGGTATAAAATCGCAAAATCGGAATATCGGCGTTTTCCGCTTTCCACATATTCTTTGATTTTGCCGGCGACAAATTGCGCTTCATCCGCTTCGTTCATCGCTTCATAATATACGATTTTTTGTCCTTCCGGGTTTTCCGTCCATAGTTTTTTCGGCTTGCGGTTGACGTTGTTTTCAATGACTTCGTTTGCCGCCTGTAAAATTCGCTTCGTTGAACGGTAGTTTTGCTCAAGCAAGATGACTTTCGCGTTCGGGTAATCTTTTTCAAACGATAAAATGTTTTGGATGTCCGCGCCGCGCCAGCGATAAATCGACTGATCGGCATCGCCGACGACACATATGTTTTGAAAACGCGACGCCAGCATCTTTACAAGCATATATTGCGCCCGGTTGGTATCTTGATACTCGTCAATATGAATGTATTGAAATTTATATTGATAATGCTCGAGCACTTCCGGCACACGCTCAAACAACTGAATCGTCGTCATAATTAAGTCGTCAAAATCGAGCGCATGGTTGCGCAAAAGCCGCTTTTGATATTCCTCATATACGTCGCTGACGATTTTTTCATAGTAGTTTCCGGCTTTTTTCGCGAACTTTTCAGGGGAGAGCAATTCGTTTTTCGCGCTGCTGATCGTTCCGAGTATCGAACGAGGGTCAAATTTTTTCGGGTCGATATTTTTTTCTTTTAAAATGTTTTTTAACACAGAAAGCTGGTCAGTCGTGTCTAAAATGGAAAAATTGCGGTCAATGCCAATGCGATCAATATCGCGGCGCAAAATGCGGACACACATGGAGTGAAACGTGGAAATCCAAATTTCCTCAGCCGCCCCGCCAAGCAGCGCCTGCACGCGTTCCTTCATTTCGCGCGCGGCCTTATTGGTAAACGTAATCGCTAAAATGTTCCACGGCGCGACCTGCTTTTCCGCCAGCAAATAGGCGATCCGGTGCGTTAACACGCGCGTTTTTCCGCTTCCCGCCCCCGCCATGATGAGAAGCGGCCCTTCCGTCGTTTTAACAGCTGCTTGCTGCTGTTCATTTAAGTTAGCGAGTAATTTTTCCGACAAAAAATTCACATTGATCACCACCATAAAACATATGTTCTATTTTACACCACTTTTTTGGCGCCGACAAATTACCGTTTCACCGCTTTTACAGTAGCGAGCGCCTTATGGATATCTTCGTAAATGACATTGCCCACGACGATGGTATCAGCGCATTGCGCCATTTCCGCTGCTTGCTTTTCCGTTTCGATTCCGCCGCCGTAAAACAGCTGCGTCTGTTTTAACACTTGTTTTACGCGCTGGACGAGCCGAGGATTTCCGTATGAACCGCTATATTCTAAATAAAAAATTGGCAGCCGGTACATATGCTCCGCTATGCGCGCATACGCAACGACATCATCCTCTTGCAGCTCCGTATTCGCGTCTGTCAGCATTGCTGCTTTGCATTCTTTATGTAAAATGCAATATCCTTCCATCCAAATCTCGTCCCAATTTATGATGTCGCCAAATTGCTTTACCGCTTCATGATGCAAGTCGATGATCCATTTTTTGTCGCGGCTGTTTAACACCATAGGGATAAAATAAAAATCAAATCCCGGCGTGACCGACTCAAGATTCGATATTTCAAGGATGCACGGAACTTGGTAGCGGCGGATCCGCGCCAAAAGTTCGAGGACGTTTTCCAATGTGACGCCGTCCGTTCCGCCGACAATGACCGCGTCCGTCCCTGATTCACAAATGCGTTCCAGATGTTCGTCGCTAATTTCCTTGTTCGGGTCTAACTTAAACACATGGCGCCATTGGCGAATATCGTACATATAGAAAAACCTCCATTAATTTATCCATTTTTTCATTATAACAAATCGCCAAAAAGAAAAGGAGTTCCTTTTCTTTGAAAGGAATCTCCTTTTTCCATTAGGCGTTACGCGTCTCTTTCGCATGTTGCTTTTCTTCTTCTTTAATGCGGTCCAGCGCCATCGCATATGCGTCGTTTCCATAGTTTAAGCAGCGTTTTACGCGTGAAATCGTCGCGGTGCTCGCTCCCGTTTCCGTTTCGATTTTATGGTACGTATAACCTTCGCGGAGCATACGCGCTACTTCTAGGCGCTGCGCCAGCGATTGAATTTCATTGACCGTGCATAAATCGTCAAAAAAGCGATAACACTCCTCTAAATCGCGCAGGGAAAGAATCGCTTTAAACAGCTGGTCCACTTGCCTGCCGCGCAACTTATCGATTTGCATGTGTTCCTTTCCTCCTTCACCATTTTACTATGTTTAAATCCGGAACGACATTGATCCACGTTTTCCCCGGCATCAAGCCGACCGGCTCCCCGTTTTCATATGGCAAAATGCGTCCATCTACATTTTTCCATTCGACTTGCTTGATGATTCCGTTTTGAAACAAATATCCGCTTCCGGAAGAAGATAAATCAATGCTGCGGCGCCCCGCCGAATCGATAACGCTATGCTTCGCGGCGATGACCAATACGTTTTGAATTTTGACAGGTTCACGCGTATCATAATCCACTGTTTGTTCCCCTGCGCTATAGCGGAAATAGCTTTTTTGATCCGCTATATATTTGTACCGCACTTGAGCATAGCCGCGGTGTGAATAAATAATGTCTATTTGGCCGGCTTTTTCTCCTTGTGGGGCATCAGCGCGAAACGGGAGCGGAGCCACGTTGTCTTGCAGCGAATAACCTTCCATGGCCGCTCCTTTTTCGATATTCGCGAATGTAATATACGAATTATGCGGCGCTTTGCGAAAAGACACGCGCTTAAACAACGTTCCGTCGTAAAATAAACCGTTTAAGTAATCGGACGCTCCTGCTTCCAACATCGCTTTTGCCTCTGGGCTCCAGCCGTGGCAAACGTAAAGCGCATGATAACCATTGCTTAACTCGACATAATAATCGCGCGCACTGCGCACAGGTCCTACTTTTTCTGGAAATTCGCTTTGGTATAGCGCTAAAAAGCGCGTAATATCACCTTCTGCGAGCACCTCATAAACGATATCTGCTTTTTGCAGCCCCGACTGTGGCCGCGCTTTTGGATGATTGTTCACCATTACCGCAATAACCCGACGGTTCACCGCTCCTTCCGCCGGCAGCCCCGTCAATGGGAAAACTTGCCTCTTCTTTGAGGCTTCCTGTTGTTTTGGCGTTTCCACTGAGTCCGATTTCGGCTCAGGTGCTTGCTGCTTATTTTCATGCATGCAACCACCGACGAAAAGACATACTGCGCTCATTGCAATAAGACAACGTTTCAATGATCACACAACCTTTTTCTTTTCTATTTTAACGCATTATCGGTGGAAAGAGTACTGTTTTGTTCATCACATCATAAATTCCGCGCTGGGTAATACGCACATATGGTAAATGGGTCGATTGCAAAAAGAATAAAGAATAAATTGGGTCGATAAAACGATATCCCCTTTGTTTTAATAGGTCGACAAGTCTTTTTTCCTTACGAATAAGCTCTTCTACACTTTCTTCCGACATCACGCCGTTAAGTGACAGAGGAATTTCGTGAATGATTTCTCCGTTTTCCGCCAGCACAATCCCCCCGCCGATTTCGCACATTCGCTCGAATGCAAGAAACATGTCCCGCTTGTTTTTGCCGATTAAAACAATATCCCCTGTAGTCGAATAGGAACTAACGAGCCCGCGGACACTAGTAGAAAAACCTTTTAATATCGTATTGACACGCCATTTTCCGTGGCGATCCAGCAACACTAAAAAGCTTTCGTCATGATCGGCGGACAATTCGTCGTGAGAAGTATCGATTGAAATAGAGTACGGCTTCATAATCACCGAATTTTCCATATACATTCCCATCGGCATTGAAAATTGCAAATCATCCATTGATAAATTCCACGATAGACGAAGCGGTCCAATTCCGTAGTCGCTCCATGAGACCGATGGCCACGCAATCGATTGATCCCCCTTTCGTTTTATCCATTGTCCTTTCGCAAGCACTTGCACAGGAGTTGGGTCTTCTTTCGCGCGTAAAAAGTTAATGTTCGCCACCCTTCCTGTCGCAATGCTGCCATGCAAGTGTTCAATTCCGTAATGGCGGGCAGCATTGATCGTAGCGATATTGTACGCATCTATAATCGGGACGCCATGCTCTAACGCAATGCGAATTAAACGGTCGATAACTCCATTTTCATAAAACGATGGCGGCGAACCATCCGTTGTGAGAAGGAAACGGTCATACTGGTGAATGCCAAGTTCCTTTATTTCTTGGAGAAGCGCCGGTAAATCCGGGCGGATGGACGAATGGCGCAATGACACGGTATATCCATGCAAAAGGCGCATATATACTTCTTTTCCCGTCATCGCTTCATGATCGCAATCTGCGCCAAGAAGCATCATTTTTGTAACCGTTTTCTCAGAAGCCCCTGGAAAATGGCCTTCAATTTTTCGTTTCATCCGCTTTGCTTCTTGAATCCAATGAAGGATCAGATCGTCCCCGGCAAGAAGCTTCGGCCAACCTGTTAGCTCCCCGCCTTGCAACACCGTTTCTTGTTCCAGCCACCGCTTTACCCGAGCGTTCGATAATTGTTCTTCTTCCCTCTCCAGCTCTGTCTGCCCATCAAACCGGCACCACCAGTACATCGATGATGGAAGCGCATTCATTTCCTTCAAAAAAGAAAACGCTTTATCATCTGACAAATGCAAAACAAGAGCTAAATTGTCATTGATCAATGTCGTTGTCCCATATTTCGCTGCATAGCACGCGAACGAATGGGGATTATATAACTGAAACGGATGCGCATGCGGTTCAATATAACCAGGAACTAACACATAGCCGCTGCAATCGACGATTTCGCATTGCTTATCGACTCGATCGGGGAACCGTTCCCCAGCATACACGATCCGATCATGATATATCCAAATGTTTCCTTGTAACCATTCGCGTAAATATGAATGTAAATAAGTCGCATTCGTTAACACTTTTGTCGGCGACTTTTTTCCGTCAATAATCGCCGCATGTTCACGCAGTTCGTAGCTTTTCCAACGATAACGTTGTTCGCTCATATACACCTCGTCCCCTTTTTTCCTAATCATGCCATGTAATCATTTTACCGCATTAAAGTCATTTTCACAATGAAAAAGGAGGGAAAAAATGGTGATGGCTAATATTAACATCATCAATGCGCTTATTCGCATTACTTTTGGCCTTACAGCGCTTGCATGGGCGACGGCAAACATGGCAAGAAAGCCTTGGTGCACTTCTTATCTTATTGTAGCGGTGCTTGCCGCCATGAAAGTGGGAGAAGGGATTACACGCTTTTGCCCAATCACCGCTTTCTTTGCCAATTACCGCCGCGAGCAAGCGATGCGCATAAAAGACGAGACGACGATCAATCCTACTTAAAAAAATGGACTGGCGCTTGATGCGCCAGCCTTTTCGAAGGAGTGCCAAAATCATGCTACTCGAATATGCAACAGATATGTCATTTGTACTTGCATCTTTGATTGGCGGCATTATTGCACTTATATTTGTGTACGTGCGGAAAAAGCGCGCTCGATAGCTTTATTGCCAATATCGCGGCGATAAAACAGCTGGTCGCATGCAATATGGGAAATTTGCTCATATGCGGTTTGTTGCGCCTGCTTTAGCGTCTCGCCTTTCGCGGCAACAAGCAGGACGCGCCCCCCGTTGGTGCACAACGTCCCATCTTTCATCATCGTTCCAGCATGAAACAAAAGTGTATTTTCACCTAACTGATCCCATCCGCTAATGGCCGCACCGCGTTCGTATGTCCCCGGGTAGCCTTTCGCCGCTAACACCACGCCGATGACCGCCTCATTGGACCATGTCAGTTTTACATCGCGCCCTTCTAGTAAATCAACCATCACTTGGACAAGATCGCTTTCTAATCGCGGCAGGACAACTTGCGCCTCGGGATCGCCAAAGCGCGCGTTAAACTCTATTACTTTCGGCCCTTGTTTCGTTGCCATTAGTCCAGCGTACAGCACACCGGTAAATGGCCTGCCTTCCGCCGCCAGCGCTCTCGCCATCGGCTCGATAATTTGCGAAAGCGCCGCATCGATAGTTTTGGCTGAAATTTGCGGCACTGGGGAGTATGCTCCCATTCCGCCCGTGTTTGGCCCTTGATCATTGTCATATGCCCGCTTATGATCTTGCGCGATCACCATTGGATAAACGCGCTCTCCATGGACAAACGCCATAAATGAAAATTCTTCGCCTTCCAAATATTCTTCAATCACTACCCGCTCGCTCGCTTCGCCGAATCGCTTTCCGACCATCATCGCGCGCAGCGCCTCTATTGCTTCCGGCAGCGTCATAGCGACAGTAACCCCTTTTCCCGCCGCCAATCCGTCGGCTTTAATAACAATCGGCGCTCCTTTTTTCTCCACATACGCTTTTGCTTCTTCGTACGAAGTGAAAGTAGCGTGCTCCGCCGTTGGAATGCCGTACTTTTTCATCATTTCTTTCGCAAACGCCTTGCTTCCTTCGATCAATGCCGCTTCTTTTCGAGGCCCGAAAATATGCAATCCTTCCTCCGCAAAACGGTCGACAATGCCGGCAAGCAATGGCGCTTCCGGTCCGACGATAGTCAGATCGATTTTCTCTTGTTTCGCAAATTGAACAAGCGCTTCAATGTCCTGCTCGTCGATCGGAACAAGTTCAGCAACTTGCGCGATTCCCGGATTGCCCGGGGCAGCATATAGCTTAGTAACAAGCGGGCTTTGCGCGGCTTTCCATGCAATCGCATGTTCCCTGCCGCCGCGGCCGATAATAAGCACTTTCATGGCGCTCCCTCCAGCTTAATGTTTAAAATGGCGAATCCCTGTAAATACCATGGCAATTCCATATTCATCCGCTTTTTTAATCGAATCGGCGTCGCGAATCGATCCGCCTGGCTGGATGATTGCTGTGATGCCTGCTTTCGCTGCCTCCTCTACCGTATCGTCCATCGGGAAAAACGCATCAGAGGCAAGCACGGCTCCTTTTGCTTTTTCTCCCGCTTGTTCGATCGCGATTTTCGCCGCGCCGACGCGATTCATTTGGCCAGCGCCGACGCCGATCGTCATCCCGTCTTTCGCAAGCACGATCGCGTTCGATTTCACATGTTTTACAACTTTCCACGCAAACCGCAGCGCTTCCCATTCTTGTTCCGTCGGCTCGCGTTTTGTCACGACTTTCATTTCCGCTTCATCGAGCGTACGCGTATCCGCTTCTTGAACAAGCAACCCGCCTTGTACGGAAACAAGCAGCTTCTCTTTCGTGTTTGGCGCCGCAAAATCAACGGTAAGGAGGCGAATATTTTTCTTCTGCGTTAAAATATCAAGCGCTTCTTTGCTAAACGATGGGGCGATTACGATTTCCAAAAAGATTTGGTGCATTTTTTCGGCGGTTTCTTTATCGACTTCGCGGTTTAAAGCGATAATGCCGCCAAAAATCGACGTCGGATCCGCTTCGTACGCTTTGGTGAACGCTTCGTAAATCGTCGCGCCAGTGCCAACGCCGCACGGATTCATATGCTTCACCGCCACCGCAGCCGGTTCGGCAAATTCTTTGACGATTTGCAGCGCCGCATTTGCGTCGTTAATGTTGTTATATGACAATTCTTTTCCGTGCAGCTGTATCGCTTTGGCGATCGAGAACGAAGACCCTAACGGTTTTTTATAGAATGCCGCAGTTTGATGCGGATTCTCCCCATAACGCAGCGATTGCTTTTTCTCAAAAGTGATTGTTAATGATTCCGGATACTCTTCGCCGGTTTTATTCGTCAAGTATTCGGCAATCATCGCATCGTACGCAGCCGTATGGCGAAATACTTTCGCCGCAAGCTTTAATTTCGTTTCCGCCGAGACATCCCCGTGTTCTTTTAGTTCTTGCACTACCGTATCATAATCGGCCGGGTCAACGACAACCGTCACATATTGATGGTTTTTCGCCGCCGCCCGAAGCATCGTCGGGCCGCCGATATCGATATTTTCGATCGCTTCGGCAAACGTCACGTCGCTTTTGGCGATCGTTTGTTGAAATGGATACAAATTGACGACGACAAGGTCAATTGGAGTAATGTGATGTTCGCGAAGCTCATTTTGATGCCGCTCATTGTCGCGAATCGCAAGAAGCCCTCCGTGAATGATCGGATGCAACGTTTTGACGCGCCCATCTAAAATTTCCGGAAATCCGGTAACATCGGAAATGCCTATGACAGGAACTCCTGCTTCTTCTAACGCTTTTTTCGTTCCGCCTGTTGAAATAATTTCCACACCAAGTTCCACTAACTGTTTCGCCAATGATACGATTCCTTCTTTGTTCGATACACTTAATAATGCCCGTTTTACTGCCATGATTCTCGATCCTTTCTATTGATGTTCGAGTAATGTTTTTAATACCGCTGGATATAATTCATGTTCCACGTCATGAATGCGCGCCGCTAGCTGTGCTAGCGGCTCACCTTCATAAATTGGAACCGCGCGTTGGGCAATGATTGGTCCTGTATCCATTCCTTCATCAACATAGTGGATCGTCACGCCGGTTATTTTTACTCCTGCGCGGTATGCCTGCCCAATCGCATCTTTTCCCGGAAAGGCCGGCAGCAGGGAAGGATGGATGTTGACGATTTTCCCTTCGTACGCATGAAGCAGCGTCGGACCAATGAGCCGCATATAACCGGCAAGAGCGATAAATTCAATCTCGTGCTTTCGCAGTTCGGCTAAAATCGCTTGTTCAAATTCGGCTTTGGAGGCGTAATTTTTCGGAGAAAACACGAACGCCGGAATATGTTCCCGCTCCGCCCGTTCGATCACTTTCGCTCCGGGATTGTCGCATACTAATAACGCTACTCTTGCTGGCACAATTCCGCTTTTCGTCGCGTCGACAATCGCTTGAAAATTCGTCCCGTTGCCGGAAGCAAAAATGGCGATATTTTTCATGACACCGCCCCTCCGGAAAACGAAACGCCCTTTCCTCGTTTCACACGGCCGATGAAATACGCTTTTTCGCCATGCTCTTCTAAGCTTGCGATCACCGGATGAACCATTTTGCTATCTACCGCCAGCACCATGCCAATGCCCATATTAAAAACCGAAAACATGTCGCGGCGAAGAAGGTTTCCTTTTTCTTGCAGCAAGTCAAAAATCGGCAGAACCGGCCACGAACCGCAATCAATTTCCGCTCCTAACCCTTCCGGGAGCATGCGCGGAATGTTTTCGATAAAACCGCCGCCGGTAATATGCGCCATTCCTTTGATTTCGAATTGTTTCATTACGTGAAGAAGCGGCTTTACATAAATGCGCGTCGGCTTTAACAGCTCTTCCCCTAATGGAACGCTAAGCGGTTCATAGACGCGGTCAAGGGCAAGTTTTGCCTGTTCGAACACGATGCGGCGAACGAGCGAATAGCCGTTGCTATGAAGACCGTTGGACGCAAGCCCGATCAGAGAGTCACCCTCTTGAATGGCGCCGCCGGTGACAAGCTTCGACTTTTCGGCAATACCGACCGCAAATCCTGCGATATCGTATTCGTTTTCGTCATACATTCCCGGCATTTCCGCCGTTTCTCCCCCAATCAGAGCACAGCCCGCCTCGACGCAGCCGTCTGCGATTCCTTTAACAATTTCCGCGATTTTTTCCGGCACTGCTTTGCCGCACGCAATATAGTCAAGGAAAAAGAGCGGCTCCGCTCCTTGCACGACGATATCGTTGACGCACATCGCCACGCAATCTATTCCAATTGTATCATGGCAGTCCATCATAAACGCGATTTTTAGCTTCGTCCCTACTCCATCCGTCCCGGAAACAAGCACCGGCTCGCGATAACCGAGCGAAGATAAATCGAACATGCCGCCAAATCCTCCCAATCCGCCGAGCACTTCAGAACGCGATGTTTTCCGCACATGCTCTTTCATCAAGGAGACCGCCCTGTATCCTGCTTCAATATCAACACCCGCTTGTTTATATGCTTCTGCCACGTCGAGCCCCCCTTTTTACTTTGTTGACATCAACGGCGACCGCGCTTTGCTAATATTTGTCGGATAATTTCCTGTAAAACATGCCATGCATTGCCCGCGCAATGGCAGTTGTGGAGAGCGCCCGATCGCTTCCAATAATCCCTCTTGACTTAAAAACGCCAAAGAATCTGCTCCGATAATTTGGCGGATTTCCTCCACCGTATACTTAGACGCAATCAATTCTTCTCTTGTCGATGTATCAATCCCGTAAAAACAAGGATGCGTAATCGGCGGCGAACTGATGCGGACGTGCACTTCCGTCGCCCCCGCTTCGCGGAGCATCGCAACAATTCGTTTGCTTGTCGTGCCGCGCACGATCGAATCATCGACCATAACGACGCGTTTTCCCGCAACAACACCGCGAACCGGGGACAGTTTCATTTTTACTCCTTGTTCGCGAAGCGACTGAGACGGCTGAATAAACGTACGTCCGACATACCGGTTTTTAATGAGACCAAGCTCATATGGAATTCCCGTTGCCTCTGCATAGCCAATCGCGACGGAAATGCTGGAATCGGGCACGCCGGTGACGATGTCCGCCTCTGCAGGAGCCTCCAATGCCAGGCGTTTTCCTAAATTTTTTCTCGCCGTATGAATGTTGATGCCGTCGACATTGCTGTCAGGGCGGGCAAAATAAATATATTCCATGCTGCAAATCGAGCGAGCTTGCGCCGGCGCAAATCGTTCAGAACGCATTCCTTCCGCGCTGATGACGATAAGCTCTCCCGGTTCCACTTCCCTTTCGTACGCCGCGCCGACAACATCAAACGCGCACGTTTCAGAAGCGACGACATAAGCGTTGCCGATCCGTCCGATGGAAAGCGGGCGAAACCCATGCGGGTCGAGTGCCACATATAACGCTGTTTCTGTCAATAGAAGGAAAGCAAACGCTCCTTCAACATAGGTGAGCGCTTCTTTGATTTGCTCTTTGAATGTCGGCGCATGGCTGCGGCGAATGAGATGGGCGAATACTTCCGTATCTGATGTCGTTTGGAAAATGCTCCCTTGTTCCTCCAGCTGAATCTTTAAGTCCATCGCGTTAACGAGATTGCCGTTATGCGCAAGTGCAATGCTTCCTGTTTGCGAGCGAAACAGAAGCGGCTGAACGTTTTCGTAGCCGCCTCCTCCCGCCGTCGAATAACGAACATGACCGATGGCGGCCGCTCCTTTCAGCGATCGAATCTCGCCGTTGCTGAACACTTCGGTGACAAGCCCCAATCCTTTATGCCCTTGCAGCATTCCTTGATGGGCGACGACAATTCCCGCCCCCTCTTGACCGCGATGCTGAAGGCTGTGCAAGCCGTAATACGTGATTTGCGCTGCTTCCTCATGCCCCCAAATCCCAAAAATTCCACACTCTTCGTTCAATCCTTTGATTTCAGCAAGCATGGGATAGCTCCTTTCCAGACATTTCTCATTTGCTCGGCGGAAAGCCGGACGACGACTTCTCCGCCCGCCCGCTCGACAAGAAGCATGCCGTCATTTGTTACTTCGCCGATAAGCTTTGCTTCCACTAATTGCTCAAATTTTTCACGATCCTCTTTTTTTACGGAAACGATAAAGCGGGATTGCGTTTCGCTAAACAATTGCGCCGTCATATCCCCGTCCATTGTTACTTTCGCGCCAAGACCGTCCGCGCTCATTACGCATTCCGCCAGTGCAACCGCAAAGCCGCCTTCCGCGATATCGTGAGCGGATGCGACGACACCTGCTTGAATCGCCGCAAGCAATTCGCGCTGCCGTTTTGCTTCTGTTGCCAAATCAATAGCCGGCGCTTTCCCGAAAATTCTGCCTTCCAATAATTTTTGCAGTTCGCTTCCGCCAAACTCCTGCTTCGCTTCTCCAATGACATAAATAAGGTCGCCCGCTTGTTGAAATGCTTGTGTCGTAATATGGCGAATGTCCTCCACGAGTCCAACCATGCCGACGACTGGTGTCGGATAAATGGCTTCCCCGTTTGTTTCGTTATATAAAGAAACGTTTCCGCTGATCACCGGAGTCCCCAATGCGCGGCAAGCTTCGCTCATTCCGTCCACCGCTTTTTCGAGCTGCCAAAAAATCTCTGGTTTTTCCGGATTGCCGAAATTTAAGCAGTCCGTAATCGCCAGCGGTTTTGCTCCTGAACAGACGACGTTCCGCGCTGCTTCCGCCACAGCAATTTTGCCGCCTGTTTCCGGATCTAAATAAATATAGCGAGAGTTGCAGTCGGTCGTCATTGCCAGCGCTTTGTTCGTGCCGCGGATGCGCACGACCGCAGCGTCCGATCCCGGCGCGACAACAGTATTCGTCCGCACCATGTAATCGTATTGTTGATACACCCATTCTTTGCTCGCAATCGTTGGCTGGGCCAATAACGCAAGCAGCGTTTCTTCGTAATTGGCGACAGCCGGAACATATGGTTCCATCGCTTGAAACTCGCGGTAATACGCCGGCTCTTTCGATGGTTTAAAGTATACTGGCGCATCCTTGGCTAAGGCGTCAACCGGAATTTCGGCGGCGATTTCCCCGCGGAAATAAAGGCGGAGCATTTTGTCATCAGTCACTTTGCCGATCGCTTTCGCTTCAAGCCCGTATTTCGCAAACAAATCATAAATTTCTTGTTCACGTCCTTGTTGGACGACAAGCAGCATCCGTTCCTGCGATTCGGAGAGCATCATCTCATATGGCGTCATGCCTGTTTCGCGCTGCGGCACAAGATCTAAATTCATTTCAATGCCAAAACCGCCCTTGCTCGCCATTTCTGCCGAAGAACTCGTCAAGCCAGCCGCCCCCATGTCTTGCATGCCGATAAGCGCATCGGACTTTACTACTTCCAGGCACGCTTCAAGCAACAATTTTTCCATAAACGGGTCGCCGACTTGAACGGCAGGCCGTTTCTCTTCCGATTGTTCCGTCAGTTCCTCCGAAGCAAATGTTGCGCCATGGATACCGTCGCGTCCCGTTTTCGCCCCGACGTACATCACTGTATTGCCTACACCGGAGGCAATGCCGCGCTGGATTTCTTCATGGCGGATAATGCCGACACACATCGCGTTGACAAGCGGGTTGCCTTCATAAGCAGGGTCAAACTGCACTTCGCCGCCGACGGTTGGAATGCCGACACAATTGCCATACCCGGCAATTCCCGCGACCACGTGCTCAAATAAATATTTGACGCGCGGAGAAGTTAATTCCCCGAACCGCAGCGAGTTCAATAAAGCAATCGGGCGCGCTCCCATCGAAAACACATCGCGGATGATTCCGCCGACGCCGGTTGCAGCGCCTTGATACGGCTCAATTGCGGACGGATGGTTATGGCTTTCAATTTTAAACGCCACCGCCAAACCATCGCCGATATCGACGATGCCCGCTCCTTCTCCTGGGCCTTGAAGCACGTGTTTTCCTTCCGTCGGAAACTTTTTTAATACCGGCTTCGAATTTTTATAGCTGCAATGTTCCGACCACATGACCGAAAAAATTCCCGTTTCTGTATAGTTTGGCAGGCGGCCAAGAATTTTTTCGATCATTGCGAATTCTTCGTCCGTTAATCCCATTTCCCTGTACAATTTTTCTTCTTTAATCGTTGTTGGGCTTGGCTCAAGCAGTAACGGCATGTGTTTCCCTCCAATATTTCACGATCGATTGAAACAATCTTAATCCATCCGCGCTGCCAAGAAGCGGATCAACGGCGCGCTCCGGATGCGGCATCATGCCAAGCACATTTCCTTTTTCATTAACGATCCCGGCGATGCCGTCTAAGCTTCCATTTGGGTTTTCTCCATGATAGCGAAAGACGATTTGCCGATTTTCGATCAGCCGCTTTAATGTTTGTTCATCACAGTAATAATTGCCTTCGCCGTGGGCAATCGGAATCGTAATCACTTCCCCTTGTTTGTAAGCGGACGTAAACATCGTTTCGTTATTTTCGACTTTTAGCGAAACCGGACGGCAAATAAATTTCAAACTGTTATTACGGCGCATTGCTCCCGGAAGCAGCCCCGCTTCGAGCAAAATTTGAAACCCGTTGCATACGCCTAATATCGGCTTTCCTTCATCCGCCGCTTTGCGGACTTCCTTCATAACGTTGGAAAAGCGGGCGATCGCCCCAGAGCGAAGATAATCGCCGTATGAAAACCCTCCCGGCAGCAAAATCGCATCAAAATGGTCAAGGTTTGCCGTATCATGCCATACGTATTCGGCCTCTTCACCTAATTCATCAGCAATCGCATGATACATATCAACATCACAGTTGGAACCAGGAAACACAATGACGGCGAATTTCATTGTACGACTACCTCCTCAATTTCGTAGCGGTAGTCTTCAATCACCATATTGGCCAGCAGCTTTTCGCACATCTCGCGCACAAGTTCATTGATATCGCGCTCGCTTTTTTCCACAACAAGCTCCATAAACTTTCCGATTCGCACATCTTGCACTTCGGTATAAGACAAACTATGAAGCGCCCCCTTCACCGCCGCTCCTTGCGGGTCTAGCACGCTTTCTCGCAACGTAACATACACTTTTACTTTATACATGTCGATTCTCCCCCTAATCGTTGCAAAATCGTCTCATAGGCGTCCGTTAAGTTCCCTAGATCGCGGCGAAATACGTCTTTATCGAGCTTTTCGTCCGTTTCCATATCCCACAGCCGGCAAGTATCCGGGGAAATTTCATCCGCAAGTAAAATCGCGCCTTCCGAATCAAAGCCAAATTCTAATTTAAAATCAATTAATCTCACGCGCCGTTCTGCGAAATGCTTCGTCAATACGTCATCGACTTGTAAAGCTAGTTCCTTCAAAACAGCGATTTGTTCCGAAGTAGCCAGCTTTAAAATCGCAATGTGGTCTTCCAATAAGAGAGGATCACCGAGGTCATCGTTTTTGTAATAAAACTCAACGAGCGGCTTTTCCAAGCGGGTTCCTTCCGGGATGCCAAGCCGTTTTGCCAAACTCCCGGCAACAACATTGCGGACAACCACTTCTAGAGGAATAATCGTCACTTTTTTGACAAGCTGCTCCGTAGCAGATAGTTTTTGGATAAAATGATTGGAGATTCCTGCTTCGTGAAGCTTTGAAAATAATAAACTGGTAATCTCGTTATTAAGACGTCCTTTTCCGGCAATTATCGCTTTTTTCCCACCGTTAAACGCCGTCGCGCTGTCTTTATATTCGATCCACAATATGTTCTCATCATCCGTCGTATATACTTTTTTCGCTTTTCCTTCATATAGCAAAGCCAGCTTTTTGACCATCAAAAAGGCCCCCTAATCCAGAATATTGGCAATTTTTATATTATACACCGGCAAGGGATTCCTTGCCGATGAGCCATTATGACAATCCCAGGCGTTGGAAAATCGTATCCACATGTTTTAAGTGATAGCGGTAATCAAAACAATCGTCGATTTGTTCTTTCGTTAAGCGGCTTGTAATTCGTTCATCCGCTTCAATGAGCGAACGGAACGGCACTTGTTTCTCCCACGCTTCCATCGCCTTTGGTTGCACTAAGTCATATGCTTCTTCCCGCGTCATGCCCGCATCAATTAACGAAAGCAATACGCGCTGCGAATAAATAAGCCCTAATGTACGATCCATGTTTTTCTTCATGTTTTCTGGGTAGACTTTCAAGTTTTTCACGATGTTCGTAAAGCGGTTCAACATATAGTTCAACGCGATCGTCGCATCTGGCAAAATGATGCGTTCAGCAGAAGAATGAGAAATATCGCGTTCATGCCAGAGCGGAACATTTTCGTACGCCGTCAGCATATAACCGCGGACGACGCGTGCCATTCCCGTCATATTTTCCGAACCGATCGGATTGCGCTTGTGCGGCATCGCTGATGATCCTTTTTGTCCCTTCGCGAAAAACTCTTCCACTTCCCGCACTTCGCTCTTTTGCAACCCACGAATTTCGACAGCAAATTTTTCGATCGATGTCGCGATGAGCGCCAGCGTCGCCATATAATACGCGTGGCGGTCGCGCTGTAGCGTTTGCGTCGAAATCGGCGCCGGTTTTAACCCAAGTTTTTCGCATACGTATTGTTCGACAAACGGGTCGATGTTCGCATACGTCCCGACCGCGCCGGAAATCTTGCCGACACGCACCGTTTCTGCCGCTTGTTTAAACCGTTCTAAATTGCGCTGCATTTCCGCGTACCAAAGCGCCATTTTCAGGCCGAATGTTGTCGGTTCCGCATGAACGCCGTGCGTGCGCCCCATCATAACCGTATATTTATGCTCCAACGCTTTTTCTTTTAATACTTGAATAAAATTTTCTAAATCTCTCAATAAAATTTCGTTCGCTTGTTTTAATAAATAAGACAGGGCGGTATCCACAACGTCGGTGGACGTTAAACCGTAATGCACCCATTTTCGTTCTTCGCCTAACGTTTCCGAAACCGCGCGCGTAAAAGCGACCACATCATGGCGCGTTTCTTCTTCAATTTCTTTAATGCGCGCAATATCAAACGAAGCGTTTTGGCGAATGCGTTCGACGTCTTCTTTTGGAATAACGCCAAGCTCCGCCCATGCCTCGCAAGCTAAAATCTCCACTTCCAGCCACGCTTTAAATCGGTTCTCTTCTGTCCAAATCGCTCCCATTTCCGGTCTTGTGTAACGTTCAATCATACGTATTCTTTCCTCCGATCATTCCAAATTTGCCATGAATCGATCGTTTTCAGCGCTGCGTCGACATGTTCCGCAAGCACCGTTACATGACCCATTTTTCGTTTCGGTTTTGCCTCTTTTTTGCCGTAAAGATGAAGGTGGGCGTCACGAAGTGTTGCAATATTTTGAATGATTGGCTCGACGTGCTCGCCCAAAATGTTTACCATCACGGCTGGTTTTAACAGTTCTGTGCTTCCTAACGGCCAATTGCAGACGGCGCGGACATGCTGCTCAAATTGGGACGTCGCACAAGCATTAATTGTATAATGACCTGAATTGTGCGGTCTAGGGGCAAGTTCATTAATATAAATATCCCCTTCTTTTGTTAAAAACATTTCCACCGCTAACGTTCCGACGAGTCCAAAATAATCGGCAAGCATTTCCGCATAACGGATCGCTTTTTTTGCTACATGCTCGGGAATTCGTGCTGGAACAATCGTTTTGTGCAAAATATTGTTGACATGAATATTTTCCGCAACAGGAAATACGGCCATCGCGCCATATCCGTTTCGCGCCACAATGACAGAAATTTCTTTGTCGAACGAAAGCCAGCATTCCAATACGCAAGGGCCGATTTCTAATAAGGAAAGCGCCTGCACGCTGTCTTCTTTGCTGCGGATGACAAATTGCCCTTTGCCGTCATATCCACCGCGGCACGTTTTTAATACACACGGTAAGCCAATTGTTTCGATTGCGGAAAACAAATCCTCTTTTGATTGAACTTCGATGTACGGTGCAACAGGAAGCCCCGCGTCCGTAATCGCCTTTTTCTCCGACGCGCGGTCCTGCGTAATGGCAAGCAGCCTGCTTCCTTGCGGCACGTATGCATGTTCCACAAGCCAATTTAAAGCGTCCGCATCAATATTTTCAAATTCATAGGTGATTACATCACTCACCGCAGCAAGCTTCCGAATCGCTGCAAAATCATTATATTCCGCGGTAATCTCGATATCCGCCACTTGACCGCATGGAGAATCTAGGGTTGGGTCGAGCACAGCGACGCGAAATCCCATTTCTTTCGCGGCAATTGCCATCATCCGTCCAAGTTGTCCGCCGCCAATAATGCCGATCGTCTGACCAGGGACAATTTGTTTATGCAAGATGATCACTACTTTCCATCACGCTTTTCCTCATCGTCTCTCTTCGTTTTTTCAGTGCTTCCATATATTGCGGATAATGAATACCTAACATCGCTGCTGCTAAGAGTCCCGCATTCGTAGCTCCCGCTTTGCCGATAGCGACCGTCGCCACTGGTACACCTCCTGGCATTTGTACAATGGACAAAAGCGAATCTAATCCGCTTAATGCTTTTGACTGCACTGGCACTCCAATGACGGGAAGCGTTGTTTTAGCAGCAACCATCCCAGGCAAATGCGCCGCTCCCCCAGCACCAGCAATAATGACTTTAATGCCTCTTTCTTCCGCCGTTTCCGCGTATTCAAACATGTAATCTGGCGTACGATGGGCAGAAACTACTTTTTTTTCAAACGGAATTTGCAATTCTTCCAATATATCGCAAGCATGTTTCATCGTCTCCCAATCCGATTGACTTCCCATAATCACTCCAACCAGCGGCTGCATGCGGTATTCACCTCTTTGTTTCTCTTCATATAAAAACCAGAACGAATGTCCCCTGTATTTATAAGGGAAAGCATCGTTCTGGCCGTACCTCGCTACGATATGACGAAAAAAGCCAATACGATCCTTCCCCTCATAGTCCAATAATTTACGGTTATTGGGTAGAGACTTTTGGGCCATATTCCCAAAATTATATGAGGGTGATCCGCCTTATGAAGTTATTATTATCTTACCAGCCTTTCTAAAAAGATGTCAACATAAAATCGAACATTTATTTTTTTTGCTTTAAAAATGTTCGTGTTTTCTGTTCGTTATCACCAAATATTCTAGAAAACATATGATGAAATAACGGAGGAGGGGGTTGTCGTGAGATCAAATCCATTTGATTCGTTTCCCGACTGGTCAAAACATTTGGAGCATTTTTTTCAAGGTGATTTTTGGAGTAGCTTTCAACCGTTCCTGCCGTCAGCAAAAAAGCAATCTGGTATAAATATATACAAAAAAGACAATGAATTATTAATCGTTGTCAGTTTGCCAGGATTAGACAAAATGGAAGATGTTGAACTTTATGCGTACTATAAAACGTTAGAAATTAAAGCGAATATTAATTTGCAGTTTAAAGGGTTCGAATTAATTGAAGAGGGAATTTTTCAGGGAACATGGGAAAAAACGATCCCGATTCCTTTTGCGATAAAGGAAGACCGGATTGAAGCGACATATCACAACGGTTTATTGTTTATTCATCTTCATCGTCTAATCCCTGACGGGACAAAAAAGAAAATCGAAATAAAAAAAGGGGAATAGTCTTTTACACACCACCCTTGCCTTCCGCAAAAACACCGTTTGGTAGCATAAGACAAATTCATGGAATAAAATGGAGAGTTTAACTGCGCCTCTTTCTCTTCGAAAAATGACTTCCTTCTCTTTTCAAACATAAAAAAAGGAGGGTGTCCATAAACTTTTTGGACACCCTCTTTCCACAGCTTCCGTTTCCTATACTAAATCAAAAAGGGGGTCTAGGAAACGATGATAACCATTTTAGTTTTTGGGGGAGAGGATTTAAATGGCGTCATTAAAAGCTCAATGACCTTATAAGCTGGGCAAAAAAATTAGAGAACTTGCCAGCTCTCTAATTTTTTGCCTGCCTAGCGACGACCTACTCTCGCAGGGGCGCTGGCCCCAACTACCATCGGCGCTGGAGAGCTTAACTTCCGTGTTCGGAATGGGAACGGGTGTTTCCTCTCCGCTATTGTCACTAGGCAAGCATCTCAATGGGACACATTTTATTATATTCCAATAATAATTTTTGTCAAGAGGAATTTCATTCCCTCAAAACTAGATAACCGTCCGTTCGGAAGAAACCGTTTCGCTAGGCGGCTTCCTTTGCTTTTCCGTTCCGCTTGGTTAAGTCCTCGATCGATTAGTATCCGTCAGCTCCACGTGTCGCCACGCTTCCACCTCGGACCTATCGACCTCGTCATCTTCGAGGGATCTTACTCGCTTTTCGCGATGGGAAATCTCATCTTGAGGGGGGCTTCACGCTTAGATGCTTTCAGCGCTTATCCCTTCCGCACATAGCTACCCAGCGGTGCCCCTGGCGGGACAACTGGTACACCAGCGGTGCGTCCATCCCGGTCCTCTCGTACTAAGGACAGCTCCTCTCAAATTTCCTGCGCCCGCGACGGATAGGGACCGAACTGTCTCACGACGTTCTGAACCCAGCTCGCGTACCGCTTTAATGGGCGAACAGCCCAACCCTTGGGACCGACTACAGCCCCAGGATGCGATGAGCCGACATCGAGGTGCCAAACCTCCCCGTCGATGTGGACTCTTGGGGGAGATCAGCCTGTTATCCCCGGGGTAGCTTTTATCCGTTGAGCGATGGCCCTTCCATACGGAACCACCGGATCACTAAGCCCGACTTTCGTCCCTGCTCGACCTGTCCGTCTCGCAGTCAAGCTCCCTTCTGCCTTTGCACTCTCCGAATGATTTCCAACCATTCTGAGGGAACCTTTGGGCGCCTCCGTTACCTTTTGGGAGGCGACCGCCCCAGTCAAACTGCCCACCTGACACTGTCTCCCACCCCGGTAAGGGGTGCGGGTTAGAATTTCAATACCGCCAGGGTGGTATCCCACCGCCGCCTCCACCGAAGCTGGCGCTCCGGCTTCCCAGGCTCCCACCTATCCTGTACAAGCGATACCAAAATTCCATATCAGGCTGCAGTAAAGCTCCACGGGGTCTTTCCGTCCTGTCGCGGGTAACCTGCATCTTCACAGGTAGTATGATTTCACCGGGTCTCTCGTTGAGACAGTGCCCAAGTCGTTACACCTTTCGTGCGGGTCGGAACTTACCCGACAAGGAATTTCGCTACCTTAGGACCGTTATAGTTACGGCCGCCGTTTACTGGGGCTTCGGTTCGCACCTTCAGCCTTGCGGCTTAAGCGCTCCCCTTAACCTTCCAGCACCGGGCAGGTGTCAGCCCCTATACTTCGCCTTTCGGCTTCGCAGAGACCTGTGTTTTTGATAAACAGTCGCTTGGGCCTTTTCACTGCGGCTCCCTCGGGCTTGAGACCCAAGAGAGCACCCCTTCTCCCGAAGTTACGGGGTCATTTTGCCGAGTTCCTTAACGAGAGTTCTCCCGCGCACCTTAGGATTCTCTCCTCGCCTACCTGTGTCGGTTTGCGGTACGGGCACCTCCCACCTCGCTAGAGGCTTTTCTTGGCAGTGTAGGATCGGGGACTTCGGGACCAAAGGTCCCTTCGCCATCACGGCTCCGCCTTGTTGCCAGACGGATTTGCCTATCTGGCGGCCTAACCGCTTGGACAGGCTATTCCAGCAGCCTGCTCGCCCTACCTTCCTGCGTCCCCCCATCGCTCAAACGGTGAGGAGGTGGTACAGGAATCTCGACCTGTTGCCCATCACCTACGCCTTTCGGCCTCGGCTTAGGTCCCGACTAACCCTGAGCGGACGAACCTTCCTCAGGAACCCTTAGGCTTTCGGTGCAGAGGATTCTCACCTCTGTTTTCGCTACTCACACCGGCATTCTCACTTCTAAGCGCTCCACGAGTCCTTCCGGTCTCGCTTCAGCGCACTTAGAACGCTCCCCTACCGATGACCATCGGTCATCCCACAGCTTCGGTGGTACGTTTAGCCCCGGTACATTTTCGGCGCAGAGTCACTCGACCAGTGAGCTATTACGCACTCTTTAAATGATGGCTGCTTCTAAGCCAACATCCTGGTTGTCTGGGCAACTCCACATCCTTTTCCACTTAACGTACACTTAGGGACCTTAGCTGGTGGTCTGGGCTGTTTCCCTCTCGACTACGGATCTTATCACTCGTAGTCTGACTCCCAAGGATAAGTCGTTGGCATTTGGAGTTTGACTGAGTTCGGTAACCCGATGAGGGCCCCTAGCTCAATCAGTGCTCTACCTCCAAGACTCTTCCCTTGAGGCTAGCCCTAAAGCTATTTCGGGGAGAACCAGCTATCTCCAGGTTCGATTGGCATTTCACCCCTACCCACACCTCATCCCCGCACTTTTCAACGTGCGTGGGTTCGGGCCTCCAGTAGGTGTTACCCTACCTTCACCCTGGGCATGGGTAGATCACCTGGTTTCGGGTCTACGACGACGTACTACGCGCCCTATTCAGACTCGCTTTCGCTGCGGCTCCGTCTTTTCGACTTAACCTCGCACGTCATCGTAACTCGCCGGTTCATTCTACAAAAGGCACGCCATCACCCATCAACGGGCTCTGACTACTTGTAGGCACACGGTTTCAGGTTCTCTTTCACTCCCCTTCCGGGGTGCTTTTCACCTTTCCCTCACGGTACTGGTTCACTATCGGTCACTAGGGAGTATTTAGCCTTGGGAGATGGTCCTCCCTGCTTCCGACGGGATTCCCCGTGTCCCGTCGTACTCAGGAGCCACTCGGGAGGGAACGAAGTTTCGACTACAGGGCTGTCACCTTCTCTGGCGGGCCTTTCCAGACCGCTTCGTCTACCCCGTTCCTTTGTCACTCCCATCTGAGTGGTCCTACAACCCCAAGAGGCAAGCCTCTTGGTTTGGGCTGTTCCCGTTTCGCTCGCCGCTACTCAGGGAATCGCGGTTGCTTTCTTCTCCTCCGGGTACTGAGATGTTTCAGTTCCCCGGGTGTGCCCTCCATACCCTATGGATTCAGGTATGGATACTGCCCCATTACGGGCAGTGGGTTCCCCCATTCGGACATCTCCGGATCAACGCTTGCTTACAGCTCCCCGAAGCGTTTCGGCGTTTGCCCCGTCCTTCATCGGCTCCTAGTGCCAAGGCATCCACCGTGCGCCCTTTCTAACTTAACCATGCGAAACTCGGCTTTATCTTCGCCGCCTTCGCTTCCCGGCTTCTTCCTTTCGGTTATCTAGTTTTCAAGGAACCAATTGATTTCTCCTGCATCCGTTCATAGACGCAGGCGCAAAGCATTTGAAGGAACAACCAATGTTCCTTCAAAACTGAACAAAACTCCGCGTCCACTTTATTTTCACGATGATGTCCTTAGAAAGGAGGTGATCCAGCCGCACCTTCCGGTACGGCTACCTTGTTACGACTTCACCCCAATCACTTGCCCCACCTTCGGCGGCTGGCTCCCTTGCGGGTTACCTCACCGACTTCGGGTGTTGCAAGCTCTCGTGGTGTGACGGGCGGTGTGTACAAGGCCCGGGAACGTATTCACCGCGGCATGCTGATCCGCGATTACTAGCGATTCCGGCTTCATGCAGGCGAGTTGCAGCCTGCAATCCGAACTGAGAGCGGCTTTTTGGGATTCGCTCCCCCTCGCGGGTTCGCAGCCCTTTGTACCGCCCATTGTAGCACGTGTGTAGCCCAGGTCATAAGGGGCATGATGATTTGACGTCATCCCCACCTTCCTCCGGTTTGTCACCGGCAGTCCCCCTAGAGTGCCCAACTGAATGCTGGCAACTAGGGGCGAGGGTTGCGCTCGTTGCGGGACTTAACCCAACATCTCACGACACGAGCTGACGACAACCATGCACCACCTGTCACCCTGTCCTCCCGAAGGGAGGAACGCCCTGTCTCCAGGGTTGTCAGGGGATGTCAAGACCTGGTAAGGTTCTTCGCGTTGCTTCGAATTAAACCACATGCTCCACCGCTTGTGCGGGCCCCCGTCAATTCCTTTGAGTTTCAGCCTTGCGGCCGTACTCCCCAGGCGGAGTGCTTAACGCGTTAGCTACAGCACTAAAGGGATAACCCCTCTAACACTTAGCACTCATCGTTTACGGCGTGGACTACCAGGGTATCTAATCCTGTTTGCTCCCCACGCTTTCGCGCCTCAGCGTCAGTTACAGACCAGAGAGCCGCCTTCGCCACTGGTGTTCCTCCACATCTCTACGCATTTCACCGCTACACGTGGAATTCCGCTCTCCTCTTCTGCACTCAAGTCCCCCAGTTTCCAATGACCCTCCACGGTTAAGCCGTGGGCTTTCACATCAGACTTAAGGGACCGCCTGCGCGCGCTTTACGCCCAATAATTCCGGACAACGCTCGCCCCCTACGTATTACCGCGGCTGCTGGCACGTAGTTAGCCGGGGCTTTCTCGTTAGGTACCGTCACCGTGCCGCCCTGTTCGAACGGCACTTCTTCTTCCCTAACAACAGAGCTTTACGATCCGAAGACCTTCTTCGCTCACGCGGCGTCGCTCCGTCAGACTTTCGTCCATTGCGGAAGATTCCCTACTGCTGCCTCCCGTAGGAGTCTGGGCCGTGTCTCAGTCCCAGTGTGGCCGGTCACCCTCTCAGGCCGGCTACGCATCGTCGCCTTGGTGAGCCGTTACCTCACCAACTAGCTAATGCGCCGCGGGCCCATCCGCAAGTGGCAGCCGAAGCCGCCTTTCAACCAAAGACCATGCGGTCTTCGGTGTTATCCGGTATTAGCTCCGGTTTCCCGGAGTTATCCCGGTCTTACGGGCAGGTTACCCACGTGTTACTCACCCGTCCGCCGCTAACCAAGCGGAAGCAAGCTTCCGCCCGGTCCGCTCGACTTGCATGTATTAGGCACGCCGCCAGCGTTCGTCCTGAGCCAGGATCAAACTCTCCATAGAAAGTGGATTGGCTTATCTCCAACTTCGGCTCCGACACCGAAAGGTGCCAGTCGCCTTCGCTTTTCTATGTGGACGCTTCGTTTTGTTCAGTTTTCAAGGAACATTTGTTTTGTTCTCTAAAAGCGACCCTTATAATATATCATTTTCAACTTAACATGTCAATATCTTTTTTTACTTTTTTCACCGCACCGAAGCGGCTTTATTAATATAACATCGTTACTAGCAAAATGTCAATAATTTATGCTAGGTATTTTTATCCATAACTGTCTGCAACACTCACATTGCTGTTACAGCCGAAAATGGCCCTTAACATTTGTTTTGCGGAAGATTGAATTACGATTAAAATGATTGAACTTTTGCTTATTATTATCTAAAGCTATAAAACAACGTCCCTTATTTTTACTCTTATCCACACACCCTATTATTGTCTGACAAAACCATGGAGTATAAAAATATCCCTTGCTATTAATGGAATAAACATTTAAAATAAAGGCACAATTCATATTGATAAGGAAAGTTTCCTACAAGAGCACTTTCCTTTTACAACAAACAAAGCCAGAATTCAAAAACGGTATACTTCCATTTTATGACGTGGTCACTCAAGGGTCTATGTTGAAAAACATTTACAACGCCGCAATCGGCTTTATCAAAGCAAACAATTCGTTATTGCTTGTTTCCCATGTGACAGTAAAACAATAGGACTTGATTAGCACCTAGTGTTATAGGGCAAAAGGAAAGAAAGGATGTCACAAAAGATCATCATGTGACATCCTCTCATTCGCTTAACCTTTCCATTCTCTTGCAAGCATTCCATACACCACATGGTCGACGAAATGGTCGTAAAGCCATTCTGCTTCCCGGATCGTGCCTTCGTTCGTAAACCCTAACCGTTCAGGAATGGCTCTGCTTTTTTTATTTTCTACTGCGCAGCGAATTTCTACCCGATGTAACTTCAGTTCATTGAAAGCATAATCAACGAATGCCTTGCACGCTTTCGTCATTAGCCCAATCCCTTGAAATTGTTCCCCTAACCAGTAGCCGATGCTTGTTTTCTTATTCGCGTGATCAATATAATGAAGCCCGATGACTCCTGCCAGCTGCTCTTTATGCCAAATGCCTGCTTCAAAGCCGCTGCCAGCAGCGAACTTCTGCAAGCCTCCAGCAATAAACGCTTTTGAATCCTCTGCTGTTTGTGTCCAGTCCACCCATGGAAGCCACTTTCGCAAATGCGGACGGCATGAATCAATAAGCGCAAATAGCGCTTCCGCATCTTCAGCGGTGAGCAGCTTTAGCCATGATTCGTCATCCAAGCGGTGAATAAACATAACCATCCTCTCCCCATTTTGCGATTTTATTACTATTATAGCAAATTCTAACAAAAAAGCCCGCCGTTTTGGCGGACTCTTTTTCTATTCTCTTAAAAAGACAAAGTACAAGATAAAGATGACAAATAGCGCATATAAAATCGGATGAACTTCTTTGCCGCGCCCTTTTAAAATCATCGTAATCGGATAAAAGATGAAGCCAACCGCAATGCCTGTCGCGATGCTGTACGAAAGCGGCATTGTAATTAACGTGAAAAATGCCGGAATTGCGACTTCGAGTTTTTTCCAGTCAATTTCTCCAATAGAAGATACCATTAACACACCAACAATAATGAGCGCTGGTGCCGTAACAGGCGCGGTAACGACGCTTAACAGCGGTGAGAAAAATAACGCCAGCAAAAACAAAATTCCTGTCACGACCGCGGAAAAGCCGGAACGCCCGCCGGCAGCGACGCCCGCCGATGACTCGACGTATGAAGTCGTCGTCGATGTGCCAAGCACAGCGCCAACCATAACTGCCGTTGCATCGACAAGCAACGCTTTTCCGGCGCGCGGCAGTTTATTATCTTTTAACAGCCCCGCTTGGTTAGCCACCGCAAGCAGCGTACCGGTGGCGTCAAAAAAGTCGACGATAAAGAAAGTTAAGACGACACCGAGCATTTTTAGCGAGAAAATGTCTGGCAAATGCTCAATCGCAACGCCAAACGTCGGCGAGATATCCGGAATGGCCCCGACGATTTTATGCGGCACCTCGATTAAACCAAACATCATGCCGACAATCGCAGTAATAACCATGCCGTAAAATACGCCGCCATTAACTCTTTTTACCATTAAAATAACGGTCACGAACAAACCGAAAATCGCCAGCAGCGTGTTGCCGTTTTTCAAATCGCTTAGCCCTACTAATGTCGCTTGGTTATCGACGATGATTCCCGCGTTTTGTAGGCCGATAAACGTAATAAACAGCCCGATCCCCGAGCCGACCGCATATTTTAATTCAATCGGGATCGCGTCAATGATTTTTTCACGGACTCCCGTTAGCGACAAAATCGTAAAAATCACCCCGGATACAAATACCCCCGCTAACGCCGTTTGCCATGGGATTTGCATATGCAATACAACGGTGAATGCGAAAAACGCGTTGAGCCCCATCCCCGGCGCTAGCGCAATCGGATAACGCGCCAACACTCCCATTAAAATGCAGCCATACGCTGCCGCGAGTGCAGTTGCGACAAACACCGCGCCTTGGTCAATCCGCAATTCATCAGGAAAATCTTTTACCGCCCCCAATGACAAGGTAAACGGATTAACGAACAAAATGTACGCCATTGACAAAAATGTCGTCAGCCCAGCAATGATCTCCGTACGATAATTCGTGCCGAGCTCTTCAAATTGAAAATACTTTTTCACTTACTGTCCCCCCTATGAAAAATAAAAAAACGCTTCTAGTAAGCTACCAGAAGCGTTGACTCAAGAGGGATAATGAATATAGAGAGGACAAAAAGAACGCACTCTCTATCCCATTATACCTCGTAGTCAAGCTATTTACGGTAGCTTGGTAGAGACTCCCGAGCCATATTCCCGGGATTATACGACGTATTTTGGCGATATTCGCGATCTACGCACATTTTATCAGCATAATAACAGTATGTCAATAAAAAGACGAACATTTTCTATTAAATGTTCGTCTTTTGTTCGTATTATACTAGAAATCATTCCCATTCGATTGTTGCCGGCGGTTTGCTTGTAATGTCGTATACGACCCGATTGACGTGCGGTACCTCATTGACGATGCGCGTAGAAATTCTTTCGAGCACTTCCCAAGGAATGCGCGCCCAGTCGGCTGTCATGCCATCGACCGATGTAACAGCGCGAATGCCGACTGTGTAGTCATAAGTTCGGGCATCTCCCATCACGCCGACGCTGCGAATGTCCGGCAGCACCGTGAAATATTGCCAAATTTCCCGATCAAGTCCGGCTTTTTTTATTTCTTCTCGTAAAATCGCATCCGATTCACGGACAATTTCCAGCTTTTCCTCTGTCACTTCGCCAAGCACACGGATGCCTAAGCCAGGCCCTGGGAACGGCTGCCGCCAAACAATTTCGTCTGGAAGCCCTAATTCCGTGCCGAGCGCGCGCACTTCATCTTTAAACAGCGTCTTAAGCGGTTCGATGAGTTTAAATTTCATATCTTCCGGCAATCCGCCTACATTATGGTGGGATTTAATCGTCTGAGCCGTCGCCGTGCCGCTTTCGATAATGTCTGTATAGAGCGTTCCTTGCACTAAAAACTCAATTCCTTCTAATTTTGCCGCTTCATCGTCAAATACGTAAATAAATTCGTTGCCGATAATTTTCCGTTTTTGCTCCGGATCGATTACCCCTTTTAGCTTCGATAAAAAGCGCTCTTTCGCGTCCACTTTAATCACGTTCATCCGGAACCCTTCACGGAACGTTTTCATGACGCTTTCCGCTTCGCCCTTGCGAAGGAGCCCGTGATCGACAAAAATGCATGTGAGTTGATCGCCGATGGCGCGGTGCACAAGCACGGCCGCCACGGAAGAATCGACGCCGCCGCTCAATGCGCAGAGCACTTTTTTATCTCCAACGAGTTCGCGAATTTTGCGAACTTCGCTGTCGATAAAGCTTTCCATCGTCCAATCGCCTTTACATTGGCACACATCAAACACGAAATTTTTTAAGATGTCATTTCCGTAAACGGAATGGCGAACTTCTGGATGGAATTGTACTGCGTAAAACTTTTTCGCCTCATTGCTCATTGCCGCAATTGGGCAAGAAGCGCTCGTCGCGTCAACAGCAAACCCTTCCGGAGGGGCAGTCACTAAATCGCCGTGGCTCATCCAAACGACTTGCTCGTCTGGGAGGCGTTTGAAAAGGGCGGAAGCGTTCTTTACTTGAATCATTGCTTTTCCGTACTCGCGATGGGTTGCTTTTTCCACTTTTCCGCCTAAATGACGGGTCATCAGCTGCATGCCGTAACAAATGCCTAAAATCGGCAAACCAAGCTCAAAAATTCGCGGATCGCACGTAAACGCGTTATCATCGTATACGCTGTTTGGGCCGCCAGAAAAAATGATTCCTTTTACATTCATTTCTTGAATTTTATCCGCTGTAATCGTATGCGGATGCAATTCGCTGTATACCCCAAGCTCGCGAATGCGGCGAGTAATCAATTGGTTATATTGGCTTCCAAAATCTAGAACGATAATCATTTCCTGTTTTTGTTCCATGTCATCACCTCATCGCAAAATAAAAAACTAGAATCGCCCCCGACAACTATAAAGGCAAAATTCTAGCTAATTCCGCCTTCATAGTCGGGTCGTTTACGGCGACCCGGTAGAGACTCTCGGACCATATTACCGAGGATATATGAAGGTGCATCATATGATTCATTAAATTTTAGTCCATTCTATCAACTCTATCTGTCAGTGGTCAAGATACCGTCCTTTTTATTAAATTTTCCCATAATTCTTTCACTTCTGGCCATTCCACCTGAGCCGCTTCCTGCTGGTAAATCGCCTTTTCATATAACAACGTCAGCTTCGTCATTTCGTTTGTTTGAAACCAATCATCGACATACGCGGCATATTGTCTAAGCGTTTGTCCTTGGTTTCGCTTTAATCCATAATCATCTAAATGGCGAAGCAAAGACAAGTAAGCTTCCGCAAATGGATTATCCCCTTTCTTCCACTTATATTGAAAACGGACAATCGTCGCATATGGCCACCACTTTCTCCTTGTACGATATGCAATCCATGCAAAGACGAAAAGCACCGCCAAAGCGACAGCCGCTTGTTTCCACGACAACAAAGGCAAATTTGATTCTTCCGCTGGCGCCGAATGCGGCTGCTCCCTTACCTTGTCCAATGGAACACGATTTTGTTCCGGCTGGCGCTGTTCAGGAAGCGGCTCGGTTTCCGGCTCAGATTGGGGAGCGGCAAACACGTACGGATTCGTAAATCCTTGCGTCGGCTCAAACGGAACCCAGCCAATTCCGGAAAAATATACTTCTACCCAAGAATGGGCATCATTGTTCGTAATTTCATAAATATATTTCCCGTTTTTCTCTTCAAGCAAACGCCCCGACGTATACCCTTTCACCCAGCGCGCCGGTATGCCGATGGCGCGAAGCATGACAACCATCGATGTGGAAAAATTATCGCAGTACCCTTTTTTCGTTTCAAACAAAAATTGGTCCACGTAATCCTCGTTTTTCCCTGGAACAGCGACATCAGTTGTTTCATACATGTAGCCGTTCGTATGAAAATATTGCTCCATCGCCTTGACTTGTTCGTATTGCGTTGGCTTTCCGCTGGCGATTTGTTTGGCCAAAGCCCGCACCCGTTCCGGCAAATTTCTCGGCAACTGTGTATAGCGTTCGAGCAATCTCGCGTCTTTAACAGGCGGAGCGGCTTTCAACGCTTCCATCGGAAAGGTTGGATATTCATAAACAATATCATAGGAGGCAAGCGGCAGCGTATAAGCGGAGCGGTCTGTCGTATAAATTTTTTCCGTTGCCGCTTCCATGCGGTATACCACGTTTTCCTTTGCCTTCACTTTTTTTAATCCAAGCGGATATACGATATGGAAATACGATTGTTTCATATGAACGCTAGCGGTCATTAATTGCTTTTTCACCGCTGGGGACCACCATGAATAGCCAAGATCAGCATTGTTTCCAAACGATTGTATCTGCTCGCTCCGGAAACTTTCCCATCCTTTTCCAGTATAAATATCTTTCGTTTCAACGCGCCAATAATGCCGCTTTTCGTCTTCAGCGGTAAATACAACCGTATCATCGGCGATAAACGGTCCGCCAAGCCGCGAATCGTTTTGCCCATAACCGATTTTTTTCACCTTCGCTAAAGCTGGGGCGTCCCGTTTTTCTTCCTGCACAGCTGCGTAGCTTTTCACAAACGCCACCGGGTCCGGCCATTGCGGCGGGAGCTTCGGGCTAACATAACCGCAGACAATAGCTAGCCCAATTAGACATAAACAAGCTCCCCACCATCCTCTTACTCCGCCTGCGATCGTTGCCTTTTCCCGCAATCGCTCCATATGAAGGAAGCACAAGAAGAAAAAACCAAAAACGACTAAACGGATGATCGCGCCGTTCCCGCGAAACGCGGTAAATGTATCCAACACCGTAATATACGTAACCGTTAAGGCATAAAAGAAAAACAGCCGTTTTTGCGTAAATAGCCGGTAATGTAATAAATATGCCATCACCCATAACAAAAAGAAAAAGAGAAAACTGCGAAACGAGTTTGTCCATTCCATCCAGCGAGCCGTAAACAACATCGGGGCATGGTGGGCAAACTCCTGAAAAAGCAACTTCAACGCCTGCACATAAGAAACATGGTAAAACAGCGAGTTTAGCGCATATATAATATATGCAATCTTTATAAGAACAGAAATCCATATTGGCGTCCGCAACAAATAAAGAAGAAAACAGGCGGCCACAAATGCCATAAACACTTCCGCATTCGTTGTATCGGATACCGCTTCTAAAGGAAGAAGCCATTCGATCAACAGCCAGCAAGCGAAACCGTATATAAGCATTCTTCTCCCAATATTTTCGACCGTTTCCATCATCCATCCCTACCCTTACGCAAGGTCGTTATATTTCGCGGCGATATGACGGCAACATGGACACCTTTGCGGCGCAAAATTTCCAGCGAATTCCTTTCTTCTCTCGTCAAATCTTCTTTAATAAGAAACACGGTTCCTTTATTACCGCGACCGGGAACCTTGCTTAATGCCAACGCCATTTCCTCGGATAAATATGAAGTGATATAACAAAAAGCAGCTGTCGATGGCCAGTTCGCTTTTTCGGCGGAAATAACGCGCGCAAACGATTCTTGACTATCGCAAATGACTGTTGCCAAATGATAAAAAATCTGCTGTAAATGCGGTTCTCCGTTTCGTACAGGAAAGATGACACGGTCGCTTCCGACGGACACAAATCCCGTCTGCACCCCGTGCTGAATAGCGGCCCGCAAAAAAGAAGCGGCAAACATCACAAGCTCTTCAAATAATGATGTTGGTGTACGATCAAGCACAACGACTAAATCATCCCGCTGTCTTTCTTCAAATTCTTTTGTCATCAGCTGCAGCTTGCGCGCCGAAGCTTTCCAATGAACTAATGAAAATCTGTCTCCCAGCGCATATTCGCGGACACCGATTGCCATTGTCATATCACGATGAAGCAAAAATGAAGAAGCGGCAATTCCTTGTTCGAAATAATGCCTGACTTTCCGGTACGACATATCAACATAGCGAGGGTATACAATGATCGTTTCGTCCACCAAATGAATCGAATCTTTTTCCATAAGTCCAAAAAAGTCGGTAGCGGTAAGGCGAATGGCAGTAAAAACATGTTCGCCGCGCGGCAGCTCGCGCAACTGATACGTATAAGAAAACGTTTTTTTCCAGATAAACGGAATCGTTGCTTTCGTTTGCGCCACATTTAATGTAGAAACGTGGCTTTCCCTAATCGTCATCGCGACAAACGGAAACCAAAACGGAAAACGTACTTCAACCGTTGCTGTAAGCGAATCGCCAGCATGATAGCGCCGCTGATAAATCATCCGCCGCACGCTGGCACGATGAAACGGATAAATGGCGATTGCTAACGAATAAAATCCAAATGGGAGAAAACTGTAAAACAAAAACCAGCTGACAAAACCACCCTGAAACATCGCATACGAAAAAAGCACGGCGAACAAACTGCATAATATGAAGATTTGTCTAATAAAGCGCACTTGTTTTCTCATCGTTTCACTACCTTTGAATAGGGACGGGTGTTCTTTTTATCATTTGAGCGACCATTTCTTCGGCTGTAAGTCCGTCAAATTTTGCTTCCGATTTAACAATGATGCGATGAGACAATACGTATGGCGCTAAAAACTGCACATCGTCAGGAATGACAAATCCGCGCCCGTGCACAAAGGCATACGCTTGCGCCGCTTTCATCAGCGCAACGGAACCGCGCGGGCTTACTCCTAAATAAATCGAAGCGTTTGCTCTGCTTTGTTGCACCATTTCGACGATGTAACGTTTCACATTTTCATCGACATACACATCAGCCACTTGTTTTTGCAAATGAAGCAACTCATCCATCGTAATGACAGGCTGTATCTCCTCAATCGGCGGCACTTTTTCGCTGCGGTTTAACATTTCTATTTCTTCCGCAAGCGAAGGATACCCCATTTTCAGCTTTAACATAAAACGGTCGAGTTGGGCTTCCGGCAGCGGATAGGTCCCTTCATATTCGATCGGGTTTTGCGTGGCCATCACGAAAAACGGACGTGGCAACGGCCTCGTCACCCCATCGACTGTAACGCTTCCTTCTTCCATTGCCTCCAATAACGCCGATTGCGTCTTCGGCGAAGTGCGGTTAATTTCATCCGCCAAAACAATGTTTCCCATAATCGGACCCGGTTTATATTCAAACTGCATTTCTTTCTGATTATAAACGGACACTCCAATCACATCGCTCGGCAACAAATCAGGAGTAAACTGAATTCGCTTAAACCGCGCGTTGATCGATTTCGCCAACGCGCGTACAAGCATCGTTTTTCCGACTCCCGGAACGTCCTCAAGCAGCACATGCCCTTTCGCAAGCAGCGCGACAATGCTTAATATGGCGACATCTCGTTTGCCGATAATCACTTTTTCTATGTTTTCAACCACTCTAGCAATAGTTGGGTGTAATGTCTCGTTCGCTTTCATCCATAAGAACTCCTTTATCATCGATTTTATCGTTTACTATTCCACAAATATAGCGCAAAACCTTTTTTACCGCTGAAAACGTATTTCATAAACTTAACAAAGTAGACATGAACAATTATTTCAAGTAATATGATAACAAATATACATAATTTTTAGAATAATTTTGTGAGGGGATGGGCATGAAAAGCAGCGGTAAATGGAATATCATCGGTCCCGGACTGATTGTCGCAGCTACGGGGGTCGGAGCGGGTGACCTTGTAGCAGCGCTCGTCGCCGGAACAAACTACGGTCTTGTATTTGCCTGGTCCATTATTGTCGGAGCGATCTTGAAGTTTGTCCTGAATGAAGGGGTAGGCCGCTGGCACTTACTGAGTGGAAAGACGATTTTTGAAGGCTGGCAGTCGATGGGAAAATGGGCTTCCGTCTATTTCGGCGTTTACGCCCTTATCTGGGGATTCGTATACGGAGCAGCCGGCACATCGTCTTGCGCGCTGGCGATGTCCGCAATGATTCCGGCAACTCCGCTATGGGCATGGGCGATCATCCACGGAATCGCAGGGTTTGCCCTCACTTGGTCGGGACGCTTTCGACTATTTGAGCGCGCCATGAACATACTGGTCGGTCTTATGTTTATCACTGTCGTCGGCTCGGCCGTCCTCGCCCTTCCAAAGCTTAGCGGATTATGGCATACGGCGGTGCCTGACTTGCCAAAAGGCTCACTTCTTTATGCGCTCGGATTGATCGGTGGAGTGGGCGGTTCTATTACAATGGCTTCTTACGGTTATTGGATTCAAGAAAATGGCTGGAAAGACCGCTCTTATGTTTCGGCAATGCGCTACGATTCGGCGATTGCCTATATTGTGACAGCTATTTTTACTTTATCGCTCCTTGTGCTCGGCGCGGCGCTACTATATGGAACAGATGTAAGCATCAGCGGCGAACAAGGGCTTGTATCATTTGCGTCCATTATGGGAAACGAGATTCATCCGGCTGCACGTTGGCTGTTTTTGCTTGGTTTCTGGTCCGCCTCATTTACATCTGTCGTCGGCGTATGGAACGGGGTTTCCTATTTGTTCGCCGATTTTATCCGAAATCTGCGGAAATCACACATCGATAAAAGAAAGTTAAACCAAACAAAAGCGTTCCGCTTCTACATATTTTGGTTGACCTTCCCGCCGATGCTGCTCCACTTTATCGGCAAACCGGTCGGCTTAATTATCGCGTACGGCGCGTTAGGAGCATTATTTATGCCATTTTTGGCCATCACGTTGCTATGGCTTTTAAACTCAAAAAAAGAATTGCCAGAAGAAGGACGAAACCATTGGCTATCGAACTTATTCCTCGCCCTTTGCCTTGTGCTGTTTGTCGTCTTAGCAATTAATGAACTGCGGAATACATTTAGGTGAGAAAAGCAAACTGAAAGGAGTTACACGACCTTTAAAAATTGCCAAAATGATAAATACGTATTGATTATTATAGCAATCGCCAAAATTCAATCATTTTTTGTTTGCTCATGGAGTTCAACTATTCTTTCTAGCTCTTCTGGCGTATATCCTTTTTTTCTCATTTTATCTATAAATGCACTCCAGTTATGCTTTGTAGATTTAGCTTTTTTATTTTGCCATTCACGATTATATTTTATTTCTCGCTTAGCCATTTCTATAATTTCCATAGCTTCTCTTACTGTTTCGACTCGTTTTCTCGCCCAATGACTGGCAATTCTCTCCGTATATTCTTTAGGCAGCTTCACGACTGTGATCGACATGATAAAATAAATAAGAACATTAACCACACCAGCGTTTAACTTTTGATATTTCATAATATCACTTATTGTGATTAAATCTTTTATGTCGGGCTCTATTCTCCCCTTTAAATGATAAAGTAATTCCATCGGTGAAAGTTCTTCTAATTTTTTTATTAACTGTTCCTCTTTTGTCGTTGGTTCTTTATCGATAAATTCACGCAATTCTTCAGGTTGTGTTTTTGTTACATGATGCAAAACCTCGTCTATTACATTAAATTCCTTATGGCTTTTATATTTATTAAGCAACACTTTTTGCAAATCATTCATATTCATTGTTTCACCCTCATATCTAATAATTCTCTTTCCACAAATTAGTCTCCAAATCGCACTACACCATATTGACCAGTTTATAGCATGTCAGTTCATAAAATCATCTCCATTTTTTTCTTTAGTTTATAAGAAAAAATAGAATATTCAAAGCGAAATTTTTATGCATGAGAAACATCTCATAATTTCTTATGTTCACTTTTGTTGTGTTTTTGAATTTCCGATTTTCTACAACTTTGAACAACAAAAAAAGGACTACCTCCTTTTTTGAACATATCCCTGTCAAGTAGACAGTGTTTAAAAAGACCCTCTCATCAGCTTCATCCATCATAGTTGATTGGACTTTGTCAGTGTCAAGGAAATCACTTGACACTGACAGCCCATCAACTAATTGGCAGACAAGCTGATGGAGGAGCTACTCTAGTCATCCGTGATTCCTTGTATTATGCACATACCTTCTTTCTGTATTGTACAGGGCTAAGGTATGTAAGTTTCCTTTGAATGCGCCTATTATTATAAAACTCCATATATTTATGAACAGCTGCTTCCAGGTCATCCATGGAGTGAAATTCCTCAAGATATATACATTCTGTTTTTAGATGGCTAAAAAAGTTTTCTATACAAGCATTGTCTAAACAGTTTGCTTTTCTGGACATACTTGGAATCATACCATGTTGTTTGAGAGTTGCGTGGTATTCATGGGATGTGTACTGGAACCCTTGGTCACTGTGTAAAATGGTTCCATTCACATCTCGTTTTTTTATTGCTTCGTCTAAGGTATCAAGAACCAGTTGAACATCATTTCTTTTACTGATTCGGTATGAAATCACTTCCCTGTTAAAGAGATCATAGATAACGGATAAGTATAGACGCTGGTTGTCCCAAAGGAGATAAGTAATATCTGTCACCCATTTCTCATTCGGTTTACTCGCTGTAAATTGTCTATTTAATACGTTCGGTACCTTCATTCTTTCCGAACCTTTTCGGTAGGCCTGCTTTTTTCTGCGAATTTTCGCCTGAAGATTCATTAGCTTCATTAAGCGATAAATACATTTGTGATTGATTCTCCACCCGTATTCCCGCAAAATGTATGCCTTTGCTCTTGGATAACCATAAGTTCCATTGGATACTTCATAGGCTTCCACGATCAAATTCATGATGTCTTGATTTCTTAAATCTCTCACTGTGGTTACATTTTTTCGTTTCAGCCACTTATAATAACCGCTTCTGGAAACACAAGCTATCTTACATAATAAAGAAATAGGATAGGAACTACTAAGATCATGAATGATGGAATAGAAGACGGTTTTGTCTCTGGTTTTCACCTCCTTTTCAAGGCAATAAGCTTTTTTAAGAATTCATTTTCTGCTTTTAGTTTTCGATTTTCTTCTTCTACTGTTAATGGCTTCTTTCTTGGGCGGCCCCGTTTAGAGGAAATGGTTTTTCCTCTACGTTCTTTTAGTCCTTCTTCTCCATACTGTTGATAGTTCTTTACCCAAATGCGTACCCTTTTAGGATCTTTGATCCCCATTCTCTTGGCTACTTTTCGATACCCTAATTGTTCATTCAAATACATCGTCACTGCACGTAATTTAAATTCAAAACTATAGCTTGTGTATTTTGCATCTGATTTATCCAAAAAAATCCCTCCTGTATAGCAGTGTGTCCTTTTTCTACACTGTCTACACAAGAGGGATAATATCATATAAAAAGATAGTTTTTTTATTTACTTGATTCCGATAACTAAACTATCCCGTGCAGCTTCATGTACTTAAACTAACGTTACAGGTTAGTTGAACAAGTTGTAAATTGAATAGTTTAAAGTTACAGAGTATTTCTTTGTAATGAGGAATGCTTTTTATCTTTGTCTAAAATTAAAAGGATATTTCTATAAAACAATAAAAATATAATAAAAATAAATAATAATTTATTGTAAAACGATAAAATGCGTATTAAAATCAAATTAACAATAAATAAGTGAGGTGCTTTTTATGAAACAAGGATCAACATTGTTTTTAAAAATAGCTGTTTTTATTATCGGAGCTCCAGTTCTTGCTTTATGTATATTTGGGTTGCCTATGTTAGCTAAAGAAGCAACAGAAAGTAATTCGGAGTTCGCTTATGTACTATATGGCTTTTTAATAGTTATGTATGTATCGGCGATACCATTTTTCTTCGCTCTGTATCAGGCTTTTAAACTTTTAAGTTATATTGACAAGAACAAAGCTTTCTCGGAATTATCTGTAAAGGCTTTAAAGAATATAAAATACTGTGCAATCACAATCAGTATCTTGTATGTGCCAGGTTTGCCATTCTTCTATATCGCTGCGAAGTTAGAAGACGCCCCAGGTATCATGCTAATCGGATTGGGCATTATTTTTGCTTCAACGATTATTGCAGTCTTTGCTGCTGTTCTTCAAAGGCTTTTACAAGAAGCCATCGATATAAAATCAGAAAATGATTTAACGGTCTGAGGTGAATAACATGCCAATTATAATCAATCTTGATGTGATGTTGGCTAAAAGGAAAATGAGCCTTACAGAACTTTCGGAGAGGGTTGGAATCACGATGGCTAATCTTTCTATATTGAAAAATGGAAAGGCAAAAGCTATTAGATTCTCAACTTTAGAAGCTATATGTAAGGCATTAGATTGTCAACCTGGAGATATTTTAGAATACAAAAGTGACGAAAACGCTCAAGGATAATAAAGTGGGGATATTTTACAGGATGTTATTGTTGACATTTTTTTATAAGTAATAATCCTTTCAAAAATGGTGGTAGTAGGAGGGTTAACATTTAATTTTTACGTTGGCAATCTCCTATTCCACCATGATATTCTGAGTTTCTATCATTGCTGTAATAATATCCATTATCAAATGAATCAAATTTATAAAAGGGAAGTTACTCATGAATTTAACCATTCATATTTTTTTTGGAGATTTTGGAAATAAAAAGGCATTAGATGATATAAATCTTCTTTAAATAGCCTTTTAAAATAAAAGAAATTATTCGACGGTGAACCTATGTACATAACTCTAAATCTATTTAGCTACTATACTAAGCAGGACTTACATATATTCAGAAAAAACCTTTGGAGGCACAAATCATGAGAGCACTAAAACAACTCGTTCGTTTTGGTTGGGAGCAGGCCCTATCATGTTTGTTTCCTGTCGTTATTTTTGCCTCTTTGGCTTTTACACAAATCATGCCACTTCCCTTTCTACCACGGTATGACTGGCTGCTCATCATCTGCCTTCTGATGCAGTGGTGGATGGTGCGTTCTGGGCTTGAAACACGGGATGAACTAAAGGTTATCACATTGTTCCACCTTATTGGACTTGCTCTTGAACTTTTCAAGGTACATATGGGCTCCTGGTCTTATCCAGAGGAAGGATATTTCAAAATTTTTGGAGTGCCTTTGTATAGTGGATTCATGTACGCAAGTGTAGCGAGTTATCTTTGCCAGGCGTGGAGGAGGTTTAAGGTTGAACTGATTAAGTGGCCACCGTTTTTGGTAGTTGTACCTCTTGCAGCTGCGATTTATTTGAATTTTTTCACCCACCATTATTGGATTGACGTTCGTTGGTGGTTATCTGGACTTGTAATTATCGTCTTTTGGCAATCATGGGTCACATTTGAGGTTGATGGAGCTCGTTACCGTATGCCACTCGCACTTTCTTTTGTGCTCATCGGATTTTTTATATGGATAGCCGAAAATATCGCAACGTTCTTTGGAGCTTGGGAATATCCAAACCAAACCGATGCATGGAGTCTCGTTCATCTAGGAAAGGTGAGTTCATGGTTCTTATTAGTGATTGTTAGCTTTCTTATAGTAGCGACGTTAAAGCAGGTTAAAGGAAAAATTGTTTCACCCAAGAAGGATAAGGTTCAAGAGGCGTTTGATAATCATTTAAAGGAATGAGATAGAGGTTCTTTTTAAGCTATACCCACTAATGAAAGCTCATATCGGGCGCTTTTTCAGAGTAACGATAAAAGCCCAATTTCTCATTGTAATGCTGAGAAATTGGGATTTTTTATATTTACTTATAGTGCAAAATAACGCTTAAAATAGATGCAAAATAACTCCTAAAGTGACACTAGACTGTAAAAATGGTGCCAATACTATTAAGTTTTGTCACCTTTAGTCATCTCGAACATAGGACGATAGTTACGTTGGGGGGATATGTTGAAAGACAGGAGCGGGAATTACTCGTCTCGAGAATAGTTTGAAAAATCCTATTCAATCGGATAAAGAACGGACTTATTTTCATTTATGTAATTGCTTTCGATATTCATTAGGATATTACTCACACTTTAACTCACTAAATGCTTCTTAGCTTATCCATTATTTGAGTCGTGTCGGACATTTTACCGAATGCGTGTGTGGATGAGAGTGGTTCTATATCAAACCCACACATTAACACGGAACTCTACAGCAGGCTTTCAGAATACTCTCAGATTCACTCCTAAGCATAACTTATTTAAAGGGGGAAGTTTAGGGAGAACTTTTAAACGCCTCTATGAGCCATTCTGAGCGTGTGAAGCGTATGTGTAGGACTCACACTCGCTATGCTTTCACTAACCTGTTCGTTAGCACAAAAAAAAGCGTTTCTGCTTAAGAATAGGTAAGGGTTTAAAGTTATCGCCCTCTTTTCAATTTCCTTTTTTCTGTATCCTCAAAAGCAATTTCAATCAAAAAAAATAATAAAACAGCAAGTATTTCAGTCGTAAATGGAATAGTAATACCACTAATCATTTCATCTGCCGTATGAAATGATAGCCAAGAAAATGTGCAGTCAATCATCATCCTTGTGAAAAATGATTTATATTTACCTCTTAAATTCTGTGTTGCAAACCTAATGAAAGCAATTGAAATAAAATCAAGTATAAATCCAATAAGGAAGAAAAACAGAACAAACAGTAAAAGTGAAGAAAAAGATTCGTACTTCACTCCAAATAAATTCAAAAAACCTGTAATCCCAAAGAAAATGCTACCAATAATAAAAGCAACCGAAAGAATTACAAGTAATGTTAATGCTGTAACAACAATTATCTTTTCTAAAAAATTCATTTCATTGAATGAACTATTATTACCATTCTTATTCAATGTTCTGATAACTCCTTCTTGGATAATTAACTATTGTTGACTAACAATCTATAGCTTATTGTAACAAACAATAAAGGGAACTAATACACTGATTCGCAGCAGGAATTACATAATGACCCTCAGACTCAATCCTATGCAAAGTGGAAGGGAGAAGAGGGGATAGAACCTCTTAAAAAGCCACCACGAGCAATTCTGACCGTCTATCATATTTATTCTCCATTTTTTTGTTCATTTTCTTTTCAACAAAATATCCTATAAATGCCAAACCCATGGAGAACCCTAATACAACAGAAAATGCCGTTCCTATATTCAAATCATCCTTAAAAACTGCGTTCAAAATAAGGTTACCGATGAAAAAAGCAAAAAAGTACATTAAGAATTTTATAATAGTACGCTTCAAGTTATTCACCTCGTTAACTAGTATAACCCTTTTGCAGAACCGCTGCTGTTGTCGTACCTTCCTACATCCGTTAGCACAATAAGGAAAAAGCGATACTCCTTGTCGAAGTATCGCACCCCTTATCCACCCATACCACATTTTACGGCACCACATTTATGGAAGTTAATTCGTTCTTCCATGGGAGTTAAAGTATTTTTTAATCTCGGTGTTATCCTTTAGAATTATCAACTTGTCATTGTATTGGCTTAACATATTTAATATTTCTGGTTTACTTTCGTTCTCAAAATAATAATTCCACTCAAACATCTTCATAAATATTTTAAAAGTTGGTTTATAGTTTGCTTTTTCAAGCCCAATTTTTTGCAAAATAAATCTCTTTATAATTCTAAATGTCCTTTTAGAATAGTCTGTATCTAAAAATATAATCAATTCTGCATTCTGAAAACTTGGAAGTACCCACTTATGATGAACACCTTCTACAATCCAAGCATCAGAATTAATTATATTATTCAGATATTCGTCTCTTTCTTCTTCACTTCTTCTTATATCCCCAGATTTACACCTTTTCCAAACAACGTTATCTAATTCGTAGAACGGAATATTTAGCTTAGACGATAGGGTTCTTGCTAATGTTGTTTTTCCACTTCCCACCGAGCCAATAATATGTATTTTGTTAGGTATATTACTTTCCATTAAGACCACCACTTAGTAGATAATTAATATAATACCTTTTCTATATAAGTCCGATATTACCTTCTTTCTTGTTCAACTAAACTGCTTCGTTAGTTAGATTAAATTTCCTTTTTCATGACTACGGTTTTTACTGGAAAACCATTAGGATTTGTTACAACTTCTTCCTTACAAATAATGTACCCAACTGATTTATATAACTGTATATTCTGTGGAAGGGACATTCGAACTCTACACCATATTTCTGTCTTTCCATATTCTTTTGCATAATTTTCAAGCCACGATAGCATAGACTTTGCTATTCCTTTTCCCCTTGCTTCAGGACAAACAGAGAGACGGAAGAAATAAAGAGAATTCTTATCTGTTTTAAACCTCACAGAACCAACTGGAACTCCATCCCTAAAGCAAAGCAGGGCTTTTTCGGAGCCGTTTTTTAATGACTCTTCAATGGAGCTTACAGTTTCATTAAGTGCGCTTGATGGAACATCCATATTCCTATATTCCTCAAAGGCTAAAACCATAATTTGATGAATCAAATGTGCATCTCCCGCATTTGCCAATCGAATCACAAAAATCCCCCCAAAATTTTGGATAATGCTGATTAGCTTCTATATGCCTTCTTTGATTTAACTGCCTGTTAGCCATCTTAAAGCAATCTTCACCACAGATGATGAAAGTTAATTCGTTCTTCCATGGGAGTTGAAAGGATGGGTTCAGCCTCATTATCTTTTACAATGGTAAACTCATAGTAATGTTTCTTGAATGAAAACCCATTTTCTCATAAAGTTTAATAGCAGGGTTTCCCACAAATACACTAAGTCGAACTTCAGGGTATCCTTCTTGTTTTAAACGGTCAATAGCACTACTCAGTAACTGTTTAGAAACCCCTTTTCCTCTGAATTCTTCTAGAACAAAAAGTTCATATATAAATCCAATCCTTTTATCAGTAAATTGGTCTTTGTTTTCCCCAATCAAAATCCAGCCCATTAATTTATCGTCTTCTGTTGCGATTAAATAATAACATCCTTTCTTTAAGAGTGGTTCTACAAGTTGCTTAATTTTCTCGCCAGTCGGTTTTACTTTACCCAATGTTCCTTCAAACATGGCTTGTGGAGAACGTGCCATAATTTGTTTAAGTTCACTATCGGTGGATTTTCTAATATCCATTTCGTAACGTTCACACCTTCCGTATCATTCTACTCAGTTTAGCATATACCACCCAGAATCTTATTCTACTGAACTCCCCCGTTAGCCACCCATGCATCGCTTCGCGGCACCACAGATAATGGAAGTTAATTCGTTCTTCCATGGGAATTGAATAAGGGATTATTCTTTTTAAACTCATTCCATTCCTCACGAAGAATACCCATCCGAATGGAATCATAGTATTCGCCATTATAGTAGCGGCATTTTCTCATTCTCCCTTCTAATCGCATTCCCAATTTTTCCGCACATCTTATCATTCGTGGATTTCCAGACCAAGTCGTCAACCCCACTCTCTCAATGGTTAGATTTTCAAAGAGATAGTCAATCCATAAAGATAATGCTTCCGTTCCAAATCCACCATTCCAATGTTCAGGAGAATATATGACAATTCCAATTTCAAGCCATCGTGTACGTTTGTCTTCCCAATAATAGCTAACCATACCTACAATTTGACCTTGATATTCAATAATCATTTGGCTTGGTACATCCGTAAAGTTCATTCTTTCTTCCATTTTCTTAGAAAACTCTTCAAAGGTACAAAATTCAAGTGGATAATAAGGAGCATCGTACTTTTTCCATTCTGGATTCTCCACACCATATATCAGGTTATACAAAATTGGCAAATCATCGTGCGTTGGTGTCCGCAGAGATATTCTTTTTCCTGTCAGCAACAACTTTTGTAACATATATCCACCCCCTATCTTACAGAATTCAACAATCTATGCTATTATCCCTTTTCTAAATATGGGATTCTTATAGTGAAATAAGCTTTTGCTCAAAATTATAAATAATTACATAATCCGAAGAGCTTTCGTTTTTAAAGCACTTTGGGAAATGAATAAAATATGCGTTCCATCTTCAAGTAAAGCCGGCCGCTAGTTTCAACAAGGTTTATTTAACAGAAAAAGGACGACGCTGAACGCCGTCCTTTCTGTTACCCTTTTTTTATTTTTAACATCGAATTAGCATTTTTCTGAAATTCATATGGAACTTTAACCTCTTCGACCGTACATCCATTTTCTGTGAGGTAATTTACTAAATTATCCAAATGCTCATATCGTTTTCCTTCTAAATCCACTAAAGGGAAAATCCGAATTTCCTCTTTAGAAACCCTTAATAACTCATTTAGCGTCGCTATATGAAATGGATAATCTAATCAGTCAGCATACATAAATAGAAAATGTACCGAAAGAATAACATCAAATTCCGCATCCTTAAACGGTAAAAAAGGTAAGGTAACAGGAATATATCGTTCGCCCGATTCCCTCATATCGCTAACACAATCTTTTAAAGCACTCAAACGATGTTTTTTGAGACCTTCTACATCTTTAAAATAATCCCAAACATAATTATTTTTCGCTTTTTCCATTTGTTCCATCGCATGTTCAATGTCTTGCAAACCTTTAAGTTCAAGGTCTTCCACCGAATGATAATAGGCGATATCACATGCGGTTACGTCTAATCCTAATTTGTTACCTAATGCCGCAAACGAACATGCCCCTGCTGGGCAGTCCAGTATTTTCTTTCCCTTCAACTCTTCTACCGAAAGAGAAAACATGTCCATATACTCTTCAAACGTTCTGCCAATAAAAATGATTCATTCTAAATCTAATTTTGTACTCTGCTCTGCTTTATTCAACTAAAATCACCTCTCCTAACTAATTGAAACCATTTTAACATAAAAATTTAGTAATTTTAGCCACCTTTTTTATGAAAGAATTTGAATAATGTTATTTGTTGTTCTTCTCAAGATGGCAAGTGAAACATTCGTCAAAAGCCACTTATAGAAATTAGAATAATCAAACCCTCAACAAAAAAAGCATTACTTTCTGCTTGTTGAAGTAATGCTTCCGTTTGTGGCCCCCCCTTGGTTACACTTTTCTATTTTCTTTCTGATAATATTTTATCTATTTTTTGCTCAATACAATTTACCTTTTGTTTAGGCTCTGTTGTTATCATTAATTGTTAATTTTCGACCAAATGAAAAGCCACCTTATGATGATAAGGCAGCTTTTTTTGTACATATTTTATTTAACTATCGCATCCTTAGTTCAATAACCCTTAGTTACTTTCTTTAACCCCCGAGTATATATAATGGTTCTTACCGAAAATAAATACTTCTTTTTCCTTAGTGAAACCAATCTTCTCTGCCACACGAATGGATGGAATATTTTTTGGGTCAATAATGCTTATCAGCTTATTTAAACCCAATGTATCAAACGCATATTCCTTGCACGCTTTGGCTGCTTCTGTTGCGAACCCCTTTGACCAATATTTTTTATGAATGTGGTATCCAATCTCCACTTCTATATTGTCATTTATTTTTTGTTTAACAAGACCACAATCCCCGATAAATTCATTCGTTTCCTTCAAACAAACAGCCCATAATCCATAACCATCATTCCGATATCTATCTTGATTTCGTTTAATCCAGTCTTGAGTTTGCTGAATGCTGAAAGGGGCTGGATAAAACTTCATTGTTTCTGGGTCAGAAAAAATATTATGTAGAGAAGTAATATCTTCATCCCTATACTGTCTTAATATCAACCTTTGTGTTTCAAGAACAACCATTTCCCCATACCCTTTCCCTTTTGTTTAATCTCACGTTTTAACTAATATTATTTGATTTAAGAGAATGAATTCCTTGCTTCTTCAACCTTTTCTGCCCGTTAGCCAACTATGAAGCGAGCTTCACCACAGATGATGGAAGTTAATTCGTTCTTCCATGGGAGTTAATTGTGATACAGTTGCTTGTAATATCTTAAGTTAGGATTATTATTTCGTCTCTAACGTAAATTTTTTAGCATAAGGTCTCATAGGTCCACCCATATGCACGGGTAAAGGCATCTTAATAAATTCTTTACGAATTTTAAAGAAAGATAATTTTATTCTTTCGGTCACTTTTCTAGGAGAATAGGCAATCAACTTATTGTATTTGTCCCCTAAAACTTGTATTTCTTTGTCTAATTGCGAAATTGAGTGTTTGTTACAACTCCTTATTAACCTATTTATATAAGATTCTTTAACATTTTCATTGAAAAACAAATAAGCATACGAATTTAAGTAAAATAATTTGTTAATTTCATCTATTTGCTTTCCATTATGTATTTCAATAATTCCGTCCTCATTTGCTGTATAATCATAAAGAATATGGTCAAATAGACAAATACACATTTTAGGTGAGATTGGGAAAAATAATTGAATCCCCATATTTCCTAATCCGTATCCTCTAAGAGTATAATTTCTTTGAACATACATTTGATTATATCTTACTAACGGATTGTCTGATGTTATAAACTGTCTGTCATTCTTACTTAACAACAGAACGCAACCTAAATCAAGTAGTATAGGATATAATTCTAATGAAGCCTTTATTGGGTTTAAATTTGGAATGGTCATTGAAATGGTCATTTTGTCAATAATATCATCTGGAACATTAATACGTTCATCCATCTTTGCGATGATTTTTATTTGTCTGTTTATGAAGTTATCTATAGAATCAGCAGTTTTTAAATTTCGTGCTTCACTTAGTAATAAGAATAATAAGAGTAAATGATAGTCCTCGCTATCTTTGGGAGGAATTCTTGAAGTTCTTATAATTGTGTTAATTATTTTGGAACACTGATTTTCTATTTTCATTAGCATGTCTTCAATTTTGGTATTATGTCAAGAAAATGGACACGTTAAACAGAGAGAAATAGCTGAACTTAGGCAGCTACTTTTCTCTGGTTAGCGTAGTAAGCAGCCTCAAATTCACATGGCGATACATATTCAAGAGCGGAATGACTCCTTTTTCGGTTGTAGAAGCATTCGATGTACTCAAAAATGGCTTGTTTCGCTTCTTTTCGCGTACGGAATCGATTGGGATAGATGCATTCTTTCTTGATTAAGCTATGAAACGACTCCATACAAGCGTTGTCGTAACAGTTCCCACGTCTCGACATACTGACTTGGAAATGATGCTCTTGTAACAGTTGTTGATAACCATTCGACGCATACTGGCTTCCACGATCCGAGTGGTGAATCACTCTTCCTGTTGGTTTCTCGTTGTTTAACGCTCGTTGTAAGGCTTTGATGACTAACTCTTTGGTCATTCGTGTATCGATATACCAACCTACGATCTTTCGTGTATATAAATCCATGATGCTCGCTAAATACAACCATCCTTCATCAGTAGGAATGTACGTGATATCGGCCATCCATACTTCATTTGGAGCCGTTGCTTGGAAATTCTGTTCCAACAGATTCGCATACACGTTGTAAGGGTGATTACTATTGGTCGTTGCCTTGTATTTACGCACCGTAATTGATCTCAATCCTTCTTCGCTCATGATACGAGCGACTGTCTTTTGAGACACACGAATTCCTTGTTTGCGTAGTTCTTGCGTAATTTTCGGACTTCCGTAAATCTTGCGTGACTTGAGATACTCGTTCCGAATCTGTTGGGTCAGTTGTTCTTTTTTCTCTTTTTGGTTGCTTTTTGGGCGTTTCAGCCATGCATAATATCCACTTTTAGAAACACCGAGAACTTGGCACATCTTCACAACAAGAAATTCATTTCGATGTTGAAAAATGAACGCGTAAATTACTTCTGGTTTCTGGTGAAGATGCCTAACGCCTTTTTTAAAATCGCTAATTCCTCTTCCAGCTCTTGATTGCGACGGCGCAATTCGATGATTTCTTGATTTTGTGGCTTGATGTTTCCTGAACCTACAAAGCTTGTGCCATTGCTTTCTTTGTATTCTTTGACCCAACGGTGAAGAGTGTTGTATGCCAATCCTAATTCTTTTGCCACTTGGGCGATGGACTTGTCCCCCTCCAAGCATAACTCAACGGCTTGAATCTTGTATTCTTGATCAAATGTTCTCTTTTTCATGATTGGACACCTCGAACCGATTGTAATTAAGTTTATTATAATCTCTCTGTTCTCTGTGTCCACTTTTTAGACTAACATCATAGTGATTAAAGTCATAAGCAAACGATGTATACACGTTTCGAGATTTACTTTAAAAATACTTATTGTTTGAGGTATTTTTATTGGATGAAAAGCACCAAATATCCGTCTCGCATCGGACATTTTTTACACTGTAGCGTGTGAGTTAACGTACTACCTCCTATTTTCGTAACAAGAGGAGCATAAAATGTGGAAATTAGCTCCCCTATATAAACAAAAAGAGATGAGAGCCCTCATCTCTTTCAAGTTCTAAACTTATTCTTAATTTATATAGTCAATTAAAGGACTTGTTTTTATAGCCATTTCAACAATTATTACATCGTTCGGTGATTGCAAATAAAGTTTTGTAATGGATATAACTTCATTCCCCAACAAACATAACAAGTTGTACAACATCTAAATATTTCAGAACTCCTATAAGGCCTTTCTACTGCCTTCTCGTCCTCTTGCTTTGGATAAAGCCACTCAGTCTACACCCGTTCATTGACTACTTATCGTTCCATCTCTGCAATAGTTCCAAACATATGGAATAAAAATTGCCCCATTGTGATAGATGTATCAATTCCATCTTTAATAGAATGTATAGTTTTTGAAACACTCGCTCCTAAATTTTAATGATAAAGTAGCCATAAATTGTATTGCTATTCAAACATCGTTTTAACTATTTAACTTTTGACTCTAGAGTCAAATTAAGACATCTTTATGAAGTATATTAAACAAGTGATGAATACTTTTTTCATTCTATCTTTTATTTATTCATCGCTATCTATTCTATACCTTTTCTCTTTATCTTTTCTATACATCATGTATTGTATTAAAGAAGAAGGAAAAAAGTGTCTAGCACTATACTTTTGTCGTATATAAGTATCTATCCTTCTATAAATAAAGTCCTCTATATGTTCGAGCGAAAAGGTTAAGAAAGTATCTGTATTTTGGACCTTATGTTCTGAAACAACAAGCTTCAAAAATTGTTTTCTATTACATTGCAATATAAAGTAATTATCATTTGCGGAAAGCATTTCTTTTACCTCGAATTTTGAAAAGCCTATTCTATTAAGAGCATATTTCACTTTTTGATGTTCAAAAGCTCTCGTAAGGTCTGCTCCTGGTCCTGTTTTTACTTCGCATAGAACTCCTAACACATCATAGTTCTTTAGATAACTAAACAACTTCTCATCCCAGTCATCTATATTACCACCTATTGGTTCTTTAACATGTGGTAATCGAATAGCAAGTAAATCTGCATCACCATTCCAATTGTGCGGTGTTCGATGGTAGACAAAGTTATCTAATACAAAAAAACCATTAAAACGTAAATACCAATATGCAAGTTCTTCTCCGTAGTTCTTCATTTTTAATATATCCCCCTAAACGTCAAATAGTGCTTGTTGAATATGGAATATGTTTACTAAAATAATACACTGAATTGTCCGTATCACCTAAGGAGCAATTTTTAAACCACAAACCTCCTCTATGTTTTCTTTTATCTGTTTTATTCTACGTTCTAATTGTTCAATCTTCTGAAGAATTTGCTCTGCCTTAGTCTTTCTAACCCGATATTGGTCGTAAATAGTTTGCTCATTTATTGTTTCTAATAGCTGTTGGATATAATGTATTTTTTGCTCTAATTGTTGATTTTGCAGCATCCCTCTCCCCGCTATTGGTTCGTAATAATAAAGGTATTCCTCTGGGGAAAGGTCGCCTTTCTTTGTATTACATCTTTTGCAAGCACAAATACAATTTTTAAAACTCGATATGCCACCTTTTGATTTAGGGATAATATGGTCGATAGTGTCTCCGTACTCTCCACAATATTGACAAGTATAATTATCTCTTTCAAGAATCATTTGGCGAAATGTCTGTTTGTCATATAACTTATGGATAAGGGTTTCATGAACTATTCCTGCTACACCCTCTTCTACCATTAATACTGCTTGTTCATATGAAACTTTGTATTTAATCCTTTTCTTTGATGGCAATTTAACACGAACTTCGATATCTGACTTATTTAATAAACTTGGGTCATAAGAATATTGTGTAGGTGGCATCTTTATTTTATCTTTGCGATTTTTACAGGATTTACAGTACGACCTTCTTTTTCCCCTCCTTTTGATGTAAAGCTCTTATACCATTTTGTCTGACCACAAATCTTGCAAGTTTTGTATAAACGGCAAGTGTCATTTATCATAAGGATTAACTCCTTTTCTACCCAGTGCTATTAGCCTTTACAAGACAGCGAAAACAGAGACAGTCAAGAGTTCCAGTACAACGCACCTTTTTGGAATCTATTTGCTCCTGTTCTCCATATCGTTTATATTCAAAATTATCATCCCACTCTCTTTCAATGAGTACACATTCAAATGAGAGTAGAAACTCCTCTATAGAACCTCGTATATGAAGATTGTTTTCCTTAGCTATCCTCTTCACATCTTCTTCACTACCACCGAAAAACCATAATGCATCATTCTTTGATGGGTTAAAATACCATATCAAAAGGTGTTCTAATACATGAAGAACTGAATCCATATGTGGTTCTACTATAAGGACATACAGTAACGCACATCATCAGTAAGTTTTTGACTAGGGTGATAGTAATGAGAGTTAAGCCTATTCTTAAAATCGCCCCGACATGAGCCGACATATACAATGTCACCACATTCCTCACGGAACATGTATACTCCTGTTACACCTTCTAAAGATGTGACATTAAAACCTTTTGAATGTGTATATTTTTTCATTGACAATACCTCCTTTTTTAACATCGATTATAGTGGATTGAACCTTTACTGCGGAAATGGCTCACTAACTCAGCATTGAAAAGAATTGTTTTCTTGAAATATAAAAAAGAGAACGAGAAAAACTAAAAATAGATATATATGTCTAATTAATTTTTTTAAAATAGTAATAAAAAATTTTTCTTCAACTTTCGACATAATATTGTATTTTTATTCCATATGGATATGGGAGTAAAATTCAACAAACTTTACGCTCCATAAACAAAGAAAGAGAACAGTCATACAACTGCTCTCCCACTTTATTATATACAGTAAGGTAGAATGCTTATTGATTCTTAAATTCCTTAAATATCTAATGAATTTAGCGGATTATACTTATCATTTTGCTCTCGCAATTCGTTGCCCCACATTGCAACATACTTCATAGTAACCGCAATATTTCGGTGTCGCATAAGCTTTTGAATTGCAAAGGCACTCATACCAGACATGGCAAGACGATGGCAAAAAGTGTGGCGGAATGTGTGAGCGGAAACCCGTATATCTTTAAAATTCATTTTTTGCCCCAGATATTTGAAAACTAACATCAATGAATTATCAGTCATTTGAGTGTTATCCCGTTTCACAAAAACATAATCGCTTAAATTTCCCCAATATTGTTTACAGAAGGTTTGATATGCCGCCAGTTCTTTTGCCAACTTATCTGTAATAGGAATAGTTTCCTTTCTTCTGCTCTTTCCGAACACCGATATTGATTTATTTACAAAATCAATGTCAGACCATTGAGGGTTGATAATTTCACCTCGTCTTATCCCTGTGCCAAGAATTGTTACAATAATCATGTAATCTCGATAAGCAACATAACTTTTTTCTCGCCGTCTGATACGCCTGTAAAAGTTTAACATTTGATTAATTTGTTCATCGCTGAAAACCTCAATCTTAACGTCTTCTTTTTGTGGTTTAATTTTCTTGGCAGGGTTAGTTTTAATGACTCCACATTCAACTAAATAATTCAAAAATGCTCGAATCCTCAGCAATTTGGTGTTGATGGTTCCAGCTTTATCACCTTTTTCTTGACATTTTAAAAGATATTGCCTCACATGACTGTAAGTAATATCCTCAGCGTTTACCACTTCGTTCTCAATGCAATAGTCCACAAATTTCCCTAAAGTCATTTCATAATTTTTGATATTCGTTTTAGTCGTGTTCTTGAAGCGTCTGTCATCCAAAAAGTCTTGATAAGCGAATTTTAACAACAAAAAACCACTCCCTAAATGTTTTATAGGAAGTGGTTATTGCTGTTGATATAAATTATTTACATGACTACTTCTTAAAATGGAGGGAGAAATAGCCGTAGCTATTTCTCCCGATGAAAGACTCAAAAGCCTTACATCATCCCGCCCATGTCAGGCATTCCGTTGTTGCCGCCTTTGTTTTCTTCTGGTTTGTCAGCGACAACTGCTTCAGTTGTTAAGAACATAGCGGCAACAGAAGCTGCGTTTTGCAGAGCGGAACGAGTTACTTTTGTTGGGTCAACGATACCAGCTTCGATCATGTTTACCCATTCGCCAGTAGCAGCGTTGAAGCCGATGCCAGGTTTTTCTGTTTTTAAGCGTTCAACAATGACAGATCCTTCCAAACCAGCGTTTTGCGCGATTTGGCGAACTGGTTCTTCGATTGCGCGAAGAACGATTTTCACACCAGTTGCTTCGTCGCCTTCTGCTTCAATCGCAGCAACTTTGCTATATACGTTCATTAATGCCGTACCACCGCCGGCTACAATACCTTCTTCGACAGCCGCACGAGTAGAGTTGAGCGCGTCTTCAATGCGCAATTTGCGTTCTTTCAATTCTGTTTCTGTCGCCGCACCAACTTTGATGACCGCTACACCGCCAGCTAGTTTTGCTAGACGTTCTTGTAATTTTTCGCGGTCAAATTCAGAAGTAGTTTCTTCTAATTGCGCACGGATTTGGTTGATGCGAGCTTTAATGCGGTCAGAATCGCCAGCGCCTTCTACGATTGTCGTATTTTCTTTCGTTACAACAACTTTCGAAGCGCGGCCAAGCGATGCGATTGTTGTCGATTTTAATTCGCGTCCTAGTTCTTCGGAGATGACTTCACCGCCAGTTAAGATCGCGATGTCTTCCAACATTGCTTTACGGCGATCACCGAAGCCAGGCGCTTTTACCGCTACCGCAGTGAATGTACCGCGAAGTTTGTTTACAACTAATGTCGCAAGCGCTTCGCCTTCGACGTCTTCCGCGATGATTAACAATGGTTTGCCTTGTTGAACCACTTGTTCTAAGATAGGCAAGAGGTCTTGAATGTTCGAGATTTTTTTGTCAGTGATTAAGATATATGGATTTTCAAGCACTGCTTCCATTTTTTCCGTATCTGTGATCATGTATGGAGACGCATAACCGCGGTCAAATTGCATACCTTCGACAACATCTAATTCTGTTGTGAAACCTTTCGATTCTTCTAATGTGATAACACCGTCGTTGCCGACGCGTTCCATTGCTTCTGCGATTAATTGACCAACTTCTTCGTCAGCCGCAGAAATAGCCGCAACTTGCGCGATCGATTCTTTTCCTTGGATTGGTTTGGAGATTGCTTTTAATTCTTCTACCGCTACAGCAACTGCTTTTTCAATACCTTTGCGGATTCCCATTGGGTTTGCGCCAGCTGTAACGTTTTTCAATCCTTCGCGAATCATTGCTTGCGCAAGAACTGTCGCTGTTGTTGTACCGTCCCCAGCAACATCGTTCGTTTTGCTTGCAACTTCAGCAACAAGCTTCGCACCCATGTTTTCAAATGGGTCTTCTAATTCGATTTCTTTCGCGATTGTTACACCGTCGTTAGTGATTAATGGAGAACCGAATTTTTTCTCTAACACAACGTTACGGCCTTTTGGACCTAACGTTACTTTTACTGCATCAGCTAGTTTGTCCACACCGCGCAACATCGCGCGACGAGCTTCTTCGCTGAATTTAATTTCTTTTGCCATACCCCGTTACCTCCTTATAAAATGAAATCGTTAAGTATTTTTTGCATATCTATGTTATCAACGCTGTATATTAACCAATAACAGCCAAAATATCGCTTTCACGCAAAATTAAGTATTCTTTGCCGTCATATTTCACTTCTGTACCCGCATATTTCGAAAAGATAATGCGATCGCCAACTTCCACTTCTGGAGCTACACGTTGACCGTTGTCAAGCACGCGTCCTTTTCCAACGGCAACAACTTTACCTTCTTGTGGTTTTTCTTTCGCAGTATCTGGCAATACGATACCGCTTGCAGTTTTTTCTTCCGTTTCAACGATTTCAATGACAACGCGATCACCTAATGGCTTTAACACGGAAAACAACCTCCTTAACATAATTTTCGCCGTTCTTATTAGCACTCGTCGATGTCGAGTGCTAACACACTTATAATATTAATGAACTTCTCTTTTTTTTGCAAGTAGGAAATACAAAAAAATAACATGTTTTTTCTCGTTTCTTCCCCTTAAATTATTTCATATTTCCACAAAATCTAAACAACAACAGTCGATTCTTTTTTGTCATTTTTTATAAAAGATATGCTACAATACGGAAAGTATCATTATTTTATCAGTAAAGGGGTAAGTTTCGTTGAAACGGCGCTATTGGTATGTCATTATTACGTACGTCATCATGCAGCTATCAGGTCTCGTAGGAGTCCCGTTGTTGCATTTTCTCGGTGTCGGAAAACATGCAAAAAATGACTTTGTCGCGGCGGAGATCGCCTCTGGCTATTGGGCAGTGATCAGCTTTTCCATTGCTTTTCTCCTCATCCTCTTTTTCTTGCGCGAGGATATAAAACAGCGGCACACCCGTTATGGTGTTCCGTTATCAACAGCATGGATGTGGGCTGTCGGCGGCTTCTTTTTGTCGTTGTTCGCTCAAAGCATTGCCGCCAATATTGAATGGCGCTTGCTCGGTATCGAGCCTGGTTCAGAAAATACAAAACGAATTGTCGATATCATTCAGGTCACACCATTATTGATGGTTGTCACTTCCATCATTGGGCCAATTTTAGAAGAAATTATTTTCCGCAAAATTATTTTCGGAACGCTATATCAAAAATATAACTTTTTCATTTCCGCGCTAGTTAGTTCGCTTTTATTTGCCATCGTCCATATGGAACTTGAACATCTGCTATTGTATGCGACAATGGGATTCACTTTCGCGTTTCTCTACGCGAAGACAAAACGCATTTTCGTTCCGATTTTTGCCCATGTCACCATGAATACGTTCGTCGTATTCGTACAGACGATATTTGCCGATGATATTGAAAAAATGATGCGGCAAACAGAACATATACAATTCATTATTTGGAGGCTTTTAGTATGATGAAAGGGTCACCATTGCAATTCGCGCTTTTCTATTTCCTTATGGGCATACTATTTACTTACTTGTCGATTCAAAGCGCCGATGAAACCATTTGGAATTTTTTCACGATCGTTCTTGCAATACTGGCTACGCTCGATTTTGGCACCGCAATTCGCTTATTGGTGCTCTACTTTAAAAAATAAACCTCCCGCGCATCACGGGAGGTTTTCTTGTTCCTTCTGCGCCAATAACACTTTTCGATAAGCCATTTTCGAAATCCAAATGCTAATTTCATATAAAATCGAAAGCGGAATCATGACAATGACTTGTGACAGCACGTCCGGCGGCGTAATAACCGCCGCCAAAATCAATAAGGCTAAATATGCATATTTGCGCACCTTCACTAACAACATCGGTGTAATCAAGCCAAGCCTTGTTAAAAACATCACAACGACCGGTAGCTGAAATACGATCCCAAACGGTAAGACAAGATGAAGTAAAAATTGAAAATATTCATTAACACCGATAACTTGATGAATGCCAAGACGTTCTGCCAAATTTTTCATAAAGCGAACAACAAAAGGAAATAGGACGAAATACGCAAAGCTAACGCCGGCTAAAAAGAGAAAAATCGAAATCGGGATGTAACTTAACGTAACTCTTCGTTCTTTTTCATACAGCCCGGGACTGACAAACGCCCAAATTTGATAAAGGAGAACCGGGGCGGTCAGAATAAACGCAATGACAAACGCAAATTGAAAATAAATTTTTATCGGGTCTGTCAGACGAAAGGCGTTCATCGTCAATTCTTTCGCTTCATCCGTCTGCTGCAAATACAAAATGACGGGCTCCACGAAAAAAAAGCTGGCGACAAGCGCGATGATAAAAAACACAACAACGATAATAAGCCGTTTTCGCAATTCTCCTAGGTGTTCATACACCGACATTTCTTTATCGTCCATATTTCAATCATCCTAACAAATCATAATTGATCTTGTTTTTTTTCATCCTCATCCGCCAGCCCTTTTGTCGCATCTTTAAACTCACGCAGCGATTGGCCGAGCGACTTGCCCAACTCCGGGAGTTTTTTTGTTCCAAACAATAATAAAATAACAAGCACAATTAACAAATATTTCACTTTTCATTCTCTCCTTTATTCGGCTGGATAATTTTTCAAGAAATAGACTAGCGATTGCAGTTCAACCGCCAAATCAATATGGTGGACGCGAATATGCTTCGGCACGTTCAAACGGGCTGGCGTAAAGTTTAAAATTCCTTTAATTCCTTTTTGAACAAGACGATCGGTAATCCATTGCGCTACGTGGGCCGGAACAGTCAAAATCGCGACAGGAATGCCCTCGTGAAGACGGGTTTCCAGCTCGTCCAAATGATATACAGGCACACCGCCAACTTCTTTCCCTATTTTCTTTTCATCTACGTCAAATGCCATCACAATTTTTGTGTTGTTGTTTTTCGAAAAATTATAATTTAAAAACGCCGTCCCTAAGTTTCCAACGCCGAATAGCGCCACTTCGGTAATCTCATCTTGATCAAGCGTCTTGCGAAAAAAAGACAATAAATAATTGACATTATATCCGTATCCTTTTTTGCCAAGCGCACCGAAATAAGAAAAATCGCGGCGAATTGTCGCAGAGTCGACCTTCACTGCCTCACTCAACTCCGCGGAAGAAACCCGTTGTTTTCCTGAAGCATGTAAATTTTTTAAAAAGCGGTAATACAATGGCAAACGTTTTGCAGTTGCTTGCGGAATTTTTGGTTGTTCATTGCTCATTCACAAATCCCCCAGCATGACTTTTTTCTCGTTGATAATGGCCTGATTTCCCACCTTTTTTTTCCACTAAATAGGTTGGACCAATGACCATTCCTTTATCTAACGCCTTACACATATCATAAACCGTCAGTGCACAAACAGAAGCAGCCGTTAGCGCTTCCATCTCTACTCCTGTACTTCCTTTCGTTTTGACTGTTACGGTAATCACCAGCTCATATAACGCTTTTTCTTCCTCGACATGCCAAGCAAACTGGATGTCGACTCCTTTTAACATAAGAGGATGGCACATCGGAATTAAATCCGGCGTCTTTTTTGCCGCCATAACGCCAGCTATTTGCGCAACAGCAAGCACATCCCCTTTTTCAATAGCGTGGTTCGTCATTTTTTCGTAAATTTCTTTATTGACGGTCACGCTCGTCCGCGCCACTGCTACACGAACTGTGTCTTCCTTTTCTGTAATATCGACCATTTTTGCGCGACCTTGCTCATTAAAATGCGTAAATGTTGTCAATGTAATCTCCTCCAATTAAAACTATACACTATTTTTCGTCATCTGTCTTTTATCGTTTTATTGCGATAAGAAAACAAGTTACGCTACACTATTATTGTTAAACGAGAGGTGAACGACAATGATTATCTTACAAGTCAATCAATTGACAAAATATTTCGGTGCTGACCTTATTTTATCGAATATAAAATTAGAAATACAATCAAAAGACCGAATTGCTCTCGTCGGAAGAAACGGGGCGGGAAAATCGACATTATTAAAAATTATCGCCGGCGAAATGTCTTACGACAGCGGGGAAATCATCAAACCGAAGGAAGTATCGATCGGATATCTCGCGCAAGATAGCGGGCTGCACTCCTCTTTATCGATTTGGGAAGAAATGATGACGGTATTCGCTCCGCTGAAAGCAATGGAAACTCAATTGCGCGAGATGGAGCGGCAAATGGGTGATCCTGACTTGCTCGCCGATTCTTCTCGCTACGAAAAGCTGTTAAAAGATTACGATGCATTACAAGAGCACTATAAAGAACAAGGCGGCTATCAATACGAAGCCAATATCCGCTCGGTGTTGCACGGTTTACAATTTTCGCAATATGATTATATGACAACTCCTGTTCAATCATTAAGCGGCGGGCAGCGGACTCGGCTGGCGCTTGGAAAATTGCTTTTAATGAAGCCGGATTTGCTTATTTTGGACGAACCGACAAACCATTTAGATCTCGAGACATTAACATGGCTCGAACAATATTTGCAAACATATCCTGGCGCCATTCTCGTCGTATCCCACGACCGTTACTTTCTCGATAAAGTCGCCACCCAAGTATACGAGCTATCGCGTACCACATTGAAACGGTACACGGGAAATTATAGCCGTTACTTAGAACAAAAAGCGGCCGAATACGAACGGGAGCGAAAACTGTACGAAAAACAGCAAGAAGAAATCGCAAAGCTTCAAGACTTTATTCAACGTAATATTGCCCGTGCCTCTACAACGAGACGCGCCCAAAGCCGGCGAAAGCAGTTGGAAAAAATGAAAATAATAGAAAAGCCGATAGGTGATGAAAAATCTGCTTCCTTTTCTTTCGATATTGAACGGCAAAGCGGAAATGACGTGCTGATCGCCGAAGACGTCGCGGTCGGGTATGATATGGACAAACCGCTCATCCGCAACATTCGCTTCCGCATCGCACGCGGCGAAAGCATCGCGCTTGTCGGACCGAACGGAATCGGAAAGTCAACGCTGCTAAAAGCGATCGTAAACAAACTTCCGCTACAAGCAGGGCGTTTCCGCTACGGTTCGAACGTGCAAATCGGCTATTACGACCAAAATCAAGCAGATTTGTCGTCCAATAAGCGCGTTTTAGACGAACTTTGGGATGCATATCCCGAAAAAACGGAAAGAGAAATTCGGACAGTACTTGGTAATTTTTTATTTTCCGGCGACGACGTGCTGAAACCTGTATCGGCGCTAAGCGGCGGCGAAAAAGCAAGGCTGGCGCTTGCCAAATTAATGATGCAAAAAGCGAATTTCCTTATTCTCGACGAACCGACAAACCATCTTGATTTAGACAGCAAAGAAGTGCTCGAAAACGCCTTAATCGAATATCCCGGAACTATTTTATTTGTTTCGCACGACCGCTATTTTATTAACCGAATCGCCACGAAAATATATGAACTTTCTAGCGACGGGATTACCGAGTATTTAGGAGACTATGACTACTATATCGCAAAAAAAGCGGAAATGCTTGAGCTACAGCGCCTCGCTTCCGAGAAACGAACAGACCGCTCTTATGAAGAATCATCATCGAAACTTAGCTACGAACAGGAAAAAGAGGCGAAAAAACTAGAACGGCAGCGCAAACGGCGCATTGAAGAGATTGAAACAGAAATTAGTGAATTAGAACAGCAAATCGCGCATATCGACGAGCAATTATGCGATCCGAACATTTACCAAGATCACGAAAAAGTACAACAATTAACAAAAGAGAATGAAGAAATGAAGGACAAATTAGAAAAATTACTGGAAGAATGGGAAACACTTCATACATTAGAATAATAATGGGCAAAAAACATCCGCGTGTTTGTACAACCGTGGATGTTTTTTAATTAGTCACATACCCACAAAGTTATCCCCAATTCCTTTCCCGTAATCCGAGTTATTCACCGACTTTTCCACATTATCCACAAAAAATTCCGCTTTTATTGGGGAAAATTTGTGGTTATTTTCTCCTTAATAAAACAAGATTATTTCTGTTTTTCCACAATATCCACAATTTGTGGATAAATATATTCACACCGATTATTTTTTTGATAAAAAATTTATCTTTGTTTCTATTATACGAACATTCAAAATAATCTTTCGTTTCGTTCTATAAAAAAGAACTTCCTCCAAGAATTTCCTGGAAAGAAGTCCTTTCGCTAACGTTTATGCTAATTCTAAACTTGGATCGGCATTTAATGCCATATCAGCGCGCTTTCCTTGTTCAAACAAAACGGTTCCTGCCGCTGCAATCATCGCTGCATTGTCGGTACAGAGCGATAATGGCGGAATGACTAACTCGATATCGTCCAATTCGGCCATTTTTCGCGCCAACTCCGCTCGCAAGCCTCTATTTGCTGCGACTCCACCCGCAAGCAGCACTTGACGCACATTATATTCTTTTGCCGCATTGACAGTTTTGGTCACAAGCACGTCAATGACGCTCGCTTGAAAGCTGGCTGCCATATTTTTCGGATCGACATGTTCCCCGCGTTGCTTCGCATTATGGAGCGTGTTTAATACCGCTGATTTCAATCCGCTGAAACTAAAGTCATACGACCCTTCCTCCAGCCATGCCCGTGGCAAATCAATCGTCACCTTCCCTTCATGTGCCAGACGGTCGATATGCGGTCCGCCTGGATAAGGGAGGTTTAGCGCCCTCGCCACTTTGTCATACGCTTCTCCCGCTGCATCATCACGAGTTTCACCGATAACTTGAAACTTGCCATGCTCCTCCATGTACACAAGTTCCGTATGTCCGCCAGAAACGACGAGCGACAATAACGGAAACTTCATGTCCGCGACAAGGCGATTCGCGTAAATATGTCCGGCGATATGATGTACGCCTACAAGAGGAAGACCATAGGCAAATGCTAACGCTTTCGCCGCGTTCACACCAATTAAAAGCGCGCCAACTAATCCCGGGCCTTGCGTTACCGCAATAGCGCTCAACTGTTGAAATGAAATGCCAGCCTCATTCATCGCTTCTTCAATAACGACCGTAATCTGCTCGACATGGTGGCGCGAGGCGATTTCTGGAACGACTCCGCCAAAGCGCTTATGGCTTTCCATTTGTGAAGCGACGATGTTGGACAAAATTTCTGTCCCATTTTTCACTACTGCCGCTGCAGTTTCATCGCAGCTCGTTTCAATTCCAAGTACATATATGTCATGATTCATGCTAATTTCACCCACATTACAAGAGCATCTTCTAAATTGTCCGGATAATATTGTCTGCGGATTCCGCCATTAAGAAACCCCAATTTTCGATATAAAGATTGGGCCACATGGTTAGAAACCCGAACTTCTAACGTCATCGTAACGGCGCCGAGTTGTTTCGCCGTTTCCATCAATTTGCGCATTAGCGCTTCCCCTAATTTTTTGCCACGATATTCAGGCAATACAGCTACATTTGTAATATGTGCTTCATCAATCACGACCCACATTCCCGCATAGCCGATGATGCGGCCATTATGTTCCATGACGATATATTTAGCATAACGATTATAAACAAGTTCATGATAAAACGATTCTCTGCTCCAAGGGACCGTAAAAGAGGCATGCTCCACTTGCAACACTGCATCAATATCATTTAAGGTCATTGAGCGAAACTGAATTTTCATCCCCATATTTGTTTTCCCCTTTTTGCTTGGCAAGCCATTTTGCTTCTGCCTCAGCAAGGCGAACGTAATTAGGCACAAAAGTATGAACGTCCTCTTTTTCTTTATTTTTTCCGAGCAACGCCAACTCACCTGGGCGAGGCAGCTGTAACGATGGCGGTGCAAATTGTGCAAAACCGCCAAGTTGTTGCTGAAATGTTTCCTTATACAACGCGATATCGGATCCGATAAATAACACTCTCTCCTGCCTTTCCTGCAGTTTGCGCGCCCATTCATCAGCCAAAACGATCCGGTCATTTTCTATGCATTCCAGCTGACCGTCGTTATAACGATATAATCCTGTATAAATTTGCCCTCTTCTCGCATCAAAAAATGGGGAAATGACACCGGAAAAATACCTTCCGTTTGCCGCCAACGCTTCAAGGCTGGACACACCTACAATTGGGATCTTCAATGCCCACGCCAACGTTTTTGCGATCGTTGTCCCGATGCGCACTCCCGTGTAAGATCCCGGTCCTCTCGCGACGACAATTAACCCTAGTTCGTGGGGAGACACGCCGCAATCTTTTAATAAAGACTGAATCGCCGGCATTAAACGCGCGGAATGGTCTTTTTTTATATTTGTCACTATTTCTCCCTTTACGATATCTTCTTCCACTAACGCGACGCCCATTGCCACATTTGATGTATCGATCGCTAATATTTTCATGACTCTAAAATCTCCTTACATAGCTGTTCATATCGTTTTCCGATTGGTTCAATTACCAATTTTCGTTCATCATTGCCATGGTGAAACAAATAAATATTCAGTCTTTCCGGCGGCAGTTGCGGTTCGATGAGATGTGCCCATTCGACGACAGTCACGCCGTCTCCGTCAAAATATTCGTCAAAACCGAGATCCTCCATTGTATCTTCCAAACGATACACATCCATATGATAAAGAGGGAGGCGGCCTTTATATTCCTTGACGATCGTAAAGGTAGGACTGCTAACCGTTTTTCTTACTCCTAGTCCTTTGGCCAGCCCTTTTGTAAACGTCGTCTTCCCCGCGCCTAAATCCCCTTCTAACGTAATGACATCTTTTTCCATTAGCTTTTCTCCAAATTTTGCCGCAAGATGCATCGTTTCCTCAGGAGAGCGCACAATCAGTTCATAGCGTTCCATCACGTTCCACCTTTGCATTTATAATAATAACCTTCGCTTCTGAAATTTTATCATATTATTGCCGCTTGTTACCACTTTCCCATTCAATAAAGAAACATCCATACCATTTTTCTAATGAGTAAAACTCTTTGTTAATCTTCATGAAGGATGAGTTCGCCATATGACATCAATGAATTGACAATAGACATACAAAAACAACAAAAGTTAGCTGCCCATTTCAGTCAAAAAATAAAAAAACCTTAGGAAGCCACTTCCTAAGGGTAAAAAACGAAACATCGGTTGTTTCGTTTTTAACATAAAAGCTTTATCCAAATTTAAACGGTCCCGACGGGGATCGAACCCGCGATCTCCTGCGTGACAGGCAGGCATGTTAACCACTACACTACGGGACCAATTATTGGTTGCGGGGGCAGGATTTGAACCTGCGACCTTCGGGTTATGAGCCCGACGAGCTACCGGACTGCTCCACCCCGCGACGATAGATAAGGAATAATTATACGTTGTCCCTTCCTCTTCTAGCTTATTCAGCGATGTTACATGCGTCGGGACAACTCGCAGCGGATTCACCGAAGCTTAGGCCCGCTGCTCCATCCCCGGCAATATATAATCATAATAATAGCCTAGCGACGACCTACTCTCGCAGGGGCGCTGGCCCCAACTACCATCGGCGCTGGAGAGCTTAACTTCCGTGTTCGGAATGGGAACGGGTGTTTCCTCTCCGCTATTGTCACTAGGCAAGTATTTCTGACAGGTATTATTATATTTCAATCATCTCTTTTGTCAAGAGGGATTCGTTCCCTCAAAACTAGATAACCGTCCGTTCGGAAGAAACCGTTTCGCTGGGCGGCTTCCGTTTTTCCGCTTGGTTAAGTCCTCGATCGATTAGTATCCGTCAGCTCCACGTGTCGCCACGCTTCCACCTCGGACCTATCGACCTCGTCATCTTCGAGGGATCTTACTCGCTTTTCGCGATGGGAAATCTCATCTTGAGGGGGGCTTCACGCTTAGATGCTTTCAGCGCTTATCCCTTCCGCACATAGCTACCCAGCGGTGCCCCTGGCGGGACAACTGGTACACCAGCGGTGCGTCCATCCCGGTCCTCTCGTACTAAGGACAGCTCCTCTCAAATTTCCTGCGCCCGCGACGGATAGGGACCGAACTGTCTCACGACGTTCTGAACCCAGCTCGCGTACCGCTTTAATGGGCGAACAGCCCAACCCTTGGGACCGACTACAGCCCCAGGATGCGATGAGCCGACATCGAGGTGCCAAACCTCCCCGTCGATGTGGACTCTTGGGGGAGATCAGCCTGTTATCCCCGGGGTAGCTTTTATCCGTTGAGCGATGGCCCTTCCATACGGAACCACCGGATCACTAAGCCCGACTTTCGTCCCTGCTCGACCTGTCCGTCTCGCAGTCAAGCTCCCTTCTGCCTTTGCACTCTCCGAATGATTTCCAACCATTCTGAGGGAACCTTTGGGCGCCTCCGTTACCTTTTGGGAGGCGACCGCCCCAGTCAAACTGCCCACCTGACACTGTCTCCCACCCCGATAAGGGGTGCGGGTTAGAATTTCAATACCGCCAGGGTGGTATCCCACCGCCGCCTCCACCGAAGCTGGCGCTCCGGCTTCCCAGGCTCCCACCTATCCTGTACAAGCGATACCAAAATTCCATATCAGGCTGCAGTAAAGCTCCACGGGGTCTTTCCGTCCTGTCGCGGGTAACCTGCATCTTCACAGGTAGTATGATTTCACCGGGTCTCTCGTTGAGACAGTGCCCAAGTCGTTACACCTTTCGTGCGGGTCGGAACTTACCCGACAAGGAATTTCGCTACCTTAGGACCGTTATAGTTACGGCCGCCGTTTACTGGGGCTTCGGTTCGCACCTTCAGCCTTGCGGCTTAAGCGCTCCCCTTAACCTTCCAGCACCGGGCAGGTGTCAGCCCCTATACTTCGCCTTTCGGCTTCGCAGAGACCTGTGTTTTTGATAAACAGTCGCTTGGGCCTTTTCACTGCGGCTCCCTCGGGCTTGAGACCCAAGAGAGCACCCCTTCTCCCGAAGTTACGGGGTCATTTTGCCGAGTTCCTTAACGAGAGTTCTCCCGCGCACCTTAGGATTCTCTCCTCGCCTACCTGTGTCGGTTTGCGGTACGGGCACCTCCCACCTCGCTAGAGGCTTTTCTTGGCAGTGTAGGATCGGGGACTTCGGGACCAAAGGTCCCTTCGCCATCACGGCTCCGCCTTGTTGCCAGACGGATTTGCCTATCTGGCGGCCTAACCGCTTGGACAGGCTATTCCAGCAGCCTGCTCGCCCTACCTTCCTGCGTCCCCCCATCGCTCAAACGGTGAGGAGGTGGTACAGGAATCTCGACCTGTTGCCCATCACCTACGCCTTTCGGCCTCGGCTTAGGTCCCGACTAACCCTGAGCGGACGAACCTTCCTCAGGAACCCTTAGGCTTTCGGTGCAGAGGATTCTCACCTCTGTTTTCGCTACTCACACCGGCATTCTCACTTCTAAGCGCTCCACGAGTCCTTCCGGTCTCGCTTCGGCGCACTTAGAACGCTCCCCTACCGATGACCATCGGTCATCCCACAGCTTCGGTGGTACGTTTAGCCCCGGTACATTTTCGGCGCAGAGTCACTCGACCAGTGAGCTATTACGCACTCTTTAAATGATGGCTGCTTCTAAGCCAACATCCTGGTTGTCTGGGCAACTCCACATCCTTTTCCACTTAACGTACACTTAGGGACCTTAGCTGGTGGTCTGGGCTGTTTCCCTCTCGACTACGGATCTTATCACTCGTAGTCTGACTCCCAAGGATAAGTCGTTGGCATTCGGAGTTTGACTGAGTTCGGTAACCCGATGAGGGCCCCTAGCTCAATCAGTGCTCTACCTCCAAGACTCTTCCCTTGAGGCTAGCCCTAAAGCTATTTCGGGGAGAACCAGCTATCTCCAGGTTCGATTGGCATTTCACCCCTACCCACACCTCATCCCCGCACTTTTCAACGTGCGTGGGTTCGGGCCTCCAGTAGGTGTTACCCTACCTTCACCCTGGGCATGGGTAGATCACCTGGTTTCGGGTCTACGACGACGTACTATGCGCCCTATTCAGACTCGCTTTCGCTGCGGCTCCGTCTTTTCGACTTAACCTCGCACGTCATCGTAACTCGCCGGTTCATTCTACAAAAGGCACGCCATCACCCATCAACGGGCTCTGACTACTTGTAGGCACACGGTTTCAGGTTCTCTTTCACTCCCCTTCCGGGGTGCTTTTCACCTTTCCCTCACGGTACTGGTTCACTATCGGTCACTAGGGAGTATTTAGCCTTGGGAGATGGTCCTCCCTGCTTCCGACGGGATTCCCCGTGTCCCGTCGTACTCAGGAGCCACTCGGGAGGGAACGAAGTTTCGACTACAGGGCTGTCACCTTCTCTGGCGGGCCTTTCCAGACCGCTTCGTCTACCCCGTTCCTTTGTCACTCCCATCTGAGTGGTCCTACAACCCCAAGAGGCAAGCCTCTTGGTTTGGGCTGTTCCCGTTTCGCTCGCCGCTACTCAGGGAATCGCGGTTGCTTTCTTCTCCTCCGGGTACTGAGATGTTTCAGTTCCCCGGGTGTGCCCTCCATACCCTATGGATTCAGGTATGGATACTGCCCCATTACGGGCAGTGGGTTCCCCCATTCGGACATCTCCGGATCAACGCTTGCTTACAGCTCCCCGAAGCGTTTCGGCGTTTGCCCCGTCCTTCATCGGCTCCTAGTGCCAAGGCATCCACCGTGCGCCCTTTCTAACTTAACCATGCGAAACCCGGCTTTATCTTCGCCGCCTTCGCTTCCCGGCTTCTTCCTTTCGGTTATCTAGTTTTCAAGGAACCAATTGATTTCTCCTGCATCCGTTCATAGACGCAGGCGCAAAGCATTTGAAGGAACAACCAATGTTCCTTCAAAACTGAACAAAACTCCGCGTCCACTTTATTTTCACGATGATGTCCTTAGAAAGGAGGTGATCCAGCCGCACCTTCCGGTACGGCTACCTTGTTACGACTTCACCCCAATCACTTGCCCCACCTTCGGCGGCTGGCTCCCTTGCGGGTTACCTCACCGACTTCGGGTGTTGCAAGCTCTCGTGGTGTGACGGGCGGTGTGTACAAGGCCCGGGAACGTATTCACCGCGGCATGCTGATCCGCGATTACTAGCGATTCCGGCTTCATGCAGGCGAGTTGCAGCCTGCAATCCGAACTGAGAGCGGCTTTTTGGGATTCGCTCCCCCTCGCGGGTTCGCAGCCCTTTGTACCGCCCATTGTAGCACGTGTGTAGCCCAGGTCATAAGGGGCATGATGATTTGACGTCATCCCCACCTTCCTCCGGTTTGTCACCGGCAGTCCCCCTAGAGTGCCCAACTGAATGCTGGCAACTAGGGGCGAGGGTTGCGCTCGTTGCGGGACTTAACCCAACATCTCACGACACGAGCTGACGACAACCATGCACCACCTGTCACCCTGTCCTCCCGAAGGGAGGAACGCCCTGTCTCCAGGGTTGTCAGGGGATGTCAAGACCTGGTAAGGTTCTTCGCGTTGCTTCGAATTAAACCACATGCTCCACCGCTTGTGCGGGCCCCCGTCAATTCCTTTGAGTTTCAGCCTTGCGGCCGTACTCCCCAGGCGGAGTGCTTAACGCGTTAGCTACAGCACTAAAGGGGTAACCCCTCTAACACTTAGCACTCATCGTTTACGGCGTGGACTACCAGGGTATCTAATCCTGTTTGCTCCCCACGCTTTCGCGCCTCAGCGTCAGTTACAGACCAGAGAGCCGCCTTCGCCACTGGTGTTCCTCCACATCTCTACGCATTTCACCGCTACACGTGGAATTCCGCTCTCCTCTTCTGCACTCAAGTCCCCCAGTTTCCAATGACCCTCCACGGTTAAGCCGTGGGCTTTCACATCAGACTTAAGGGACCGCCTGCGCGCGCTTTACGCCCAATAATTCCGGACAACGCTCGCCCCCTACGTATTACCGCGGCTGCTGGCACGTAGTTAGCCGGGGCTTTCTCGTTAGGTACCGTCACCGTGCCGCCCTGTTCGAACGGCACTTCTTCTTCCCTAACAACAGAGCTTTACGATCCGAAGACCTTCTTCGCTCACGCGGCGTCGCTCCGTCAGACTTTCGTCCATTGCGGAAGATTCCCTACTGCTGCCTCCCGTAGGAGTCTGGGCCGTGTCTCAGTCCCAGTGTGGCCGGTCACCCTCTCAGGCCGGCTACGCATCGTCGCCTTGGTGAGCCGTTACCTCACCAACTAGCTAATGCGCCGCGGGCCCATCCGTAAGTGGCAGCCGAAGCCGCCTTTCAACCGAAGACCATGCGGTCTTCGGTGTTATCCGGTATTAGCTCCGGTTTCCCGGAGTTATCCCGGTCTTACGGGCAGGTTACCCACGTGTTACTCACCCGTCCGCCGCTAACCAAGCAGAAGCAAGCTTCCGCCCGGTCCGCTCGACTTGCATGTATTAGGCACGCCGCCAGCGTTCGTCCTGAGCCAGGATCAAACTCTCCAAAAAGAAAGTGGATTGGCTTAACTTCAGCTTCAGCGCCGACACCAAGGTGCCAGGCGCCTCCGCTTTTCTTATTGTCTAGCTCCGGCTCCTAGCCCCTCGGGACGCTTCGGTCTCGCTGTGGCGGCAACCGCCTCCTCGCGAGCCCTCCAGTGCCTGTCGGGGCTAATCAGTCGCCTTCGCTTTTCTATGTGGACGCTTCGTTTTGTTCAGTTTTCAAGGAACATCATAAAAATGATATGGAGCGGGTGATGGGAATCGAACCCACGACATCAGCTTGGAAGGCTGAGGTTTTACCACTAAACTACACCCGCATGTTTATGCTAGTGAAATAAATCGGGAAGACAGGATTCGAACCTGCGACCCCATGGTCCCAAACCATGTGCTCTACCAAGCTGAGCTACTTCCCGAATGGCGCGCTCGAGAGGACTCGAACCCCTAACCTTCTGATCCGTAGTCAGACGCTCTATCCAGTTGAGCTACGAGCGCAAATATATCAAATATATAATTTTTATGCGGTCGAGAGGACTTGAACCTCCACGGGGTTGCCCCCACTAGGCCCTCAACCTAGCGCGTCTGCCATTCCGCCACGACCGCGTATCCATTAAAGTGCGGGTGGAGGGACTTGAACCCCCACGCCGTAAGGCGCCAGATCCTAAGTCTGGTGCGTCTGCCAATTCCGCCACACCCGCAAAAATGAGCCATGGAGGATTCGAACCTCCGACCCTCTGATTAAAAGTCAGATGCTCTACCTACTGAGCTAATGGCTCATGGCTGGGCTAGCTGGATTCGAACCAGCGCATCACGGAGTCAAAGTCCGTTGCCTTACCGCTTGGCTATAGCCCAATGTATATGAATGACATACCCAAATGGCGGTCCCGACGGGACTCGAACCCGCGATCTCCTGCGTGACAGGCAGGCGTGTTAACCACTACACTACGGGACCATCAATAAAATGGGGTTGGTGCTTTATATTCCCAACACCCATTCACAGTGACCCGTACGGGATTCGAACCCGTGTTACCGCCGTGAAAGGGCGGTGTCTTAACCACTTGACCAACGGGCCACGGATAAAATATATCGAAAAGTGGCGGAGAAGGCGGGATTTGAACCCGCGCGCCGTAAAGACACGACCTAACGGTTTAGCAAACCGTCCCCTTCAGCCACTTGGGTACTTCTCCAAGGCTCCGCAAGTAGGATTCGAACCTACGACCTACCGGTTAACAGCCGGTTGCTCTACCGCTGAGCTATTGCGGAATAAATCAAACTACTTATCAATCCATCCCTTTCCCGGCTAGCGATTCCAAAAGCGCCAGCATCAGGGCAACTTATCGCACGTTTAGAGAAACGATGCATATCACTAGAAATTGCTTTTTATTGCAACTTTCTATTATTTAAATTAAAATAATAGACTTGCACAACCGACATTCATTATTATATTGAGCGAATAGATAGTTGTCAATGGCTTTTGTTTTTCATTTATCATTCATCGCCTTTTAGCGACGGCTTTTATAATTTAGCATATATAAAGAATAGCTGTCAACACTTTTTGAACAAAAATTTTCGGATTAAGTCCCTGAATTTGTGTAAAAAACTGAAAAAAAGCGGTTTTATTTTCCGAAGATCCAAGTTTGCTGGACTGAGGGATGGATTTTACACAACAATAGGATTCGACCAATTTTTACGTTCACCTGCAAAAAGCTTCTTTCACGGCAATGTATGAAAATGAAGCTATGGCAAAGCCTGCTCGTTTCCCCTATCCCTCTCGTTATCCAACATTAGTTTTCCATGGCATCGCCCGCAAACATATTTGTCTGTATTTATCCGCTTTTTCCGTCTATATTTTATACCGCAATCGGAACAAACATACACGTACACCTTTTTTGTTCTTTGGCGCGCTTGTTGTGGAAGGGGACGACAATAGCGGGGAGCCTGAACTTGTCGCAATAAATCGCGAAAGTCTTGGTCGCGATGGCGGTATCCTTTTCCTTCTAAATGAAGGTGATAATGACACAATTCATGTTTAATGATAGCAATAAGTTCTTCTTCCCCAAACACTTCATAATACTTTTTGTTCAGTTCGATGTTGTGAGTTTGTAATATGTAACGTCCTCCTGTCGTTCGCAGGCGCGGATTGAATGTCGCTGTATGTTTAAAAGGTTTTTGAAAAAATTGCAAAGATACTTTTTCGACAAGACGTTGCAAATCACTTTGTTTCATTTTCGTTGCTCCTTACTTTTTTTTAGAACAGGACAGACTAGCGATACATACATTATATATGAACCTTTTTGTTGCGGGAGGTCAACCGCCATGCCAACATGGTTAAAAAATCAAATGAGACGGGCCTATTATGAAAAAAATCGCTACCAAATCAAATTGCTAAATCAATGCTGGTTTTTTTATCAGAAAAAACACTGCTCATGAAGGCAGTGTTTTTTCTGATTCTTCCGGTGGAATCATGGATAAGGAAATCCTTCCTTTATCGATATCGACGTTGTCAACCCATACTTTTACGACATCACCTACAGATACAACATCAAGCGGATGTCGTACATATTGCTTACTTAATTTTGAAATGTGGACAAGTCCGTCTTGCTTCACTCCAATATCCACGAACGCCCCGAAATCGACGACATTGCGCACCGTACCTTCTAATTCCATTCCCTCTTTTAAATCTTCCATTTTTAAAATGTCTTTTCGCAGCAATGGCTTCGGCAGCTCGTCGCGGGGATCGCGTTCCGGACGGACTAAAGCGTCAATAATGTCTTGCAATGTCAATTCTCCGATGCCAAGTTCGGCAGCCGTGTCGGAAATGGAAAGAGATTGCAATGCTTGGCGAAGTTCTTCGCTTCCAATATGTTCGGTTGTAAAGCCAAGTTGGTGCAGCAGTTTTTTCACTTCTTCGTACCGCTCTGGATGAATCGGCGTACGGTCGAGCGGTTCGTCTCCGTCAACAATGCGCAAAAAGCCGATGCATTGTTCATATGTTTTAGCGCCAAGACGCGGTATCTCTTTTAATTCCTCACGGTTTTTAAATTTTCCTTGTTCCTCGCGGCGTTTCACAATATTTTCCGATACTGTTTTCGTAAGGCCTGATACGTATTGCAATAAAGAAACAGAGGCGGTGTTGACGTTGACACCAACTTGGTTGACAACCGTTTCCACGACAAACCGCAGCGATTCCGCTAATTTTTTTTGCGAAACGTCGTGCTGATATTGGCCAACTCCTACTGATTTTGGATCAATTTTCACCAGTTCCGCGAGCGGGTCTTGTACGCGCCGCGCGATCGAAACTGCGCTCCGCTCTTCTACCTGCAAATCCGGAAACTCTTGGCGGGCAAGGTCGGAGGCAGAATAGACGCTCGCTCCCGCTTCATTGACAATAAGGTAAAAAATCTCTCTGTCCACTTGCTTTAATGTATCTGCCACGAATTGCTCCGTTTCCCTTGACGCCGTCCCGTTCCCGATGGCAATCATCTCGACATTATAATCTTCGATCACGTGGATCAATTTTTTCTTCGCTTCCTCTATCCGCTGCTGCGGCGGATGAGGATAAATGACATCGATTTTCAGCAATTTTCCTGTTTCATCAACGACCGCTAACTTACATCCTGTTCGATAAGCAGGATCTATGCCAAGAACGATCTTTCCTTTTAGCGGCGGCTGAAGCAATAGCTTGCGCAAGTTTTCCGCAAAAATATGAATCGCCCGCTCTTCCGCTTTTTCGGTCAACTCATTGCGAATATCGCGCTCGATCGACGGCTCTATAAGCCGTTTGTAACCGTCCTCAATCGCTTCGGCGAGAAGAACGGCAGCAGGAGATTGCCGATTTGTAATAATACGCTTTTGCAAATATGCCATAATATCTTCCACCGGGGCTTGAATGGAAACGCGCAGCACCCCTTCTTTTTCACCACGATTGAGCGCCAGCACACGATGGGGAACGATCTTGTGCACCGGCTCTTCATACTCGTAATACATTTCATATACTTTTTTCTCATCATTTTCAGGCTCTTTCACTGTCGATACGATGACACCTTTTTTCCACGTCTGCTGGCGGATCCATTGGCGGAATTGGGCATCATCCGATACTTTTTCGGCGATGATGTCTTTCGCTCCTTGAAGCGCCTCTTCGGCGGTAGGCACTTCCTTGTCCGGATTAATAAACTCCAACGCTTTTTCTTCCGGCCGCGGCGCCATCGGGCACGCCCATAACCATTCCGCAAGCGGCTCTAACCCTTTTTCCTTTGCGACGGTTGCTTTTGTGCGCCGTTTTTGTCTGTAAGGACGGTACAAATCTTCCACTTGCTGCAGTTTCGTGGCGTTGATAATTGCATTTTTTAGCTCGTCCGTCAGCTTTCCCTGCTCATCAATAAGGCGAAGAACTTCTTCCTTGCGCTGCTCTAAGTTTTGCAAGTAATTCCATTTCTCTAAAATATCGCGAATTTGCACCTCATCCAAGGCACCCGTCATCTCTTTGCGATAGCGGGCAATAAACGGCACCGTATTTCCTTCTTCAGAAAGGGAAATCACGTTGCTAACTTGTTTGGCGGACAACTGCAATTCATTCGCTATCAAGTCCATCAACGCTTCTCTGTTTAACAACCCCATGACCCCTCCATATGCGAAAAATAAAAATAGCTACAATGATGCAGCTATTTTTGCATGAATCGTTATAAAATAGTCGGACAGATCGATGCTTGCGACCTGCCCTTTTTGCGCATAGCAAACTACCCACCACTTTTTATGAAACGGAGGCGATAGGTGGCACGGTGCACTCGCTTTAACAGCAAGTTTATATATTTCGGGCGCCGCTATTTAAAAATCTATAAGTCCTAAACTGATTTGCAGCGCTTCATCCACCTTATCCATCATTTCATCGTCCAAGTGAGTAATTTTGTCTGTCAGCCGCTGTTTATCAATCGTCCGAATTTGCTCTAGCAGAATAACAGAATCCCGCTCAAACCCGTAACGCTTTGCATCAATCTCGACATGCGTCGGCAGCTTTGCTTTTTGGATTTGCGCTGTAATCGCCGCCACAATCACCGTCGGACTAAACCGATTTCCGATGTCATTTTGAATGACTAATACCGGACGAACGCCTCCTTGTTCCGAGCCAACTACCGGGGAAAGGTCCGCAAAATAAACGTCGCCACGCTTAACAATCAAAGCATTACCCCCCGCTAACTAAACGTTCAACGGTGTGGTCGGCTTCATATTCTGCAAGAAACGCCTCTGAAGCAATAGATAAATTGATTTTCGCCATTTCCATATAGCCGCGTCTCATCGCCTCGCGGATTTGCCGTTTTTTCCGTTCGCGAATGTACATTTTAGTTGCTTGATAAATGAGATCATTGCGGTTGCCGTTCTCTTGTTTCACAAGCACATCCAATTCCGTTACTAGTGCTTGAGGCAAACGAACGACGATTTCCGTTGTTGCGCTAGATTCCGACACGAATACACACCTCCACAAACTGCAGCCGATTCATTGCTTCCATTTCATAATACCATTAAATAAACACAGTGCAAAGTCATTTCTGTGCTTTCTGCTCATTATCTTCTGAAAAATTTTGCAGTTTATACATAAACAAGATTTCTCACTTCCATTATACTCTTATTTCGGAAAAAAATACGGGGAACACGATAACTGATCGTACAAGGAATTTCATAGTTAATCGTATCGAGATATTGCGCAACATCATCAACAGAAATATATTCATCACCCTGACGACCAATCAAGGTCACTTTCGTTCCAACTGGCACCCGCTTTGGCAGGCGGACCATCAACTGGTCCATACAAATTCTTCCAATAATCGGCGCTTTTTCTCCATCCACAAGTACATGAAAATTTTGCAGTTTACGCAACCAGCCGTCCGCATATCCAATTGGAACTGTGCCAACCCATTGCTCTGTTTCCGCCGTATACGTCGCCCCGTAACTTACCTTTTCTCCCGGCTTCAGCTTTTTCACATGAACAAGGCGGCTATGCAATGAAAAAGCTTCCTTTAGCTCATATGGCAAATATTGTTTTATTTCCGGCGAAGGAGATAGTCCATACATCGAAATGCCAAAGCGCACCATGTTAAACACTTTATCCGGAAACCGCAACGTCGTCGCGCTGTTCCCGCAATGAATCAGAGGCGGCTTATACGGAAGCCATTCAAGCATCCGCAAAAAATTATCGTATTGAAAAGAAAAATAGTCCGTGTCGATTTCGTCGGCCGTGGCAAAATGGGTATAAACTCCTTCTAACGAAAAATACGGATGGCGGTCAATTTGTTCAATGAGGCGCTTCGTTTCCGTTTCCTCTTTCACCCCGATCCGCCCCATTCCCGTATCCATTTTCAAATGAAACAAAACCGGTACCGTTTCACTGTAAAAATCCGCCGCTTGTTCAATCCATTCCGTCTGAAACACGGTAAGCGCAATCCGATGCTTTGCGGCGACATTAATATCGCTAGGTCGGGAAGCGCCCAGCACGAGAATCGGAGCGTCAATTCCTCTTTTTCGCAGCGCAAGCGCTTCATCCAGAAACGCTACCGCCAAATAAGAGGCCCCCGCCTCGAGCGCGGTTTTGGCCACTTGCACATCACCGTGGCCGTAGGCGTTCGCCTTCACCACCGCCATGATGCGGACGTCGTTTTGCAAAAAATTTTTCAGTTGTGAAACGTTATAGTAAATCGCGTCTAAATCAATTTCTGCCCAAGTATCTCGGTAAAACACATTGGTCATATCTCGCTGCACTTCCTCGTCTATCAAAATGGATGAAAATAATGAAACGTCTGTTGACTCACTTCTACTCCCGTCTCGATAAGATGAAACATGCCATCTCCTTTAGTTTACCACTTAAAAGACAATAAAGGAAATACGTGCTTAGCGTCGATTTGATTTTTTTCATAAATCAAAAACAGGCCCGGCAACTTGCGGGCCTGCACAACGTCATCTATTTCGTCGCTTTTCCTTGCACGGAACGAGCAACCATCACCATTTCGTCCGGCGTTAAATCCGTAGAAGCAAGCGTAAAGTCGACCCCTTTATACGACCAAGTAAGAGTCTGATCCGTCAGCGCGCCGATTGCAAACCCTAAATCGACCGGCTCGCCATTGACAAGTGTTGGAGTGCTCGTCGCCGGCAGCACTTCTGCTTTCTCTTCGACTAATGTGAACGATTTTTCGCCTCCAAATGTCATAATAATCCGTTTTCCGTTTTCAGCAGCAACTTCTTTTTCCTCCACTTGTTTTACTCCTTCTGGCAAATCGACTGGATACATTACTTCAAGCGCTTGGCCTTCCGCTTTGGCCATCGTCGGCACTTCTAAGCGGGCGCCGGTCATGTTTTTGGACGTATCAAACGCATCATCATCAAACTTTTTATTAAACTCAACTTTTGAAAATCGTACGGTTAACAAAGCGTTCCGATCCGTATCCATCACTTTGACGGATACCGGAGATAAATCTTTTTTGTTTAACGTAATTTCCTGTTTTGGAATCATGCTGCTGTTCGGATAGTTTGTTTTCGTCTCAAATACATAATGCTTTTTCGTCGCTTTAAAGCTCGCTTTCGAATCGCTTAAAATGTCTTTCACTAATGATTCGTACAAATACGCTTGGCTGCTGTTTTTCGGCCAATCGCTTTGGAAACGGAAGCTTTTGTTTAATGCCGGAGTAAAAACGAAAACACCTTCATCGTTGCGCAAAATCATCTGGCTTTGATTTTTGTCGGCATTTTTTAAGCTGACCCGGTAGTATGAAGGATGCTTATACCAAATTTCGACGTCATAAACTTGCGGCTTATCGCCAGTCTGAAACGTCATTTTCGCTTCTGCTTGATAGCTTGTCATCTCATCCATCTTTTCATCTAGCGCTTTCATCACGTCTTCTTGCGATTTTGCCCCGCAACCAGCTAAAGCGACAAGCAGTACGGCGCAAAGAAACACGCTAAACACGTTGCCCCTCATCGTTTCAACCCCTTTGCCTCATATCGATTTCCATTTGTCCATTACAATATATGAGGCAATTTAGGGGAATATGCAGACTAGCTATGACAAGCGTTCAATAATGACTTGAGCAATCGCATAATCACGGCTATGAGAGATCGAAACATGGATGCGGCAGTTCTCCATATCAGAAATAGCGATCGGCTTTCCGTGATCGTCATTCATAATTTGGATATCATGGAACGATACATTTTTTCCGACCCCTGTTCCGACCGCCTTCGCATATGCTTCTTTTGCCGCAAATCTCCCTGCGGCAAACTCTACTTTGCGCTTCGGCGATAATTGGGAAAAAATCATTTTTTCTTTCTCCGTTAAAATCCGATCGATAAATTTTTCATTTTTCGCTATTAGCTGTTCGATCCGTTCCAACTCCACAATATCGATGCCAACTCCGATAATCATTCCTCTTCTATCCTTTCTACTTCGTACATACATTTTAATAAACCAATACAAGGGGAGAAGTGTATGTTTGTGCGTATGGAAAACGCCCATGCATTTTTTCGGTTTTACCCTGTCGTTTCCATTCTTGTTGTCCTTCACGTATTGATCTGGTTCATGTTTTTTTTACGCATTCCTATCGCCGAACCGTTATGGGAAAAAATGATCGGCTTTAACGCCGCCATAAAAAAAGGGGAGTATTGGCGGTTCATAAGCCCGCTCGTTTTGCATGTACGGTTTGAACATATGATTATTAACTCGATTTCTCTTATTTTATTCGGCCCCGCTTTAGAAAAAATGTTAGGGAAAGGCAAATTTCTGCTTCTTTATACAGGAAGCGGGATATTTGCCAACGTTGCGACATTTTTTCTGCTGCCAGCGATGTACAGCCACGCCGGAGCTTCCGGGGCGATTTTCGGCTTGTTCGGCATGTACGGATATTTGGTCACATTTCGCCGCGATATCATCGAAGCACAGCACGCCCGTCTTCTTTTTGCCGTATTATGTATTAGTCTATTTATCGCATTTACCGCTCCCGATGCGAACGTGGCCGCCCACCTGTTCGGCTTTTTAGGAGGGGGGATCATTGCCCCGTTTATTTCTTCCCATCTACATCGGCAAAAACCTTTTTTCATTCGCTAATGTCGTTTGACATCATTCTAACATAATCATTTGTTGCTGCTCGTTTGTAATATGCCACAGTTATGAAAATAAAATTGTTTAATCGCTTCTTCTTTATCAACATCTCCGCGGCCAACATGGAGAACACAGCAGTGTTGGGAAGCTATCTTCATTTCTTTTATCAAGCCTCGTGCACGCGCAATGTTTTTGGCAATGTTGCAAAAACAGGCGACCGGTTCATCTAAAAAAATCTTAAATAAAAAACGGCGCTTGTTGCACCGTTTTTTTAACGAGCAACGCGCCGTTTTTTTGTACGCTCCCGTTGGCTTCCTGGGCGGTTTGCGCGCTTTTTCTCCCGTTTTACCGGAAGCGGTGGCTCTTCGGTTAATTGCACCGGCGTCGTATCGGGCTCTTTTGTCAGCATTTTAATGCACGCAGCGACAAGCGATACGGAATCGTGCTCTTCCAGCAATTCTTCAGCTGCACGTTTATAAAAGGAAAGATTTTCGGTTTCGACCGTCGCCACTAGCTTTTCCACCGCGATACGCTGCTGTCCTTCAAGCGCTTCATCCAGCGTCGGCGGTTTCATCCGCTCCATCTTCCGTTTCGTCGTGCGCTCAATATTATGAAGCTGCCCAATTTCCCGTGGCGTAACGAACGTCATTGCTACGCCTGTTTTTCCAGCACGGCCAGTGCGGCCGATACGATGAACGTAGCTTTCCGGGTCTTGCGGAATATCAAAATTATAGACGTGCGTCACACCGGAAATATCCAATCCGCGCGCTGCTACATCGGTAGCGACTAAAATCTCGATCGAGCCTTCCTTAAATTTGCGAAGAACGGATAGCCGTTTCGCTTGGCTCAAATCTCCATGAATTCCTTCAGCAGCGTATCCGCGTAAATTGAGCGCCTCCGCCAATTCATCGACGCGCCGTTTTGTACGTCCGAAAACAATAGCCAATTCCGGCGCTTGAATGTCTAATAAGCGCGTTAAAATATCAAACTTCTTCTTTTCTTGCACTTCCAAATAATATTGTTGAATGTTGGGAACTGTCATTTCCTTCGCTTGGACTTTCACAATTTGCGGCTCATTCATAAACCGCTCGGCGATGCGGCGGATTGGCTCCGGCATCGTTGCGGAAAATAATAATGTCTGCCGCTTTTCAGGGACATTGCTTAAAATCGCCTCAATATCGTCGATAAACCCCATATTAAGCATTTCATCCGCTTCATCGAGCACAACGGTGTGCACGTTTTCTAAGCGAAGCGTCTTACGGTTGATATGATCAATAATTCGCCCAGGAGTTCCGACAATGATATGCGGGCGTTTTTTCAACGCGCGAATTTGCCGTCCAATATCCTGCCCGCCGTAGATCGGCAACACGCGAACGCGCTTGACTGCGCCAATTTTATAAAGTTCTTCCGATACTTGAATTGCCAGCTCTCGTGTCGGCGCCACAACAAGGCCTTGAATCGCCTCGTTTGTTACATCGATTTTTTCGACGAGCGGAATGCCAAAAGCGGCAGTTTTTCCGGTGCCGGTCTGCGCCTGTCCAATGACATCTTTATTTTGCAGGCTCAACGGAATCGTTTCCGCTTGAATCGGGGTCGTTTCCTCAAACCCCATCCGGCGAATCGCCTTCATCAATTCGTTGCTTAATCCTAATTCGTAAAATGTCGTCAATGTTATTCAAACTCCTTTAAATTCCTTACGATCCAAAATGAATCGAATAAAAATATTTGACAGTTATCATACCATTTTCATCTGCCATTTTCAATAATTACCATTTTCTAACAAAAATTTTTCTACCTCGGTAAATAATACGTGCCGGTCTGGACCATGGCAGACGTGATGATAAGAAGCGGGCAAAAACAACAGCTTCTTTTTCGACGAACCAATCCTCTCGTATAAATAACGGGCGCTTTTGGGCGGAACGATCCCATCTTTTTCTCCCTGCACGATCAATACCGGAACGTGAACATGAGGCAAAAGCGGCCGGACTTCGTTCACTAATTTCCGGAACTCTAATATCGCCGTAAGCGGCGTCGCAAAAATTTTATTTTTATAGCGGATAAAAAGCGGATTTTCACGAAAACTCCGCCACCCGTCGCGAACGATTTCACGGATGTCTTTTATTAGTTGGCGCGGATTGACATAGTAAAACGCGGCGCTTAAGAGCACGAGCTTGTCAATCTTATACTTTTCCGCCAAATACACCGCGATAACTCCGCCCATCGAAAAACCGACTACATAAACCGTTTCGCATTTTTCCATCAACGCTTGCAATTCTTCTTCCGCCGATTGAAACCACTGATCGTAAGTAATCCCTTTTAGCTGAAGGCGCTGGCCATGTCCGGGAAGTGTCGGGGCTTTAATCATCCAGTCCGTCCGTTTGTGCAAATATTCCGCCAGCGGTGCAACTTCATTAGGGCTTCCCGTAAATCCATGTATACATAGACAGCCGATCATCGTCATCACCATTGCAGGAAAATTGAAAAGCGGCGATCAAACACGCCGCTTTTATTTTTTACTGTTGTTTTCATTTTACACAACGATATCGTTATTGCAAATCAGGAAGCAGTTCTTCCAGCTTCATGCCGCGCGACGCCTTCAGCAAAATCACATCTCCGGGGGAAACAACCGCGAGCAAATCATTCGCCAATGCCCGCTTATCTTCATAAGCGTTCACGCGCCCGTCTGGAAAGAACGGCCGCGCTGCAAGCGCAATATGGCGCGCCAACGTCCCATACGTAAATACATAATCGACTATTTCCGGACGCAGCATCGCGCCAATTTTCTGATGAAACTCCACTTCCCGATCGCCAAGCTCCAGCATGTCTCCCAACACGGCAATTTTTTTCTTATATCCCATCAATTCTTGAAGTAATTGCAAAGCTGCTTTCATCGATGTTGGGCTGGCGTTGTACGCGTCGTTAATAATCGTCCAGCCCTTCTTCGTTTCGATGACTTCCATGCGCATGCGCGTTACTTGCAATTGCGAAAGCGCTTCTTGCACGTTCTCCCAGCTTACGTCAAAAAAGCGGGCTACAGCGATCGCAGCCAATGCGTTATATACATGATGCTTTCCTAAAATCGGCAGAAAAAAAGATCGATTGGTCGCCTGCCGGATGGTAAACACCATGCCATTCGCCTGCAAATGTACCGACTCCGGATAATAATCGTTTTCATTTCCTTGCCCAAACGTCAAAACATGCTCAGGCAGCGGCAAGCTGGAAACCCGGCTTGCCAGCAATGGCTCGTCTCCGTAATAAACGAAAAGGCCGTTCTTCTTTAAGCCGGACAAAATTTCTAATTTTGCTTGCGCGATCCCTTCGCGCGAACCTAATTCCTGCAAATGGGACTCGCCAATATTTGTAATAATCGCCGCATCTGGCTCGGCGATGTTGGACAATAATTCGATTTCGCCAAAATTGCTCATTCCCATTTCGACGACGGCCATTTCTACGTCTTCTTCCAAACGAAGGAGCGTCAACGGCACGCCAATATGGTTGTTTAAATTTCCTTCTGTTTTTTGCACTTTATAGGTGGTTGCCAATAATGCCGCAACCATATCCTTCGTCGTTGTTTTGCCGTTGCTTCCGGTAATGGCGATGACTTTTGCTGAAAGCTGCTTGCGGTACCGATGGGCAAGACGCTGGAGCGCGCGCAACGTGTCATCCACGATAATCGCCGGCACTCCTCTCGGCGGATTTCCTTCCGTTTCCGACCAAAGCACAGCGCTCGCACCTTTATCCAGCGCGTCTTGGACAAACGCGTGCCCATTAAATTTGGCTCCTTTCAACGGAACGTATAAATTTCCTTGTTGAATTGTTCGCGTATCCGTCGAAACTCCATGAACCGTGATGTCCAAAAACTCATTCGCCAGCCCGCGGCCATCTGCCATCGACTGTATCTCGCGCAATGTACGAGTGATCATCTTTTTTCACCTTCATTTTTATTTCTCAAACGTGTACGTGATCGTTTGCTTTTCTTCATGTCGTTCGATCGCCAGCTGTACGAGGCGTTCAATCAGTTCCGGATAGGAGATGCCGCTATGTTTCCATAACAAAGGAAACATACTATACGGTGTAAACCCAGGCATCGTATTAATTTCATTAATATACACTTCTCCATCTTCCGTTAAGAAAAAGTCAGCCCGCACAAGCCCCGAAAGATCAAGTGCCTTAAACGCGGTAACCGCCATTTGTTTTATCGTTTCATACTGCTCGCTTGTAACGTCCGCCGGAATAATCAATTCCGTATCATCGTCTTCATACTTCGCTTGATAATCGTAAAATTCTTTTTTCGGGACAATTTCTCCGACAACGGAACAAATCGGATCATCGTTACCAATGACGCCAATTTCGATTTCGCGGCCCACAACCGCTTCCTCCACAATAATTTTGCGATCGTACTTAAATGCCTCAACAAAAGCCGCTTTCAAATCATCACGCCGTTTGCACTTTGTAATTCCGACGCTTGATCCCGCATTCGCCGGTTTGACGAAACAAGGATACCCCAGCGCTTGTTCCACCTTATCATACGCCGCTTCTTCATTTTTACTCCATTCCCGTTTCGTAAACCACACGTATTTCGCTTGGCGTAATCCCGCGTGCGCGAATAAGTTTTTCATCACCACTTTATCCATGCCAACAGCGGAAGCAAGCACTCCGTTTCCAACGTAAGGAATATTAAGCAGTTCAAGCAGTCCTTGCACTGTGCCATCTTCCCCGTTCGGCCCGTGCAATAACGGAAAAATGACATCGACCGCCGCTTCCTCCTGCTTTTTCCCGTTCACAGCTGCCGGCGTTTGATTCAACGCCACCGGTATAATGGCTCTTGCCTCGGACTGAAACTGCAATTGTTTTATTTCGGTTACTTGCCCGGTCAACCGCTCTCCTTTGATCCACTGTCCTTCTGTCGTAATATAAATCGGAATGACATCAAATTTGTTTTTATCGATGGCATTCATCACCGCCATCGCCGTTGATAAAGATACGTTATGTTCAGGCGATTTTCCGCCATATAAAATCCCAACTCTCGTTTTCATTAAAGCTCCTCCTCTTTGTTTACCATAGTTTTTATTTTAACACGTTTCAAGTACAATCGTATGGTAATTTTATATGAGCAATACAGGCTGTTTTGCCACTTGGAAAACAGCAAAAACACCATCTAACCAGTCCGTTAGATGGTGAAACCGCTATTTCCATAAAGCGTGGTATTGTCTCTGGTGCATCGCAACAATCTCTTTTAACGCGTCTTGTGCCGTTTTTTCAATCTGGGAAAAATATTCATTCACCCGGCGATAAAAGCGGTTTTTTTCGATTTCATCCGTTAATACATGCGCGATTTTTCGCTCGTAATAGCAATGCCCTGTCAAATTATAAATTAATCCATGTTTTTCAAGATATTGCAAATTAATTTGTTCTTGGCCAGGCAAATAACCAACGGTAAAAAGGGGCAATTGTTTATGCAGCACTTCACTGACCGTAACGCCGCCCGGCTTTGTAATTACCGCATCCACTTCGTTATACAAGCGGTTCATCTCTTGCGGGCTAGATATGTATGAAAAAGGGCGAATATGTGGATGCTTCCAGCTCGCAATTTCATCATATAACTTTTTATTTGTTCCACATAATACCGAATAACGGAACAAGCGGGAGTATTCCATTTTCTTAAAAAAATCAATAATATTGCCTAGCCCTTGGTTTCCTCCCGCTAGCAACAAATGAAACGGACGCCTTTTTCCTTTCGCCTCGGAATGCTTAGCCATAAACGCTTCATGAACAGGAATGCCTGTCACAATAATCCGCTTTTCATCAATACGATATTTCGCCATTAGCTCCCGTTTTGCGTCCGCATGCGGCACAAAATGGTAGTCGATGTCCCGTTTTCCCCACACGCTATTGATAAAAAAGTCCGTATATACGTTGATTACCGGCGTTTGAGTCGCCTTTTTCCGCTTTAGCCGTTGCAAAATGCGCGATGGGAACGAATGAGTGCAAATAATGAGCGTTGGCTTTTCTTTCTCCAACAATTTTTTCATTTTATTCTCAAAATAAGGCAGCCACGGTTCAAGCGAAACGAATTCCAGCCAATGAAAATCAGGGTACATAAACGTCTTATAAACGCGATGATAGGAAGCTGGATGAGAGCGAATCCACCGTAAATACATTTCTGAAACAATTTTTTCCATAAATTCATTGCAATAGCTTAAAAAGTCTATTTTTTTGCAGCATATATCTTGAAACTGCCTTTGCAGGAAATCGATCAACGTATCCGCGACTTTGTGATGCCCCGTACTCATTTGGAACAACGGTAATACAAGAATCTTCATCATCGTTGGCTCCCTTTAATTTTCCAAAGATTTTTTGCGAAATCGTTGCGCGACCCACATCCCAAGCAAAAACAGCAAAAATGCGGCAATCCCGAACATTGGAAAATAAATGAGCGGAATTTGCACATGCCGGCCAAGCAACATCCCAGCAACGATAATAGGGATCGTCCATATCGCCGCGCCAACGGAGGCAAGCAATAAAAACGAACGGAAAGGAAAGCGGATCACGCCAGCCATATACGGGGAAATTTGCCGAACGCCGGGAACGTAATAGCCGAACAAAATGACCCACTTTCCTTGTCGATGGAACAACTTTCTTGTTCGCTCCCATTTTTCCTCTTTGATTCCGATATACTTTCCATACCTTTTAATAAATGGCGCCCCTAAAAAGCGGCCGATGCCGTAGGCGATGACCATCCCCGCCACCACACCGCCCCAGCTTGCAATAAAACAATATTCCCATAACAATTGCTGCTTGGCAATGAAAATCCCGAGAAAAAAGAGCAAGCTCTCTTCTGGAGCGGGAATGCCGACAACGCCAAAAAACAGAAATAGAAAAATAATCACATATCCATATGATTGCACATATGAAAAAAGAATCTCTGTATCCATTCCATCCCCCATTATTATAATGAAATCCGTTTATTAGTTTGCGCATTCAGCAAATCTGTAATCGTCACCCAGCGCATATTTTTTGCTTTTTCTTCTTTCAATAACAATTCCAACGCCGCCAACATTTGTTCCGGCGCCAGTTCGTCAGCGCCAAACGTTGTTCCGCTATCATGGAGAACGATAATCGCTCCATCTTCCACGCTGTTTTTCAGGCGCTTAAACAATTCCAACGCGCCAACCTTTACATTCCAGTCACCAAGAATAGAAGTCCACATCACCGTTGGATATTTCTTTTGCAAAAACGGGGTAAACAAATTAAAATGCCCCCAAGGCGGACGGTAATAGATCGGCCGCGTTCCCGTAATTTGTTCGATAATATTTGCTGATTTTCGCAAACCTTTTCCTAAAAACGGCGGAAAAATGAACCAATTGCTAATATGGCGATAGTTATGCATCCCGATTTCATGGCCTTCATCATGCATTCTCTTCACAATATAAGGGTATTGCTTCGCCTTTCTTCCGACAACAAAAAAGGTTGCCTTCACTTGATATTTTTTTAATAAATCTAGCAATCTCGGTGTGTAATATGGGTCGGGGCCGTCATCGAACGTTAACGCAATCATTCCCGATGGCGCTCCTTTGCGATAAACGCGGAAATTCGCTTGTCGAATCAGCACAGTTGGAACGATGCCGTACAATATCATTGCTCCAACAACCAAAACGATCCATAGCATCGTTTTCACCTCTTATTTGTACTTTACCAGTACTCTCTTTTTTTGAAAACAGAAAATTGCAATCTATTCGTTTTATATAAGAAATTTCCATTTTATATTTCTCAACAAAGATCATAATATCATATCGCACTTTTATAAAAATAAATAAAGAAAATGATAAAAAATTGCTATAAAAAAGCGAAATGAAACGTAATATTGCCTTGATGGCGCTTCATCTGTGTGAAGTTTTCATGTTTCCGCACCCGAAGCGTCAAGTATTTGCTATAATACAATACGAAATTCACCAATAATGGTTTCTAAAAAAATGTAAAATGGCATGATGCCCAAAAAAGACAGGTGATGACGTTGAATAAAAAAATTATTCTTACCGGCGGCGGAACAGCGGGGCACGTGATGGTCAATTTGGCGCTCATTCCAAAGCTAAAAGAACGAGGCTGGGACATCGCGTATATCGGTTCCCATCAAGGCATTGAGCGCGAACTTATTTCCAAAGTGGAAGGCGTGCCTTATTTCCCGATTTCGACAGGAAAACTGCGCCGCTACTTTGACTGGAATAACTTTAAAGATCCATTTAAAGTCCTCAAAGGCACGCTGCAAGCATACTGGATTATCAAAAAAGAAAAACCGAGCCTCATATTTTCGAAAGGCGGATTCGTTTCCGTTCCTGTCATTATCGGCGCGTGGCTAAATGGCGTTCCAGCCATCATCCATGAATCTGATATTACTCCGGGACTTGCGAATAAAATCGCGATGCCGTTTGCGACAAAAATTTGCGTTACGTTCCCGGAAACACTCCGCCATGTCAAAGAAGAAAAAGGGATGTACATCGGCGCAGTTGTACGCGAACAATTAAAACAAGGAAACGCCGATAAAGGGCGGGCACTTTGCCGATTTGAAAAAGGGAAACCCGTTCTTCTCGCTATGGGCGGAAGCTTAGGCTCGAAACGGATTAACGATACGCTGCGCGCCAATTTGCAAACGCTGCTTGCCGATTTTCAAATCATCCACATTTGCGGGAAAGGAAATATCGATGCCAAACTGGCGAACGTAAAAGGATACAAGCAGTTTGAATACGTGGATGAAGAGCTCCCGCATCTGATGGCGATGGCCGATATCATCTTATCGCGCGCCGGCGCAAACTCGATTTTCGAATTTCTCGCCTTGCGCAAGCCGATGCTGCTTATTCCCCTTTCCAAAGAAGCAAGCCGCGGCGACCAAATTTTAAACGCCCGCTCTTTCAAAAAATCAGGCTACGCCGAGGTGCTGATGGAAGAAGACTTAACGAGCGAATCGCTGCGCAACGCCATTTATCATCTTTACCAAAACAAAGACCGCTACCGGCAAAACATGGAGCGGTCCGACGCGGGAGACGCGCTGCAAAAGTTGTTGACGCTGATTGAGGAAACAATGAAAAATTAAGTAAAAAAGACATGGCATCCGTAAAAACGCGGATGCCATTATGCTTCTTTAAATATTTGAAACAGTTTTTTTGCTTTTCAAATACAGCTCCTGCTATTCTTTTTGTTTCTGAAGTAAAGGAGCTATTCGATCAATCCGATTAGTCCATATACCACCTGTATAGTTAGAAGGTAGTCGTTTAATATCCTCAACTGTATCAAAACCTTCTGACCATTGCCCATCACCTGCTACAACAATAACACGAGTACCCACATTCTCCATTCGATTTAAAAACTTATCCGTCCATCCCCACAACCAAGGAGCTATTTTCTCTGGAATATGCAATTGTGTATTCTCACATGCAGATGGTACATATCCTGTCCAACCTACAGCTATATAAGGAAGCATGCAACTCTTCATCGTAGCCATTGACATAACTCGAAGGTTTGGGAGATGTTTTTTTAACATAGCAATCGGTTTATCCCCGCCATATACCGTCAATTGAGAGCGCTGCTTTTTAGGAAGTTTCGACAGAAATTGCGCAAGTTGTACACCTTCTTGTGGGTCATTACTTTTGACGTGAATCAAAAACGAACGATTCGGAAAATGAGCAAGAACTTCATCAAGCGATGGCATGAGCCCTATTCCTTTTCCACGAAACGGAAACGTTTTTCCGTTGTCGGCTGTATATCCATAACCGATATCCAATGACTTTAATTCTGCCATGGTATGTTCCCTTGTAACTCCTTTACCGTTTGTACGGCATTCAAGAGTCCAATCATGGAACACCGCGAATTGGTCATCCTTCGTTGGTTGTACATCAAATTCAACGATATCAGCCCCTGCAGCGAAGGCAGCTTCCATAGAAGGAATGGTATTTTCTAAGTAAGGATGTTCCGGTGGGTATATTCGCTTGGCTGTACATGTTTCACCTGTGATCCCTTCCATACTAAATGTCTGAGCAAGCCCACGATGTGCAAGAAGGAGAGGTTTTCCGGTTCGTTTTTCAACAAAAAAATTGCTGTTATTGATATAAACAAAAATAAACAGAAACAGAAAAACGTACATAACTTTGCGCTTCATGAACTTCTTTAACATTCTTCCCCTCCATCGTTTGATTTTGATGTTGTATGAGAATTCATTCCGATATTATAAAAATGTCTGCGTTCTTTCATAATAACAACATGATAGTTGCATAACAAACATTTTCGGTTAATAGGGCGTTGCCGGGGATATTCCCCGTTATCCATAAGAGCTGGTTTCCATGTAAACAAGTAGAGTGGTACGGTTAAACGCTCGCCTTTCGATAGAGGAGAGCGTTTTTCTTGTCAAGTTTTGCGGCTGTTATGAAGAAATATATCCAAAGGTTGTTAATGAACCAATCCTTTTCTTTCTAATTATTCTTTTATCAAGCTGGTCGGCTTCACCTTCACTGTATCAAATAAATTAAGAAAAAAACATCGTATTTTCCGCAAATTTGCTTTCGGAAAATATGGATGTGTAAGATCCACAATCAATAACAGCATTTTGGCGTACATTATTATTTTCTACAAATATGTTTTTAATCCCCTTTTATTTTTTGGAAGATAATGAAAATAACTATAATATAATGTAAAATTTACTACAAAGGGTTTGTCGCGCCTTGGCAATAAAACATCACGCCTAAATCGTAGGGAGGCGAACATATTGCTTGTTGATGCTAAATACATAGAATCAAAAAAAATACTAATCATCGATGACGAAGAAGAAATTTTAGACTTGCTGGAAATTGTGCTAAGAAAAGAAGGATTCCGCTACATATACAAAGCCTCTCTTGGATATAAAGGAATCGAGATGTGCAAGAGTATTCAGCCAGATTTAATTGTTCTCGACATTATGCTTCCGGATATAGATGGGTTTCGTGTCTGTCAAGAAATTAGATCCTTTACCATGGTGCCTATCTTTTTTCTGTCAGCTCGGGAAGAAGATGTCGATCGCATTGTTGGCTTAAGCATTGGAGCGGATGATTATATTACAAAACCGTTCAGTCCGAAAGAAGTTGCTTACCGCATGAAGGCATTTTTTAGGCGTGATCAATATCTAAGAGGAGAGCTGCAATCTAGTCGTTCAAAATTATATCGCTTTGGTGACATCACCATTAATGAAAAAAGCGGAGAAGTATTAAAAAACGATAATCCCCTCTCTTTGACTGCAACGGAATATCAGCTTCTATTATTTTTAGCAAAACATCCAAATCAAGTATTCAGTAAATCCTCTTTATATGAAGCGGTCTGGAACGAAGCATACTATGGAAGCGACAATGTGGTTATGGTGCATATAAGACATTTAAGAGAAAAAATCGAAGATGATCCTTCTAATCCAAAATATTTAATCACTGTTAGAGGACTAGGTTATAAATTAAAGACAAAGGAATAGTGGGTATGAAATGGAAAATCACGCTTTTATATATCGCTTCTATTATTGGACTGCTGTTGACAGTATTCATCGTGCAAGTAGCTATCGTTACTTATTTCGTCTTTTACAATAATAAATGGAACCATCAGGAATCTTCCCCTGAAGAGATTACGTTAAACTTTAAAAAACAGATCCAGTGGATGAACGGCAATTTTTATCTCACTAAAGAAGGAGAGCGCATACTCACGCAAAATAAAGCTTGGATGCAAATTGTAGACAAGAATGGAAACGTCGTTTATAACGCTCATACGCCAAAGAAGGCAAAGCAGCACTACACAGCCAAAGACATTGTCTTTTTATACAAATATTCGGTAAATGGATATACCATTTTCGTGAGCGAACTCGAAAAAAATAACGAAAAATGGAGCTATATTGTTGCGTTTCCTTATGAAAGAGTTTCACGCTTTTTCATTTACTTAAATTTTAACCATTTGTTTAGTTTCTATCCTTACGGGGTTCTCATGCTCATTAGCGCTGCCATCCTATGTGTTTTATTTTTTGCTTATGGAGTAGCTAAGTATATGGCCAAACCCGTATGGATGATGATGGATAATATCACAAATTTGTCTAAAGGAGTATATGAACAGAAAAGTATAAACAAAGGTATATATAAAGACGTTTTTGTAGGGTTAAAACAGCTATCTACTAATTTGCAAGAATTAGATAAAAAGAGAAAACAACTGGACAAAATGAGAGAGGAATGGATTACCAATCTCACCCATGATTTAAAAACTCCTTTATCTTCCATTAAGGGCTACAGTGAATTATTGGCAGACAAAAATTATCACTTTACCGCAGAAGAACGAACGAAATACGCCAAAATTATTGAGTCAAAATCTCTTTATATAGAAAAACTGATAGACGATCTAAAGCTGACATATCAGCTGAAAAACGATATACTCCCGTTAAACAAAAAAGATACAGATATAATAAAGATATTAAGGGAATTAATCATTTCATACGTAAATAATCCCGCGTACCAAGATAAAAATATAGAATTCCTTGCAAACAGCGCTTCTTTAATATTAAAAATAGATGAAAAGCTAATCCAGAGAGCCTTAAATAACATCATTGTTAATGCGATTGTTCATAACTCAAGTGGCACGCATATAAAAATCGGTGTGAAAGATGATAAACATGCAGTATATATTTTTGTCGAAGATAATGGCCGAGGCATTCCGGAAGAAGAATTAGAGCATTTATTTGATCGCTACTTTAGAGGCAGTAATACGAAAAATACCGAAGGATCAGGCCTAGGATTAGCGATTGCGAAACAAATTATTCATGCTCACGGCGGCGAAATTCATGTGCAAAGCAAATGGGGAAAAGGGACAACAACAACAATCATTTTAAAAAAATTTTCTTGACAAATATCCAATAATACAAAAGGAGAGGCTGATTTCAAAACGGTCGATTCAGCGACCTTTTGAATCAGCCTCTTTTTTTATTAAGCAAATCTTAAGGTAATGTGAAAAGAAAGTTAAACAAGATTATGTATAGTTGACATTGCACCACACCTAAAGGAGGAAAACAGCCATATGCCTCAGTATGTTGTAGAAACGCAAAACCTTACCAAAAAATACGGAGACCATTTTAGCGTGAAACAATTAAATTTAAAAGTAAAAGAAGGCGAAATTTACGGCTTCCTAGGGCCAAATGGCGCAGGAAAAACAACCACACTAAAAATGCTTTTAGGTCTAGTAAAACCGACCGAGGGAAAAATCAACATTTTCAACAAAGATATAAACATCCATAGAACAAGCATCCTGAAACAAATTGGATCTTTAGTGGAATCGCCATCTTGCTACGGGCATTTAACCGGCTATGAAAATTTAGAAGTGCTTCGCCGCCTTATGAACGTCCCAAAGCGAAATATTGATGAAGTATTGGAGATTGTGCGGCTAACTAGGCAAAAGGACAAGCTTGTCAAAACCTATTCGTTAGGCATGAAACAACGGCTGGGCATCGCTGCTGCTCTCTTAGCTTACCCAAAACTTTTAATTCTTGATGAACCTACAAATGGATTAGATCCGGCCGGAATACAAGAAATACGCGAGCTCATTAAGCAATTACCTTCTAAATATGGCATGACTGTGATTATTTCCAGCCATTTACTTAGTGAAATTGACCAGATTGCTACCCAAGTCGGTATTATTCAAAAAGGAACCCTTATTTTTCAAGATAAAATAGAGAAATTGCGAAAAAGCCAATCAACAGTAAAGATGAGAGTAAGCCATCTCGCCGAAAGCTATCGGATTTTGCGGAATAATCATATTATTTCCACGATAAAAAATGGATGCTTAGTATTCCATGACTGCGATGATGAAAAGATTGCCCAAGCGAATCAGCTCATCGTAACAAACAATATATCGGTTTATCGAATCGAGGAAGAACGGCGCACATTGGAAGATATTTTCCTTGAGCTTACAGGCAAGGGAGGAAGCCTGTGATGTTATCGGTATTAAAAAGTGAATTTCTTAAGTTAAAAAGAAAACAGTTTGTGCTTGTTATTAGTTTGATGCACTTATTAGAAATCGCTTGGGTGTTCACTTTAACCGCAAAAGCGAAACAAGAGTTTCTTACTTGGGAAAATTTAATACTAAATTTTGGCGTTCTTAACGGCCTGTTTTTTCCTATGATCATAGCGGTTATTGTATCACGGTTGATCGATTTAGAACATAAGGAAAATACATGGAGATTGCTGTTGGCCACTCCGATCAACAAAATTTCTGTGTATTTCAGTAAACTAATTGTAAGTTTTGTGTTATTGCTAATACCTGCCTGCATTTCCTTTCTTAGCACTATAATCATTGGAAAGATCTTAGATTTCCCTGGCTCGTTCCCTTTTATCTTAACGATAAAGTTTGTATTTGCATCGATGGCATCAAGTATATGTATTGTGGCTCTTCAACTATGGATATCCTTGATCATTAAAAATCAAGCCTTTGCATTAGCATCGGGAATGATCGGATCATTTCTCGGCTATTTTGGCCAAATGTTCCCGGTGAGCCGTTTATTGATCTGGACATATCCCGCTATTTCCAACCCAATTACTTTTAAAATGATAGATGGCCATATGAATTACCAATACAATCCTTCTTTCCTCTCTAATCTGTATTTAAGTTTAATCATCGGAATATTTTTGATTCTACTCAGCTTAAATCATTTTATAAGAAAAGATATTAACTAGGGGGATTTGATTGATGCCTATCCGATTCGTTCTTGCTTCTGAATTGCTCAAATTAAAGAGATCAAAGGTTTGGCTTATCATGATATGTGTACCGCTCATTTGTGCCGTGTTAGGACTGTTGAACTTTCAAGCAAATAAAGAAGTACTTGTACACCATGGAGAAAATGAATGGATAAAAGCTTGGACGCAAGTCGGCATGCTTTACAGCATGTTTCTGCTCCCTATTCTCATTGGCATCTACAGCTCATTAATCTGTAGATGCGAATTTACAGGGAACAATTGGAATAAACTTCTTTCAATGCCTATATCGATAAAAGACATTTATATATCAAAGCTTATGATGATTGCTTTCCTTTCGTTCATAACGCAAATCTTTTTATTAGCAGCCTATGCACTCATAGGCAAATTAATGGGACTCCCGGGCTTTATACCGTTCACTATTATCAAATGGATTTTTCACGGATGGATTGGCACCATCGCAATTGCACCCCTTCAACTTTTATTGTCTACGTCCATGAAAAGCTTCTCTGTACCGGTAGGAATAGGTGTTGGATTTACATTTTTAGGAATATTATTGTATTTATTAAAAATCGGTTATATATGGCCGCTTTCTTATCCGGCAATAGCAATGGATCCCATCCATCTAAAAGGTTTGGATAACCGTTTTCATTTAGTCTTATTTTACTTGGCCTCCACTTTTTACATATGTATCTTCTCTTTTATTGGGATTTGGCGAATGGAGAAAAGGGATGTATAGCCAATAGCATCATATTGATTAAACATCCATACACAATAAAAAAGATGCCCTACAAGGCATCTACTTTCCGACAAAAAAACAGAAGATAAACCTTAATTATCTTCCGTCTTCAACAGTTGTTAATATATGAATAGAAAGAAAATAGTGCGGGAGAACTCAAGGGTGGGCGGCATTGTACCCCTTTATATGCAGAAAGGGGATGACGCCGTGACAGTGTTTGAAGCGTTAATATTTGCGATAACTTTCGCAAGTTTTATCGTTTCCATACTGTCTTACATTCACCCTTGAGTTGCCGGAGCTACGGGTGGATTATTTCCGCTCTGCTGCCGATCCCCCTTGTAGGGAACCGCTCCATTGCAGGACCGAGGGTGTTGCAGCACCCTTGGTCTTATTTTATTTATACGAAGCTTCTGTATATATTATACATGATTAGTGTTGTGAAATGAAGGCTTATAATTCATCCACACATACTACTGTAGGATTCGATGTTGGTAAAAGAGCCGTGGCATGTTGATAAAACCAGCATTCTACCGTTGTATAGGTTAGTTGTAACAAGCGAACGACTTCTTGAATCGTTTTCCCAATGCATAACTGGGCGACCCAATATTGAAAAGATTCCGTCGCGATACTGTGAGACGGAAGCCTCGGATAAAAAACAGTGAACGTCAGAGAACAAGCTTGGCAGCGTCGTCTTTCTATGAAAAGCTTAACCCAAAATAGACCGATGTTATTCGTATAGCCATGAATCCATTGTTTTCGTTTCGATGACATTTTGATTGTCCGTCCGAAACAAGCCGGGCAGATCGGACAAGGAGGAGGGAGGAAAAGTTCAAAAGTCCAGCGTTTTCCCTCTTTTCGTTCTCCTTGAATAAGGAAATCGAGGTTCCATTGCATCTTCAGGTAAAAACCTTTTCGCCTGGTCCACCTGTTCCTTCACTTTTTGTTGCGCTTTTTCCAGATTATTTCCTTCTTTAAAGGTCACAAACAAGGTGGATACATTCGGAAGCGAAAAAGACTCCATGTTTTGTACTTCAGAAACCGTTTTTATTTTCTTCTCCAGCACATTTGTAACCAATTGCTCTACCTTTTCGCTTCCCGCTCCGGGATAAGTAGTCAGAATGGCTACACCATTCACCAAAAACTCAGGATCTTCCTGCTTATCCATTTCAAAAGCTGAAACATATCCAACATGCAAAGTCGTTATTTTATCAGGATATGACTATGACGAATACATTCACGCCGCTTATGAAGCTGGAGCTTATGCGTTTGTGACAAAAGAAAATTCCGTCTTTGAATTGGCCAATGCCATTAGGCAAAGCCATGTAGGAATCAAATCTTTTCCGATTGACCGATTATCCAATTATCATCCCCCTCTCACAAAAATAGAATTGAAAATTCTCCAATTCATTTCCGAGGATAGGACAAATGCAGAAATTAGCGAGCTGTTAAACATCAGTAAAAGAACGGTCGAACATCACGTATCTTCCATTCTGCGAAAACTGGATGTCGACTCACGGGTCGGAGCGGTTGTCAAAGCGATGAAGCTTGGGCTGTTGGAATAAAAACAGATGAAATCCAGGAATTTGTGTAAAAAGAAACGGACACAAGGCGGTTCTATTTTCTGGAGACATAAGTTCACTAAACTAGGAGTTGGATTTTACACAAACATTAGTACTTGATCATAAAAAACCCGATGGAATGCGTCCATCGGGCAAACAGTTCGTCTACGAAATCATCTTAGAAATACACGATGTAAATAACAAGCGCCAAGACGATACGGTAAACGGCAAACGGCACGAGGCGGATTTGGTTAATAAGCTTTAAGAAAAAGCGAATCGAAACGAGCGCGAACACAAACGCGCTAATAAAGCCACCGATGAAAAATGGCAGAGCGTCGATCGTAAAATACTGCCAGTTTTTCAGTAAAGACAGTCCGCTCGCCCCGGCCATAATCGGTACAGCCATGATGAACGTAAAATCGGACGCGGCGCGGTGGCTCATTCCCGCCAGCACCCCGCCGGAAATCGTCGAACCGGAACGAGAGAATCCTGGCCATAACGACAAACATTGAATGAGCCCAACGATAAGCGCCTGCTTATATGTAATTTGGTCGACCGTTTGCGCTTTCGGCGCCTTTTTGGCAAATACATCAGCAGCAATCATCAATAGCGCTCCAAGCACTAATCCAATCAGCACGGTTGCAGTTGAAAATAAGTGCTCGTCAATATAATCCTCAAACAACACCCCTAATACTCCTGCCGGAACGAGTCCGACAATCACTTGCATCAGCTTCAGGCGCGGCTGTCCATCGCGATGGCGGCCACGCAGCCCAAGCAAGTCGATAAAGCGTTCTTTAAACACGACAACGACCGCCAAAATCGAGCCGAGCTGGATGACGACTTTAAACGTGTTTGCTGCATATTTTCCTAAAAATTCCTGCGATTTCAGCCACATATCATCGACAATAATCATATGGCCCGTTGAGGAAACAGGGGCAAATTCCGTTAATCCTTCGACCATTCCTAAAATGATCGCTTTTATAATCGTGATAATATCCATTGCGAGCATTCCTTTCCCTTCAAAGTATCGTTTCACATGACAACAATCTATGTCACCTTTATAAGAATACGAGAAATCCTTTTTATAGTCGACCCCATTTTCAAGATTAAATTTCAGAAATAGCGTATTGCGTTCTTTTGGCGACAAGTCGAGATCATGGCGAATGAAAAGCTAAAAATGCCAAATTTGCACGCTAATTTCTCCATCAGTCCCTTCGCGTAAGTGCAAAAAGCGATTTCGTTTTCCGGCAGCCGAGTTCACAAATTCATCCAATAAAGAGAACTTGACCTTTTTTAAAATTTAAAGCTTGCGCCGATCATTTTCGTGAGGTTTTCAATCCAGGTTGGTTGTCCGATTTTGTTCGCTGGCGGCTTTATTGACTATTTTATGAATCTCAAAATATTTTATATTGAATTTCTATTGATTAACCCCAGCTAATCAACTTTTTGCCTATCATAAAAAATATATGCGGGTTAGTTTTCCGATATATACAAATTGTTCGACTTCGTTTCCGCTTCGTCAGCGTTATTGTGATTGCATTTGCTGCCGCCAGGAAAGGGCGGGCGTTGCTCCTCGTTCGCTAGCAATTCCGCACATCCGCGTTTTCCCGCAGCCGGCGGCGAACCTCCGCCGGGCACACCGGCTCGCGGCCGATCGACTCATAAATGATTCCCGCCTCGCGCGCGCTGTCCAGACTGTAACAATTCCGCCCATCCAATACAAGCGGCGTTTTCATTAAATCAGCATATTGCCGGATGTCAAATTGCCGGATTTCTTGCCATTCCGTGAAAATAAAACAAATATCCGCGTTTGTAATCGCCTCTGCGATCGTCGAACAATACGCAACTTCCGTTTGGAACACGCGCCTTGCGTTTCCCATCCCGACAGGATCCCACACTCGAACATTCGCGCCTTCTTCAAGCAGCACCGCGATATTGGCGAGGGAAGGTGCCTCCCTTATATCATCCGTTCCCGGCTTAAACGTAAGACCTAGCACCGCCACTTCCAATCCGCGAAAATGGTCCACGTACGTTCTTGCCTTTTCAATCAATTTGATTTTTTGCCTTTCATTTACTTCCATCGCCGCTTGCACCGTTTTCAATTCATAATCGCAACCGGCCGCAAGCCAGCGCAACGCTTTCGTATCTTTCGGGAAACACGACCCGCCATAACCAATGCCAGCGCGCAAAAAGCGGCCCCCGATCCGCGGATCCATTCCCATTCCTTTCGCGACGTCTTCGATATTGGCGCCAACCATTTCGCATAAATTCGCGATTTCATTAATATAGGATATTTTTAAGGCGAGAAAAACGTTGGATGCGTATTTCACCATTTCCGCGCTTTTCCGGTCTGTCACGACATAAGGAAGGGCAAACGGATCATATACCTCTTTCATGACCTTCTCCGCCCATAGAGATTCCACGCCTAATACAATTCTCGACGCGTGCAGCGTATCTTTGACCGCCGTCCCTTGTGACAAAAACTCGGGATTCGCGACAACTTCAATGTGAACAGGATTTTTTCGATTCTCCTCTATCCAACGTTCCACTTGATCGCCCGTGCCAACAGGAACGGTCGATTTCACCGCCACCACGCAGTCTTTTTCCGCCGTCTCTGCGATCTGCTTTGCCGCTTCCCACACATACCGCAAATTCACAGATCCATCCGGCTCCTCCGGAGTGCCGACAGCGATGATAATAACGTCCGCCCGTCGGTACGCCGCCACGCAATCGGTCGTAAACAACAACCGCTCGCGGTTTTTCTTTAGCAATTCCTCCAAGCCAGGCTCATAGATCGGCGATTTTCCGTTTTGAAGAGGTGCCACTTTTCCAGCATCTACATCCACGCACGCAACTTTATGCCCTTTCTCCGCCAGGCACGCCGCTGTGACCAGCCCTACATATCCCGCACCAGCTACGGCAATATCCATACTTCATCACACCTTTTAATCGTTTACTCCGCTCCGCAAACACGAGTGATGTCAGGGGAAATCTAGTATATAGCCAAGCCAATAACAACATTCCTAGCTAAACAATTGGATTCATTTATGCTATTTCTTGCATATGCATGATGTTATTATAAACTATAATGGCCCCTTCTTTCATTTACAACGATTACGCATGTATTGGAAACGGATGATGTTCCGTTATTACGATACTGCAATAGCAGCTTTCGATTCTAACAAACAAAAAAAGAGCTGTTCATCCCTAGACGTAGTAAGCTCTGACAAAAGCCAAAAAGCTCACCGCCTCGTCGGAACGCTCTTATTATGTAAGGGAGAGCAATGGTGCTCTCTCTTTTGTTTGTAAAACATATCAATGAGATGAAACAGTCTCCAGCCATATTATACAAAATATATAACTTTTCGAAATTTGCTTTTTATCTTAAGGTTCTACTTGTGTAAGAGCTTTCTCATTTAGCCGCTTAAAGAGTTCGAATGTTTATCTCCCCACAAAAACATGCGAAAAGCCCTTTCCGTGCGAGTCTTTCCGTTTCTCCTCCATTACGCCATCGTCTTGAAGCCACTCGAAATAGTATCCACAAACGATCACCACCATTCCTAAAAGAAAAGGAACCAGGGCCATTTAGACCCTGGCTCCCTTGCTTGACTTCTTTTTATACTTGTCTGCCTTTAAGACAATTTCTCCTTCACCCACACAAACTGATACGGAAGCAAGCGGAGCAACTTGTTTATTTTTTCTCCCGTCCATAAATCTTCCCCGCTTGCTCCTAAATCGACAGCAACTTCGGTTGGTGTTACGTTGACGACAAAATATATCGAGTCGCCTGTCTGTTCGTTCGTTCTTTTTACAGCAAATACGTGATCGCCTAATTCGATCACTTGCTGCGGGGCGTACGGAGAAAATGCCGATTGTGTGCGGCGGATGGCGATCATCCGTTTCAACCCATGGAAAATCGCGCGGCGCCGAGAATTCGTTTGTAGTTCACGAACAATTTGGTTGTACTCCAATTTTTCGCGATTAATTCGGCGCGGGATTCCCGATTGTTCCAGCCCTTTATAATCATTGCGCGAGCCGAGCAAAGAGTGGTAATAAATCGCCGGAACACCGATGACCGATAACAAAATCGCATGGGCCGCAAGCATTTTTTGAACTTGCTGCTGCTCGGTCACATCGACACCTTTGTTGATAAGTGCGTCAAAATAATTAATATTCAGCTCATATACAGATTGGCTGCCATCCGTGTCCGTTTTATACGACACTTTCCCGCCGTTTTGTAATACTTTGTCCACAAGCAGCTGTTTCTCTTCTTCCGTCAAAATCCCCTCTGTCGGACGCATGCCGATTCCGTCGTGGCTCGCTAAAAAGTTAAAATACGTAGCGCTGTCGGAAACTTTATCAATCGTTTTCGCCCACTCTGTCAACTTGCGAGAATGATGGACTGTAAACGTATATAACACGAGTGGCGGCAAAGAAAATTGGTAAACCATATGAGCCTCGTTCGTCCCATTACCAAAATAACGAATATTTTCATCGTGCGGCACGTTCGTTTCCGTAATGATATTCGTGTTCGGCTGAAAATAGTCGAGAAGAAGACGCCATAACTGAATAATTGCATGCGTTTGCGGCAAGTGCATGCAGCTTGTACCAGACTCTTTCCAAATGAATCCGATTGCGTCTAACCGGATGCTCGCGCCGTGTTTATGTGCATACTCAAGCAAAATGTCAGTCATTTCTAACAAAACAGGAAAATGGCGGAAATTCAAATCTACTTGGTCTTCGCTAAATGTCGTCCAAGCCGTCTTCACCCGATGAATCCCTTGATACTCATGAAACAACGGTGTCGTGCGCGGACGAATGACGTTGCTTGTATCAAAAGACGGATCTTTCGGGATAAAATAATGCTCATATTTCGGATCGTCCGCTAAATACCGCTGAAACCATTCGCTCGATTTCGAAATATGATTGGCGACAAAGTCAAACATGAGACGATAATCCGCCGCCATCGCTTCAATTTGTTCCCAATCGCCAAGCTTCGGATGAATTTTCCGATAATCCGTCACTGCAAAACCGTCATCGGACGTATACGGAAACATCGGAAGCAAGTGGACGTCCGTAATGATATCGCCTACTTGCTCTTTCAAAAATCGATGTAGTGTATCTAACGTCGGTTTCCCTTTTTCAAAAATGCTGTCACCATACGTGATTAAATAAACATTCTTCTCCGACAGCGACTCGTTTTTTCTCCATTGCTTTGCTTCCCAACGCTCGATGAAAGAGCGGAATGCCGTTGCATATTCCTCTTTGTATTCCTGCCCATATATTTCTTTCAACTTTTGTTCTACTTGTGTCATTACATCACATTTTTTCATTGTCTCTCATCACCTTTAACTTCAATGTAATATATCCTTTCGCGTCTATGCGGCAGCTTTCAGTCACTTCGCATATCTCTTCTTCCGCTAAATTTGTCTCGACAATGGATAGTACATACGGGCTTTTTACCGTAAATGTTTGCGGCTCCGATGTTGGATTAAAGAGACGCACAATAATCGCTGAATCATCATACGCCTGTTTACAAACGCTCATAAAGATAGCATCGTTATCAATTTCCAACAATGAAAATTGTTCTGGCACCCGCTCGATCGGATACGGAATTTCAAAGCGGTCAAGCCGCTCTTCCAATGTGTTCAACGTTTGCAATTGATAGGACGCAAAATGACCGCGGTAAGCGTCGATAAGCGCAAAAATTCGTTTCGGGTCTCGTTTTTCCTTCGCCGCGTAAATCGCATATTCAAAGTCAAGCTTCTTTTTCAACTGCGCATCTGGCGTATAAACGACTTGGTTATTAATTCCCGAAGCCCGACCTGGCCGCCATAACAAATCATCTCTTCCTAACAATCCGACGCTGCGAAATAGCGTTAAGGCAAATTCTTCCGTTTCGCTTAACACTTCATACTCCTTTATCCCTTTTGTGATCACGGCAAATACGAAACGATCATCATGCACTCCCGCCACGTTCTCCAACGGATAAATCGGTACTGGCGCTTCAGCGAAGTTTCGTTCTCTCCAATTCGCCAAATACGGATTGTCGACCGAACGCTCGACTAAGCTGAATCCTTGGTCAGCAAACGATGTTTTCGGATTAGCCACTGGTGTTTTTAACAGCACGCGCAGACGATGGTCTTCCATCTTGTTTTCCACCTCATGGCGGACTCGCACAAACGCTTCCCCTTTGCGCAGCTCGAACGTAGTCACCACCGTTAGTTCACTTGATTTCACGTTTGCTTTTCGTTCTGTAAGATTCGCAGGAGTTTTAGCGGTATGTTGGACGACCATTGTCTCCGTCAAACAGCCTTTTTCCACCGAAAGGAGCTTGGCCTTCTCCAGATAAATCGGCTCGTCCCCTTCCAACGGTGAGTAATCGTACGAATCGCCCGCATCGCCCGTATTTTCCAATCGGAAAAAGTGCCGAATCGTTTCGCCAGACCGTTTATCGGTTAACATCAACGTCCCTTGTTCATACGACACGGCAAAATAGTCATTTTCAATCCATTTCTCTTCCACGCGTACCCGTTTTTCTAAATCGGTCTGTCCTTCGATAATTTCATACGTACAATATCCAAGTGGCGGGACGTTTTTCACATGAAGCTGGATTTCCGTCCGGTAATATCCAGGAAGCGCTACTTCTTTTTCTCCTTCAGCCGTAACGACAATCTTTTTTCCTCCCGACAAATGCCGCTGCGCGATCATTTCCGCTTGAACTGGTTTTCCGTCTGTCGTCATGATTTGGAAGTGCGGATTTTTGGTAAAAACAACTCCTTTCACTACTCCTGAAAATGTCCGCGGCTGTGTATGGAAGAAAACGTATATGTTCTCTTTTCCAAGCTTGTTGCTAATAGCGCGCGCAATTTGTTTTTTCACGACATTCATTAAGCTATCTGCCATGCGATTAATTTTTTTCAAACGGAAAAGAATCGCCTCATTCGTCTCATCCGAGTTGCATCCCCCGATACTGTCATGGGCGTGCACATCAAACAATTGTTTCCACATTTGATCGAGCCAAGCTTTCGGATAGTTTAACCCTAACGTTTGACCGATGACCGCAAGCGGCTCGAGCACATGCAACAGTTTATGCTCGACGATGGCGTTCATCTGCTTTATATCATATCTTTGCGAACGAATCGTATGATGAATACGCGATTGCTCCGTGGCAAGCAATTCTCCTTCAATAACGTTATGAAACGATTCATCTGCCCATGTTTCTCTCATAAACGTTTCATAATCGGACAAAACATACTCCCGGTCTGGATCGATGCCATTCAGTTCCGCCACCATCTTCGGGAAATGTTCACGGACAAGCACTTGGTCACCGCCTGCCGGCAATAGAAGATGATCACAATGCTTATTCATTTCCTCTAATTTTTCAATCATCGGCAATAATTGCTTTTGCACATATTCACGGTCAGAAGACAAAAACTTGCCAGGTCCGTACCCAAGATAAATATGGTTCGCCTTCACCGATTGACCGTCAGGAGACTTCCAAATAAAATTCACATCTCCGTGCAACTGGTCCGTATAAATCCCCCGCTGCAAAATGCTAAACTGTATGCCAAAGCCGCGGAAAATGGACGGCAAATATGCGTTTTGCCCGAAAATATCCGGCAAATATCCAATTTCCATGCTATGGCCCATTTCTTTCGCAATCTTCGTTCCATAAAGCAAATTGCGGATGACCGACTCTTTGTGTACAAGAAGCGAATCGGTTTGCGTATACCAAGGGCCGACAAAGAGACGCTTCGCTTGAATAAGCTTTTGGAGCCGCTCTTTATTTTCCGGACGAACTTTTATATATTCTTCGACGATGGATGATTGACCGTCAAATACATACGCCGTATACGATTCATCCCGTTCCAAAACGTTTAAAAGATGATCAAGATTTTCCGAAAGAAGAATGTTCGAATCTTCAATAGAAAAGTACCATTCCCGATCCCAATGAGAATGGGGCACGACATAGACGCGTTTTTTCTTCACGAGTTAAGTACCTCCTTGATGTAATGAAATAAACAAAAAAGCAGGAAGAAAATATGGTTACGGGCACATGGACCCATAACCATATTTTTTTGTCTACATTATTGCGATTGTTCGCTTTTTTTCAGTAAAGCGAAGCGGATGAAAATGTTCGCAAACGCGATAAACAACGTGCCGACGGCCAAACCGACTAAATATGCCCATAAGTTGTCGACGAGCGGCCATCCCCAAAACGCAGGAAGCGGAAGCCATTGAACCGCGCCCAAATATACCGCTGTACATGCCCCTAAAATCGCACCGATTATATTAATCGGAATCGTAATAAGTGGGTTGCGCAGCATAAATGGGATCGCGCCTTCACTAATGGCGATAAAGCCTAGAAGCAAGGACGTGTTCCCCGCAATGCGTAAGTTTTCATCAAACACCCGTCTTCCAACAACATATTTATCAAGAATCGTCGCCAACCCTAAACCGATTGGCGGAATGACGATCGCCAAAACGCGCGGTGTTAGCGGGAAAATGTGATCGGCCGCCAATCCAATCGCAATCGCCCCTGCTGCTTTGTTGATCGGTCCGCCCAAATCAAAAGCGGTTGCCGCCGCTATGATCGCTGAAAGAATGAGCTCACCCGAATCTTGTGCCGATTCAATTAAGTTGCGAAGCAATTCATTCAAACCGCCGAAAACAGGATCAACAACGTAAAAGTTTAAGAAAAAGATAGCTAACACGCTGATCGCCGGAATAATGAGCATCGGTTTCATTGCCTGGAAGTTTTTGCTTAACTTAATGTGTTCATTTAAAAATCTCGAAATATAACCAGCAACTAGCCCAAGAATTAACGCACCGAAAAACCCGGAAGGCACCCCGTTTTCAATGCCCCAAAACGTATAATGCAGCCCAGCGGCGAACGCACCGCCGATAAATCCTGAAACAAGACCAACACGGTCAGCGATCGCATACGCAACAAAAGCGGCAAACACAGGATACATAAATTTAAAAATCATGCCACCGAACTGATCTAAATGGTGGAGAATGACAAGCAACTCGTTCGAATGTGTAGCGTATTTGACATCGCCAATTTCGTTCACTAAACCGAACGGCATAGCCCCAAGCTTCGCACTCCCCATCATCAGCCCGGCAGCGACGATGACAGGAATCATGTAGGAAATTCCCGTAAGAACAGCTTGAGCCATCTCTGGCCAAATTCCGCCTTTTTTGTCGCCACCTGTTTGCATCACTTCATCGCTCTGCGCTTCTACCACCCCATCCGGCTGGTGAAGAACTTTTTCAATTAACCCTTTGGCGTTTTTTAACGGATCTGCTACCCTCGTCTGTACGTACGGTTTTCCCGCAAAACGCCCGACCTTTTTCGGCGCGACATCGGTTGCGAAAATAACCCCGTCGGCTTTTTCGATGATGTCTGCTGTAAACTCGTCTTGAATTCCGTTGGCCCCTTGCTTTTCCGTTAATACGCGAATTCCTAGCTCACGCCCCGCCTTTTCCAATGCTTCCGCGGCCATGTACGTATGGGCGATACCTGTCGCACAAGCCGTTACGGCCAACACCGTTTTTTCATAGGCCGCATCGTCACGCGCGGAAGGCTGTTTCGCTTGATCTAACGCTTCCATAAATTCTTTCGCGGTTTTCGCCTTCATCAATCGATCTAAATAATTCGCATCCATAAGGCGCAAGCTTAATTCGGACAACACATTTAAATGTGTCGTTCCCGCTTCCGTTTCTGGAATGGCGAGTAAAAAGACAAGCCTTACTTTATTGTTCGGATCAATACTTTCCCAATCTTCTACTGGTTTGGCTAAACGCGCAACGGCAAACGCCGCTTTCTTGACCGCGCTCGATTTTCCGTGCGGGATCGCCAATCCCCGTTCTAAACCTGTCGGAGAAACATTTTCTCTCTTCATCACCGCTTGAAAAAATGCCTCTTTTGATGATAAGATACCGCTTTCAAAAAGAGCGTCAACCAAGGTACGTATCACTTCTTCTTTACGCGAGAGATCGATATCAAAAAGAATCAATTCCTCTTTTGTCATCGTTTTTAGTTCCACGGTAATATCCCCCTCAATATGTTGAGATGAACCGCTCTGATAAAGCGGTTTCACTTTAGTTGTAACATAGAATAGGCTATCGCAGTTGTACATGTCGCGAACATTTATACTTTTTTGTCATGAGGGGGATTTCCGTTCTCTATATTGATTGAAAACAAGGCAGGTCTATTCATGGACGTTGTGCTATAATAAATGCAACATCACAGAAACGAAGGGGTCCATATATGGGGAAAATCATCGATCGATTTTCTAAATATATTGGAAATTTAACGTACGCAGAAAAACATGTTTTATATTACATTGAAGAGCATCTAGAAGAAGCGAAGCAGCAATCGCTCACCACAATGGCAGAGAAAAACAACGTCAGCACAGCAACGATCGTCCGAATGTGCCATAAGCTCGGACTTGAAGGATTTTCCGAGCTGAAATATATATTAAAAACGATCGACAGCCAGCTCATTCCCCGCGAAGAAGATACAATTGCGCGGTACAAAGCGGATTTGAACGAAACACTCCGTTCCTTAGAACGAAAAAACTTAGAAGAAATTAGTGAAAAGCTGTTACAAGCCAACCGCGTATTAATCGTCGCCGTCGGCTTGTCGAAAATGATCGGAGAATATTTCAGCAAACTTCTCATGCAAGTGAACAAACCGAGCACGTATGTGTATGAATCCCACATCATCGACTTATTGCCGAACATGATTCAGCCAAAAGACTTCATCGTCTTTATCTCCTCAAGTGGAGAGACAAAAACGATCATACAAGCTGCAGAAAAAATCCGCTTTAAAAACGTAGAAACACTCGCCATCACGAATAACGCTGACAGTACGCTCACCAGACTGGCGCGCCAAAGCATGAGCGCTCATATACAACACGCCCAATTCGCTGGCTATGACGTATCCGCCCGCTCCTCGCTCGTCGTTCTGATCGATATTTTATTTGAGTTTTTTATAAAAAAATATGTAAAAATAGAAGGGAAAAATAAAAAATAAGCGGGAAACCTGCTATCTCTCTTCTAACGGGGGAGCTATGTATTATCAATGCAACTCGATATTTCATTCTTTTCACTTTTTTTCAAAAAATGTCGACTGTCAGAGGCAAGTCGGTGACTTGCCTTCGCACGCATAAGCAGTAGTTGAAAAAACGGCCCACAAAGAAGTAGAATGCGCAGGTTCAACTTATGTAATTATGGTTGTTACTGCAATGGCAGCTTTCGATTTTAACAAACAAAAAGAAGAGCCGTTCACTTCTTGTTGTGACTGGCTCTCCTTCCCTCTTCATGGCAGGAAAAACGGTCGGGGCGGGCGTGTCTGTCCCCCTTGCTGTCTTTTACGCCGTCTTATGCTGCTTCAAGGCGATATTGTCCAACACAAAACCGATGATGGCCCCGATGATGGCAGGGACTACCCAGCCCAATCCAACCGAGAAAAACGGCACCCAGGATAACAACGGCTCGAGCCACTCGGTCCCCACGCCAAACGCGTTCAAACCATCATATACGCTGAACACGGCGGTAAACAGCAAGGCCATCCCATACGTTTTCGCCGAACCTTTATAAAAGCGATGGAAAAACGACATAACGACAAGCACAATCGCTAATGGATAAATCATCGTTAACACTGGGACGGACAGCGAAATCAGCTGATTCAATCCTAAATTAGAAACGACCAAGCTAAAAATTGTAATAATCGTCACATATGCTTTGTATGATATGTTTGGAGTAATTTCATGAAAATATTGCGCGCACGCCGCAGTTAACCCGATGCAGGTTGTTAAACACGCTAAAGCGACAATGATGCCAAGCAATAGCTTCCCGCCGCTGCCAAATAAAAGCGCAGCCGCGTTCGATAATAAATCCCCGCCGTTGGCAAATGGGCCGTTTAAAGACATTCTCGCCCCAAGTAACGCCGTCGCGATATAAACTAACGCCAAACCCGTTCCGGCGATTAACCCCGCTTGAATAGTCGCTTTTACCATTGCCGATTGCTGATGCACGCCTCTATCTTTCAGGGCGTTCACAACGACAATCCCAAACGCGAGCGCCGCGATCGTATCCATCGTTAAATATCCTTCCATAAATCCTTTAAAAAACGGAGCGGAAGCATACTTTTCCGTCGGTGCTTGCAGCGGATTTTGCAACTGGATGATTCCTGTGACGCAAAGAACGGCAATGGAAAGAAGCAAAATCGGCGTCAATATTTCCCCGATGCGGTCGACCAGCTTCGACGGATTTAAGCTTAGCCAATAAACCATTGCGAAAAAGATAACAGTAAATAGCAACAGCGAAAGCGCGCTGCCATTCCCGTTGAAAAACGGCTTGATTCCCATTTCATAAGTGACGCTCGCCCCTCGCGGAATGCCGAAAAACGGGCCAATCGCCAAATAGACCGTAATGGAAAAGCATAAACTAAAGAGAGGATGAACATAATTGCCAATCGATTGAACTCCACCTTTGGTGAGCGCAATAGCGGCAACAGACAAAATGGGCAAGCTCACCCCTGTGACGACAAACCCAAAAATCGCCGGCCAAACCGCCTTCCCCGCTTCCATGCCAAGATACGGCGGAAAAATTAAGTTCCCTGCCCCGAAAAATAAGGCAAAAAGCATTAATCCCGTAAAGAAAATATCTTTTCGCTTCATCTAAGATGCCTCCATGTATATTTTAAATATTTTGAAAATAAAATTATCCAACTCCGTTTTTTTATCCGGTTTTCTATTTTTATATAATTATGACTTTTTTAATATTATATTTTTTTCGCAATTACGTCAATGAAAATATATAGAAAAATGCTTGTATTATCGCATTCATAAGAAAAAGAATGCTATGTGAGTAAATAAAAGTAAAACATAGTGATAAACCTTCCTATTCATATATCTTAATATTTCGAAAAAATAAAAAAACGGGCAACCTCTCTATGAAAGCCCGTGAAAAACGGCCCGCCGTCTGCCTTTCCTTGCTGAATCAATTCCTAGTTATTGTGTAAAATTCCGCTCCCAGCTGTTGAACTTGGAGAAAAAATAAAACCGCTTTTTGCCATTTTCTTTTTACGCAATTCTAGGACTTCATCCTAACTATTCGCATTAGTTTCTCCTTAATTTTGAATATAAACGGCACATTTCTTTTGTAAAGTTTTACTTTAATACATTCACTTCGTGAGTTTCATTCATCCGTCATTCAAAATAATTGCGAAGGCCATTGACAATCGCGTTTGCCGCTTCCTGCTGGTAATGCTCTGCAGCCACGATACTCGCTTCTGCCGGATTGCTTAAATATCCTAGTTCCACTAATACAGACGGAAGTTCGTTTTCGCGGAGAACGTAATAATTTCCAAAGCTCACCCCGCGGAACGGAATCGTCATCATGCGGGAAAACGGACGTTCAAGCGACAACGCAAGCAAATAATCGGAAAACATATCATAGTAATATACAGTCGCTCCTTTGGCATGTTGATCCTTCGCGCTATCATAATGAATACTAATAAACGCATCAGCGCGGTAGTGATACGCCGTTTGTACGCGTTCAGACAATGAAACGTAACGATCGCTCGAGCGCGTCAGAACGACGTTTGCCCCTTGCGTTTGCAGCTTTTCTTTTAGAAGCCGCGCCGTCCGCAATGTCAGCGTTTTTTCCATGATCCCTGTATTGCTAATGGTGCCGCTGTCTTTGCCGCCGTGCCCGGCATCGATCACGACCGTTTTTCCTTTTAATGTGCTAGCCTCTGATTGGCCATCGACGCCAACGGAAACAAGCCAGCCGGCAATATAACCAATTCCCTGCTTTGGAATTTCAATTTCATACCAATTGCCGATTTTCCCAAGCACGCGGTAACGCTCACCGTATTGCGCCATCGCCTGGATAGGGCTTCCAAGGGACGGAAGCGCACGGATATTTACATTAGGATACAATACGGTCACAAAAGAAGACGCTGTCTTCGAAGCAGTAGAAATATATTCACTGGACACCCAGCCTACTTTGCCGTTATTCATCAAGATTTGATACCAATTTTCTTGCTTGTCCGTAATGGTTACCTGCTCCCCATAGGTTACTTTTCCAACCCGTTCCGCCGTCAGTGACGGCCGCGCCCGCACATTGAGCGAATCTGCCGTTACCCATCCAGTTTTCGCCGTCGCTTCCTTGCGATGATACGAGGAGAGATAAGAAGAGGAAACCCAGCCAATAAGCGAAGAGGTGACGACCTTCCTCCAGTCCCCGTTCGTTTCTAACACGGAGACGACTTCTCCCTTGGACAAATGTCCGACGATACGCCCATCACGGCTAGGCGAGAGGCGCACCCGCAACCGATCTTCCTGAGAGACCGCCTGCTCAAGAACAAGCTTAGTATACGTTTTCGCCACCCACCCCGTTTGATTTCGTTTCATTTGCACTTTGACCCAACCGGCCCGTTCCTCGATCAGCTGATACGTTTCCCCTTGGTGGACTTTTGCCAACAAACGGTACGACATTCCCGGCCCTTGGCGAACGTTCACTTCCTTTGCTGTAACGACTACCGTCTGCCTCTCGTTTTTTGCCGCAAGCACCGGCAGCACCATCCCCACAACCATGGAGAGGCAAAACAAAAATAATAGCAGTCTCATCCACCGCAAACACAACAGCGATCCCTCCAGCTCGTCTATATTTCTACTATATAGTTCGAGGGGGATACACTGTTTTCCTATCTATATGTCCGAAAAACCTATCGACAGAAATAGCGCTCCCTCTTGCACGAAAGAAACACCCTCTCCTCCCCCGCACCGCCAAAGCTGTTTCGCTCCGCTTAAGTGGCGGCCCGCAGTTATTGCCAAAAAACGACAAGAAATAGACTTTAGCACATTTTAAGGAAGTTAAATGATGATCATGATTTCGCGAACGTAGTGATATGGTGCTACACATCTTTTTTAAACTTGTCCCTGTCAAGTAGCCAATAAATAAAAAACCTTATTAAACAGCCGCAGCCAGATATTCTCTAGAAATACAGCCGTCTCCTTTGTGTCCGTTCATTTTTATAGTGAGTACAGGGAAGAAGAAATGGGGAATTGATCGATGATTTTACGCTTCGTCCATCCCTCATCCCAATATTTCTTCACCACATCTAATTTATATATTCTTTACTGTAAGTTTTCCTGATCTTGCCCATAAAAATATCCCCTTCATAGTAAACAGTGCATTCCTTCTTTTTCAGTCTACTATAAGGGGATCATACGAGAAACGGGAAACCGTTCGTTTGAAGTGGGAGGAGAGCTGGTCTTATCGGCAACTCCGCGAACATTTTGGAATCAGGAGCTTTCTCCCATTTAAAGACAGAGAAGCTGTATTTAGTGTGCCTAAAAACCATTGAACAAGCACACCAGACGATAGAAGAGTATATTCATTTTAACAATCACAGTCGTTTCCAAGAAAAACTAAACGGCCTTTTCCCGGTTGAATACCGAGAAAAGACCGCAGTTTAATATACTCTTTTTTCAATACCTACTTGACATGGTGATGTGCAGCGATGGTATGGATTGCATCGATATTTGCTGCATGTGTTATACTGCAACCCTATGCATAATTTTGAGTTTTTACTCTAGTTTTGCAACACCATCTACAGTGTTAAATACATTGATAAAATGGAGGAACTATGATAAATTAGTATAGAAACACATTTTGTTCCACAAATTATAAAAAATATCCCATTTTAATTATACATCATAACCTCCCTTCAGTCAATCCCCATTTTTCATTTTTAAAGGAGTGATTGATATGAATAAAGAACTTCAGCAGGAGCAAGAACGATTGGACAGCATAATGAAGATAATTACAGAGCAAATCCGCATGCTGGAAGATGAAACTTTCCGGCGCCGGAAAGAAGTGATTGATATCCGCAAACACTTTTGGGATGACGTCAAGGTTAATATAGATACTTTCGACGATTTTCTGGAGACGATCATCGGCTTGAGACAACAGGCTCAGCTCCTGTCCGTAAGCCAAAGCACCCACAGACACGCCTTCAAGAGGTTGTCTACGCTGCGCCGTATGCAGGAGGTGCCTTATTTTGGCCGAATCGATTTCACTGAAGAAGGAACTTCCGCTGCTGAACGAATCTATATCGGCATCTCCACGCTCACGGATACAAGCGGAGAGAACATCCTTATCTACGACTGGCGGGCGCCGATCTCGAGTATCTACTACGATTACCCTCCCGGTCCGGCCGAATATGCTACACCCGGAGGTGTAATCCGTGGCATGCTGGAGAAAAAATGGCAATATATCATCCGCGGCGGTGTTATCAAATCGATGTTCGATACCAGTCTCACCATTGGAGACGAGATTTTAAAGCAGGTGCTTGGCAGAGTCACAGACAAACATATGCACAACATCGTGGCCACCATTCAACGGGAACAAAACCGGATCATCCGGCATGATCGCGGGCGGATGCTCATTGTGCAAGGCCCCGCTGGCAGCGGCAAGACGTCTGCCGCCCTGCAGCGGATCGCTTACTTGCTCTACAAGTATCGGGACAGGCTGAAATCCGATCAAATCATTCTATTTTCACCTAATTCGATGTTTAATAGCTACGTATCCAATGTGTTGCCTGAACTTGGCGAAGAGAATATGCAGCAGGTCACATTCCAGGAATACTTGGAGCATCGGCTGAGCAAAGAATTTCAAGTCGAGGGTCCATACGAACAATTGGAATATGTGCTGACTGAAGCGGATGACCCTTCATACCGGACTAGGATTGCGAGCATTCGATTCAAGGCATCGACCCGTTTTTTCGAGGCGATCAAAACATATTGGAAGTCGCTGGAATACTCCGGCATGCTATTCAAAGATATTCTATTTAGAGGAAAACCGATCGTCACCGCCCAACAAATCGCGGAAAGGTTTTATAGCAGCGACACCTCGCTCCGCTTTCATAACAGACTTGAAAAGTTGACGGATTGGCTAAACAAGCAAATCGATAAAGCTGAGAAACTTGAACGGACCAAGCCATGGGTGCAGGAAGAAATCGAGCTGCTTAGCAACGAAGATTACCATAAGGCTCATACCCATTTACGGAAAAAACGCCGCTTCAAAGGAGAATCGTTAAACAATTATGAGAACGAGATTGAAGCGCTAGGCCAATTGATCGTCCGCCAAAAGCTAAAACCGTTGCGCAAACGAATCCGGACACTCCGTTTCATTGACTTTAAAGGAATATACAAACAGCTTTTCGCCGATCCAACGCGTATCAAACTGTGGATGGAGGGAGAAACGCCCAAGGAGTGGGAGAATATTTGCCGATTGACTGTGAAAATGCTAGACGAAGGCAAACTGTTTTACGAAGATGCAACGCCGTTTTTATTTCTGAAAGATCTGATTCAAGGCTTTCAGACGAACGTCTCGATCAAACACGTGCTTGTAGACGAAGCGCAAGATTATTCTCCGTTTCAATTCGAGTATTTGAAATGTTTGTTTCCCTCGGCAAGGATGACCGTGCTCGGCGACTTTAACCAGGCGATCTTCGCTCATGCCAGCGAAACGACCGATTTTCACACACTTACCAGCTTATACGGACCGGATGAAACGGATGTGATCACCTTGACACGCAGCTACAGATCCACAAGACAGATCGTCGAATTTACGCGCGGGCTTGTGCCCGATGGTGAACGGATTACTGCTTTTGAACGCGACGGCGATAAGCCTGTGCTGACGAGAGTGTCCGATCAGGCCGAACTGCACCGCTGCATTGCTTCCAAAGTCTCAGAATTGCGGAATCAGGGGTATAATACGATCGCGATTATATGCAAATCCGCTGCGGAAAGCACCACCGCATACGATGCACTGAGCAACGTTGAAGAAATTAAGCTTGTGACGAGCGACTCGCTGGAATATGAACAAGGCATTGTCGTCATACCGGCGTATTTGGCCAAAGGCATTGAATTCGACGCCGTCATCATTTATAACGCATCGGCGCAAGTATACGGCAATGAGAGCCTGCGCAGATTGTTCTACACCGCCTGCACCCGGGCTATGCATCACTTGCAGCTTTACAGTGTAGGCGAACCGAGCCCCTTTTTGCGCAACGTTGCGCCGGGGAGTTTACTTCTGATCCCGAGTTCACAAGGGACTAGTCGGGAGTCTTAAATGTGCCACTTTAATTTAGAATTAGAGGTGTGGCAACGACAATACGGATACTTTTTCCGCTACTCATATGACTAATGACAAATGACACAAAAACGCCAGCTGCCACAGAAGGCATGTGCCGATATGGGAATCGAAACCTTTATTTGACGCTGAATGAAGTGAGATAAAAAGCAGGAGGCTGTCCTCAAAAGGCCGTTTTACCGGCCTTTTGGGACAGCCTCAAAACGTATACTTTCGGAATGAGAAATTATAAGTCGCTTCACTTCGTATAAACACACTCTTCCCTTTCGTATTTGATAAATGGATCGACAATCGTAATTTTTTGTGCCTCTGCGTCGCTAATACCTGCATATAAATCAGCCGTTCCGTCCCCTTTGCGGACCAAGCCGCCGCTAAAAACGACATCAACAAGATCAGGACGCTTAGAAGCACCTTCTAAAAAATGAGATCTTGTTGCGATCAGCTCGATATCGGAAAACTCCATTGTATCAGGATTCAACACAAACACCATCGGATAATAATGGCGATTTCCCTTTTCGTCAAAACAAGCGATATGGCCAAGCACACCAATGAGGCCGTTAGAAAGTAAGTGCAGTTCGTTTGCCCCGCCCCACTCTTCGTCAATAAACTGGCCTTCTAACAACGGGGCTTCGTCAATTACCTCACGAGTAAAATGATCCAGCGACGGAATTCGGATAAATCCAATTTTGCCGCGCCCACCTTTTTCCCCTTGTGGCCGTGTCAGCACGCCAATCGATCCGTCTTTGAGCCCGATAAGCCTTACATCTTTCATACCATCCGGACCTGTAGCAAACTCTTTTAAATCGGCAATACTCGTTCCTCTATAAAAAACGGTTCTCCACCCAAGCGAACCTTCGATTGTTGGATGATGAAAGGTTTGTACTCCACCAAAGATTAATTCATTCCCAATTTTGGTGAAAAAAGGGTCTTGCAATGGAAATACCGGCGCTCCTTCCCTCGGTATCCATTCCCCGTTACGATTCACAAAGAAGTATACTTCTGAGTGCTCGCTATCCCGAGGTTCTACCCGACCGGCAATCACAAGTTCTCCTTTATCTTCAAACGGCGCTGAAATATTATAAACATCTCGATCTCCTACACCTTTGAAAATCAATTTTTCTGGATTGAAAGGTTGCGGAGCATTTTCAAGCTCTTTCAATAATACGGCGCATGTCTTGGCATGCGTCTTCCTCAACTTCACAAAAGCTCCCCCCAAAAATTTTTTGCAATCAATGTTTCATAATAGTAATTCATATTTAACATTCGCGCTTTCTTAACAGTCAAGTATTCAAATAATACAGTCCCTGATTTAAAGTATTATTCTGCAGAGCGAGTTCATCTATAAACAACCTCTAAAGATTACAACACTAAATTTTACATTACAAATACATTTAGTCAATCATTTTTTATTAATTTTGCTTTTTCAAGTTTAATGATTCGCCAAGTCCTAATTATTTGTGTCAAGCCTCTTTTCCCAGCCCAGCGGACTTAGAGCGCCGGCAAATAAAACCACTTTGTATCGCTTCTTTTTTACACAAAGTTCCGGACTTAATTGAAAGATAAACACCTCTTATTTCTCAAATTACGATCCATTATTATTAACATTACATAAATGAATGTAACGTTACAAAATATCTAGCATTCTTAAAAAATAGATAAGGCCGATCCCCCTTATTCATAATGTTGGCGTGCCGAAGCATAATTGCCCAATAATACAAACGGAAGCGCCTGTTGCTCAATTTCGGTGAAAACATCCGGTCAAGCACTGCCGTTGATGGCGGATACGCTTAAGCCTTCTAAAGAAACGGCTTGGCCATCTAAATGTCTAATCTTGATGATCTTTCGCTCCAAAGGAAGCAAGTCAAAGAAATTATCCGAAAAAACAATTTTCTCTCCCGGAAGTTCCAGTTTGACAAAACGGGCAAAACAATCCGTACGAATTGCTACTTCTTGTTTTTCCGGGATCACTTTTACTTGCAGCTTCGCTTTCGGGAGCTGGAGGTCCTTATGATTTCGCAAGTAATAATAATTTTCTTCTGCTTTTTTATTCAACGATTTTAAACGGACAACCACTTGTTCAGCGGGCTCTCCTTGCAACACCTCCGCTTCGGTCAAGGAAGCAATACGAAGCGAAACATTTCCCTTCACATGGATAAAAAATTCTTTGGAATACACTAGCTCGCCATTAAATCGAAATACTTCGAGCACCAGCGTATCTCTTACATCTTCCAATTGGTCATTCACAACCCATAAATGCAAATCATCGCCAGGGTCATGTTCAAGCGTATATACAAGCGGGGCATTAAATTTTTTGCTATAGTAATATGAAGCTTTCGGCAACAGGTAATAATCGATCATAGACCAGCTCGTGCCAGGCCAGCAGTCATTCAATTGCCAGATTAAAGCACCGCTTGTTTGCGGTTTATTGCGGCGGTAATGTTCCATTCCGTACTTTAAGCCTTCGGCCTGTGTGAGCATCGAATAATTCATGTATTCCTCTATATTTTTTGGAATGCCGGTATACCCTTCCATTAACAAAATCCCTTTTATATGATGGTAATCTTTATTCCGATACGCCAATTCATCGCTGCCCCAATAAAAAGTGCCCTCAGGCATATTTTTTTCCAGCGTATAGCGATTCGCAGAAGCATGCATGCCAAACTCGCTGCAAAACCGTGCGTGATCCTTTTTATAATTTCGAAACGAAACCCCCTCCACGCTGATGTTTTGCCCTAAATTTTGTCCGAATCTGCGAGGTTCTATATTCCCATGCCAAACTTGCCAATTATGACGGTCCCCTTCCTCTTCCGAATTGTGATCATTTCCGCCATATGGCGAGCTTGGCCAGTATAATCGAGAAGGATCTAGCTCTTCCAATAGTTCAGGAATTAACTCATGATAGATTTTTTCCCCGTAAAAAGGTGTATGAATGTTGCCAGCAGCACGCTCCACTTCATATAGCCAATCATTTTCGTTATTTCCACACCATAAAGCGATCGAAGGATGATTCCGCAGCCGCTTAACAACCGAAATCACTTCTTTGCGGACGTTTTCCATATAATCGCGGTTGTAATCCGGGTATAGCGCGCAGGCAAACATAAAGTCTTGCCAAACTAAAATTCCTTGGCGGTTGCATTCTTGATAAAAAACGTCTTTTTCATAAATCCCTCCGCCCCATACGCGCAGCATATTCATATTCGCTTCTTTTGCTAGTTGAATAAGATGACGGTAGCGCGATTCCGGCGCAGATCCTAAAAAGCTGTCAACAGGAATCCAGTTCGCCCCTTTGGCAAAAATCTCTACTCCATTTAACACAAAGGTAAACCGCCGATTTCCTTCGCGATCTCTTTGCATGACTTCAATCGTGCGAATCCCTATTTCTGTTTCGTATGTATCGAGAACTTCATCTTCCCATTTTAAAACGACCGCCAATTGATAAAGATGTGGTTCTCCTAAATCATGCGTCCACCAAAGTTTCGGATGGTCGATATTCAACGTAAGCGTCGCCCGATCTTTGTCCATATTTACAGCTCGGAAAAACTGTTGTTCTTGATCTTTTAACATAATTTCTGCACGTAACTGTTTTCCCCTGACAAAGTTTTTGGTGCAAATATCAATTTGCACAAGCGCCCGGGAATCTTGGATGTCCAGCGTTCTTGCATAAACACTTTCGATTTTGGCAATTTTTCTTTTTTCTAAGCGCACATCTTTCCAAATTCCTACCGTTAAAATTCGCGGTCCCCAGTCCCAGCCAAAATGATATTGAGCCTTGCGCGCCCATATGCGGTCTTTGTCAAATCCAGCCCAATAATTCTTCTCCTTATCCTTTAATTGATAGGAAACAGGATTAAATTTGACAGCTAAAACATTTTTTCCATTCACGATTTCCCTAGTAACATCAAAAGTATGAGAAATAAACATATTTTCCGTAGACCCTAATTCCACTCCGTTCAAATAAACCGTCGCAAAAGTATCTAAACCTTCAAAAATCAACTCCAGCCGTTCATCTGGATCTAAGCCATCTTTTTCAAATGTAAATTCGGTACGATACCACCAAACTTTTTCTTCGACCCATTTTGCTTTCAAATCATTATGGCCAAAAAAGGGATCATCAAGCAAATTTTTTTCTCGCAAAATCGAATGGACATCTCCTGGCACCTTTGCGGACATCCAAAAGTGATCAATATAGTTTGGATCGGCAATCGTCAAATCTCTTACCTGCCCGACATCGAAATACTGTATTTTCCAATTTTTATTGATTAACAAGATTTACTCCCCCCTCATTGCAAAGAAAAAGAGACCGAACCTTATTTATAGTTCGTAGGCGGTCTCTCATTTTATAAAAAATGTTTCTCGCAGCAAACCTCCTTGGACAACCATTACTTCAATACAAACTGCATTCCCTCTTTGAAGTTTTTGCTAAAGATAATGAACAGGATCAGAATTGGAAATGTCAATAATACAGAAGCCGCGTACATTGGTCCCGGATACGCTCCATATGGGCCAAACATTTGTGCGAGCAGTACGTTCAGCGTCAGCATTTTTTCATTGTTAACTACCAGCATATCCCATAAAAGTTCTACCCATCTTTCCATAAAGAGGAATAGGAATATAATCGTTGTGATGGACTTAGACATTGGCAAGACAATTCGCGCAATAATGGTTAATTGCCCTGCGCCATCCATTTTCGCCGCTTCAATTAACTCATCGGGTACGCTGCGGAAAAAGTTCGTATACATAAATATCGCCCACAAACTCACGGCTTTCGGCAGGATCATCGCCCAATACGTGTCGTACATTCCAGAATAACGAACAATCAAAAAGAGTGGAATCAACAGGATAACCGCCGGATAAAACATTTGAAACAAAATGACATTGTTGAGAAAACGGCTGCCTTTAAACTTTAATTTAGCTAAAGAATATCCTACTAGAATCGCCGTCACTAGCATGAGCACAGTAGAAGACAAGGTGACAAATATGCTGTTAAAGAAGGCGCGAAGCCATGGTCTCGGAACAACGCCATCCCCGCCAGTAAATAACCATTCATATGATCGCAGGGTCAACTTCGTCGGAATAATTTTACGATCAACTTGTTCCCATGGGGCTAAGGAGCTTAAAATCATATATAAATAAGGAAACACCATGATGATCAGAACAACAAAAGCCAATACGTATAACAACGCGGTCTTTAATTTCTTACTCCCAGCCATGTCTTGCACCCCACTTTTCTAAAACCTTTCTAAACACGAGAATCGACGCGAACGTTACAACAGAATTGATGATCGCTATTGCTGTCCCATATCCGGCATTTAATTTTTCGAATGCCTGATTATAAATTTCCAGCTGCCATGTATGTGTTGAATAATCTGGTCCTCCGCCCGTTAATACGTATGGTTCCGTAAAGATTCCAAACATTAAACCTACTGCTAAAATGGTGACGGTATAAAACGACGGATACAGCATGGGAACGGTTACGTGCCAAAACCTTTTCCATCCGACGGCGCCATCTATTTCAGCTGCTTCATAGATTTCTTTCGGTATGCTTTCTAAACCAGATAAAAACAACAACGCATAGTATCCCATGAATTTCCACGCCATCATAAGAGCGATGATCAACGGCGCTAAAATCGGGGAACCTAACCAATCAATGTCCAAACCGAAATAATGCCGAAAGAACGTGTTTAGTGGACTGTTATAAGATAATACCCCATTGACGACAATGGCAGAAGCCACTCCCGATGCCAAATAAGGCAAGAAATATCCTACCGAAAACAAACCTTTCAGCTTAGGCAAAGAATGGATAATCAAAGCTAAACAGAGTGATCCCGCAATAACGATAGGAACAAACATCAACATAAATTTATAAGTGACCCAAAACGCAGCCCGTACGCTCTTACTAAAAAACGCTTCGATAAAATTTTGCAGTCCGACCATTTCGTAATCAGGAGCAATTAAATTCCAGTTTGTAAACGCTAAATAAATGGCCCAACAAAGCGGAAACAGAAAAAATATGATGGAATAGATAAGGTATGGGCTGGCCAAAAGCCACCCCAACCTTGTCGTTCTTTTATTCATTTACTTTAACACCCCGTTAATGGCTTTCTTCATATCTCCCCAAGCTTTATCAGCCGTTTTTTGCCCTTTCACAACCGGATTTAACGCTTCTTTGCCGATTAATTCTTGAATTTCTACTGTTTTTTCATTATCCATAGGCGGAATCGCGTTTGGAATATTTTCCGCATATTGTTTTAATTGAGGATTTTCCGCAAGATAAGAGGCAAACGCTTCATTTGTTGATAAATCATCACGCGCAGGTGGCAAATTCGTTTGTTTGAACCAAGCTAAATCGTTATTTGCATCAGAATATACCCATTTAATAAAGTCGAACGCAGCTTGTTGTTGCTCTTTCGTAGCAGAAGCATAAATGACAAGGCCTTTTGTGTCCGCAAACGTTTTGACGTTGTTTGGATCTACATCATCTGGCACAGGCGGCAAAGATAAAACATAATTTTGCTTAAACTTCATTTCCGGGAATTTTTCCGCCCAATACGGGAATGTCCATGGCCCCAAATCGACCATAATGGCTGTCGCATTTTCAAACGGGTCGGTTGCTTCTCTCGTCAATAACAAATCGTTTTTACTTAAATCGCTAAAGAATTGAAGGGTTTTTACACCCGCTTCGTCATCCGCGACAAATCTATTTCCTTTTATAAAGTTGTTTCCATTCGAAGCTGCATTATATAACATAAAGAAATCAAACCATCTTGCCCACCATGTTGGTTTTACTAAATCAGCCCGCGCCCACAGAAATTTGTCAGGATATTTTTTCTTTAATTTTTTGCCAAGTTCAATAACCTCGCTGTATGTTTTTGGCGGCGCATCATACCCAAGCTCTTTTAGAACATCCATTCTCCAAGCAAACAACATCGCATTCGAGTAAATCGGCAAGACGTATTGATGGTTATCGGCAAACTTCCATCCTGAAATCGTTTCCTTCATTTGTCGCTTGCTAATTAATTCAGCAAAACCTTTAAATTCGTCTAACGGTACAATCGCATGGCTCGCAGCTAATTGGGCAGCAAAACCTCGAGAAATATTTTCGGAGATCACCGGGGCATGTCCCGACGCAATGGCGGATTGGATTCCCGCTTCAGAAGAAGGGCTTTCCGGCATTGGTGAAACCTTGATTTTCACATTTTTATGTTCTTTCATATAACCATCGGCCATCTTTTTCCAAAACGATTGCTGTGTCGGGTTAGGCGCGGCCCAGAAATCAATTTCAACAACGTTGTTAGCTCCATCCCCTTTTGCATTTTTCCCTTCATTTTGCCCTTGGCACCCCGTACCAATGAGAGCCACGGCAAGCAACGCGGCAATGAGTTTCGTAAACCCTTTCTTTTTCATGTTTTTCCTCCCCCTTTTTATGCACATTTAAACTAACATGCCTTTAATTTGAAAATTGGCATGGTTCTGCGCACTTTTCAGATAACCACACAGGCCAAACCCACTGCTTTGATGAAACATTTGGCCATGCTTCATTAGTTGTTTATCGATAAATTAATTTCGCCATTATTTCCTGCAGACTGAGTTCTGCGCCGGCAATGGATTCATCAGCCGCGCCATAGTAGATTCTAACGGTGTCTTCCTCTACAACTACACCGCAAGTAAACACTACATTCTCAAAGAATCCATTTTTTTCATAATCTTCTTCCGGTTCTAAAATAGGTTCTTCTGTTTTGGCGAGAATTTTGGTCGGATCATGAAGATCCAGCAGCACTGCTCCTAAACAATAGCGATGATTTTTATCAGCGCCATGATAAATCGCTAACCAGCCTTTCTCTGTTTTAAACGGGACTGCGCCTCCACCAATGCGGCCGCTATCCCATCCTTCTTCACTGAGGCCCAGCAAGTATTGATGATTTCCCCAATAAAGAAGATTATCGGATTCTGCAATCCAAATTTCAGGCCGGCCAATTCCTTTTGGCACCGGGCGATGTAATGCATAGTATTTTCCATTAATTTTTTCAGGAAAAATAGCGACATCTTTATTTTCAGGATGAAAAATTAATCCGAGACGTTCGTAAGTGACAAAATCTTTTGTCGATGCAAGACCTACACCAATCCCTTCAGCCGACACCGCACTATATTGGATATAATAAGTATCATCAATCTGGGTCACGCGCGGATCTTCAACTCCCCATGCTTCCCGTTCCGTTCCCGGATAGATGAAAGGGGTTTCATCAATGGTAAAGCGGCGGCCATCCTTACTACGGGCAATACGAATATACGACAAAGACGTCAAATAAGCGACTCTGCGATCCGAATCGTTGTAAAGGACAACTCGTGGATCGGAAAAATCAAACCTCGCGTCATCTTTATGCAGCTCGACAACTTTTAGTTTTCCTTCTCCGCTCGAAAAATCAACAACAGGAGCTTTGACAATCTTCGGATCTTTACTAATTGGGCGTTCAGCGACGCGAAGCAATAACAGCACTTCGCCATTGTACTGGGCGACCCCAGCGTTAAAAACCCCTATCACTTCATGGTCGCGATGAAATGGTTTCACATCGTTCGGAGTAATTAGCGGGTTTTCCAGAAAACGGTTGACTCTCACCATAAATCTCCTCCAACCTTTTCATTCACCAACATTGCAGTAGTCAAAAACTTTCTAAAACGTTAAAAGCGATGTTGACGCGCACTCCTTTTTTGAAAACGCTTTAAAATTGTCGCATAAAAAAGAGGCTGTACGATACTACGAATGGATTCAAATCTGTAACGTTACATTTTCTACTTGTAATTCCAAAATAATTATTTCATCTTTCAATATGATAGTCAATACCTTTTTCGCGAATTACATTACAAAATATTAAATGCTGTTAAACTTCTGTGAAAAATAAAAAACTTGCATGAACAAAAAAAGATATGTATATTACAAATGTAATGTAATCATGTATATTTGTAAGTTACATTACTTACATTGATTTTCATTGACTGGGAATCATCTAGAAATGCCGAAACAGAACCACTTTCTCATTATTGATTCCATAATCGTTTCTTTTCTTTCCAATTTCGTTTATTCTTATTACAATATAGTTAAATGGGATACTTGCTCTAAACAGGCATCGTTCCCTCTATGATACCGCTCAAGTGCAGTATGTTATCCTCTGTCTTTGGTTGGTTCATGCAAATATTTTTTATAACCTTGTATATGATGTTGCGAGAACAGCGGGTGTGGAAAATGAAAAAGAAAGTAACGATGCAAGATATTGCAGATCGATTAAATATATCGAAAAATTCCGTATCACAAGCATTAAGGGGAAAACAAGGAGTCAGCGAAGAAACGCGGAAACTGGTCAAACGCGTTGCCGAAGAAATGGGATACCAATATCCAGGAGAACGAAAGAAAAAGAAACAAGGAAAAACGGGGAACATCGGGTTAATCGCTTCGGATTTGACATTTTCCTTTAAAAATTTTTTTGGAGAAATTTATTTGAGCATTGAAAAAGAAGTAATAAAGCGAGGCATGAACTTGCACATTCAATCGGTCAACCAAGAACAGAAAGAACGGCTTATTTTGCCTTCATTTATCGAAAACAAAATGGTAGACGGCATCTTGATTCTTTCGCACATCAGCACAGAATACGTTAATAAAGTGATTTCAACCGGTATTCCGACGATACTTGTTGATCACCACCATCCCAATATTCAGGCAGATGCCGTATTAACAAATAACCGCTTTGGCGCCTACCTTGCCGTTCAGCATTTAATCGAGCTCAATCACCGCGACATCGCTTTTATCGGCAATATCGATTATTCGCCGAGTTATGAAGAACGATATGAAGGGTATTTACTTGCCTTGAAAGAACATGGAATTAAACCAAATGAAGATTTTATTTTCACAAACGCAGAAGAAAAAGAAGAAGTCGTGCTCCAATATATTCAACAATTAAAAAAACAGCCAACCGCGTGGTTTTGCGCCAATGACGGATTAGGATTTCTCGTTAATTCATGCCTGCAACAGCACGGCATTCAAGTTCCAGACCAAGCATCCGTGTGTAGCTATGATAACGGACAGCTGTCCAAAATAGCGAAACCAAAAACAACAACTGTCGACATTGATTTGGAACTGTATGGAAAAAGAGCAGTAGAACTACTGTTCTGGAGAATGGAGAATAAAAATGAACCGTTCCAAGAAATTCTGCTCTCATCCAAACTGATTAAAAGGGAGTCCACTGCATTAGCGCCAAAACAACTATGAAATGGGCAAAAACACAGCGCCAGGCGCTTATGCTAGCACTAAAAGCCTCTTATCCTTTAGCAGGAGGCTTTTTTTCTACATGTTTTGATCTTCGTTTTGTCCCCTTACTTCATTCCCATCTTACTTGTTTTGTATCATCCATCGCCCTTCCTTGTACACATCTTTGCGCATACTAAAGCCTAGCAGGCACGCTTGTCGGCGGAAATAGCCAGCGGGCATTCTTATTCAGCTGGAAAAAAAGCCGATACAAACACACCAAAGGAGCAGAACGCAAAAGAGGAAAACGCTCTGCTCCTTTTAGGAAAGGTTGCCTTTTTCAGCGAATAACGCGATAAACGCTTCGTCAATATCAACAACGATGAATTCAATGTCTTTCACCGGCTCCAGCACTTCTTTGAAAATGGCGGCGACTTTTGTTTTGTCCAAATTTCCTACCCCTGTTCCCAAAGCGGGAAGGGCCACTTTGTCAATTCCATGTTTTTGGCAATAATCGACTAAATTGTGTAAGCACGTTTTGACAATGTCATAAGAAGTTGCCCCTGTTGGCTCTTTCATCGTTACTAGATGAATAACGCGCTGAAACGGAAGGGTTCCCGCACGGGTGACATAAAGATCGCCGGGCTGCGGATTTTGTTCCTTGCAAACGTTGATCGCTTCTTCTTCAATCTCGCGGCCGCCGGCTTTGCGAATCGCGGCCGCCACTCCTCCCCCCATCGGGCCGATTCCGTTTGCCGCGTTGCAAATATATGAAACATCTTCAAGCTTGGTAATGTCCCCATGCACTGCTTTGATCACGGCTATCCCCCCCTCGTATATCGTCAGTTGCTATTACAATTGTAACATGCAAGCTATTATCTAAACAAAAAAATAATAAACAAACAAGCTACCCTGACAACAAGAGTAGCCTGCCATCTTCCCTTCTTCCGATGATACTATCCACGCGCTTCGATGATTGGTTCCAACGAATATTCTCCAGCCAAGTTCTTCGTGAATTTTTTTGCGATGAGGCGATAAGGGGCGCTGAGCGCTTGGGCGGTGGTCGATGTATTCCATGACGGTTTTGCGGCCAGTTGTTTTTTACATGTTTCCATCACTTCTTTAACAAAATAGCCTTTGACCATGTGACAAGCACCCATAAAATCTCCCGTCAGCTTTCCGGCTCGGCAGGCGCCTGTGGCTTTACCTTTCGCAAAAAGAAAATGCCAAGGAGCACCATCAACAGCAACGATCCCATCGCCAACCGATTGGCAATGTTTCCGTATGAATGGAGAAGGAGGGTAATGCTTCCATAAATCGCCGGACCGATGATGGCCGACACTTTTCCGGAAAAAGCGAACAGTCCGAAAAACTGCCCTTGCTTGTCTTTCGGAGAAAGTTCGACAATATATGTTCTCGAAGTGACCCACATCGCTCCTAAACTGACGCCGAACAAACTTCCAGCAAGCCAAAAAGAAAGCTTGGAAAAAGCAAACACCCCTATCGCCAGTGCAATGCACATCAAGATGCCGACATATAAAACCGCTTTTTTCGCCCCTTTGCTTCTCGTAATATAGCCAAAAAGAAAGGAACCTATAATGCTAGAAACCGTGGAAACTAAATACAAAAGGATAAATTCCCCCGCCGTAAACCCGGCAATGACCTTGGCATAAACGGACATGATGGCGATCGTCGTCGCTACAGCATCATTTAAAAAGAAATAAGCAATCATAAAAGTAAAAATGTGTTGGTACTTTTTCATTTCTTTCAACGTCGCATAAATATCCCGATAACCCGCAAAAAATCCAGTCTTCCGCTTTAGCGCAGCGGCTTCTTCTTTGACAAAGCAAAAAAGCGGTAAAGAAAAGAAGAGAAACAAAAGGGCGCTTGGAATAAAAGCCCGGTAGTAATCCTTTTCGCCAACAAACGGATACACGGCAAGCCCGACAAGCGTTCCGACATATCCGACGGCAACGCCAAAACCGGAGATAAGCGGAATTTCCTGTTTATTCCCTAAACTAGAGATCATGGAATCGTAAAAAACAAGGCTCGAATGGTAAAAAAACTTTGCTGCGACAAATAAAAGCACTATTATTACAAAAGACGCCGGCAACCCAAAAATGAAATTCGCATGATTCGAATATCCGGCAACGCCCATGAGCAAAGTCGCCGCAACCGAAAGAGCCGTAAATACCCCAAGCCATTTCTTTCTTTGCCCAGTCCGGTCAATCCATGTGCCGTATAAAGGAGAAAATACAACTAAAAAGAAAGAGGCTAACGCATTCGCATATGAAATAAACGTACTGGCGACCTGGTTCAAGCTCTCGCTTTTCCCCACCGTTTCCGAAACATAAAGCGGAAAAAAAATCGTATTCACATTTGAGGAAAAAATCGTATTCGCAAAATCATACAACGCCCACGATAAAACCGGCAAAGAAACATACAGTTTCCATCCCGGCTGCCTCTTTGTTTCAAAAGACAAGGCATCTTCTATCCTTTCCACTGCCTTTCCCCCATTCTTTCGATTATGGAACGGCCGGCAAACCCGCTTATTCAATATATAGATTACTTTACATATTTGGCGATTTTGTTTCGTTTATGTAAATTTTTACGAAAGAATGCCTCTCTGGCTTCCGAAAAATGATGCTTTGGATTTTTGTTAGAATATACATAAAATTTTAACAAATTTTTATGCATTTGTGTATTATCATTGTTTTCCGGCAATGAATGAAGGAAGAACATTACTGTAATCACAATGATATAAAGTTATCAAACAAAACACTACGAAATACTTGATCTTGGTTTTGAACTTTAAATGATGACAGGCACCGAGCCTAATGACTGACGGACATGATCAAGACCACGCACCGTCGGCAAAATAGTATTTCAGGACATTCGAGCATGGCAAGTCAATCGTCTGTTCTTCTCCAGTCACTAAGGTGACGCGTACGTTTATTCACTTCCAATGCACAGACACCAAAACCAAAAGTGAGCTATAATGAATGGTAGCAAAATACAAAACAAGATGGGTGATTGATAAACATGAAAATAAAAACGTTATTTATCGCTCCCTACCCTGGCTTAAAAGAATTAGCCTTAACTCTTGCCAAAGAGCAACAATCATTGGACATTACAGTTGTACAAGGAGATTTGCAAGAGGCTATTCCTATTGCGAAGCAATACGAAAAAGAAGATTACGATATCATTATCAGCCGCGGCGGCACTGCGCAGTTACTGCGCCAGCATACATCGCTGCCAGTCATTGAAATAAAAGTATCGGGCTACGACATATTACGTATACTAACATTAGTCAAAGACTATCACACAAACCTTCGGATTATCGGGTTTACTAACATATGCCAGGGATTTGTTTCTGTGTCCAATCTTTTAGGTGTTCATATTCCCTATACCATTATCCATGATCAGAAAGAGGTAGCTGAGGCCGTTCGGCAAGCGAAAGCCGAAGGCGCCCAAACCATTATCGGGGATACAATCACCTGCAAGACAGCCGAAGCAAACGGACTTCAGAGTATATTAATCACCTCAGGCAAAGAATCCGTCATTGAGGCATTTGAACAAGCAAAACAAACGTATCAAGCCATGAAAAACGCGGCGAAACAGGTAAAGTTATATAAACAATTACTGCAGAAAACAAAAATCCCTATAGCCATTTATAACGAAAATGGCACCATCCAGTTTGCCAGCTCATCCTTTCAAAAAATATTGGCATTTACGAAAAACGATTCAGATGAATCGTCAATTTATGCGTATTTTCCGTTTCTCGACAATGCGTACAAACAATTATGCCAAGAAATAGAACCTGTTGAAATACAGTATGCTTACGCAATCAATGATGAATGGGTGCAATTGCGGCAAGGATATCTGAAAACCGATCAAAATGAAAACCAATATTATTTGCGTTTTTCCGAAAAAGACGATAATCAAGAGGAATACAGCCTATCGGTTACCGCCATACAGCCCATTATGACATCATTTTCGCAAATTGTTGGAAACAGCCACCCCATCCAGACGGTTATTCATCAAGGAAAAAAAGCTGCGATGCATGATGAACCAGTAGCGTTATACGGAGAAAAAGGCACTGGAAAAAAGACGCTAGCTGGGATCATTCATTGTGAGAGCAAGCAAAAAGACGAATTTTTATTGCTCGTCCGCATCCTCGCAGATTATCGTGAGATTATCGACCATCTCAAATCCATTTTAGCTCATTCAGAAAAAGGGACATGTGTCTTACAAGGGGTCGAACATCTGCGATTAGAACATCAAGATGATGTAGCACAACTGATTCATGAGGCAAAAACGCGTACTATTTTTTTATTTGAGGACAGCCCAATTAATTTATTACGACAAAAAAAATTATCCACTCACATTTTTAAACAATTTAAACAAAACCAAATTCGGTTACCATCCTTAAAAGAATATATGGAAGATTTAGATGAATATGTTCGAAAGTTTATTGCCCAATATAACGTGAAATATGGAAAACAAATCGTAGGTGTACACGAAGAGGCGCTAAGGTGGCTGTATAGCCGCAATTGGAAAGACAACTTACAAGAACTAAGCCATGTGATCGAACAAGCCATTCAGGTTGCCAATCACGAATATATCAGTAAAGAAGATTTAAACAATATTTTTAAAAATATAGATGACTACCACCAACCGGGTTATTCATTCATTGATTTAAATAAACCGTTGGCCGAGATCGAAAAGGATATTATTTGGAAAGTACTTCAAGAAGAGGAAATGAATCAGACAAAAGCAGCAAAAAGATTAGGAATCAACAGAAGTACATTATGGAGAAAACTGAAATAATGTTGCATAATGCAACATTATTTCAGTTTTTTATTTACAAACCAAAAATATTGTTGATAAATAAAACAAAATTAAATAAAATGAAAATGTAAACGATTTCTATATTCAGATTTTATAAAATTGTTTCATTTTTAAACATGAGTGTAAGGGGGAGAAGGAGAAATGAAAATCAAGGCAATGTTGGATCGTATCCCAGGCGGAATGATGATCGTTCCGCTAATCTTAGGGGCAATCATCAACACATTGTTTCCGACCGCATCGAAGACATTCGGTTCATTCACAGGTGCACTGCTGACAGGAGCGTTGCCAATCCTTGCTGTATTCTATGTGTGCATGGGGGCAACGATTGATTTTAAAGCCACTCCGTATATCCTTAAAAAAGGAGGCGCGTTACTCCTCAGCAAAGTAGGCATCGCAGCAGTGGTCGGGATCATTGCCGCCCAATTCCTCGGGGAAGGGATGATCAGCGGAGGGGTATTTGCAGGTTTGTCAGTGTTGGCGATCGTAGCAGCCATGAACGACACAAACGGCGGGTTGTACATGGCGTTGATGGGACAGTTTGGCAGAAAAGAGGACGTCGCGGCTTATTCGATCATGAGTTTGGAATCGGGGCCGTTCTTGACGATGGTAACACTTGGGATAGCAGGACTTTCCGCATTTCCTTGGCAAACTTTGGTAGGAGCGATTTTGCCGTTGGTAATCGGGATGATTCTTGGCAATTTGGATCGGGAGTTACGCGAATTTCTCGGCCGCGCAGTTCCAGTGTTAGTTCCATTTTTTGCGTTCGCACTAGGGGCTGGGCTAAACTTGCAGAACGTGTGGAAAGCTGGACTCGCAGGAATTTTGCTAGGAATCGCGGTCGTGCTCGTAACGGGTACGGTGCTTTGGGTAGTTGACCGGTTGACAGGCGGCAATGGAGTAGCCGGACTGGCGGCCGCTTCGACAGCCGGCAATGCAGCGGGTGTCCCTGCGGCAGTTGCAGCAGCCAACTCTGCGTACGCTCCGGTAGCTCCCGCAGCCACTGCATTGGTCGCTTCCTGTGTCATCGTCACCGCCATCTTGGTGCCAATCGTCACTGCTTGGTGGGCAAAGCGGGTCGGGGCAGGCGACCAGGCAAACGTTTGATATACGGAGGGAGACTGGATGAACAAACTAGCAATTATTGCCGATGACTTGACCGGCGCTTCCGATTCCGGGGTACAATTCGCCAGAAAGGGGCTTGTCACGCAGGTCTTGTTTGATCTGACCGGACTGTCTGGCGAGCGGGAAGTAGAGGTAATTGTGGTCGACACCGATAGCCGAGCGCTTCCCGCGCTTGATGCATACCAAAAGGTACAGGATGCAGCGAAAACATTACAAGAGATGGGATTTAACCAACTATACAAAAAAATCGATTCCACCCTTAGAGGAAATATAGGAGCGGAAATCGATGCCATTTATGATGCAATCAAACCGACATTTATGATTATCGCACCAGGTTATCCTAAAAACGGGAGAACCATTTATAAAGGGTATCATTTTTTACACGATACATTGCTACATGAAACAGAATTATCACGAGATCCGAAATGCCCGATAAAAGAATCTTATGTTCCCAGGTTAATTGCCAAGCAGACAGATCGCCCTATAGGGTTGATTGACTATCAAACACTTCGTCTCGGATTTGACAAAGTCAAAGAACAGCTCGATCGCTATCGGGCAAACGGCATTCCTTACATTATTTTTGACTCCTTGAGCGAGGAAGATTTACAGCGCATTGTCCGATACGTGTGCCGCATCAACGAAAAAGTCGTATGGGTCGGTTCGGCAGGCCTTGCCAATTATCTTCCCGAAGCAGAAGCATATCGCCTGCAAAAATCAAAAAAAGCGGCCATGATTGAGCCAAACGAACGGCCCATCCTGCTAGTCGTAGGAAGTGTGAGCCAAGTATCCCGCAGACAGCTCGATCGTGCCCTTTCTTTAAAAAACGTGAAAGGAATACAGGTGGATTCCGTAAAACTCGTAAGCGATAACCAGTCCCGTTATGAGGAAATGGAAAAGGCCTTTCACCAGGCAGAAAACTGGGCAAAACAAGGATACCATATTGCCCTCTATTCCTCTGCTTCACCCAATGAAATAAAACAAGTACAGGCCATAGGTGAAGCCAACGGATGGAGCACTATAGAAATAAGCAATTTCATCGCCCAAAACCTAGGAGAGATCTCCGCTACATTAATTAATAAAGGGTATTTTGGAGCAATGATATTAACGGGTGGCGATACGGCGAAATATGTATGCAATAACATTGGGGCGACAGGGTTTGAATTGTTAGATGAAGTCGAGCCAGGAGTGCCGATAGCGAAACTAATTCATGAATCAAAGATGTATACAGTGACAAAGGCGGGAGCCTTTGGTTCGGAAAATACATTTATTCAAGCCATCCATCAATTACAAGGAGTAGATGTCAAATGAAACCTGTTATCGGAATAACGATGGGAGACGCTGCCGGCATAGGACCAGAGATTATCGTAAAAGCTCTCCAAAACACCTCCATCTATGAACAATGCAACCCTTTAGTGATAGGAGATGCAAAAATACTAGAAAGGGCAACTCGAATTACGAATTCTAGATTGACCATTAACTCTATTTCAAACGTAAAGGAAGCAACTTACCAATACGGCACGATCGATTGCATCGATTTAAATTTGCTTCCCGCTGATTTGCCTTTTGGCCAAGTATCAGCTGCTGCAGGAGATGCCGCATTCCAATTCTTAAAACGCGCAATCGAATTAGCGAAAAACGGGGATATTCAGGCAATTTGTACGGCTCCTTTAAATAAAGAAGCACTGCACAAAGGAGGCCATCTATATCCAGGACACACAGAAATTTTGGCCGATTTAACAGGCACTCAAGATTACGCGATGATGCTGTCTTCTCCGAAACTGAAGGTCATCCATATTACTACCCATGTCGGGCTAATCAAAGCCATTGAAATGATCAATCCGGATCGCACCTACAAAGTCATTAAGCTAGCCCATGAAACGTTAGCAAGAGCAGGAAAAGAAAATCCAAGCATCGCTGTGTGCGGCATTAATCCTCATGCTGGGGAAAATGGACTGTTCGGCAATGGAGAGGAAGAGGAAAAACTCATCCCCGCCATCCGCCAAGCTCAATCGGAAGGAATTAATGTAACTGGACCGTACCCGGCAGATACATTATTTTACCGTGCAGTACGCGGAGATTTTGATATTGTGGTAGCTTGCTACCATGACCAAGGACACGCCCCTATTAAAGTGTTAGGGCTAGAAGCCGGAGTAAACATCACCGTCGGCCTCAAAGGCGGCATCATCCGCACATCTGTCGATCATGGAACAGCCTTTGATATCGCAGGAAAAAATCTAGCGGACGAACGAAGCATGATCGAAGCCATTCGCGTGGCTGTTGAACTTGCTCCGAAAGTTTGAACGCCAACCTTAGCATCATCTAGCATCATTCATCAAAACCTATTGCTTACTATTTTCCAAACCGAACAACGACCAAATCCGACGCTGTCGTAATCAATTATACACGGAATATTCAGTCATTAATATTCACAAACCAGCCGCCCTTGTTGCAGGGCGGCTGGTTTTTCTTAACCCTTCCGCTGCCATCCACGCGCTTTGATGATTGGTTTCATGAATATTCTGTTTTCCATCCGGATATTCTTCATCAATTTTTTTCGATGGGGCGACAAACTACATCGAGATACCCGGAAGCAGCCAGTATGTTCAATGACTGCTTTGCGACCGGTTGCCTTTTCACCTGTTTCCATCCTTTCTTTAACGGAATCGCCTAATTCCAGTTGGCGACAAGCACGCAGCTGCTTATACGGAAAAAAAGCGGGAATGGTGTTACCGTTCATTTTCATCGGCTTAATGGGAATCGATAAACTGTAGCATTTCTTTTTCTGGAAATACGTGAATGTCTTATACGGCGATTTTAGTGCACCTGGATGGCTATCGGTCTCGTGGTCCGCCCCGGAAAAAACAGCAGAATGGCGGGATGCGGCAGCGAATTTGGCTGGAGTTTCTGTAGAGGCGGCCGGTATCCACATTATCATGACGTATTTATCGTTGGATCACCATATTGCTTGTTTCTTTTACCTAAATATTGGTTAATATATAATGATGAAAATGTTTCACGATAAGAAGGAAAAGGATGGATCAAATCATGTCGACATATGCGAACAAGAAACGTGTTATCATGCTTCTTATTGATTCTTTAATGTATCCGCCCTTGGAAAAGGCAGTAAAAGAAGGAAGCGCTCCTGCATTCCAATTTTTCATGGAAAATGGAAAGGTTTTTCCAAACATCGTGAGCCCTTTCCCAACGATGTCTGTAACGGTAGACAGTTCGCTGCTAACAGGTGTGTATGCGAATATTCATAAAATCCCTGGGTTAGTATGGTTTCATGATGAAGAAAAGCGGCTGATCAATTACGGAAGCCACATCAGAGAACTGGTCAAGCTTGGACTCATTCGCTCGCTCAAGGACATTATATACCATATGAACAATCATCATTTAAGCAAAGAAATTAAAACGATTCATGAAGAAATGTCTATGAAAGGAAAAGCAACCGCTTCCATTAATGCTCTTATTTATCGCGGAAATACAGAGCATGATCTAAAATTGCCAAGACTGCTGACGTTTTTCACTTCTTGGAATAAAGAGGCGAAAACAAAAGGAAGCCGACTATTTACATATGGGTCCTTTTCAAAAATCAGTCCTTTAAAACGAAACGGATATTTCTGGCAAAAATTTGGGTTTAATGATCGATTTTCCGTCCAAGAATTAAAATATCTGATTGAAACAGATTCCCTTCCTTCTTTTACCATTGTTTATTTTCCTGATATGGACAAAATCGTCCATAAACATGGCCCGATGGATATAAAGGGAATCTGCAAAGTAGACAAACAGCTGCAAAACATATTGAGCTGCTATGATTCTTGGGAGGAAGCTTTAAAGGGCAATTATTGGATTATCATGGGAGACAACGGCCAGGCTCCGATTGACTCCGATCGGAACAAAGCCTTAATTGATTTAAGAAAATCCCTTCGTTCTTATCAAATCATGGCATTAAAAGATGGGATAAAAGATAGCGATGAGGTTGCGCTTGGGGTGAATGAACGAATGGCCTTTATTTATACATTAAACCCTGAACGTGCGCCACTTCCGGATATCGCGAAAACGTTGCAAAAGGACGACAGAGTGGATGTCATTGCTTGGATGGAAAAAGAATCTGTTCACGTCATATCTGGAGTTCGACAGGGAAAACTGATTTTTCAACCAAATGGACCATTGGTGGACGAGTATGAACAATCGTGGGATATAGCAGGAGATGCAGGCGTTTTGGATCTGACGGTAAAGAACAATCAGATTTTGTATGATGAATATCCGGATGCGCTGTCCCGATTGCACAGCTCGCTCACTTCTCATGGAGGAAATTATCTTGTTGCAAGTGCTAGACCAGGATTTGAATTTATCGGTGAAGGCTCTCCCACTCATGTTGGAGGGGCAAGCCATGGGGGACTTCATAAACAAGATTCGCTAGTGCCGATGATTGTGACTGGCACGGATTCGTCCCCAAAACATTTACGCATTATTGATTTAAAAGATTGGATTTTAACCCTGATTGATTGATGCAGATGGGCCATTCCAGCCTCCCGCTGGCAATACTCCTTTGGCAGGAGGCTCTGTATTTCCTTCACATTTCCACGATGCCTCATATCTTCAAGTGAATATTCCGCTTCCCAGCCCCAGCTCCCTTATCCGTCTGCTTCAAGAAGGTGATAAGGCGTGCCGGGGCGTCGACTGAGTCAAGATTTTGTAGGGATTTTTTCGGGTTAAAAAAGCTTTTTCCTTCTTATGCTAAGCTTTTTCCTTCTTATGCTGCTTTTTACCGCCTATTGCGCTCCATTCTTTTCCTCATTAACTTCCGTGGAATGTAATTCGATCACTTGAAATAATTTCCATATAAGCCCATCCGTTCTTGCAGAACAGACTCAGGACCGGGTGTTTCCAGAATAACAGCAAAAATTAGCAATTGGTAATGCTAACAGTGACAACAGCATATCATAATACGGATAATATTTTATGGTTTTGATTTCTTATTGTATACCGTATTGCATATTCCTTAAAAAATCATCCGCTCGCTGGGGTTACCCCCACTTTCCGTCTCTTCTTCTAATCTATTTATTATAGGAGTCCCTTAAACTTCTTCAAAGCCTGTTTCTCTTTTAAGTGTTTGTTCCATAAATTGAATCAAATCGTCTCTTAATTCCTTATTCTGCAACGCAAACTCAATTGTCGTTTTGATAAATCCGAGCTTTTCGCCGACGTCGTAGCGCTCTCCTTCGAATTCGTAGGCGAAAACTCGTTGGATTTCATTTAGTTTTTGAATTGCATCGGTAAGCTGAATTTCGCCGCCGGCGCCGGCTTCTTGTTTTTCAAGGAATAAGAAGATTTCTGGGGTGAGTACGTATCGCCCCATAATCGCCAAGTTGGACGGCGCGGTGCCTGGCGCTGGCTTTTCAACGAATTGGCGGACTTGGTAGCGGCGTCCGTGCTGTTCAAGCGGATCGATAATGCCATAGCGGTGCGTTTCCTCATCGGGAACCCGTTTGACGCCAATGACCGAGCTGAATGTTTGCTCGTATTGTTCGATGAGCTGTTTTAAGCACGGCGTTTCCGCCTGTACGATGTCATCTCCCAAAAGGACGGCAAACGGCTCGTCTCCGATGAAGTTGCGCGCACACCAGACAGCGTGACCAAGCCCTTTCGGTTCTTTTTGGCGGATGTAGTGAATATCGACTTTCGATGGCTCTTTCACTTTTTCGAGCAGATCCAGTTTTCCTTGTTTCATTAGTATTTGTTCCAGTTCATAGGCGTTGTCGAAATGGTCCTCGATCGCACGTTTTCCTTTCCCTGTGACGATGATAATATCTTCGATGCCAGAGGCAATCGCTTCTTCGACGATGTATTGGATCGTTGGCTTATCGACGATCGGGAGCATTTCTTTCGGCATCGCTTTCGTCGCTGGTAAAAATCTTGTTCCGAGCCCCGCGGCCGGGATGATCGCTTTGCGTACTTTTTTCAACGAAACCCCTCTTTTCTTCTAGATTTTGCGATACGCGCCGACGTATGAGCTATTGATGAATAGAACATACGTCGATGCACATCATAATAAAAATAGCCCCTTGTTGGGACCTAGCTTGGTTTAACCACAAAAACAACGGCTTCATTGGAATAATAAACCAGCTAATTCGCTTCTTCTGTTTTTTAGAAAAAGTTTCATGCGAAGATGCTAGAGATTGCCCCCTGATTTTCCCTTACAACAATACCGCTGTAAATCAATCTTTCCGTGAAATATTTTTTCAAAATCGGTGAAAATCGAGCATCTAACCCGCCCTCATACCACACCCTCGACGACTGGCGTCTAAGGTGATAGGACCGTCATCGTCCCCACCCACGGCATGGCCGAGTGCCTCCATTGATAACGGTAAGGAGACATCACCGGAAATAGGATGTAAACGAGGCCGGTTTATTTCATCCGTTTACACACGCCACCACCGCATGACCTTTCTTCTCCTCATTTTCCGCCGCCGTTTGTGAAAATTAGCAGTCATTCGATAAAATTTTAGAGAAAATGAAAAATATGTTTTATGACGACCATATTATCATAAAACATATTAGAATAAACCTAAAAATTTTTTCCTTTTTATCCGTTCCGGCTCTTCTCGGTAAACTGCCTGCCCGCTGAGAAGAAGTTCAGCGTTTTCTTGAAAGAAGTAGACGGCATTGATGCCGAATTCGTGGTCAATGACATCATACGCTTCCTGCAAGCGGAACGGGCGGCTTGTCGTGTTGTGCGCATCGGAAGCAATGAAATGCGCCAAATTGGCTTCGATCAGCTGCAAGGAAAATTTTTTGATGTTTTTTCCGAAATGCCCTGATACGCTTGCAGCCGTCAATTGCGTCAATACGCCTTTTTTGACAAGCTCATAAAGCCGATCGGGATTTTCGATAATTTCTGCATTGCGTTCTGGATGAGCGATAACTGGAATAAGACCTTTCAATTGCAAATCAACTAACAGTCGATCGGCGTAGCGCGGCACATGGTCGAACGGAAATTCGATTAACAAATACTGGCTGTCTCCTGCTATTGGTAATAATTCCTTTTTTTCAAAACTTTCCAACAAATCGCCATGAATGCGGACTTCCTGACCCGGCAATATGGTGAGCGGGATTCCGTGCCGTTTGATCGCTTCGTTGAATCGCGTTACGGCCGCCATAATCGACTGCTTCGCATTGTCGTATTTTCCGTTTTTATAATGAGGAGTCGCGATGATCGTCGCAATCCCTTCCTTTACCGCTTCACGCGCCATCTCGATGGCGTCAGCAACCGTTTGCGCGCCGTCATCGACACCCGGCAAAATATGGCTATGTATATCGATCATCGCCAACCCTTCCTTATGCTCTATTTCAAAATTCTAAACATCTATTATGTTAACATAGGTCAATGGTTCTAGCAATCGACATTTTTTGTTGAATTTTGCCGAAAAATCTTTTTCTCACCAGTTTACGGCGCCGTTTGGCGAAAATTCTTAGCTTCCTTTTTCTTTCTGTTGTACTACATGGAAAAACGCTCTATAATCTTAATAGTCCGTCGAAATTATAACCAAAGGAAGGTTGTACATGAGAGCGAAACGTCGAAAAAAGAAAAGATGGCTCCGCTGGATTGGTGGGATCGCCGCCGCTCTTCTCGTCGGCGCCGGGATATTCACCTATTCCATTTACCACAACGTGAAACAAACGGCGAAACAAATGTATGAAAATGTCCACTGGAAGTCGGAAAAGCGGGACGAGGAAGTATCGGTCAAAGAGAAAACGCCGATTTCGATTTTGTTAATCGGCGTCGATGAGCGGAAAGGAGACCGCGGCCGCGCCGACTCACTAATCGTCATGACGGTCAATCCGAAGAAAAAGTCAGTGGAAATGGTCAGCGTTCCGCGCGATACACGCACGGAAATCGTCGGAAGAGGGACAAAGGATAAAATTAACCATTCGTACGCGTTTGGTGGCGTGGAAATGACGATGGCGACCGTCGAACATTTTTTGGACATTCCAATTGACTATTATATTAAAGTCAACATGGAAAGCTTCCGCGATATCGTCGATGCCGTCGGCGGCGTGACGGTGGACAACCCGTTCGCGTTCACGTATGAAGGAACGCATTTTCCAAAAGGAAAAATCACGCTGGACGGGGAAAAAGCGCTGAAATATTCACGCATGCGCTACGATGATCCGCGCGGTGATTTTGGCCGACAGGATCGCCAGAAACAAATTATTCAAGCGATCATCGAAAAAGGGGCAAGCTTTTCTTCGCTTGCCAATTACGGTGATGTGTTGACGGCGATCGGGAAAAATATGAAAACGAATTTAACGTTTGACGAAATGAAAGAGATTCAAGCCAACTATAAAGAAGCGCGCCACCACATCGAGCAGCTTTATATTACTGGAAAAGGGAAGATGATTGGCGGGACTTATTACTTGCTTGTCCCGGAAGCAGAAAGACTCGCCGTTTCGAACAAATTAAAAGAGCATTTGGAATTGACAACAACATCGTAACAAAACACATCTTATTGGAAAAATGAAGTGCTATTGTTCAGCAAGTAATTTACCAATTTACTACAATCATCTCATTCAGATTTCTGATTCAGAATAATTCCTGATCTGTCTTTGCCAATATAACAAGGCTGCCTGCGCTGTTGCGAGGCAGCCTTGTTGCGTTTATTCGTCTTTGTTATCTCTGTCGTTTGCGTCTTGCGGGTCTTCGATCGGATCTTCACGATCAGGAACGGCGTCGTTTTCATCGTCGCCAGGCCCGTTGTTAGTGTCGTTTCCCGGCGCTAGCCGATTGTCTTTATTGTCATTGAGGTCGCCGTTATTATTCATATCGTTGTCGGCGTCATCGTTTTGGTTAATGTCATCCGCCGGATTCATATCTTGATCGTTGATGTCGTTTTGATCAACGTTGTTGTTTGGCGGCGGCGGATTTTGGTTGTCGTCGTCGTTATTAGCGTTGCAGCCTGTCGCAACGACAATCGCGACAAAAGCGCCGAACAGCTTAAGCAAAAGCAATTTTTTCTTCGTCATCGTTTTTTCTCCTTTCCGTGAATATTGGTGGCCTTATGTAAAGACCGGTCCTTGCTTATATTTCCCAGAAAGGAGAATTTCATGCATGATTTTACGATTGCTGTGTCATGGTTTGCATTTCTTGCGCGAGGGAACGATACGAGAGGGCTTCTATCATCCGTTCGCAGCACTGTTATTCCCATATCGTTCATCGATATGCCGGGGAATTTTATTCAAAATAAGGAGCTGATCGATGAGGCATTCGAAAGCTTGCCGACAGTTTGTCCAACCTAATTTTGATCTTTCCGAAGTTCTGAAACAGTACGCTGGCGAGCATCGGATTCCAAATTGCCGTTGTCCTTGTTTGATCCAACCGCATTTTTTCATTCACGAAGAATTTGTTCCAGCACCCGCTCTACTGTTTTTCCTCCTTCCCTTAGTCACCTTATCTTTAGTAACCCCCTTTCCAAACGAAAGGGGATCACTCCTCTTTTTTGTCGCCAAGCGCGAACATGATTTCCGCTTCGCAGACAAGTTCGCCGGCAACGGTAGCGACGCCTTTTCCTTTGCCGACAGAGCCTTTTGCGCGGATGATCTCGACTTCGAGTCGGAGCTGGTCACCCGGCTTCACTTGCTTTTTAAAGCGGCAGTTGTCGATGCCAGCGAAGAAAGCGAGGCGGCCGCGGTTTTCTTCCTTTTTCAGCATCGCGACGGCGCCGACTTGCGCCAATGCCTCGACGATTAAGACACCAGGCATGACAGGGTACTCAGGAAAATGCCCGATGAAAAACGGTTCGTTGACGCTCACGTTTTTAATGCCGACGGCGCGCTTTCCGTCTTCGATTTCGAGGATGCGGTCGACTAATAAAAACGGATAGCGATGCGGAATGATCGCCTGAATTTGTTGGCTATCGAGCATAAATCGTCTCCTTTCCGTGTTTGCCGTGTTATTTTTTCTCGACAAAGTCAATGATGTGCTGCCATGTTGATCGTTTAAAAACATCGAGCGGCTTTCCGTCGCCGATCACGCCATAGCCGATCGTCAAGCCAGCGGCAAGGCTGGCGGCCATTAACGCGAGAACAATAAGAAGGCGGAGCCAAATCGGAATGAGGCGGGTGCGCTGAAATCTGCGGCGGCGCGCTGTGCTTGCTTTTTCTTTGTTATGCTCTTTTTCCTCTAGGTGCTGTTCATCCATTATGAGCGTCCCCTTACGATGAACGGATTCCGTTAATTAAACCGAGCATTTGGTCGGAAATCGAGATCGAGCGGGCGTTTAGTTGGTACGAACGCTCGGTGATCATCATGTCGGTCAACTCCGTTCCAAGATCGACGTTCGACTGCTCAAGCGCACCTTGCGTCATACCGATTTGTGCGCGCAAATTGCCAATCATGTTTACCGCCACATCGGCCGCATTGACGTTCAGCGCGTTTAAATTCGGAAGTGCCAATATATTATCGCCGACCGACCGCAGCAACTGCGGACGCAATATCGTCGTCACGCCGATGTTTACTCTTCTCATGATTCGGCCGTCGGGAGCGGTAACGGCAATCGTGCCGTTATTGGAAATCGCGATGTCCTTATAGCCATTAGGGATCCAAATCGGCGCGTTGTTTTCGTCAAGCACTGGATTGCCATCGCTTGTGACAAGCATGAGCATGTTTGGATTTCCGGCAGACGGGGTCAAATGAAACTCGCCAGCTCTTGTGTAGCCAATTTCTTGCGTGCCGTTTTCTCCTTGGATAAGCACGCGGAAAAACTGTCCTTCTTTCGTCAGCGCGACATCTAAAGGACGGTCTGTTTTCATGATCGCCCCTTGCTTGAGTACGATGTTTGTTTCGGCAAGGCGCGCCCCGACGCCGTACCGCAAGCCGTTTGGGGTAAGGCGTGGCGCCTCGTCACGCGGCAAATCCGCAAACTGTTGGGCAAGCAGTTCGCTGAAGTTCGTTTCGCGCCGTTTAAATCCGGTCGTGTTGCTGTTGGCGATGTTGTTGCTAATGACGTCGAGCTGTTGTTGAAGCTGCGCCATCGTATTGGCGGCGGTAATCATTGAACGTAACACGTGCATATCCCCCTACTCGTTATTTGAGCCGGCCGACTTCGTTCACGGCCTTATCCATGCTTTTATCATACGCTTGTACAATTTTTTGGTTCGCTTCAAAAGCGCGGTAGGCAGAGAGCATTTCCGTCATCGCGCGGTTGAGGTCGACGTTGGATCGCTCCACAAATCCCTGTTTGAGCGTGTACGTAATGTTCAGGTTGTTCAGTGCGCTCGGCAAGACGCCGGTATTGCTGCGGAATAAGCCGTTGCCTTCTTTGACAAGCATGTTCGGATTCGCCGCAAAAGCGATGTTGATTCTGGCGATGCGGTTATTGTTCGCGATGATCGTTCCGTCAGCGTTCACGGTGAAATCCTCGCTTGGCAGCTCGATGCGCCGCCCATTTTCATCCAGCACATACCATCCGTCGCTGGTCGTTAAAAAGCCTTGCGGATTCATAGTAAAATTGCCGTTTCTCGTATAGCGAATATCACCGTTTTCGTTTTGCACAACGAAAAACAGCGTTCCCGTAGCATCCGGGAGCGTCCCGTTAATAAGGGCGATGTCGGTCGGCCGCCCCGTTTCTTTGATGTCCCCTTGGCGAAAGTTCGGGATGAGTTCTTGCGTATAAACGCCGGTATTGATCGAGCCAACCGCGGCGCTGAACGGAAATGAACGCGGCGCTTCTTTCGTCGGTACAGTCGTTTCGTCCAAACGAGAAAGAAGCAATTCCGGAAATGCACGCAACGCCGCTTGGTCGGCTTTATATCCAGGCGTATTGGCGTTGGCGATATTGTTTGTCAGCATCTCGACGCGGCGCTGCTGGGCCATCATGCCGCTGGCCGCCGTATAAAATCCTCGCAACAAGGCAGTCACCTCACTTATGGTCACGCATTGCTATCATTTTATTTTCATTATAAGGCATTGGGGCGAAAAGGAATAGGCGCTTTCCCGTCATCCATCCGCTTTGTTCATTGAAAAAGCTACACCGAATTTTGCTTTGGTGCGCGATCAATGTTTTCCAGCATCATTCCCGTTCCGAGCGCAACGCAGTCCATCGGGTTTTCCGCGACCAACACCGGCACTTTCAGTTCTTCGGCAAGCAATTGGTCAATGCCGTGCAACAGCGCGCCGCCGCCGGTTAAAATGACGCCGCGGTCGATAATATCCGCCGACAATTCCGGCGGAGTGCGCTCTAATACACTTTTGGCGGCTTGTACAATCATCGCAACCGATTCGCGCAGCGCCTTTTCAATTTCCGCGGAACGGACCGTGATCGTGCGCGGCAAGCCCGTGACAAGATCGCGGCCCCGAATATCAATTTCCTCATCGCGTGCGCCTGGGAATACAGTTGCAACTTTAATTTTGATCTCTTCCGCGGTTCGTTCTCCGATTAAAAGCTTATATTCCCGCTTAATGTAATTCAAAATTTCCATATCAAACTTGTCCCCAGCCATTTTAATGGAGGAGGCGGTGACAATGTCCCCCATCGAGAGGACAGCGACATCAGTCGTGCCACCGCCAATATCGACCACCATGTTCCCGCACGGCTGGAAAATGTCCATTCCGGCGCCAATGGCCGCTACTTTCGGCTCTTCTTCCAAATATACTTTTTTGCCGCCGCTTTTTTCCGCCGCCTCTTTAATCGCTTTCCGTTCAACGGAGGTCGTATTCGTCGGGCAGCAAATTAAAATGCGCGGTTTGGCGAAAAAACCTTTGACATCAAGCTTGCTTAAAAAATGTTTCAACATGGCTTCTGTAACGTCGAAATCGGCGATTACCCCGTCTTTGAGCGGCCGAATGGCAACGATATTCCCAGGAGTACGCCCTACCATTCGCCTCGCTTCTTCGCCGACAGCCAGCACTTTGTTCGTGTTTTTATCAATGGCGACGACAGACGGTTCATTTAACACGATCCCTTTTCCCTTGACGAAAATGAGTACGTTCGCCGTTCCCAAATCAATTCCAATATCCCTCGAAAACATATATAATCCTCCTTGCCTCTGCCCTCGAATCATTCCTATTTGATTATTTTACCATATCGCATTAAGAGAATGATACTATTTTTGCGACGAAAGGATGACGCAAGGAAGAAAACTTAGTTATTTTTGATGGTTTGTTTTTTATATTTTTTCTTCGTCGCTTCCCCGCCGCGCAAATGGCGAATCGATTTATGATAATCGAGAATTTGTTTGACTTCTTGCGCCAGCTCCGGATTGATCTCTGGAAGCCGCTCTGTCAAATCTTTATGAACCGTACTTTTGGAAACGCCAAATTCTTTCGCGATCACGCGAACGGTTTTCCTCGTCTCCACGATGTACTTCCCAATCTTGATCGTACGCTCTTTGATGTAATCGTGCACACCACTCGCCCTCCCTAAGTTGGATGTGAGGAGTGTGAAATGAGACTCGCCTCGCGTATGATAAAAATTTCTTCTGCTTGTGCATTTTGGAAGCATCTAGAACTTGCGTCCGTGCCGTTATGAACGATCCCCACCTCAAACACTCTCGTTGTTGTTCAATTTGTAACATTTTATTAGACAAATCGGGCATATATACCAGAAATATCAAGGAGGACAAGGATTTTTCATCATTTTTTCGTTTCTTGTAACAAGATGAAAAAGGGGAACGGCTATAATAAACATAGATGAAAGGGGGGAAACGATGATGGGAAAAGGGCGGACGATCGGGCTTGTGAGCATGATCGCGGGAGCGGCAGCCGTTAGCATGCTTTTTACCTCGAACAGCGGAGAGCAACCAAAGGCAAAAGACGATGCTTCGCAAACAAAACCGCAAGCAGAGCGTGGAATTATCGCCGGGACACTTGAGCCGTCATTAACATATGAGAAAAAAGGCAGAAACTACGTAGTCACGTTCACAGTAAAAAACCAAACTGAACGCGTGCAAACGGTGACGTTTACGAGCGGAAAAAAATATGACTACATTTTGTACCGCGACGGGAAAAAAGTGAAGCAGTTCAGCGAAGGAAAACTGTTTACGCAAATTTACGAGGAGCGCCTGTTAAAACAAGGGGAATCGCTCGTTTTTCAGGAAACATTTTCTAATCTACCAAAAGGAAAATACAAGCTCGAGTGGTGGCTTGCGGATAAAAACTGGCCAAACGCCAAAGCGGTGATTACGTTTACAGTGGATTAAACGTGAACAAACCTGCCTTTTCCAACAAGGCAGGTTTCGTTTTTATTTTAGGATAAAAAACGCTCCATTACTAACCATAATGTAATAGCGTAAGCTAAGGTGTATTTTCCATTTTTCCATAACTGAAAATTCGCGACAAGCAGAAATAGCGTAGGCAATATTTCCGCGCTACAGTAGGAAGCCATGAAAAGTCGATCATCATCATCGCGGGCAACACGCGACAGCCGGGCGTATGTAGTTCGTCATCTGCTTTACTTTTGGAGAATCTTTAAATTTATATACAAGTTGCAGCAAAGCAATCATGGCCGCAAGCGAAGGGGCGACAGAAGCAAACATTCCGGTCCCTCCTTGCTGGTAGCTGATATAGCCAGCAAGTTTTGTCGCGCTCGGTCCGGGAAGGGCGTTCGCCAGCGCTAATATGTCCGCGAACTCATAATCGCTCATTCATTTATACCGTTTGGCGACTTCTTGATGAACAAGGGGAAGCGCCGACGGACCTCCCCCGTATGTATCCAAAAAAAGCGAGAAATAATTGAAGTTGGTTCATGTGTTTCATCCCCTTACCATGCTGCGATCGTTCCATCGGTGCGCGGTTCCGTTCCGCCGATGAGCACTCCGGTGTTCGGATCGCGCCAAATAATTTGACCGCGCCCGAATGTTCCCGCATCAAGGGAAACATGGATCTCGTGCCCTTTTCGTGCCAGCGCTTGGGCGATATGATGAGGAAAATGATGTTCGACGAGCACTTTTTTGCCTTCCACCCATTGCCATCTTGGCGCATCGAGCGCCGCTTGCGGATTGAGATGGAAGTCGATCGTGTTCATCACGACTTGCAAATGCCCTTGCGGCTGCATGAACCCGCCCATGACGCCGAACGGCCCAACCGGCTCGTTTCCTTTTGTTAAAAACCCCGGAATGATCGTATGGTATGGTTTTTTCCGCGGCGCCAACCTGTTGACATGATTTTCATCAAAGGAGAAATTATGCCCGCGGTTTTGCAGGGCGATGCCGGTGTCCGGCACAACTAATCCCGAGCCAAACCCCATGTAGTTGCTTTGAATGAAAGACACCATATTGCCGTCGCCGTCCGCTGCCGCCAAATAAACCGTGCCGCCTTTTGGCGGCGTTCCCGGCTTTGGAAGCAATGCTTCTTTGCCAATCAGCGACCGCCTCATTTCAGCAAACGGCTCGGACAGCAATTCCTCGACACGATGCTCCATATGCTTGCGGTCCGTAATATACGCCTGTCCGTCAGCAAACGCCAGTTTCATCGCCTCGATTTGCCGGTGGTATGTCTCGGTCGTCGGCGCTTCCGGAACGGCAAACCCTTTCATGATGTTCAATGCCATTAACGCGACAAGCCCTTGGCCGTTCGGCGGAATTTCCCATACATCATAACCGCGATAATGAACGGAAATCGGTTCGACCCATTCTACTTCGTATTCCGCTAAATCGTCGATATCCAAAAAGCCGTTGTATTTTTTAGAGTACGCCGCAATTTTTTCCGCCAATTCCCCACGATAAAAACTTTCCGCATTCGTTTCCGCGATTAAGCGAAGCGTTTCCGCGTGCGCTTTGGACGCCCATATTTCCCCGATTTTCGGCGCGCGCCCGTTTGGCGCGAACGTCGCAAACCAACTGGAAAACTCCAGGCCTTTTAACACTTTTTGATACGTTTGAAATGCGGCCTGCCAGTACTTCCCTAACGTTGGTGACACCGGATAGCCGTTTTCCGCGTATTCTATCGCCGGCTTTAGCACTTCGATCAGCGGCAGCTTCCCGAATCGCTTCGACAGCGCCGCCCAAGCCGCCGGCGCGCCGGGAACGGTAACCGGAATCCAGCCGTGTTTTGGAATTTCGGTATATCCCCGCTCTCTTACCGCTTCGATCGAAATCGACTTTGGCGAATAGCCGCTGGCATTTAATCCATACAGCTTGCCATTTGTCCAGACAATCGCGAACGCGTCGCCGCCGATGCCGTTCGAGGTTGGCTCTACCACCGTCAGGCAGGCGGCGGTCGCAATCGCCGCGTCAATAGCATTTCCGCCTTTTTTTAGCATCTCCAAACCAGCCTGCGCCGCCAGCGGCTGTGACGCCGCCACCATTCCGTTCGCCGCGAACGTCGTCATCCGCCGCGACGGATATGGATAATGCAAGTAGTCCATCGCATTCCCCTCCCTTGCGCTAGTTCATATATCGCTATATTTATTCGCTTTCCGAAACATTTTTTCCTTTTCCGTTTTTCGTAAAAAAATCGCCCGCTTCCCTCCTTCTCGATTAAGGAAGAAAACAGGCGATCGTTCATCACGCTCTTGCCATGCCAATCGAGGCATCCGGCGTTTTGTAAGATTGTTCATCGCTTGGCGTCGTTGCGTCTTCATCGGTTGGCTGCTCCACTGATGGCGCTTCTTCATTCAACTGGCTTTGTTCATCAGATGAAGATGGTTCGTTTTCTTTCGTTTGTTCATCGGTGGACGCTGCATCGTTTTGTTCAGGCTCGGTTTCATTTCCGGTTTTTTGCTTCGTTAGGGCAGTGAGCGGTTTGTCAATGTAATCAATCGGGTTGACCGGCTTATCGTCTTTGCGGATTTCAAAGTGCGCATGAATACCTGCTTCTTGGTTAAATTGGCTTTGTCCCGCTTTTCCGATCACTTCCCCTTGTTTTACCTCATCGCCGGCTTTCACTTTCGCGTCAGCAAGTGATTGGTAAACGGTGACAACGCCGTTTCCATGGTCGATTTCGACGACATGACCTAAAATCGGGTCTTTTTCCGCTTTTGTTACCGTGCCGCTTAATGAAGCGGTGACATCAAACGTTTTGCCGTCTTTCCGCACGATATCGATTCCGCGGTTTGGATGATACGTATGATCATAAAAGACGAGAGCTGCTTCCTGTTCTTCTTCGGACGCGTTGTAATCGTAGAACGGTGTTTTGATTTCCACGGAATTTGGATCAAGAACCGGCATCGCAAAGTTTTCCACCGCTTCGTTCACTGGAACGGCCGGCTCGTTTTGCCGCGACATGCCCGTTTGGCCGTATCTGTACTCGTCTTTTCTAGGTTTTTCATCTTGCTTGTTTTGGAACCAAAACGCTCCTGCCAAAACGAGAGCGGCACATGTTAAATAAATCGCCGGAAATACCCAACGCTTTCTGAACAAACGATGCAAACTTAGTTTTTTTGGAGAAATTTGTTTCTTTTCTTCCTCTTTCATGTTCATCACCTCAGCAACCATTTTGAACAGAAAGAGGAAAATATATACGCGCAAAAATAATTTTTTTCGTTTATTTTTTGAAAAAACGAACCATTTTATACAAAAAAACAGAGGCGCCTGCCTCTATTTTTTCACGGTCAGCTGATTTAAAAAAGCGGTCGCGGAGGAAATGTCGACACCCCGGTAATAATATTTGACGATTTGGTCGTACGTCTTCCCTTGTTTCGCCATGAAATTGGCGCCGTATTGGCTCATGCCGACGCCATGCCCGTATCCTTTTGTCGTAATGACGATCTCATCGCCTTTTCTCACCCACGTGAAATCGGTCGATGTTAAACCTAATTTTTCCCGTACTTCCCTTCCTTTTATTTTTTTTCCGTTAATCTCCACAACATCGACGCGCTTTCCCGGCGTGCGTGATAGAACGATACCGACAGAACCGTCTTTCGGAAGATTGACTCCTAGCTTTCGTTCAAATTCGGCGACCGACATTACTTTTCGGTGGTAAAATTTCGGCGATTGTTCATCCCACGGGCTAGCGACGCTTTTCAAATACGGGAATTCGTTTTCCCAATACGCTTCGGAATTTTCGGTAAAACCGTTGCTTGTCGAAAAAAACGACGCTTCAATCGGCCGATTGCCGTATGTTAAAATTTGCCCGCGCGTCGCCTGCACCGCTTCCGTAATCTTCTTTATTTTCCATTCATAATCGCTGCCCCATAGACGTTTCAATTCATCATCGCTATAATACACTTGATGCATGACGGTATCGGTTACATTCGCCCCTTTTGGGAGGCTGATTGGCTGATCGTTTAATAATTGCTTGACAATGTACGTTCTGGCGGTAAGCGCTTGTGCCTTCAATGCTTCTAGTTCAAATTCGGCCGGCATTTCCGCCGCGACGACGCCGACGACATATTGTTCGAGTGGAATCCGCTCGATCCGCCTTTCTTTACTGCGGTATACTGCCACTTCCACATCCGGTCCGTTTTCCTTCGCTTTTGCGCTTTGCGCTGCCCCTCGCTCGCGAAGCTCTTCAGCCAAATTCCCCATTTCGCGGTCGTTGAATGGAACAACTAATACCGTTGGAATGAGCAATACGACGACAAATAAAAAGGAAAGAAGCACGATAAGTGGTTTTATCCGTTTCATATAGCCCGAGCCTCCAATATGAATTTTTCGTGCACAAGCTTCAACCAGTTCCCTATTCGCGTACGCTTGCGCCTTAGGAGGCGCTGCGTTGCTTCGTTATATAGTTATGGGCTCGGACAAGTATATATGACAACTTCTTTTTGCATCAAGCATTCTTCCGCCGCGCGCAAGCATGGGAGAACGATGATAGATTGAGGTGCGGGGATTTGTGTAAAAAGAAACGGCAAAAAGCGGTTTTATTTTCCAGAAACTTAAGTGCACCGAACTAGGAGCGAAATTTTACCCAATAAAAAAACGTAAACGATTCATGCGTTTTCCGCCTTTTTTGCACTTGCAAAACAGAAAGCGCCCAGATAATGCGGCAACAACACATTTCTTTTGCAAATGTTAAAAAATAAAAACGACCATTCACTACGTATGTAGTTGACGGTCGTTTTTATTCTTATGCGTTGAGATCCTTCACTTTTACGCTCTCCACCGCCGCTTCGCTTTCATCATTGACGCGCACGATGTCGGCACCGAGCGCCGCCAATTTCTCATGAAAGCGAACATATCCGCGGTCGAGATGTCGGAGTTCGGTCACGCGCGTGTAGCCTTCCGCCGCCAAGCCGGCTAAAATCAACGCCGCCGCGGCCCGCAAATCCGTCGCAGCCACTTCCGCGCCTTGCAAATTACAAGGACCGTTAATAATGACAGAACGGCCTTCGATTTTAATATCCGCGTTCATGCGACGAAATTCTTCGACATGCATAAAGCGGTTTTCAAACACCGTTTCTGTCACCATGCTCGTTCCTTCTGCCTTTAGCAACAGCGCCATCATTTGCGATTGCATGTCGGTTGGAAATCCTGGATACGGCATCGTTTTAATATCCACCGCTTTTAATTTTTCTGGACCGATTACCCGCAATCCATTTTTTTCTTCGATAATGGTGACACCCATTTCTTCCATTTTGGCAATTAAGGAACTTAAATGTTCCGGAACAGCACCTTGTATTAAGACGTTTCCTCCTGTAATTGCCGCCGCAACCATAAACGTGCCTGCTTCAATGCGATCAGGAATGACTGTATGAGAGGTCCCAGTCAACTCGTCTACTCCTTCGATGCGAATCGTGCCGGTCCCAGCCCCGCGCACTTTCGCTCCCATCGCGTTTAAAAAGTTGGCTAAGTCGACGATTTCCGGTTCTTTCGCGCAGTTTTCAATGACGGTGGTGCCTTCCGCTAAAACCGCCGCCATCATAATATTTTCTGTTGCCCCAACGCTTGGAAAATCTAAATAAATTTTCGCGCCTCGCAATTTTCCTTTTACTTCAGCATCAATAAATCCGTTGCCGACTTTCACGGAAGCCCCCATCGCTTCAAATCCTTTTAAATGTTGGTCAATTGGGCGCGAACCGATCGCACAGCCTCCAGGTAGCGCGACGCGGGCCCGACCGTTTCTGGCGAGCAACGACCCCATCACAAGAACGGAAGCCCGCATTTTTCGCACATATTCAAACGGCGCTTCCAATTTTAAATCTTGTGACGCGTCGACAGTAATTGTGTTTCCTACTATCTTTACATCTGCGCCTAAATAGCGCAACACTTCGCTGATTGTATATACATCGGAAAGAGCAGGCACATCATGAATAATACTTTTTCCTTTACTGGCTAATAGCGTTGCGGCGATTACAGGCAAAACGGCATTTTTCGCTCCTTCCACTTTCACGGTGCCGCTCAACCGTTTTCCGCCACGGACGATGATCTTTTCCAAGGTATTCCCCTCCGCGTCCAATTTCTCTATATTAATATTCAATCGTAATGATTGGGGTTCCTACGACGATAGAGGTCTTCCCGCCCAATCTTTCTCGCAATGCAAGTTGAATGTTCATTGGATGATCATTAGTTAGAAGAACGCTTTCCCACTGCTCAGTATATGCAGACAAGGAAACGAGTGACTCTTCCTGTAATGACTCGACTGGCGTTGCTTGAAATTCACGTAAAAGATGTAAAGCATTATGGAACAAACCACCTTTCATATTACCACTGAATTCCCCATTCATACAAGTGAAAAATGTAGGCTGCTTCACAAATAATTGATTCGATTTTTTCTCTATCGCTTTAGTCGCTTCTTCCCCTATCTTTTCGCTCCAATGTAGTCCTTTGACTTCATAGAGAATATACGTTTGGGGCTTGTCTTTTGTGGCGGTCATGATGAGTTGAATTTTTTCTTGAAAAAAGGGGCGTTTATATATGCCCGTTGCTTTTTTCATATGGCGGGCTACCTCGAAAGACCAGCGAAAAGCGTGGTTCTCCCTCTTTAGTTCATCTAGCTTTTGAAAAAAGGCCGCATCATTTTGAATTTGCCGGGAATACTCTCTTGTGTAAACGGTCCATTGTTTCGGCTCGATTCCATTGTTGTGAAAAACACGCGCGATCGTTCGCAATGTCTGAAGGGATTCGTTCCCCGCCGCTTCTCCGGATGAATATCGGCACGTTCCAACGACCATAATAAATAACAACACCAATAAAAAAATGAAGGGATGCGCTTGTTTTTTCATATCCGTTTCACTTCCTCTCCTTAACTGTTATTGTTGCCAGATCGGAAGTGAACATACATAAAAAAAATCGACAAAAACAAAAATGAAAACGCTTTCTATAAAACGTGGAAAAAGCGAGTAATATGGCATTACTCGCCGCCAAACAAAAACGGAAGCTGTTTTGACCATGATAGATAGTCGAGAAAAAAGTTGGCGACCGTTGAACCGATCATGATCGTTAATAAAATGTAAAGCAGTCGTCCTTGAAATACGCGATTTGGCCTTAATATCGCTTCAAGGCGTACTCCTTGCAGCGTCCACCATGTAATCGCGATAAACACGAGATGGACAATGATGCTGACTAACGCTTGTTGACCGAGCATGGGCATCATCGTTTTCGCTCCTTTCTTTTGATTCGCAGCGATATGTTGCGATCTACTCACAAATAGAAGAAGGGGGAAATCCCCCTTCTTTATTGTAACGTTATTGAAGAAAATCGCCAAAATGCTCGAATTGTCCGAGAAAATGATAAGCCAGCCCCGGAACGATGCCGAACAGCAACGTTCCAAGCGCGCAAACGGCGACAACGAGCGCCAGCCCAATCGGCAGTCTCAACGATGACGTTTCAGCGGCGGGACGGAAAAAGATTTGCGCAAAAATACCGAAATAGTATACATACGATATAACGGTTGTGGCGATCATCACCGCCGCAAGCACATAGTGGCCCGGCTCAGTCATGAGCGCCCCGAGGAAAATGTTCCATTTTGCAATGAAGCCGGCCGTACCGGGAATGCCGGCAAGCGACAGCAAGAAAACTCCCATCGCAACAGCAAGAAGCGGGTTTCGCTGATAAAGGCCGGCGAAGCGGCTGATATCGTCAGAATCAGTTTCATCAGACATTCGCTGTAATATCGCAAACGCGCCAAGATTCATCAGCAAATACGCCAGCAAATAAAACCAAATCGAATCGATCATCACCCATGACATCGCGGCGAACCCGACAAGAACGTTCCCGGCGTGGGCAATGCTCGAATATGCCAACAGCCGCTTCACGCTCCGCTGCTTTAAGGCAACGGTATTCCCCACGATCATCGTCACGCCGGCTAAAAAGGCAATATAATCTTGCATCGACAATAACATCGATGACGGATCTTTTCCTCGCGCCGGCGCCGTGGCAAAAATCGTGATAAACAGCCGCAAGACGATGGCAAAGCCCGCCGTTTTGGAAACGACGCTTAAAAACGCGGTAACTGGGGTCGGTGCTCCTTGATAGACGTCCGGTGTCCACATATGGAACGGCACAGTCGAAATTTTAAACGCTAAACTGACCAAAAGCAGCAAGAACGCAAGCGCCAAAATATACTGGTATCCGCCATCGGTTAACTTCTGTGCTTCCACAGCGATTTCTTTTATATTCGTCGTGCCTGTTAATCCAAAAATATAGCTCATCCCAAACAGCGCCATCGCCGTCGAAATACCGCCGTTAATGACATATTTCAGCGCCGCTTCATTCGCCTGCGCCGACGTTTTCCGCAATCCTACCAAGATGTACGAGGAAATTGACAATAACTCCAGCCCGACAAATAAAGCGATCAAGTCGCCGCTGGATGTCACGATCATCGCCCCGAGCAACGCGCAGAGCATTAAATAGGAAAATTCGCCGCGGTGTTTTAATCCTTCTTTGGGACGATAATCAAACGCAAGCAACAGCGAAAGCGCTCCTCCCGCTAATAAAAGCAGCTTAAAAGCTTTGCCGAACGCGTCCAAGCGAAACGTATCGTACAAAATCGACGCCGTTTTCGCCGGAATGAGCCCGATTGTCGCGATCAAAGCAATGACAACTCCGATAAAGGCGATCCATGCAAGCGGACGGCGGTCTTTGTCATCTGGCATCAACAAGTCGACAAGCGAGAGAATGAGCGCCGTTCCAACAATGATCAACTCCGGCGTCATCACGCTCCATTCGTACTGCATTAACGTATGCATGCTCATGTCTCTCACGCTCCTAACCCATTCATTATCATTTCAATCGCCGCTTGCAATGGCTCCGCCAAAATACGCGGATATACCCCGACCATGATAATCAACGCGAGCAGCACAAACACTGGAACGGCTTCCGTCACGCTCATATCGAGCGCTTGCGCGTCGCCGCGCTTGGAGGCGCCAAAAGTCATGTTCAATACGGCGCGCAGCAAGTAAACAGCGGTCATAATAATGCCGAGCGTGCCAACCGCCGCGACGATCGGCGTGGTTTGGAACAGCCCTAAAAATGCAGTAAATTCGCTCACAAACCCCGACATTCCCGGCAATCCGAGCGAAGCCATCGCCCCCGCCAATAAGCTCCCCGCCGTTAGCGGCATTACCTTCGCCATCCCTCCCAAACGGCTGAGCTCCGTCGTGTTGGTTCGTTCATACAAAATGCCGACGAGCAGGAACAGCAGCGCTGAAATAAACCCGTGGGAGACAGCTTGGAAAATCGCACCTTGCATTCCCGCTTCATTAAGCGCCCCCAATCCAATCAGCACAATTCCCATATGGGAAACGCTCGAGTATGCAAGCACCATTTTAAAGTCGTCTTGGAGGAACGCTAAAAACGCCCCGTACAATAAGTTGACAACCCCTAAAATCGCGATCAAGAGCGAGAAATCACGGAATTGGTCAGGGAATAGGCCGATGCCGAATCGAATCAAACCATACGCCCCGATTTTCAATAACACGCCGGCGTGCAGCATGACAATCGCTGGCGGCGCTTGTACGTGCACGCGCAAAATCCAGCGATGAAACGGAACGATTGGCAGCTTAATCCCAAACGCGATCAATAAGGCGATAAATAACGATAAGCGCAAACCGTCCGAGATCGGCGCGATGAGCTGTGCTCTGGCCGCTGGATTATGAAGCATTTCTTTCAACAGCTCCATATTCGACGTTCCGGCGCGGGCGAATAAAACGGCAATGACAATAAGCAAAATCGCCGACCCGACCCCATTGTAAAGCAAGTAGCTGTATGCGGCGCGCTCCCGTGCAAAACCGCCCCATTTTCCAATTAAAAAGAACATCGCAACAAGCGTAATTTCCAAAAAGATAAAGAACAACACCATATTTCCCGCCGCAAATACGCCAAGCATGCCGATTTCTAGCAGGAGAAACAGCATAAAATAACCTTTCCACTCTTTTTTTATGTGAATGGAAGCGATCGCGGCGAGTGCCGCCAACAGCGATGCAAGCACGATCATGACAAGCGAAAGGCCGTCGATATTCAACTCGTAGCGAACAACAAACGTCGACTCCGTTAAAAACGGAAAATCGGCGAAGCGAACCCAGTCGCGTTTTTCTGCCAAATGCTCGAGGCGATAGCCTTGCAAATATTGAAAAAAAGCAAATAGCGATAAAATCAGCGATGGCAGTGTCGATAAAAAGCCAAGCCATTTAATCGTCCGCTCTTGCGTCTTTGGCGCAAACGCAAGCAAAAGAATGCCGAGCAACGGGGAGAAAACGAGAAGCGAGAGAAAATACGGTCCATTCATTATAAGTACCCCCCTGTGAATGCGAGAATGGCGACGAGAAGCACAAGGCCGATAAACGTCACCGCTCCGTACGTCTGCACTTGCCCGTTTTGTATGCGCGACCCAAGCGACGCGGCCGCGTTTACTACCGCCACGATCAAACTTGCGATCCCTTCGATGGCAAACCGATCGATATAATAGAATAATCGGCTGATGGCATTCGCCGCGTAGCCAACCGTCCACGCATAAAACTCATCGATGTAATATTTGTTCAATAACACGTTGTACGTAAGCGGGGCGCGCGAACTGAGCCAATCCCGCGTGAGCGAACGTTTTCCGTACATAAGCCAAGCAAGGAAAATGCCAAGCAAAGAAACAATTGCAGCGACAATCATTATCCAGCTTGGCGTTTTTTCATGGGCGTAACCGCCGTCTGTCAGCCAATCGCCAAGAAACGTCCCAAACCAAGGGGTATGAATGTACCCGGCGGCAACGGAAAGCACGGCCAAAACGAGCATCGGCAGCGTCATGACCGCCGGCGATTCATGGACATCTTTTGCACTATGCCGCTCCTCGCCGCCAAAGACGAGGAAAAAGAGGCGGAACATGTAAAACGCGGTGAAAAATGAAGCGGCAACCGCGATCCAGAATAAAACGCCATGCCCGTGCGTCCAAGCGGCAGCAAGAATTTCGTCTTTGCTAAAAAATCCCGATAAGAGCGGAACCCCGCTGATCGCCAGCGTTCCAACCAAAAACAGCGCTGCGGTAAGCGGCATTTTCCGCCAAAGCCCGCCCATCTTTTCAATGTCCTGCGTACCGACGGCATGGATGACGCTCCCCGCCGCTAAAAACAACAGCGCTTTAAAAAACGCGTGCGTCGTTAAATGAAATATCGCCGCTACATCGCTGCCCGAACCGAGAGCAAGCATCATGTAGCCGAGCTGGCTCACCGTCGAATAGGCAAGCACGCGTTTTATATCTGTTTGCACAAGAGCGAGGGACGCGGCGAAAATCGCCGTGAATCCTCCGACAACCGCGACCGTCAGCAGCGCCGTTTCGCTTGCTTCATACAGCGGAAACAACGCGGCTACTAAATAAACCCCCGCAGCTACCATCGTCGCAGCATGGATAAGCGCCGAAACCGGCGTAGGGCCTTCCATCGCATCTGGGAGCCACGTATGGAGCGGAAACTGGCCGGATTTTCCGACCGCTCCCACGAAAATGAGAATCGCTGTTAACGTCGCCATCGTCTGCGAAAGCGTTCCGTTTTGCACGGCTTTGAAAATATCATTATATTCGAAACTGCCGACTTGCGAGAATAATAGAATCATGCCGATAAAAAAACCGACATCGCCGACGCGCGTCATAATAAACGCTTTTTTCGCGGCCGCTTTCGCTTCTTCTTTATAGAAATAAAATCCGATTAAGAGAAACGAACCGAGACCGACGAGTTCCCAAAACATGTATGTCTGCAGTAAGTTCGGCGAAATGACAAGGCCGAGCATCGCGAAAGTGAACAGCCCCAAATACGCGTAAAAAACGGAAAATCGCTCGTCACCGCGCATATACCCTTTTGCATACATATGTACTAGAAAGCTGACGAGAGACACAACGACAAGCATCCACGCATTTAGCGCCGTCACTTCAACACCAACAGTCAATTTCGCGCGGCCGACCGCGAGCCATACTTGTTCGGCTTTGTAAGTCGACCCGCCAATGCGGTCGACCAGCACAGCGCCGGCGACAAGGAAAGAAACGAACGTCGCCAGCATGCCGACATAAGCGCTCGCTTCTTTCATTTTTTTCCCTACGAGCAGCAACAGGAAAAAGGAAAGCAGTGGAAAAAGCGGCACGATCCAAGCCATTTCCATCATCGTATCACAATCCCCTTTTTATGAAGAGCTTTTTTTCCTGTAAAAGCTCTTTTCATTTTTCCATCCTAAATTTAATGTTTCATCGAATCGATCTCATCGATATGAACAGTTTTGCGGTTGCGATAAAGCGCCATTAAAACTGCGAGCCCGACCGCCGCTTCGGCAGCTGCGACCGCGATGATAAACAGTGCGAAAATTTGTCCGGTAATGCCGGGATGAGCCCCGTATTTCGCAAAAGCGACTAAATTAATATTAACGGCATTCAGCATTAATTCAATGCAAATGAGCACAACGACGATGTTTCGTTTTGTCAACGCACCGTACAGTCCGATGCAAAACAGGATGAGCGCTAACACGAGATACGCGGATAACGGAACAGAGCTCATTTTTTCTGCGCCTCCTCATCGTCTTTTTTCGCTAATATAATCGAGCCGACAAGCGCAACAAGCAAAATAACCGATGCAATTTCAAACGGAATGATATAATGAGAATATAATGCAATTCCGATTTGTTCCGCGTTTTTTTCATGGAGGCGCGCGGCTTTCTCGCCAAAATCAAGCTGGTAAACGCCGAGATAAACGGCGGCGCCAAAGGCAAAGACGGCGATGGCGGTCAGCGTTTTTCGCCAAAATCCCCCCGTTGTCGTTTTTTCTTTGTCTTCCTCGCGATGGCGTGTCAACATAATGCCAAATAGCATGATAATCGTAATGGCGCCAGAGTAAATAAGCACTTGCACGGCGGCGACAAATTCCGCCGATAACAGCACGTAAAGCCCCGCGATGCTAATGAACGTAAACACAAGCGCGATCACCATATGAATGACTTTCGACAAATTCAGCATCAGCACGCCGCCGATGATCGCGACAAGAGCGAGCGCTAAAAAGGCGAGATACTCTCCGCTCACGGCTTATTCTCCTTTCGGATGTTTGTGTCGTTTTCATCGAGCCACGCTAAATCTTTATAAAGATCATCGCGGCTATATTCCGCCAGCTCAAAATTGCTCGTCATGACGATCGCTTCCGTCGGACATACCTCGGTACACAGATCACATAAAATACAAATTTCAAAGTTAATGCTGTACGTATCTATGATCTTTCCTTTTTTCGCCGGATCGGGATGCTTTTTTCCCGTCAATTGAATACAGTCAGTCGGACAAATGTTGGCGCATTGGTTGCAAACGATGCACTTTTCCGGGTAAAATTTTTGAATGCCGCGAAACCGGTCCGGAAGCGGAAGCGGTTCGCCCGGATAGTCGTACGTTACTTTTTCCCGGGTCAAATTTTTCAAGGTATATGCCAATCCTTTGGCTAAACCGATCATGCACGCCACCCCATTTCATTAAAAAAACAGTTCTTTGACCAACGCGGTAATAAAAACGTTCGCCAACGCCACGGGAAGCAATACTTTCCATCCCAATTCCATAAGCTGATCGGCCCGCAGGCGCGGAAACGTGACACGAAACCAGATCAGCACAAAAACAACGGCGCTAAATTTCAGAGCAAACCAAACCGCCCCCGGAATGAAATCGAAAAACATCACCGGATGCCATCCACCTAAAAATAATATCGTTGTAAGCGCTGCTATAGCAAAAAGATACACGTATTCTGCAAGCATAAAGAACGCCCAGCGGAAACCGGAATATTCGACATGAAAGCCGGCGACAAGCTCCGATTCCGCTTCCGGCAAATCGAACGGAGTGCGGTTTAACTCAGCAACGGCGGCAATGAAAAACACGATAAACGCGATTGGCTGTATAAAAATATACCATACGTTTTTTTGCGCTTCGACAATATCGTTTAAGTTTAAGCTGCCCGTCAGCAACACGACGCCGAGCACGGACATGACAAGCGGAATTTCGTATGAGATCATTTGCGCCGCCGCGCGCATCCCGCCGATGAGCGCGTATTTATTGTTCGATGCCCATCCGCCGGTAACGATGCCGATCGTCGTTAGCCCTGACACGGCGATGTAATATAACAAACCGACTCCAATATCGGCAAATTGAAAAGCAGCGGTAAACGGCAACGTTGCCAATACCATAAACGCTGGCGCAAATGCGAGAATCGGTGCTAAAATGAACAGCGGCCGGTCAGCGGCTTTCGGAATCGTATCTTCTTTTAAAAGCAGCTTCAACACGTCGGCGACCGTTTGCAACAGCCCCCAGCGTCCCCCGACTTGGTTCGGGCCGTAACGGCCTTGCATAAATCCCATCACTTTCCGTTCCGCCAAAATGCCGTATGTCACAAAGGCAAGAACGACAAGTAACAAGGCGGCACCAAGCCCGAAGAAGGCGGCGAGATTCGTCCAGCTTGGATCAGAATTCAACAGCCGTTCCATCATCCGTCGACCTCCCCGAGCACAATATCAATCGAGCCAAGAATCGCAATCACGTTCGCAATGTTTTCCCCTTTCAGCAGCTTCGGGAGTATTTGCAAATTGTAAAACGAAGGCCGGCGGAATTTGAGGCGGTACGGCTCTTTCTTTCCATCGCTGGCGATATAGCAGCCGATTTCGCCGCGCGGTGATTCAATGCGGACGAACGTTTCCCCCGGCGGCGCTTTAATGATGCGTGGCACTTTTCCCATAATTTCCCCGCCTTTTGGAAATTGTTCACACGCCTGTTCAATGATTTTCAATGATTCTTCGATTTCTGCCAAACGGCATTCATAGCGGGCGAAGCAATCTCCTTCTTCACGCACCGGAACGTCGAAATCAAAGCGGTCATAAATCGAATACGGCTCATCTTTCCGTAAATCCGATTTTACGCCGGTGCAGCGAAGGTTCACCCCGCTTAACGAATAGTTGATCGCTTCTTCTTTTGTATATTTGCCAACGCCGATGACGCGGCGGCGGAAAATTTCATTGCCTGTGACAAGGTCATGATAACCGGCAAGTTTTTCCCGCATATACGGGACAAACCGTTTCACTTTTTCCACCCATCCGTCCGGGGCGTCCCATTTCACGCCGCCGATGCGCATGTAGTTGAACGTCAGACGCGCTCCTGATAGTTCATTTAATAGATTAATAATCATTTCCCGCTCGCGGAACGCGTAAAGAAACGGGCTTGTCGCGCCAAGGTCAAGCAAATACGTCCCCCACCAGACGAGATGGCTGGCAATCCTGCCAAGTTCCATCGCTAAAACACGCAAGTACTCCGCTCGTTCCGGAACTTCGATGCCCATCATTGTTTCCACCGCATGACAAATGACATAGTTGTTTGTCATTGCCGATAAATAATCCATCCGGTCTGTATACGGGATGATTTGCGTATATTGCAAGCTTTCCGCCAATTTTTCCGTTCCGCGGTGGAGGTAGCCGATAACCGGCGTCGCTTCTTGAATTCTTTCCCCATCTATCTTTAAAATAAGGCGAAACACCCCGTGTGTGCTCGGATGCTGCGGACCCACGTTTAAAATCATTTCCTCTGTTCGAAGCATTTGCTATACCTCCACGTCGTATGGTTCGTAATCTTTGCGAAGCGGATGTCCGACCCAATTTTCTCCTAAAAAGATGCGGATTAAATTCGGATGCCCTTGAAAACGGATGCCCAGCAGATCGTACGCTTCACATTCCGGCCAATTTGCCCCTTGCCAAAGCGGAACGAGCGAAGCAATCTCCGGCTTGTCGCGGTCGATTTTCGCCTTTAATGCGACCGATTGGCGGTTTTGATAAGAATACAAGTGCACATATACTTCCATATGTGTTTGAAAATCGGTCCCGTGCAGCTCCGACAAATAATCAAAATGAAGCTGCTCGTTATATTTCAGAAACTCGGCAACTTTATAATATGCATCCTTCTTCACAACCAATGTTGGGACGTCTTTAGCAAGGCGGTTAATATAAGCATCTTCCAGCACATCTTCGCCGAGATGTTCACGAATCACTTTGACGTATTTATCAAGAAACGGCTGATTTGGCGACGGAGTGTCTTCTTTTTCCACCGTTTCCCGCGAACCTCCCACAGCTTTCGCTTTCGCCATCGCTGCTGCTTTCGCTTTTGCCGCCGCGACCGCCTTTGCTTTCTCCTTCGCAAGATCGTCTTCACTTTCGCCAGCAGTGCCGCTTGCTTGTTGTTTGGCCAGCGCCGCCGCTTTCGCTTTTGCGGCAGCTGCCGCCTTTGCCTTCGCTGCCGCGATTGCTTTTTGTTTGGCAAGGTCATCTTCCGCTCTGCCACTCGCTGTTTCTTTTGCTTTTTGCTTCGCCAAAGCCGCCGCCCTTGCCTTTGCCGCCGCTGCCGCTTTTTTCTTTGCGAGCGCTATATCCTCTTCTGAAGTTTCTTGTTTTTCGCCTTCTACCTCCTGTGCTTCTTGCGCTTTTTGCTTCGCCATCGCTAAGTCTCCTTCAGCCTCCGCACCTTTATCGCTAACTGTTTCTGCTTTTTGTTTCCGCAATTCTGCCGCTTTTGCCTTTGCTGCTTCCGCTGCCTTTTTCTTTGCAAGCGCTAAGTCGTCTTCGGTTTGCGCTTTCATTTCTTCGAGCGGCTGTTCAGTTTGTTCGGCGGCCCGCTTCGCCGCTAATTGTTCTCTCGCCAGCTGTTTCGCCTGCTCTGCCGCTTCTTTTTTCCGCTGCTGTACATCTTTTTCTTCGCTCATCGATTATGGCACCTTCTTCCCCGTCTTTGCTTCATAGCGGATTTTTTCTTTTAATTTATTAATTCCGTAAATTAACGCGGCTGGATTCGGCGGGCAGCCAGGAATATAGACATCAACCGGCACGATTTGGTCCACCCCTTTGACAACGCTGTACGATTTCACATACGGTCCGCCTGCTGTTGCACATGACCCCATGGCAATCACCCATTTCGGTTCCGGCATTTGGTCATATAAGCGGCGGAGAAGCGGCGCCATCTTTTTCGTTACCGTGCCAGAGACGATCATGACATCAGACTGGCGCGGCGAGGCGCGGAAAAACGAGCCGAATCGGTCCAAATCGTAATGAGATCCGCCGACTCCCATCATTTCGATAGCGCAACAAGCAAGACCGAACGTTAACGGCCAAAGGGAGTTGCTACGGGCCCACGCCTTTAATTGCTCAAGCGTCGTCAAAAACACATTGCGCTTTATCTCTTCCATCTCCCCTTCAGGGACATCTAGCCATTTTACATCCATCGTAACACCTTCTTCTTCCAAGCATAGACAAGTCCAAGAACGAGCATCAACACGAAAATAAGCATCTCTATTAAAGCAAACCATCCCAACTTGTCATAAGAGACCGCCCAAGGATACAAAAACACCGTTTCGACATCAAAAATGACAAATAACAGCGCGAACATGTAATAATGGACCTGAAAAGGAACGCGCGAGTCATGGAACGGATTGTTACCGCTTTCATAAGTCATTTGCTTTGCCTCATCCGAAATGTGCGGCCGTAAAAATCGTCCCATCATTAATGCGCCAACAGGAAGTAAAACACCGATGCATAGAAACACAAAAACGATCACATAGTTATTGACGTACACATTCAGCAACGCGACATTCGCCCCCTTTGTTGCATCTTGCCTGTAATTTTTTTGAAATATTTTATAATTCCGAATTATATTCGGTATCATTATAACATTTATATCCAGAAATGTCGACCGAACCTCAAATTTTACTTATAACGATAGTGGCAACCAATAAAAAAGACGGGAGAAAAATGGATTCTCCCGTCTTTTTTATTTCATGTTCGCCACGTTTAAGCGGTTGATCGCTCGTTTCAAAGCCAATTCCGCGCGCTTAAAGTCGATATCATCCTCTTTGCTTTGAAGACGTCGCTCTGCACGTTCTTTCGCTGCTTTCGCGCGATCGATATCAATATCTTCCGCTCTTTCCGCCGCTTGTGCCAAAATCGTTACCTTGTCAGGGCGGACTTCCAGAAATCCGCCGCTGACCGCAATATATTCCGTTTTCCCTTCTTTTTTCAGGCGAACGGCACTGATCTCCAGCGGTGCGACAAGCGGAATATGTCCTGGCAAAATTCCAAGCTCTCCGCTTTTTGCTTTCGCGCTTACCATCTCTACGTCCGCTTCATATACCGGGCCATCAGGAGTAACGACACTGACTTTGATTGTTTTCATCATAAAATCCTCCTATGTCCCTCCATTAAACTTCTACGCCCATTTGCTTCGCTCTTTCAACGACTTCTTCAATGCGCCCTACTAAGCGGAAAGCATCTTCTGGAATATGGTCGTATTTCCCTTCCAAAATTTCTTTGAAGCCGCGAACTGTTTCTTTAATCGGCACGTATGAACCAGGCTGACCTGTGAATTGTTCGGCAACGTGGAAGTTTTGCGATAAGAAGAATTGAATGCGACGAGCGCGATGCACGACAAGCTTATCTTCATCGGATAGCTCATCCATACCGAGAATCGCGATAATATCTTGCAATTCTCTATAGCGTTGCAACGTTTGTTGCACTTTGCGCGCTACTTGGTAATGCTCTTCGCCGACGATTTCAGGCGCAAGCGCGCGAGATGTGGACGCGAGCGGGTCCACCGCCGGATAAATACCCATTTCCGCAAGTTTCCGTTCCAAGTTCGTCGTTGCGTCCAAGTGAGAGAACGTTGTTGCTGGCGCTGGGTCTGTGTAGTCGTCTGCCGGCACGTAAATCGCTTGAATCGATGTGATGGAACCAGTGGATGTAGAAGTAATCCGTTCTTGTAATTGCCCCATTTCTGTCGCAAGCGTCGGCTGATAACCTACGGCAGAAGGCATGCGGCCTAACAGCGCCGAAACCTCCGAACCAGCTTGCGTGAAACGGAAAATGTTGTCGATAAAGAGCAACACGTCTTGCCCTTGCTCGTCGCGGAAATATTCCGCCATCGTTAATCCTGTCAACGCTACGCGCATCCGTGCGCCAGGCGGCTCGTTCATTTGCCCGAATACCATCGCCGTCTTGCTGATAACGCCAGAATCTTTCATTTCATGGTAAAGGTCGTTTCCTTCACGAGTGCGTTCCCCAACTCCAGCGAATACGGAAATACCGCCGTGTTCTTGCGCGATATTATGAATAAGCTCTTGGATTAAAACGGTTTTTCCTACACCAGCACCGCCGAACAGACCGATTTTTCCACCTTTAATGTATGGAGCGAGCAAGTCAACGACTTTAATTCCTGTTTCCAAAATTTCCACTTCTGTTGCAAGCTCTTCAAATTTTGGCGCTGGACGATGGATTGGGTCGCGACGCGCGTCAGCCGGGATCTCCCCTTGCATGTCGATCGGTTCCCCTAATACGTTGAATACGCGACCAAGGGTGATCTCTCCGACCGGAACAGAAATTGGTGCACCTGTGTCAATGACTTCCATTCCGCGAATAAGCCCGTCTGTCGATGCCATCGCAATTGTACGGACCGTATCGTCGCCAAGGTGAAGCGCCACTTCTAATGTTAAGTCAATGTCGACTTCGTTCTCGTTGCGCGCTTTATGTTGAATTTTTAAAGCGTTGTAGATCGCAGGAAGATGCCCGTTCTCAAACTTTACGTCTACAACCGGACCCATAACTTGAATAACGCGTCCTTTTGTCATCGTTTTCCCTCCTAACTTGCTAGTTGAACATCAGTACTTCATTGCCATTTCCGCTCTACCGCTATTGCAACGCGTTTGCTCCCGCCACGATTTCCGTGATTTCTTGGGTAATCGCCGCTTGGCGAGCGCGGTTGTAGGAAAGGGTAAGCGTACGAATAAGTTCATGCGCGTTGTCCGTCGCGTTCTTCATCGCTGTCATCCGCGCCGCGTGCTCGCTCGCTTTCGCATCTAACAGCGCACCGTAAATGAGGCTTTCGGCATATTGCGGCAAAAGCACATCTAAAATTTCTTCTTGGGAAGGCTCAAATTCATATGTTGTCCGTTGTTTGTTATCGACTAAATCCGTTAGCGGCAACAGCTTTCTTTCCGTCACTTCTTGTTGGATCGTATTGATGTAATGATTGTAGTACATATACAACTCGTCAAACGTTCCATCAGTAAACAAGCCGACCGTCTTGTTCGCAATTTCTTTAATATCGGCAAAAGACGGTTGGTCCGGCAGCCCAGCAATATTTAAAACGACCGGGAAATTTCTTTTCTTGAAAAAGCTTAAACCGATACGTCCAATAGCAATAATCGCATATTCATCCGGCGATTGATGGCGTCTTTGAATCGTTTGGTACACGGTGCGAAGAACGTTACTGTTATACGCTCCTGCCAAGCCGCGGTCAGAGGTGATCACTAAATAGCCCGTCTTTTTGACAGGGCGCGTCACCAGCATTGGATGTGTCGCATTACCGGCGCCAAGGGCGATGTTTGCAACAACTTCTTGCATTTTTTCCATGTACGGAACAAACGATTTCGCGTTAATTTCCGCTTGGTTCAATTTCGCAACAGAAACCATCTCCATCGCCTTTGTAATTTGGCTCGTTTTCTTCGTCGCATTGATGCGCTTCTTAATGTCGCGTAATGACGCCAAAGGTTTCACCACCTTTTTTCTGCACAAAATCTAAGAATAGAGGGGAACAGAAGCTGTCATCCTTCTGTTCCACCCTCCTTTATTGGGAAACGACAAACGTTTTCTTGAACGCTTCGATCGCTTTGTTGAAATCTTCTTCGTTTGGAAGATCTTTTGTTGTGCGAATATGTTCAAGCAAGTGCTGGCCGTTTTGATCGAGCCATATGAAGAACTCTTTTTCAAAGCGGCGAATATCCTCAACTGGAATGTCGTCTAAGAAACCGCGGGTAAGCGCATAAATGATCGCCACTTGTTTTTCGACTGGGATCGGCGCATGTAAATCTTGTTTTAGCACTTCCACCGTGCGGGCACCACGAGCGAGCTTCGCCTGCGTCGCTTTATCAAGATCTGAACCGAACTGTGCGAACGCTTCAAGTTCACGGTACGCCGCTAAGTCCAAACGAAGCGTACCCGATACTTTCTTCATCGCTTTAATTTGTGCCGCGCCACCGACGCGAGATACGGAAAGACCAGCGTTGATCGCTGGACGGACGCCGGAGAAGAATAAGTCGGATTGCAAGAAAATTTGTCCGTCTGTAATGGAGATGACGTTCGTCGGAATGTAAGCGGAAATGTCGCCAGCCTGCGTTTCCACGAACGGAAGCGCCGTTAGCGAACCGCCGCCTTTGGCATCGCTTAATTTTGCCGCGCGCTCTAAAAGGCGAGAGTGCAAGTAGAAGATATCCCCAGGATACGCTTCACGGCCTGGTGGACGGCGAAGCAAGAGCGACAATTCGCGGTAAGCCGCTGCTTGTTTCGATAAATCGTCGTAAACAACAAGTACGTGCTGGCCTTTATACATGAAATATTCACCCATCGCCACGCCCGCATACGGCGCAAGGAACAACAATGGCGCTGGTTGCGATGCGGATGCCGTCACAACGATGGTATAATCTAGCGCACCGTGTTTCCGCAATGTTTCGACAACCGTACGAACCGTTGATTCTTTTTGTCCGATTGCAACGTAAATACAAATCATATTTTGATCTTTTTGGTTGATGATCGTGTCAATCGCGATCGATGTTTTCCCTGTTTGGCGGTCTCCGATGATGAGCTCACGCTGACCGCGGCCGATCGGCACTAACGAGTCAATCGCTTTAATTCCCGTTTGCAGCGGTTCATGAACAGATTTCCGATCCATAACGCCTGGAGCTGGGCTTTCGATCGGACGGGTTTCTGTCGTTTCGATTGGTCCTAAACCGTCGACCGGTTGCCCTAAAGGATTGACGACGCGGCCAATTAACGCTTCTCCGACAGGCACTTCCATAATCCGGCCTGTACGGCGCACTTCGTCGCCTTCTTTAATTCCTGTATATGGACCTAAAATAACAATACCGACGTTGTTTTCTTCCAAGTTTAACGCCATTCCCATGACGCCATTGGAAAACTCGACAAGCTCCCCTGCCATGACGTTATCCAAACCGTGGGCGCGCGCGATACCGTCACCAATTTGAATTACCGTGCCGACATCGCTTACTTGAATTTCCGACTCGTAATTTTCAATTTGCTGCTTAATGAGCGCGCTTATTTCTTCCGCTCTGATGCTCATTCACTTCACCCCTATCTTTAAATCTTAGCCGATAAGCTGTCGTTGAATTCGTTCCAATTTTCCGCTGATGCTACCGTCATAAATGCGGTTGCCGATGCGCAACTTCACGCCTCCGATTAAGCTTGGGTCGACGATATTCTCAATGCGAAGCGTCGCTTTGCCCATTTTTTTCGCAAACACATCCGAAAGTGCGCGTTTTTCTTCCTCCGTTAACGGACGAGCTGAATATGCGGTCGCCTCAGCGACGCCGCGCGCTTCGTTCACCAAATCGATAAACTGCTGCGCCAGCTCTGGAACGATGTCAATGCGATGGCGTTCCAGCAAAAGCAACAATGTATTTCGCAATGGCGCTGATACCGCCGCGAACGTTTCTTTGATTAACGCTTTTTTCTTTTCCAGTGATAGCTTCGGATATGTCAATAGCGATAAAAACTCATCATTTTCAGCAAGCGCTTGCCAAACGGCACGAATTTCTTCCTCTAACCGCTCAAGAAGCTGCTTTTCCACGGCGATTTGAAAAAGAGCCAACGCGTACCGCTTTGCTATAGTTTCTTTATTCATCTACCTTCTCCTACCTCTTGAATGTACTCGTTAATCAGCTTCGCTTGATCTTGTTCAGTCAACTCTTTTTCAATCACTTTCGAAGCAATCAATACGGACAGTGAAGCGACTTGCTCACGCAGCGCGGCCATCGCTTGTTCTTTTTCGCGTTCGATTTCTTTTTTCGCTGTTTCTTTTAAACGCTCCGCTTCCGCACGGGCAGACGCAATAATTTGCTCTTTTTGTTCCTCAGCAAGCTTGCGCGCGTTTTCAATGAGCTGCTGTGCTTCTTGGCGGGATTGTTTCATCAGTTCGCGCTGTTCTGCCAATAGCTTTTCCGCTTCTTGGCGATGTTTTTCCGCTTGGTCAATTTCATTGGCAATGTGCTCTTCGCGCTGTTTCATAATATTCATTAACGGCTGCCAAGCGAACTTGCGCAATAAGGCCAACAAGATAATAAATATTAACAGCTGATAAATAATGTCGCCGCTGTTGATGCCTGTATGATGCGCGGCTTCGCCCAGCGCCAATAGCTTTATATTAAATAACACCGCGTTTCACTCCTTTCGATAGCTATGCGCAACTACCTGAATCTCCGCGCGACTAAAAGCCGGTGGGCGACGTGCTGACGCACTAAAGAGTTTTCCCTGCACTGCACGCAGGCACCCCACTCTTGTTTCGCCAAACTTTCATGGGTCAACGCCTCACTGGTGCAAGCACCCTGCCGGCCCGCCCGATTCATCCCAATGACTTAAATCATGGGTTTAGCTATATGCTACTTTGGTAGTGAGACAAACGTTTCCATTTTGAAAACACACACATAAAGGAATGGCGAAGGTGATCGTCGACACGAACTTCGCCATCATCAAAAAAGTATTTCGTTATCTGTTCATGACGATGAAGGAAATAACGACACCAATGATCGGTAGCGCCTCAACTAACGCAACCCCGATAAACATTGTCGTTTGCAAAACAGAACGCAATTCTGGCTGACGTGCAATCCCTTCCACTGTACGACCTACGATTAAACCGTTACCGATACCGGCACCAAGCGCCGCTAAACCTACTGCAATCGCAGCTGCAATCAAATTCATCGCAAATATCCTCCTTTGTCTTTATTCGTTTTGTATAGTAAATTTATCCAATTAATGGTCTTGGCTGACTTTATGGGCCATATAAACCATTGTTAACATTGTGAAAATGAACGCTTGGATACATCCGACGAAAATACTAAATGCCTGCCACGCCATCATCGGAATTGCCGCACCGATGGCGCCAAGCACTCCATGGTTTGTCCCAAGCCCTGCTAGCAATCCTAGCAAAATTTCGCCAGCGAAAATGTTTCCGTAAAGACGGAGCCCCAACGTTAAAGTATTGGCAAACTCCTCAACGATTTTCAATGGGAACAAGAAAAGCATTGGTCGCGTATAATCACGCATATACTCGGATACGCCCTTCATTTTCACGCCGTAGTAATGGGTGAGCCCCACAATCATGACGGCGAGCGTAAGCGTAATCGTGGCATCTGCCGTCGGCGACTTCCACCACAGCACATCGCCTACGCGAACGGAAAACGGCAAGCCGAGCATGTTTGCAACGAAGATGTACATGATGAGCGTAACACCCAACGTTAAAAAACGACCGCCCGTTTGCCAATCCATGGTGCTGTTGATGATTCCTTTAACGAAATCAAACACCCATTCAATGAAGTTTTGCATTCCTGTCGGACGCAATTGTAAAGACCGCGTTGCCACGATGGCAATGATAAATACGATCAAGCTTGTGATCGTTATCATTAAAACGTTAGATAAGTTGAATGTCAGCCCTAAAAACTCCCGAATAGGCGCTTCGTGTTGCAACCATCTCACCTCACTTTCATATATATTGTCCATTATTTCGAAATTTCTGCAGAAGGAAATCTATTATAATGACAATATAGGATGTCATTAATCCCAGCACTACAGGCACGATGGCGAAATATTGCGGATATTCGAGGGCGATCGCCGCTGCCAGCGCCGCCAGCGCCAAGCGAGAAAGCGTCCCGATCGTGCGCACTTTTTTGCGTTCTGAAACCGCTCGTCCCACTTTTTCGATTTTACGCGTTAAACTCCACAGCATAAACGCGCTAATGACTGTTCCAAGAATCAAGCTTAAAAAAAACTTCTTATATTCAGTAAAACCCCACCCTAACGTATAAAGCGAAAGCAAATACAATATGTATTTGAGCTGCCGCAAAAACATTTGCCGGAATTTGTCCATGCTGCTACTCCTCTGGGAAATATTGACGGATTAAACGCAACATCGCATATACCCCAGCTGCCAGCCCAATGAACAGACCGACAATGAGGAAAATCGGTTCTGTATGGAATTTCCCATCAATCCATTTTCCGCCAAATACACCTACTAAAATTGAACCAACTAGTTGGGACACGATGGCGGACATAAGCGCCATTGCTTGAAACGGGTGGCGTTGTTTCGGACGCATACACATACATCCTTATCATTTTTTATCAAATGAAAACCTTATCACATATCCCCTGTCAAGCATACAATACGATATGGTCAATGTCAATGTGTTTCATGGGAAAACTATATTATAACAAGAAAAATATTAATAATTTGTGACATTTATTAATTTTCTTTTCACTAAACTAGTGTATAATGATATATTTACTATTTTAGACACAATTTTGTTTTTGATAAAAAAAGACGGAATCATTTCCACGAAATGATCCGTCCTTGAATGCCGTCCTATTTTGTACCGAACAGGCGGTCGCCGGCGTCCCCGAGTCCCGGGACGATATAACCATGATCATTTAGTTTTTCATCGAGCGCAGCGATATAAATATCGACGTCCGGATGCGCTTTTTTCACCGCTTCAACGCCTTCCGGAGCAGCGATCAAACACATAAATTTAATGCTTTTTGCACCGCGCTTTTTCAAGGCGTTAATCGCCTCGACCGCTGAGCCTCCCGTCGCAAGCATCGGGTCAACGACGATAAAATCGCGCTCTTCGACATCGGTTGGCAGCTTCACATAATATTCGACCGGCTTTAACGTTTCCGGGTCGCGGTATAAACCGATATGGCCAACTTTCGCGGCCGGAATCAATTTTAAAATGCCGTCGACCATGCCCATTCCCGCGCGCAAAATCGGAATGACCCCAAGTTTTTTGCCGGCGATCACTTTCGATTTTGCTTTGCTGACCGGCGTTTCAATTTCCACTTCTTCAAGCGGAAGGTCGCGCGTAATTTCAAACGCCATCAACGTTGCCACTTCTTCGACGAGTTCACGGAACTCTTTCGTGCCGGTGTTTTTGTCGCGGATATATGTCAGCTTATGTTGGATGAGTGGATGATCGAATACATATACTTTCCCCATTTTGCACTCTCCTCTTTGTTACGGATTACACTTCCATACATTCTACCGAAAAATACATGCATATTCAACCGTAAACAAAACACGCGCCTCTAAAGATATCCATCCTTAGAGGCGCATGTTCGTTAACGATATAGCGGAAATTTTTCCGTCAACGCCGCCACGCGTTTCCGCGCTTCTTCTAATTTTGCTTCGTCTTCGTGGTTTTTTAACGCAAGGCTAATAATGCTCGCAATTTCGTCCATTTCTTCCAAGCCGAATCCGCGCGTCGTCACCGCGGCGGTGCCGATGCGGATGCCGCTTGTCACAAACGGGCTTTCCGGATCGTACGGAATGGTGTTTTTATTCACGGTAATGCCGATTTCATCCAACACTTTTTCCGCCACTTTCCCGGTCAATCCTTGCGGGCGCAAGTCAATGAGCAACAAGTGGTTGTCCGTTCCGCCGGAAACGAGCGTAAAGCCTTCTTTTTTGAGCGCTTCCGCGAGCCGTTTTGCGTTGTTAACGATGTTTTGCGCGTACGTTTTAAAGCTGTCCTGCAACGCTTCACCGAGCGCGACCGCTTTCGCCGCGATGACGTGCATAAGCGGTCCACCTTGGATACCCGGGAAGATCGCTTTGTCGATTTGCTTCGCAAATTCTTCTTTGCAAAGGATCATCCCGCCGCGCGGTCCGCGGAGCGTTTTGTGCGTCGTGGTAGTGACAAAGTGCGCGTACGGCACTGGGTTCGGATGAAGACCTGCCGCAACAAGACCTGCAATATGCGCCATGTCTACCATCAAATACGCTCCTACCTCATCAGCGATTTCGCGGAAACGTTGGAAATCGATGATGCGCGGATAAGCGCTTGCCCCAGCTACAATCAGTCTTGGCTTATGTACGCGCGCTTTTTCGAGCACTTCATCATAATCAATCGTATGCGTTTCCGGATCGACGCCATATTCGACGAAGTTATATTGAACGCCGCTAAAGTTGACTGGGCTTCCGTGCGTTAAATGGCCGCCGTGCGACAAATTCATCCCAAGCACTGTATCGCCGTGCTTCAACACGGTAAAATATACCGCCATGTTCGCCTGCGCGCCAGAATGCGGCTGTACGTTCGCGTGCTCCGCGCCAAACAATTCTTTTGCCCGTTCGCGCGCCAAATCTTCGACAACATCGACATATTCGCAGCCGCCGTAATAGCGGCGACCTGGATATCCTTCAGCGTATTTATTCGTTAATACCGATCCTTGCGCTTCCATGACGGCACGGCTTACAAAGTTTTCCGATGCGATTAATTCAATTTTCGATTGCTGACGTTTCAGTTCGCTTTGAATCGCTTCGAACACTTGCGGATCTTGTTGTGGCAAGTGGTTCATCATTAGCTCCCCCTCGTTTCGAAATTAAGAATATTCTTTTTTATTTTACCAGCTTTTCGCCGGTAGATTCAAAGAAAAAATGAACAAAATCATCAGGAAGTACAAGAAGTATTCGGATTTTCTAAAGAATAGACCGCGCGGGCGCCGCCGATCAGTTTTGGTCTCGTTTTCGCCAATGTCACGTGGGCATGGCCGACCTGTTTTAACGACACGCGAACGGGAACGGCGACATGCTTTAAATGCATGCCGATCAACGTGTCGCCGATATCGATGCCGGCGTCGGCTTGGATAAATTCGACAACAACGGGATCGGCCATATGGCGATAAGCGTATGCAGCCATAGCTCCGCCGGCGGATCGGACAGGAACGACCGAGACGATTTCAAGCTGGCGGGATACAGCGGTCTTTCTTTCTACGACAAGCGCGCGGTTTAAATGTTCGCAGCATTGAAAGGCCAGCTGCACCCCTGTTTCATCATGCCATTTTTTCAATTCGTCAAACAGCATTTCGGCGACTTCCATGGATCCGGCCGTTCCGATTTTCTCGCCGATCACTTCGCTCGTGCTGCAGCCGACGACAAGAATATGCTCAGATGAAAGCGGAACTTGCCGGCGAAATTCGCGAATAATCGTCTGCCATTGCTGCTTCCATTGCGACAGTGGAGAAAGCATTTCCGCTATTCCTCCCATTAATGCTCGGTTTCGTATTGCGTAATTTTTTCCACGCGTCTGGCGTGGCGTCCGCCTTCAAATTTCGTCGTCAGCCACACTTCCGCAATTTCGCGCGCCAGCCCCGGCCCGATGACGCGCTCTCCCATCGCCAGCACGTTGCTGTCGTTATGCTGGCGCGTCACTTTGGCGCTATATACGTCATGGCAAAGCGCGCAACGAACGCCTTTTACTTTATTTGCCGCGATCGTCATGCCAATTCCCGTGCCGCAAATTAAAATGCCGCGATCGACTTCTCCGTTTGCCACTTTTTCCGCGACTGGAATCGCGTAATCGGGATAATCGACTGATGTTTCACAGTCACATCCTAAATCGATATATTCGATCCCCAATTCGTCCATTAATTTTTTAATTTCTTCACGAATACGAATTCCTGCGTGATCAGACGCAATTGCAACTTTCATGTTGGTTTCCTCCTCAGTTTGGTCATATAGAAAAAAGATCGCCTTTCTATTCATTTTACATGTTTCCGATATAGAAGGCGACCTTTCTAAATTTTATCTTGTGCCAAATTGGTCAATTGTTTCTTTTAATTTTTTCGCTTGTTCCGCCAATTCTCCCGCCAGTTCGTTTACATGCTGAATAACGGAAGTTTGCTCTTGCGTCGCCGCCGTTACCTCCGTTGCTCCGGCCGACGTTTCTTCGGCGATCGCCGCCACTTCCTGCGACTGAATCGCTGCTTTTTCGATATGGGTCATTTGTTCTTTCACTAATTCAGCGATTTCTTGGACAGAACGGACGACTTCGTGAATCGATTGGGTCATTTCCGCAATCGCGTCGTTCGTATCAGCGCCTTTTGCTGCTTCCTCATTCGCAGCCTTTACTTGCTCATGAATTTGCGCGACGACATGCGCAACTTCTTTTTGAATGTTTTGAATCAGTTCGGAAATTCCTTGCACCGCTTTCGCGCTTTCATCGGCAAGCTTGCGGACTTCCTCCGCGACAACGGCGAAACCTTTGCCATGCTCCCCAGCGCGCGCCGCTTCGATGGAGGCGTTTAAAGCAAGCAAATTCGTTTGCCCGGCAATATCGCCAACAAGAGAAATGATGTTTTCTACTTCTTTTGCATGCTGTTCTAGCCGCTGGACAGCAACTAAAGACGTTTGGTTATCGCGCGCCAACTGTTCGATGCCACTAACAAGCGAGCCGATAACTTCGCGGCTTTTATGCAGCGTTGTCACCATCTCTTTTGCTAATTGTTCCGACTGGTTTGCCTTTTGCTGCACTTGATCGGCGATGCGCAGCACATCGTCCACCGATTCGGCAGCCGTTTGCATCGATACAGCAGAGTCATTTGCTCCTTTAGAAATTTCTTCAATCGTGTGAGCAATATCTTTCGAACGCTCTGACGCAACGAGAGAGGCGTTCGTAATTTCGACGACTTTCTCATTCGTACGGGAAAAGTTATCTTCAATGTTTTGCACGATTGTTCGCAAACTTCGCAACATTTCATTGAAGGCAAGCCCTAATGACCGAATTTCGTCATCTGATTTAGATAACGGAACATCTTCGTTAATTTGTCCGCTCGCCGCTTTAATCGCCGCCTGTTCCAGCCGGTGTAACGGCTTCGTGATAACTCCTGATGCTATGTACGCAAGTATGCCTGACCAGATGATGCCGAGCAATAGTGTAATAATGGTAAACACGCTTTTGTTCATCGAAGTGAAGAATAAATCATACAAAACATAAATAAAAAATGCGCTTGTAGAATACGTAATGATGGCTAATACTGTTGTAAACACAACAAGCTTCAGGCGTATACTAAAGCGATATTTCCGTTTTGTCCTTTCCATTCTCTTCTCCCCCAAGCTTACGTGCAAGATGATCAATTAGTTTTTCTAGCTCATCTCTCGTCTGACGATACGTTTCAATAGAGCCTCCAAACGGATCGGATACGTCTCCTCGTTTTCCGAGAACAAATTCTTTGAGCGTGAACGTTTTCTCTTTCGCGTCTGGAAATCTTTCAATGATTAGTTGCTTATGCCTAGCCGTCATCGCGAAAATATGCGTCGCCCAATCGACATCTTCCTTTTTTAACAGCGACGAACGATGTTCCGCCTCAATCCCTTTTTCTTTTAAAACCGCTTTCGCATGAAGCGAAGCATCGCTGCCCTCCACGGCAAACACTCCCGCTGATTTCACCTCCACATCCGGCAGCTGCTTGCTGTTAAGCAGCGCTGCCGCCATCGGGCTGCGACAAGTGTTCCCCGTACAAACAAATAAGATACGATGCGACATACCAACACCTCTACTTCGTTCATCACTTGACCAGTATAAATTATAAATTAATTATAATTATAATAAAAATTACTAGCAAATATAGCATTAAAAAACCTACCGCAAAAAGTTTATAATTGTATATTTGTCGCTGTTTCCGAGCGGGCAAACTTGACACTTCGTCTTTCTTCCTTTTTGACCACCGATTTTCACATTGCAAACTGGTAGCAGGAATCTCACGCTTAAAACGAAAATAATAGCTTCAGTCCAAACACAAATAAAATGCTGCCGCCAAGCGCTTCGCTGTAAGCGCCAAGCCATTGTTGAAAATGGCGGCCCAGCATTAATCCTATCCATGTCAATATCATGCTGAAAAAACCGAACAATAAAATCGTCAGCAACGTTCGCGCTCCGTAAATGCCGAGACTAAGCCCAACGGAAAAACTGTCAAGACTCACGCTAAAAGCAAAAAAAATAAGTCCTATTCCCATCGGCGAAGCAAATGAATCGTCTTCCTTTTTAAAGGATGTAGCGATCATTTGCATTCCTAACAATAGCAGCAACACTCCGCCGATATAGGAAGCGATGCCGCCAAACTGCTGCGATAAAAAGCGGCCGGCGAAAATTCCTAGAAGCGGCATAATAATATGAAAAACGCCAATCGTTACGCCTATATAAAAAATTTGTTTGAATCGCAAGCGAAACAACCCCATGCCTAACGCGACGGAAAACGCGTCCATTCCTAACGCGAACGCCATCATCGATAGCGCCACAAGCTCACCGATGAACACACCCATCTTATTTCCCTCCCCGGACTTGCCTTACTGTCAGCATATGCGTGTCCGGGAATATTTAGAAGGTTTATTTTTCCGCAATCACTTGATGGCCCGCCGCTTTTCTGAGCCGGTTCATAATCGCGGCGCCGATCCCCTCCGTTGGAAACGATTCGCTATAAATGAAGTCAACGTTCGTTTCGTCAAATTTGCGAAGCGTATCATATAAACGGCTCGCTACGGTGCGCAAATCATGGCGCGACCCGCACGTCAACACCACGTCGGCATCATAAAACGAGCGGTTTTCTTCCGTTGTCATTACCCCGACTTTTTTTCCAAGCGCCCGTTGCTGATTCACAAGCGTTTGCAAAAAAGAAGGGGATCCTTGGACGATCGCCATCGGCGATTTTGGGGCGTAATGTGTATATTTCATCCCAGGCGATTTCGGCGTTTGCCGTTCGTCCGTCAGCGCGCTGTCGGCGGCGACGTTTCCGATTACTTGTTCAAGCGCTTCTTTTGTCACACCGCCGGGGCGCAAAATCGTCGGCACATCGGAGGTGCAGTCAAGCACGGTCGATTCGACGCCAATACCTGTTTCTCCTCCATCGACAATGCCGGCAATCTGTCCGTTTAAATCGGCGAACACATGCGCCGCTGTCGTCGGGCTCGGACGCCCTGATATATTAGCGCTCGGCGCGGCTAACGGCAATCCGCTTTCTTCGATTAGCGCAAGGGCAACAGGATGAGCTGGCATGCGCACCGCTACGGTCGATAATCCTGCTGTCACTTTGTCGGAAATGACTCCTTCTTTTTTTGGCAAAATGAGCGTAAGCGGTCCCGGCCAAAAATGTTCGATTAACGTTCTCGCGAGGCAAGGAACGTCGGAAACAATCTCGTCCAGCTGTTGCAAATGAGCGATGTGGACAATAAGCGGGTTGTCGCTCGGCCGGCCTTTTGCCGCAAAAATTTTTTCCACCGCCTTCGTGTCTTTTGCGTTTGCTCCCAATCCGTACACCGTTTCCGTCGGGAATGCCACCACTTCGCCGTCTTTCAGCCATTGCGCGGCCTCTTTAATCTGTGAATAAATAAGCCGTTTATCAACAATATTATCCACAACCCAAACTTTCGTGTTCACTTTATTCACCTCAAATACCGTTGTTCCTTATTAGGAAATGGCTTCGCAAGACTAATAGTTTCCTTGAGAATTATATCGCAAAAAGCAAAAAAAGAAAAATGTTCCATACATTTTATCCACAAAATGTGGATAAATATGTTATTTAAGTGGATAAGTTTGTGGATATGTGCGTTAGTTTTGCACATTTATCCACAAAAGCGATTATGGAATCAACTTGTCAATAAGTTCTTTCACAAAAAATTTCACCTCCACAGGCTGCTCGTTTTCTTCGACAAACAGAGGATCCTGCTTCATTTTCGATTCCTTCGTCGCGCTATCGCGTTCTTGCTGACTGCCTATCTTTGCTGTACCGTCATTTGCCTCACGCCCTTGCGCATTCACTTGACTCATTCCGTTATTCGCAACGTATGATTGTCCGCTCATCTGCACTGCATCACTATTTCCAAAGTCAAGGAAACAGAGCGGCGGAAATAAAACGCACCACCAATTTGCCCCTTTTCCATTACCAAGCGTAATTAAAACTGCATCATATCGCCCGGCTGGATAAACGTAATCGCCGTAAATTTTTGTTGGAAAATCGACTTTTCCAAACTGTACTTTATACGATTGATCGCTACGTTCTTTCCGCAATACATCGGCTACGGTTTGTTCAATTTCGGGGAGATGGGAGCGAATCACACGCTTCGCCTCTTGAAAAGAGGTTAAATCAGCTACCCATCCATTCATTTGCGCGTTGACCGCATCACGCACTTTTCGTTTCAGCGCTTGATCTTCTGCGGAATCGCTATTGGCCAAAATCCTTAGACGGATCGCTTCGTCCGGAACGGCGACCGCCGCGTTCGCCCCCGCTTTCGTTTGATGCCCATATACATTGACAAGCACGCCGACCATAAATAGCAACATATATAAAATAATGGCGATATTGTTTTTATTCATTTGCCTACACCGTCCTTCCCACTAACCATTGTGGACAGCGCAGACAAATTTTAAACTCTATAAATCTAAAAAATAACTTCCAGCTGATGCTGGAAGTTATTTTCCTAATGTAACATATACCATTCTATCTTTTCCGTTTATGTCGAAAACCACTTCCACTGTTGCATGTGGAAACGTCTTCCGCAACATTGCCGCGACCGTCTCTCCCTGACCAGCTCCCACTTCGAGCGCAACAAGCGCGCGTTCGCGCAACACGAACGGCAGCTCGCGGGCAAAGCTCCGGTAAAAATCAAGGCCGTCTTTGCCGCCGGCAAGCGCCCGCAGCGGCTCGTGATTTTTGACGACAGGGGAAAGCGAAGCAATTTCGTCTTCTGGAATATACGGCGGATTGGACACGACAACATCGACTTTGCGATTTGCCTCGATAAGCGGCCGCAATAAGTCGCCGCAAATAAACGTGACGTCCGCTCCGAGGCGCTGGGCGTTCTGTTTCGCCACTTGCAGCGCTTCAGGGGAAATATCAATAGCGGCGACGGAAAGTGCTGGATTTTCTAGCGCCAATGTAATCGCGATCGCCCCGCTTCCCGTTCCAACATCGACCACATCGATCGTTGTATTTCTCGGAAATAGCTGTGTGATTCTCGTTAACACGCCTTCCACCAATTCCTCTGTTTCCGGGCGGGGAATAAGCACATCGCGGTTGACGAGAAACGGCCGGCCGTAAAATTGCTCAAATCCGATCAGATGCTGCACCGGAACGTGTTCATACGCATGCTTGCGAACATCCTCTTCAAACGATTGGTGCGCGTTTTCATCGATCGGATCGCGCAGCCGCGCCAACAGCTGGGCTCTCGTGATTCGCAAGTGGTGGCAGAGCAACAGCTCCGCGACGCGTTCTTCTTTTCCATACTGTTTTAAAAAAGAAGAAGCCCATGCAAGGACTTCATAAATTTTATGATTCATTGTTCGCCTGCTCCAATTTTTTCGCTTGATCGTCTAAGATCAGCGCTTCAATAATCTCATCGAGACTGCCGTCCAACACTTGGTCAAGCTTTTGAATCGTCAGCCCGATGCGGTGGTCAGTCACGCGGTTTTGCGGGAAGTTATATGTGCGGATTCGCTCGGAGCGATCCCCTGTTCCGACCGCTTGTTTACGCGTCTGATCGTACTCCGCCCGCGCTTCCTGCTGGTATTTGTCATAAATGCGGGCACGCAACACTTTCATCGCTTTTTCTTTGTTTTTAATTTGCGATTTTTCGTCTTGGCACGTCACGACGATTCCCGTTGGAATATGCGTCAGGCGCACCGCCGACATCGTGGTGTTCACGCTTTGTCCGCCCGGACCGCTTGAAGCGAACGTATCGACGCGAATATCTTTTTCGTTGATTTCGACTTCGATTTCTTCCATTTCCGGCAAGCAAGCAACCGTTGCCGTCGACGTGTGAATGCGTCCGCCCGATTCCGTTTCCGGGACGCGCTGCACGCGATGTGCGCCGTTTTCGTATTTCAGCTTGGAATATGCGCCTTTTCCGATGATCGTAAAAATAATTTCCTTATATCCGCCCAATCCAGTCGGGTTCGCTTCGATTACTTCCGTCTTCCATCCTTGCGATTCTGCATAGCGCGTATACATCCGGTACAAGTCGCCGGCAAACAGCGCCGCTTCCTCTCCTCCCGCCGCCGCGCGGATTTCCATAATGACGTTTTTCTCATCGTTCGGATCTTTCGGCAAAAGAAGAATTTTTAATTTATTGATAAGCTCTTCCTGACGTTGTTCTAATTCGTCAATTTCTTCTTTTACCATTTCCCGCATTTCCGGATCAAGCTTTTCTTCCAACATCGCTTTTGCATCGTCAAGCTGCTTGCAGACGGATTTGTATTCGCGATACGTCTGCACCGTTTCTTCCAAATCCGACTGTTCTTTCGAATAGTCGCGCAGCTTTTTTGGATCATTGATCACTTCCGGATCCATGAGCAGCTGATTTAATTTTTCATAACGTTCTTCTACCGCTTCCAGACGTTCAAACACGCTTTTCACCTCTGTTTTTCGATGCACAGTCTAATTTATTATTATATCGCAAATATATGAAACAGAAAAGTGCATATCGCGAAAGAGTTTAGCAAACGAGAAAACGTCTGTATTACGAGAATTGGTAAAAAATCCCCAAAATTTCGTTCAACTTTAACAAAAACTCGGCAAAAACCAGGCATTTGCCATAGAAAAACCGGTTTTTTCTGTTGGCACGCTTTTTGCGTTATAAATTGGCGAAACTCTATTTGGAAATTTAGAAAGGGGTAGGGAGAATGAAAGCGGCAGTTGTCAACGATTTTAAACAAAAATTAGAAATTAAAGAGGTGGAAAAACCAAAGCTAAACTACGGAGAAGTGCTTGTCAAAATTGAGGCTTGCGGCGTTTGCCACACCGATTTGCATGCGGCGCACGGAGACTGGCCAGTCAAGCCAAAACTGCCTTTGATTCCCGGACACGAAGGGGTAGGCATTGTCGTCGAGGTGGCAGAAGGGGTAAAATCGGTTAAAGTCGGCGACCGTGTCGGCATTCCATGGCTATACTCCGCTTGCGGAGAATGTGAATATTGCCTAAGCGGGCAAGAAACGCTCTGTCCGCATCAATTAAACGGTGGATATTCCGCCGATGGGGGATATGCGGAATACTGCAAAGCGCCTGCCAATTATGTTGCAAAAATTCCGGAACACTTGGATCCGGTGGAAGTCGCGCCAATTCTCTGCGCGGGTGTAACGACATATAAAGCGCTAAAGGTATCTAACGCCAAACCGGGAGAATGGGTAGCCATCTACGGAATCGGAGGGTTAGGGCATATCGCCCTTCAATACGCGAAAGCAATGGGATTAAACGTCGTCGCGGTCGATATTAGCGACGAAAAGATAGATCTCGCCAAACAGTTAGGCGCTGATATTGCCATCAACGGACAAAAAGAGGATCCAGTGGAAGCCATTCATCAAAACGTGGGCGGAGTACATGCCGCCATTAGCGTTGCCGTAACGAAAAAAGCGTTCGAACAAGCCTATCAATCCGTAAGACGCGGCGGATGCCTTGTTGTTGTCGGACTGCCTAATGAAGACTTGCCGATTCCTATTTTCAATACGGTATTAAACGGAATCACGGTGAAAGGATCGATCGTCGGCACGAGAAAAGATATGCAAGAAGCGTTGGACTTCGCCGCGAAAGGAAAAGTGCGCCCGATCGTCGAAACCGCTCCATTGGAAAAAATCAATGAAGTATTTGAGAGAATGGAAAAAGGAAAAATTAACGGCCGAGTCGTTTTAACCATTGGTGTCAACCGCTAATGGAATAAATTAAAAGGGACTGCTTTTCCGCTTTATTCTTTTGCAGCAGTCCCTTTTTCTTTCAATAAATAGCGAAGCTGGCGCACCGTAATGTTTAACCGCTCTGCCGCTTCTTTTTTATCTCCTAACGTTTCCTTTAGCGTTTTCCGGACGAAAAAGCGCCCGATCTCCGTTTCCAAATCTTTTACGGCATCCAAAACACGTTGAAGGTCAAGGCGCCGCTCGCTTTCCTCCCATAATGATAAAATATAGTTCGTCCAGTTTGTTAAGTAAGATGGTAAATCCATCTCTTTTTTATCTTTCGTTTCATCTGATGGAACAGAAATTATGCTCGTTTCCGTTTTTATTTTTTCTGGAAGATAATCGGGAGTGATGACCGTCGTTTCTCCTTCGGCCAACGCCACTGCTCTTTTTACTACGTTAAAAAGCTCTCTGACATTTCCCGGCCATGGATATTGTTTCATTTGCAAAATGGCATCGTCGGAAAAAGTAAGAGCGCAATTCAATTTTTTTAAAAAATGCTCTATCAAAACAGGCAGATCCTCTATTCGTTTTCGTAAAGGAGGGATCGTTAATTTTACCACGTCCAGCCGGTACAACAAGTCTTCGCGAAACGTTTTCTCCTTCACCGCTTGGCTGAGATTGACATGAGAAGCAGCGATAATTCTAGCGTTTGTTTTACGGACGGTTTCACCACCGACACGAAGATACTCTCCCGTTTCCAACACACGTAATAATTTTACTTGCGTCACCAAGGACGCCTCGCCTATTTCATCCAAAAATAATGTTCCTCTGTTCGCTATTTCGAAAATTCCTTTCTTTTCTTTCAACGCACCAGTAAACGCCCCTTTTTCATGGCCAAACAATTCGCTCTCCAACAGTGTTTCAGACAGCGCCCCGCAGTTAATTCCAATAAAAGGCTGATCGTGGCGCATGCTTGCTTGATGAATAAAACGCGCCAGCACTTCTTTTCCCGTTCCCGTTTCTCCTTCAATTAACACGTTTACGTTTTTTTTCGCGACTTTATACGCCAGCTTGATTAAATCGTTCATTTCTTTATTCGTTCCAACAATAAAACCGAGCGCTTCCGCCAGCTTATACATATCATGTTGCGACGCATGGACGTTATTATCGAGCAATTCTTCAATCGTTTTTTCCAACTCATCAATATCGTCGAACGGCTTCTCAATATAATCACTTGCGCCATACTTAATTGCTTCCACCGCGGTCTTCACGGTGCTATATCCTGTCATAATAATCGCCTTGCACGATGGTTGAACAGCTTTTAACTGTTTTAACAGTTCCAACCCATTTGTATCTGGCAATTTTACATCGATCAAGGCAAGATCAAATGAATATTGTTGTATGAATGTTAAAAAGTCTTTTCCATTCGACCCTAACTTGACACGATATCCTTTGCCTTCTAACAAATGAAGAAAAAACGTGCATACTTCTCGTTCATCGTCAACGATTAACACGTTGGGCATGCTATCCACTCCCACGTTTATTGCTTTGCCGGCAGCTTTAACATAAATGTACTTCCTTTTCCAGGCTGGCTTGTCACTTCGATCGTCCCGCCGTGGGCCTGCGCGATTCCCAAGCTGACGGATAATCCAAGTCCCGTTCCTTTTCCTGGCCTTTTCGTCGTAAAAAACGGATTGAAAATTTCTTGTAAATATTGTTTTTCGATTCCTTTGCCGTTATCTTGAACCATTAAAAGAACCCATTTCTTTTCATCTTCCGCCATCGACTTTGTTTCAATAGAAATTACTTTTTCCGGAATATCCATTTCTTCCAATGCGTCTTTGGCGTTAATTAAAAGATTTAAAACAATTTGCCCGATTTGCTGAATGTTTCCTTCCACCAATTCCAGCGAACGATCCAATTTTTTCTGAATGATGATATTTTGCTTCCTAATTTGGTCCCCTATTAACCCTAGCACTTGTTCCACCGCCTCATTGACAGAGCAATCTTCAAACATATATTCATCCTGGCGGGAAAAAGTCAATAGGTTTTGGATAATCGTTTTGCATCTCCTTCCGCACGAATAAATATCGGAAAGCAATTTGTAGGAACGATCGCCTTTTGCTGCCGTTCGCAACAGCAATTGGGCATTGCCTAAAATAGCCGTCAATGGATTATTTAATTCATGGGCGATCCCCGCCGCCATCTCTCCGATTGCCGCTAACTTTCCCGATTGCACTAGCTGCGCTTCAATCCGGCGTTTCTCCGTAATGTCATTAATATAAACGATAATGGCATATATATGCTCTTTTTCATTTAATACTGGATAACCACGCAATTCGCATATTCGTTTTTGAAAATGAATCTCCTGATACACAGGCTTTTTTGTTTGCACAATTTGCAAAACAGGGCTGTGATGGATGTCCATTGACAAAAGTTGATGAAAGTCTTGCTTCTCACGTTGATGAAGTTGGAAAAATTCTTTCGCCGCATCGTTATATTTCAAAATATTTCCTTCTAAATCAACAACGAAAATCATCTCTGAAACTGCGCGAAATGTTTCCTCCCATTCCTTTTTACTAGTGAGAACCTCGTTGTAAAGACGAGCGTTTTCAATGCACACGGCTAACTGGTCGCAAAACTGTTGAAAGAAGGTCAAATCATCTTCGTCATATTCCATGATTTGTTTACTTCCTATGCTGAGCACGCCGATTACTTTGCCTTTGCGAACAAGCGGAACTAACAAGACGCTGCGAATTCCTAAAGACTCGTACACTTCATCTTCTATATAGCTTTCTTTATCGAAATCTACTTGATAAAAAACTTTTTCAAGCGATTCAACTACTTTCCAATAAAGGGAGCGCTTTTTGGAAAAGTCAAATCCAATCGGAAAATACAATGAATGGGGAGGATACACATTCGTTAAAAGCAATTTTTCGTTTTCGCACATAGACAAGCTGATTCTTTCGATTGGCAAAATCGTTTGTAGCTTATCAAAAACGTTTTTCAGCATTTCATCGATGGACATATCGATATTAAAGCTTTTGGTTACATCATTAATAATTTCCAGCTGCATATTTTTCTTTTTGAGCTCAATCACCGTTTTCTTTAATTCGTTATAGTAGCTTTTTTTCGAAGACTGCACGCCAGTCAATAAGTTAATCATTTGTTGTCGATCTCTTGCTTTCATCTCTACCATGCCCTTCTAAATATTTCTTCAATATCCTCTACGGTAACATCTCGGGGATTTGTGATCATGCAAGCATCATCAAGGGCGATTAAACTCATATGCGGTATTTCATCTTTTTCCAACCCTATATCGGATAACCGCTGCGGAGCGTCAATCTCCATCGTTAATTGTTTTATATACTCAATTGCTTTTCTTCCCGCTTCCATGTGCGACAATCCGCGAATGTCAACGCCAAGAAACGCCGCGATATCCGCAAATTTTTTCGGGTTGGCCAACAAATTATATTCCATCACATGCGGAAGCAAAATAGAATTGATATCGCCATGAAGAACTGGATACTTTCCGCCAACGGCATGCGACATAGCATGCACCGCGCCTAAAATGGCGTTAGAAAACGCAAGACCAGCCTGCAAACTAGCCATTGCCATATTTGCTTTCGCTTCTTGGTTTATTTTTGAAGCAACAGATGGGCGCAAATACTCTGATACTAAAGAAATAGCGTTTTTCGCTTGGACATCTGTTAACGGGGTTGCAGCCAAACTTACATATGCTTCAATGCCATGTGTTAAAACATCCAAACCGGTAGAAGCGGTTAAATGGGCGCTTTTTGTCGATAATGTCTCCGGATCAACAATCGCAATATCTGGAATAAGAGATTTTGAAATAATCGTCATCTTTTTTTGCCCCAACGTATCAACAATTACTGAAAATTGCGACACTTCAGAACCTGATCCAGCCGTAGTGGGAATCATCACTTGCGGAGGCAGCGGGTTTTTGATTTTGTCGACACCTTCATAATCGTGAATCTTTCCTCCGTTGGTGACCAGAATGGCAACGGCCTTCGCCACATCTAACGGGCTTCCTCCCCCTATTCCGATGATCGCATCACATTCATTTTCTATGTAAGCTTTGCATCCTTTTTCTACTTCGACATCTTTTGGGTTAATCGTTACATCGCTAAATACCGTATATCGCAAATTCGCCTGTTTGCAGCTTTTGATGACAGCATCTAACCATCCGGCTTCGATCACTCCCGGGTCGCTGACAATGAAAACGTTCGTTGCCCCAAGCCGCAAACAGCTTTCCCCCGCATGTTCAATAGCGCCATTCCCAAAAATGACCTCTGGCATCACAAATTTGTGAATATTCATATTCCCCACCCAACTAGATATGTTTTCAACATGTTACGAATTGAAAGTCTCTCTTCTGCCGAAACTAGCAAAACCTTTTAATAATCATACGGATCTTCTCTCGAAAGACGACTCAGCTTGTCGACAAAGTCGACAAGCTGAATCATTAATCCATCATGGATTAATCCTTGGAACGATTTTTTTGCTGTCTTTATTCTGGTTTGACCAAAATTTTCACTTGGTCTTTTTCTTTCATAAGCGTTTCAAATCCTTCTGCAACAATATCATCTAGCTTAATTCGTTTCGTAACGAGCTTTTCCGCTTGGAAGTAGCCTCGTTTCATTAGCTCCATTACCGCAGGGAAAATATCGCGGTACGCAATAATTCCTTTTACGTTTCTTTCTTTTAATACGATATTATTTGGCCGAATGTTCGCTTCTTTTTCCCATATACTAACGATAATCGTTTCTCCTTCGAATGTAGTACTATCAACGGCTTGTTGTAAAACGGCCGGCACTCCTGTTACTTCAAATGCAACGTCGACGCCGCCATCAGTCAATTCGACAAGCTTTTGAACCGGATCTTCCTCTTTCGGATTGATGACAGATGTGGCGCCGAGCTCTTTCGCTTTTTGCAAACGTTCTTTGGAAACTTCTACTGCATAAATTTCTGAGGCGCCAGCTGCTTTCAATGCTTCAATAACGAGAAGACCTATAGGACCCGTTCCAAAGACAGCAGCTTTATCACCAGGTTTAATTTTGCTTAATCTAACAGCATGTAAAGCTACGGCCGCCGGTTCCACCAGCGCTCCTTGTTCAAAAGAAAGACCTTCAGGCATTTTGTGCACCATATGTTCATCAACGACGGTATATTCTGAGAATCCACCGCCTCCTCCGGATAGACCATGAAATCCTAAATGATCGCAAAGATTGTATTTCCCCTTTTTGCAAGCTGGGCATTCTCCACAGCGAAGAATAGGTTCAACAACGACAGGATCCCCAACTTTGACTTTAGTAACTCCTTCCCCAACTTCCACTACTCGTCCCGAAAATTCGTGACCCATGATAATAGGAGCGACATCTTTACTAACGGGATGAGGATTTTGGACAGGAATAAAAATTGGACCTGCCGCATATTCGTGTAAATCGCTCCCGCAAATTCCCGCCCATTCGACTTTAATTTTTACTTTTCCTTTTCCTGCTTTCGGTTCTTCCACTTCTTCTACTCGAATGTCTCTAGCATTATACCATCGCGCTGCTTTCATTAGTTTCCCCTCCCAAAAATTTTTTTATATTTATTATTATTGTATCATTTAAACTTAGTTCTTTTCTATAATAAATAGAAAGCGCTTTATTATACCAATCGTTTTTGTCGTCGATCTCCGGTCGTGCAAAAAGCCCGGGGGATCGACGACAGTGTTGCTTTTGCCTCTTCCTTACAGCCATCATCGATCCACTCTATTGACCAAATTTTCAAAATTGCTTATACTGAACTTGAGTGGTTTTAAAAAATATTGATTTATCAACATTTTCTGGGGTTTTTATCTTACCTATGAGGAATTGAAACAAATCTTTTTCAGCTTGTTGTAGCTCCTTTTCTTCGTTTTTATCTTACCTATGAGGAATTGAAACGCATCCGTAGCCACAAAACTCCCAATCGTTCGGTCAGTTTTTATCCTACCTATAAGGAATTGAAACGGATGGAAGCCGGTGGATCGGTGAAAATCATATCGGCTTGTTTGCTGTTTGCATTACTTACCTAGTAAGGAATCGAACAAGCTTGCAGGATTGGATTGATCCTTGCAAGCTATTTTTATTTGTATCTTTCCTTATGAAAAAATTGAAACAAAAAATGTAAACCAATGCGATTTTACTTTTCTTTGAGAATGAAAGGCATGCAGTTGTATAGGGATAGACATATGAAGAAGGCAAATAGAGGCTTGCAAAGATAATAAAAGGACTGGCCTCAAAAACAGTCGAGTCCCAGTCCGATTTGCACTTTGTGGATAGTAAAAAGAACAGCTTGGATTTATCGAACAAACAAAAGAGCAACCGCACCAGCCTAACGGTGGTAATAATTTTCCCGTTTGCCGCTTCCCTGCCGCTAGGCGTTTCCTGAATTCCTAAAAACAAACGGCGGAAACTGCCAGTCAGCGGGCGAGATGATCGTTGGTTTGGCCATTTTTCGCTGGCTTATCGGGAACTTCGTGGTGGTGGCGGCAGCGCGGCTCGTACGATTCGCTCGCTCCCACTAAAATAACCGGGTCGTAATAAGATGCCGGAACGCCGTCAATAAGACGCTGCGTTCGGCTTGCCGGAGAACCGCATACCGTGCAAACCGCTTGCAGTTTTGTCACCGATTCGGCAATCGCCATTAATGTCGGCACAGGTCCAAACGGTTCGCCGCGAAAATCTTGATCCAATCCTGCAACGATCACTCGATAACCGCGGTCTGCCAACGTTTGAACAACTTCGATAATGTCGTCGGAAAAAAATTGCACTTCATCAATGGCAATGACATCCGTTTTTTTAGAAATATGTTCAAAAATTTCTTGCGGCGAAGAAACGGGAATAGCAATCACCGAATTTCCGTTGTGAGAAACGACCGCTTCTTCGCTATAGCGGTTATCAATAGTCGGTTTGAATACTTTCACTTCTTGCTTCGCAAACGTCGCGCGACGAACGCGGCGGATCAATTCTTCTGACTTTCCGGAAAACATGCTTCCGCAAATGACTTCGAGCCAGCCGGACTGCTTCATAATGTACATGAAACGCCTCTCCCTTCGTTCTCGTCTGCCGGCTTATGTATAATTATTGTGCCTTGTTTGCCCATAAAAAAACAGGCAAGTAATCAGCCGCTTGCCTGTTTTTCCATTTGGCACGCTAGGACGTGATTGGCGCCTGTTGTGGAGCCATGAAGGCAACATTTCGCCGTTGCCCACAGGACGCGGGCTGCCTTTAGGCGAAACAATGGCTCCTTCCGCTTTTCTTATTTTAAGCCGTATTTTTTGTTGAATTTATCGACACGTCCTGTAGCAGAAACAAATTTTTGACGTCCTGTATAGAATGGATGGCATTCGGAGCAGATTTCCACACGCAATTCATCTTTCACAGAACCGCTTTCGAATTCGTTTCCGCACGCGCAACGCACGATGACTTTTTTGTACTCTGGATGAATTCCTGGTTTCATTGTTTTCATCTCCTTCCGCCCTGTATCATTTCGAAACAGAGTTTATATATCGTTATTTGCATCATATATTGGCGTTTACCAAAACACACATGTTAAAATTATAACAACTTTGTTTTCCTTTTGCAACCGGTGATTTTTGCCGATTTGTTCCTCCATCGTCCTAGCTCCTATACGAATTGCTTGCGAATCTCCTGTCAAATCCGCACAATTCCGTTATTTTTCCATTCTTCATCCAACATGGCGAAAAATTCTTCGTTTGATTTTGTTTGACGAAGCTTGCTTAAAAATCGTTCAATAAAATCAGGGGAATCAGACATCGTTTTTCGAATCGCCCATAACTTTTCAAGATGCTCTTTTGGGATGAGCAGCTCTTCCTTGCGCGTGCCTGAACGGCGGATATCGATCGCCGGGAAAATGCGCCGCTCCGCCAGCGACCGGTCAAGGTGAAGCTCCATGTTTCCGGTTCCTTTAAATTCCTCGTATATCACGTCATCCATACGCGAACCGGTATCGACAAGGGCAGTAGCCAAAATCGTAAGGCTGCCGCCTTCTTCAATATTGCGCGCCGCTCCGAAAAACCGTTTCGGACGGTGGAACGCAGCCGGATCAATCCCCCCCGAAAGCGTGCGGCCGCTCGGCGGGATGACTAAGTTATAAGCGCGAGCTAAACGAGTGATGCTGTCCATCAGAATGACGACATCTCGTTTATGTTCAACAAGACGCATCGCTCTTTCTAGCACTAGTTCCGCAACTTTAATATGATTTTCCGGCACTTCGTCAAATGTCGAACTGACGACATCCCCATTCACCGATCGCTCGATGTCGGTTACTTCTTCTGGTCGTTCGTCAATAAGGAGAACAATGAGTTCCACTTCTGGATGGTTTGTCGTGATGCTGTTGGCGATTTCTTTTAATAACATCGTTTTCCCAGCTTTTGGAGGAGCTACAATCAGGCCGCGCTGCCCGAACCCGACCGGGGCAATCAAGTCAATAATTCTCGTTGACAGCTTGTCCGGAGTTGTTTCCAATTTCATTTGTCGATTTGGGTATAACGGTGTTAACGCTGGAAAGTGCACCCGTTCCTTCGCGACTTCCGGATCTTCGCCATTGACTGCCTCGACATGAAGCAATCCGAAATAGCGTTCGTTTTCTTTTGGAGGGCGCACTTTCCCGGACACTTTATCCCCGTTTCGCAAATCGAAGCGGCGAATTTGCGACGCGGAAATATAAATATCTTCTGAACTCGGAGAGTAGTTGATCGGGCGTAAAAAACCGAATCCTTCTGATTGAATGATTTCGAGCACGCCCTCCATAAAAAGCAATCCGTCTTGCTCCGCACGCGCTTTCAAGATGGCAAAAATAAGCTCTTTTTTCGTGAGTTTACTGTAATAGGAAATTTTATATTGGCGAGCGAGCTCATATAGCTCTTTTAGTTTCATATTTTCTAACGTAGACAGTGTTAACTCCATTTCGACACCACACTTTTGCAATTTTTCATTTTCTCCCATATTGCCTTTGAACATTTAATGAAATTGAAACGGACGGGATGAAAAGAAGGCGATGAAGGCTGAAAATAAGAAGTAGAATGGCAGAGCTTATTTTATGCACATGCAGCATGACTATTTTACCCTTTTTGCCGTTTTTTAATCAATAGTTTTTTCATTTCACTGATAAAAATAAACGAGGGCGACAGGTTTTACCTTTCGCGCCCCGCTAGTCCCGTTTTTATTTAATGACTAAATTCGGCTTTTTCTTTAAACTGTGGCGGCCTTCAATAAAGCGAACCGTCCCCGATTTGGCCCGCATGACAACAGAATAGGTGAGACCGTATGTCCCTTTAAATTGCACGCCGCGCAGCAGTTCTCCGTCCGTGACACCGGTAGCGGCGAAAATCGCATCGTCCCCTTTGACCAAGTCTTCCATGCGCAACACTTTGTTGACGTCAATGCCCATTTTTTTGCATCGTTCTAATTCTTCATCATTTTGCGGCAGCAATTTTCCTTGAATTTCCCCGCCTAAACATTTGAGCGCCACCGCGGCCAACACTCCTTCCGGCGCCCCACCGGAACCGAACAAAATATCGACACCCGTATGGTCGAATGCGGTATTAATCGCAGCGGCGACATCGCCGTCATTGATCAGCTTGATGCGCGCTCCCGCTTCTCTCAGTTCAGCGATGAGCCGTTCATGGCGCGGTCTGTTTAATACGACGGCAACGACATCTTCAATATCTTTGTTTTTCGCTTTGGCGACAGCTTTCAAATTATCGATCACCGGCGCTTCAATATCAATCATTCCGACCGCTTCAGGACCGACGGCGATTTTGTTCATATACATGTCAGGAGCGTGAAGCAAATTGCCGTGATCAGCCACAGCGACGACCGCCAATGCGTTCCAGCCGCCAGAAGCGACGATATTCGTGCCTTCCAGCGGGTCTACCGCAACATCCACGCGAGGTCCATAACCGTTGCCGAGCTTTTCTCCAATATATAACATCGGCGCTTCGTCCATTTCTCCTTCGCCGATGACGACTGTTCCTTTCATCGGAATCGTATCAAATACGTTGCGCATTGCTGACGTTGCCGCTTCGTCCGCTTCATTCTTTTTGCCCCGCCCCATCCATCTGGCGGCGGCAAGAGCGGCCGCTTCCGTGACGCGAACTAGCTCCATTGATAAACTTCTTTCCATTGGGACTTCTCCCCCTCCCCTTCGTTGACTACGCATTTTTGACTTGCTCAATTTCTTCGTCTGTCATTTTTTCTCGCCAAATCGTCGCGCCTATTCCTGCTAACTTTTCGACAAGATTGCTGTATCCGCGGTCAATGTGCTCCACTCCTGCAATTTCGGTAAGCCCTTCTGCCATTAAACCGGCAATAACAAGCGCTGCGCCTGCGCGCAAATCGCTCGCTTTTACTTTTGCGCCCTGCAGTTGAATCGGGCCAGTGACAATGGCGGAACAGCCTTCCACCTTTATGTTCGCGTTCATCCTGCGAAGCTCGTCGATATGCTTAAAACGGGCGCTATAAATCGTATCGGTAACGACGCTTGTTCCGTGCGCTTTTGTTAAAAGAGAAGTAAACGGCTGCTGTAAATCAGTTGGAAATCCAGGATAAACAAGCGTTTTCACATCCACTGCTTTTAAATCCGGAATACTGGAAACAAGGATTTGATCGTCGCTCGTTTCCACATGAACGCCCATTTCGCGCAATTTCGCGGTCAATGATTCGACGTGCTGAGGAATAACGTTATCGATGACTACTTCTTTTCCCATCGCTGCTGCAGCAATCATATATGTACCAGCTTCAATGCGGTCCGGGATAATCGAATGGCGGCATCCCGATAATTTCTCGACGCCATCGATGCGAATGACGTCAGTTCCGGCGCCCTTAATGTTTGCCCCCATATTGGAAAGCAGTGTCGCCACGTCAATAATTTCCGGCTCTTTTGCAGCGTTTTCAATAATCGTCCGACCTTTGGCGCGCACCGCTGCCAACATGATGTTAATCGTCGCTCCCACGCTTACCACATCCAAAAAAATACGGGCACCCCGCAATTCTTCTGCGCGCAAATAAATTGCGCCTTGCTCGTTCGTTACTTTCGCTCCCAGCGCCTCAAAGCCTTTAATATGCTGGTCAATCGGGCGCGGGCCCAAGTGGCATCCTCCCGGCAGCCCTACAACCGCTTTTTTAAACCGGCCAAGCATCGCTCCCATTAAATAATACGAAGCGCGTAATTTTTTTACTTTTCCATTCGGCAGCGGCATTGGTACCATATTTGTCGGATCGATGACCGCTTTTTTGCCATCGAAATGGAACGTTCCGCCAATCTCCTCAATTAAGTCTCCTAAAATCCGCACGTCAGAAATATCCGGCAATCCTTCAATCGTAACTGGTGAATCAGCAAGAATGGTCGCGGGAATAAGGGCAACGGCGCTGTTTTTTGCGCCGCTTACCTTTATCGTTCCCTGCAACGGATCGCCGCCGATAATTTTGATTTTTTCCATTATAGTCTCCCTTCTTTAACGAAGTTGACTGTTATTTTTCTGTTATTTTTGCCGATTCCAGTCTGCCAAAAACTTTTCAATTCCCTGATCCGTCAATGGATGGTTAAACAACTGCATTAATACTTTGTACGGAACAGTAGCGATATGCGCCCCTCTTAGCGCGGCTTCCGTCACATGAAGCGGATGACGGATCGAAGCGGCGATAATTTCCGTATCAATTCCGTGAATATTAAAAATATTGGCGATCGTAGAAATGAGTTCAAAGCCGTTATGTCCGATATCGTCTAGGCGGCCAAGAAATGGAGATACGTACGTCGCTCCAGCGCGTGCCGCTAATAACGCTTGGTTGGCCGTAAACACTAATGTAACGTTCGTCTTAATTCCTTTTTCGGTAAATACTTTCACCGCTTTAAGCCCTTCTGGCGTCATCGGCACTTTAATCGTAATGTTCGGGGCGATTTTTGCCAGCTCTTCTCCTTCTTCAATCATTCCTTCTGCATCGGTGGAAATGACTTCAGCGCTAACCGATCCGGAAACAATCGATGTAATTTCGCGGAGACGATCATGGAACGGGACGTTTTCTTTCGCAACAAGGCTCGGGTTTGTCGTCACGCCGGCTAAGATGCCAAGCTCGTTCGCTTTTTTAATTTCCTCCAAATTGGCCGTATCAATGAAAAATTTCATAGCAATACCCCCCCTTAGCGTTGATAAAGTGGGAAAGGGAACCCGCGATAACATCACAACGTGCGTCGTTTCGTCAAGCGTTTCCCTTTCCCAATGATCGAAATGTTATTGGACTGCTTTTCCGGAAGAACCAAACTCGCGCATTTTTCCAATTACTGTCGCTTTAATCGCGTCGCGACCAGGACCGATAATTTTGCGAGGATCGTATACTTTTTCATCTTTCGCCAACAATTCGCGGACAACTTTTGTAAATGCCATTTGGTTTTCAGTATTGACGTTAATTTTTGAAGTGCCGAGGGAAATGGCGCGCTGAATTTGTTCTGTCGGGATGCCTGTACCGCCGTGAAGCACGAGCGGAACACCTGTCAGGTCACGAATTTGCTCCATCTCCGCAAATCCCAGTTTTGGTTCCCCTTTGTACGGACCGTGTACAGAACCTAAAGCAGGCGCTAAACAGTCAATCCCTGTCCGTTTGACTAATTCTTCACATTCCTTCGGATCCGCATAAATAATGCCTTTACCAATAACATCGTCTTCTTGGCCACCAACCGTGCCTAATTCCGCTTCTACCGATACGCCGCGCGCATGAGCATACTCCACCACTTGAGAAGTGATTTTAACGTTTTCCTCAAACGGATGATGGGAAGCGTCAATCATGACAGAAGTAAATCCAGCATCGATCGCTTCTTTACATTTTTCAAAGCTGGAGCCATGATCAAGATGGATCGCTACCGGAACGGTAATATTCATATCTTCCATTAATCCTTTGACCATGTTGACCACTGTTTTAAAGCCGCTCATATAACGCGCCGCACCTTCGGATACTCCGAGAATGACCGGTGATTTTTCTTCTTCCGCCGCCGCTAAAATCGCCTGTGTCCATTCTAAGTTGTTAATGTTAAATTGACCGACAGCGTATTTTTCCCGCAACGCCTTGTTAAGCATTTCTGTCATGGATACTAAAGGCATAGTAAAATCCTCCTTATGCTTCAACGTCATCGCCTTTCTTAAAATAGCTATGCGTCATTCCGGCAGGATATATGTATGAAAGGCGTAAATAGTCTTACGTTATAAGCATACCAACTTACAAACAAAACAGCAACATTGTAACTCAAGGAAAACGTGACAACTTTCCTACGAAAATAAAAGCCTTTTCACTGCCGCGCGCAAATCATCGATATCAAACGGCTTCGCAAAATGCATCATCGCGCCTAATTCTTTTGTTTCTTGAATCATGTCAAGCTCCCCGTAAGCAGTCATAATAATGACTTTAATATCTCGGTCGATTTCTTTTAATCGTTTTAATATTTCGATCCCATCCATTCCAGGAATTTTCATGTCTAACAACACTAAATCAGGGCGGTGTTTTTGGACGATTTCTAGCGCTTGCATGCCGTTAGCGGCTTGATATGTCGTATATCCTTCTTTTTGAAACACTTCGTTTAACAAAATGCGAATGCCGTATTGATCATCGACAATTAAAATTTTGTTGCCCATCTATAGACACCCCAATTCTTTGTTTTGTTTTTGTTCCATGTTATTAGTTTCGCATCGTTCGGTTATTTTCCTGCCGCTTTTTTGCACTTGGATAAATTCCAATTGGTAAACCAGTTTATTATAATAAGCAACGGAAGGAGGAGGAACAGTGAAAATTTTTGCGACGCAAATGATCGGCTATTTAAAAAAAATATCAGAAGAAGAAGAAATGGCATTCGAGGACGGAGCGCGTCTGCTTGCGCAGGCGATTGTCGGGGACGGCCGCGTTCTGCTTCACGGCTTTCACGAAATGGAAGCGGTCGTCATCGAAGCGCTTTACGGGCCGGATCCGCTGCCACGGGCAACCCGTTTAATGGAAAACGGCCGCCTGCGCAGCGACATTGATGAAACAGACCGCGTTTTATTGGTTGCGCGGTTTTCACATGACAACGACGCCATCCGCCTTGCCGAACAATTAAAAGAACGAGGTCTGGAAATCGCCGCCATTTCCGCTGTCGTCAAAGACGAGCAGCCATCGCTCGTTGATATTGTCGATGTCCATATCGACAGCAAATTGCTAAAACCGATCATTCCAAAAGATGACGGCAGCCGCATCGGCATGCCGACGGTGATTACTGCCTCGTTTGCCTATTATGGTCTTTTGCTTACCATTTATGATATTCTGGAAGAATACGAGTAATAAAAAAAGGACTATCAACCGATGCGGAAGATAGTCCTTTTCTCGTGTAAATGCTAAGATTGTTTCAATGACGCTTTAATAAATTCACGGAACAACGGCTGCGGTCTTGTCGGCCGCGATGTAAATTCCGGATGAAATTGGGCGGCGACGAACCATGGGTGGTCTTTTAATTCAATAATTTCGACAAGGCGGCCGTCCGGGCTTGTACCGGAAAAGATGAACCCATGCTGTTCCATGATTTGACGATAATGATTGTTAAACTCGTAACGGTGGCGATGGCGTTCATAAATCACTTCATCTTGATATGCTTCATAGGCAAGCGTTCCTTCTTGAATCTTGCAAGGATATAGACCGAGACGCAGCGTGCCGCCTAAATCTTCGATATCCTTTTGTTCTGGAAGCAAATCGATGATCGGATGCGGCGTATTCGGGTCAAATTCAGCGGAATGGGCTTCTTTTAATCCGACGACATTGCGGGCAAACTCTATTGAAGCAAGCTGCATTCCGAGACAAATTCCGAGGAACGGAACTTTCTGCTCGCGCGCGTAACGAATCGCTTCAATTTTCCCTTCGATGCCGCGGTCGCCAAATCCGCCCGGCACAAGGATACCGTCCACGTCGCTTAATAGATCGGCGACGTTCCCCTTATTGACGTGCTCGGAATTAACCCACTTTATGTCAATGTCGGTGTCGAACACATATCCGGCATGACGCAGTGCTTCTACTACAGAAATGTACGCATCTTGCAGTTCGACATATTTTCCGACCAGCGCAATTTTTGTTGTCCTCGACAAATTGCGCACTTTTTCGACAAGCGCTTTCCATTCCGTCATGTCCGCTTCTTTACAATCCAGCTTTAAATGTTCGCAAACGATTTGGTCTAATTTTTGCTCTTGCAGCATAAGCGGAACGGCATATAACGTATCGGCATCGCGCGCTTCAATGACCGCTTTCGGATCAATGTCGCAAAATAGCGCGATTTTTTCTTTCATATCTTGGGATATCGGCATCTCGGTGCGAACAACGATGACGTTTGGCTGAATACCGAGGCTTCTCAGTTCTTTTACGCTATGTTGGGTTGGTTTTGTTTTCATTTCGCCAGCCGCTTTAATATATGGAACGAGCGTGCAATGAATGTACATGACGTTGTCGCGGCCAACATCGCTTTTTATTTGGCGAATCGCTTCTAAAAATGGCAGCGACTCAATGTCGCCGACCGTCCCGCCAATTTCCGTAATGACGACATCCGCGTTCGTTTCCCGGCCGGCCCGAAATACTCGTTCTTTAATTTCGTTCGTGATGTGCGGAATAACTTGCACCGTGCCTCCTAAATAGTCGCCGCGGCGCTCTTTTTTCAAAACGGCAGAATAAATTTTTCCCGTCGTAACGTTGCTGTATTTGTTTAAGTTAATATCAATAAAGCGCTCATAGTGCCCTAAATCAAGATCCGTTTCCGCGCCATCGTCGGTAACGAACACCTCTCCGTGCTGATAAGGGCTCATCGTTCCCGGGTCGACATTAATATACGGATCAAACTTTTGAATCGTCACGTTTAAGCCGCGGTTTTTTAATAGCCGCCCCAGCGACGCCGCCGTAATTCCTTTTCCTAACGATGATACAACACCGCCAGTAACAAAAATATATTTTGTCATCTTGCGTTTTCCCCCCTGACAATTTAAGTGTTTGCCAAATACAAAAATAAAAAACGCTCCACTTACGCATATGTAAGGGAGCGATATATTTACATCGGTCTGTTTTCAAGAGCCCAGATAAGATTTTACATAGTTCTATTAATAAAGTCAAGAGAATATTATTCCTCTTCTTCCGGATCATCGATATCTAAATCTTCATCCAGTTCGTCATCCCCTAAGTCAAATTCATCGTCACCAAGAAGGTCTTCATCAAACGCTTCATCGCCGAGGCCAAATTCGTCATCTTCAAGAAGTTCGTCTTCATCTGGATCCAGCACGTCTTCGTCGAATTCATCAAGATCATCATAATCGATATCTTCATCATCCATGATTTCATCGTAGTCATCGTAATCATCAATCGCTTTTTTCTTCTTCTTCGGCTTGGTGATCGTTACCGTTTCATCTTCTGTTTGATCAAACGGATACCAAACGCGCAAGCCCCAAACATTTTCACCGACACAAATAAAACGGCCGTCAATATTTAAATCTGTATAATATTGAGCAAGACGTTTTTTGATCTCTTGCTCAGACAAACCGATCAGCGCAGCAACTTCGTTAACAAGTTGTTGAAACGATAACGCTTCCTTTTTCTCAGATAAAACGAGACTAGCGAGTTCGACAAACGACATTTCTCGCAATTCCTCTTGAGAGTATTGCTGCAAACTCAAATTCGGCACTCCCCTTCTATGTAATAAACTGACAAATGAATGCGATGAATACATACCATTCATTATAAACAAATTCTTACTGTTTATGCTAGATCTTTACGGAAAAAAATGCGGATTTCCGTATAAAATGTTTCACCAACAAACAAACATATTTAACAAAGGCAATACATATCATAACATAATCTTTATATGCCATGAAAAAAGGAAATCGGCAAGCGATTTCCTTTTCCACTCTACATATTGCGGCGATATTGGCCGCCAACTTCATAGAGGGCGCGCGTAATTTGTCCGAGGCTGGCGACTTTTACGGTTTCCATTAACTCTTCGAAAATATTGCCGCCGCTAATCGCCACTTGCTTAAGGCGCTCTAGCGCTTTGCCCGCTTTATCTTTGTTTCTCTCTTGGAATTCGCGCAAGTTTTGGATTTGCCATTCTTTTTCTTCATATGTCGCGCGCGCCAGCTGCATATTGTTCAGTTCTTCTTCGGACGGCGGATTCGGATTGAGAAACGTATTGACGCCGATGATCGGAAGTTCGCCGCTATGTTTTTTCGTTTCATAATACAGCGATTCGTCTTGAATTTTCCCGCGCTGATATTGCATTTCCATCGCGCCGAGCACGCCGCCGCGGTCGTTGAGACGCTCAAATTCCTGCAATACTGCTTCTTCCACTAAATCGGTCAGCTCTTCAATAATGAAAGAACCTTGAAGCGGATTTTCGTTTTTCGCCAAACCGAATTCTTTCGTAATGATCAATTGAATCGCCATCGCGCGACGGACCGACTCTTCGGTCGGTGTAGTGATCGCTTCATCATAGGCGTTCGTGTGCAGCGAGTTGCAGTTATCATAAATCGCCATTAGCGCCTGCAGCGTCGTGCGGATATCGTTAAAATCAATTTCTTGAGCGTGCAACGAACGGCCTGATGTTTGAATGTGATACTTTAATTTCTGGCTTCGCTCGCTTGCTCCGTATTTTTCGCGCATGACGACCGCCCAAATGCGCCGCGCCACGCGGCCGATGACCGAATACTCCGGATCCAAGCCGTTGCTGAAAAAGAACGAAAGGTTCGGTGCAAAATCATCAATTTTCATGCCGCGGCTTAAATAATATTCGACGTACGTAAAGCCGTTGGCGAGCGTAAACGCCAATTGGGTAATCGGATTGGCTCCCGCTTCGGCGATATGGTAGCCCGAAATCGATACGGAATAATAGTTGCGCACTTTATGCTTAATAAAGTATTCTTGAATGTCACCCATCATTTTTAATGCAAATTCCGTGGAGAAGATGCACGTGTTTTGCCCTTGGTCTTCTTTTAAAATATCGGCCTGGACTGTGCCGCGCACCGTCTGCAACGTATACGCTTTCACTTCTTCGTATTCTTCTTTCGTCAGCGGACGCCCCAGTTCTTTTTCCCGCTTCTCGACTTGCTGGTCGATCGCCGTGTTCATAAACATGGCTAAAATAATCGGCGCTGGACCGTTAATCGTCATCGATACCGATGTCAGTGGGTCACACAAATCAAAACCTTTATACAGCTTTTTCATATCATCGAGCGTACAGACGCTGACGCCGCTTTCACCAATTTTGCCGAAAATGTCTGGACGGTAATCTGGGTCTTCACCGTAAAGTGTTACCGAGTCAAACGCGGTGCTTAGACGCTTTGCTTTATCTTCTTTACACAAATAATGGAAGCGACGGTTCGTCCGTTCTGGCGTTCCTTCCCCGGCAAATTGCCGTTTTGGATCTTCTCCTTGCCGTTTAAACGGGAACACACCTGCTGTATATGGGAATGAACCTGGAACATTTTCTTTATACACCCAGCGCAAAATTTCGCCGTAGTCTTTGAATTTTGGCAGCGCCACTTTCGGAATGTCCAATCCTGCTAAACTTTTTGTCGTTAAGTCCGTTACGATTTCTTTATCGCGAATTTTGGTGACGAATTGTTTTGCCGCATATTTTGCCTTCAAATCTTCCCATGAATCAAGAATTCGTTTTGATTCCGGCGTTAATTCATTTTCGTAATGTTGCTTGAGCGCCTCGAGCGCCGCAATCACTTTTTCGCTTTCGCCGCTCTCTTTTGCCGCTTCGATCGCTCCTTCCATTTGGAACAAACGGCGCGCAATCTCTGATTGCCGCTCGGCACGTTTATGATAGCTGCGGACCGTTTTGGCGATTTCGCGCAAATAGTGGCGGCGTCCGTTCGGGATAATGACATTATGTTTTTCGACATGCGAGACCGTTTTTAAGCTCGTTTTCCAATTGGTTCCTGCTTTTTTGTTGATAAGATCTACCAACGCGACGAATAGCGTATTTGTCCCCGGATCGTTAAATTGGCTTGCAATCGTGCCATATACCGGCATTTCCGAAAGGTCTTTATCAAACAATTGATGGCTGCGCTGATATTGTTTTTGCACTTGGCGTTTCGCGTCCTCAGAACCGCTTCGTTCAAATTTGTTGATGACGACCAAATCTGCATAATCAATCATATCGATTTTCTCAAGCTGCGTCGGCGCCCCGAATTCACTTGTCATCACATACATTGAAATATCGCATATTTCGGCAATCGCCGCATCGCCTTGGCCGATCCCGCTTGTTTCGACGATAATTAAATCAAAGCCCGCCGCTTTGACGACCGAAATCGCATCTTTAATCGCAAGCGACAATTCGGAACGGGAATTTCGCGTCGCCAAGCTGCGCATATAGACGCGCGGCGTGTTGATCGCGTTCATGCGAATGCGGTCTCCTAAAAGCGCGCCGCCTGTTTTTTGTTTCGTCGGGTCCACCGATAAAATCGCGATCTTAATATCTGGAATTTCGTTTAAGAAACGGCGCACTAACTCATCAGTCAGCGAGCTTTTTCCGGCCCCGCCCGTGCCGGTAATTCCGACAACCGGCGTCGGTTTTGTCAGCGCTTTTACTTTTTCAAGCACTTCCTCCATCGCCGCAGCCGCTTCATGAGAGATATCGACGCGGTTTTCGCATAGCGTGATCAAGCGGGCGATCGCCTGAACATCCCCTTTTGGCAGCCGCTCCAATTCATCGGTAATTTCCGTTACGGTCGGAAAGTCGCACTGTTCGAGCATGACGTTAATCATGCCTTGCAGGCCGAGCTTGCGGCCGTCTTCCGGCGAAAAGATGCGGGCGATGCCGTATTCGTGCAGCTCTTTTATTTCTCTCGGAATAATGACGCCGCCTCCGCCGCCGTAAATGCGGATATGGGAGGCGCCGCGCTCTTGAAGCAGATCGTACATATATTTAAAAAATTCCATATGCCCGCCTTGATAGGAAGATACAGCAATGCCCTGCACATCTTCTTGAATGGCGGCATTGACAATTTCATCGACAGAACGGTTGTGCCCTAGATGAATCACTTCTGCGCCGCTTGCCTGCAAAATGCGGCGCATGATGTTGATCGACGCGTCATGGCCGTCAAACAAGCTTGACGCTGTCACAAACCGCACGTGATGTTTCGGACGGTAAATGTGCGCCATTTTTTCTCCCCCTTTGTCATGATGATTGTTTCTTCATGATCCCCTTTAGCAACAATTCCGTCTGCAATTCAATATATTCATCAAGCGTATATAGTTTTTTCAGCGCCCAGCGGCGGAACGCCCACATTTGTCCCAGCACGAAAATGTCATGGGCAAACAGCTTGATTTCTTCTTCCGTCAGCTGAAATACGCCGTTATTGACACATGTCTGCAAAATGTTTTCAAACATGCCAACCATTTGGATTTCCTTGTTGAGCACGTATGGCAGCGATTCTTTGCTGAGCGATTTCACTTCTTGGTACATGACGAGCACTTCATCTTGCAAATCGTCGATGACTTTAAAATAGCGGGCGATCGCTAACTTAAAGCTTTCGATCGTGCCGTGGTGGGTGCCGATATCTTTTTCCATCCGTTCGCGCACTTCATCATAAATGCGGTCGCAAACGAGATAGAGAATGTCTTCTTTTTTGCGGATGTATTCATACAGCGTCCCGATGCTGAATCCGGAAGCTTTCGCGATTTCCCTTGTCGTCGTCTGGTGGAATCCTTTTTGTTTGAAAAGGGAAATCGCTCCTTTAATCATTTGGTTGCGTCGTTTTTTGACAAGCTTTTCGTCTTTGACGGATGCAATCACTTCCCGTTTTTTCACATGAATCACCTGCAATGTCCTGGAATGCCTATTTTGTAAGCATCCGCGAAATAACAAGCCGCTGAATTTCTTGCGTCCCTTCGTAAATTTGCGTAATTTTCGCGTCGCGCATAAACCGTTCGACCGGATAATCTTTTGTATAGCCGTTGCCACCAAAAATTTGCACGGCATCGACCGTTACTTTCATCGCCGTATCGCCAGCAAACAGCTTTGCCATTGCCGACGCTTTGCCGTACGGCAGGCCGTTCGTTTCGAGCCATGCCGCCTGATACGTCAGCAGGCGCGCTGCTTCAATCGCCGTCGCCATGTCAGCCAATTTAAAGGCCACGCCTTGCTGTTCGGCGATCGGCTTGCCGAATTGCACCCGCTGTTTCGCATATTCAATCGCTGCGTCCAGCGCTCCTTGCGCGATGCCGACCGCTTGCGCCGCAATTCCGTTTCGACCGCCGTCGAGCGTCATCATCGCGATTTTAAATCCTTCCCCTTCTTGCCCTAGCAAGTTTTCTTTCGGAATGCGGCAATCTTCAAAAATTAATTCTGTTGTCGGCGAGGAACGAATGCCGAGTTTTTTCTCTTTCTTTCCGATCGAAAATCCCGGCGTGCCTTTTTCGACGATAAACGCGCTGATGCCTTTATGACGCTTTTCTGGATCAGTTACGGCAAAGACAACATAAATTTCCGCTTCGCCACCGTTGGTAATCCATACCTTCGAACCGTTTAGCACATAGTAGTCCCCGTCGCGCACCGCCCTCGTTTTCATCGAGGCGACGTCCGAACCGGCGCCGGGCTCGGAAAGACCATACGCGCCAAGTTTTTCTCCCGTCGCAAGAGCGCGCAAATATTTTTGCTTTTGTTCTTCCGTGCCAAATTTGTAGATCGGCCAGCTTGCAAGCGAAATGTGCGCGGAAAGCGTCACCCCGGTAGATGCGCATACTTTCGATAGCTCCTCTACGGCGATGACATACGCCAAATAATCGCTGCCGATGCCGCCGTACTCTTCCGGCCACGGAATTCCAGTAAGACCCAGCTCAGCCATTTTATTAAAAATTTCGCGGTCGAACCTTTCTTCTTCATCCCGTTCGGCTGCAGTCGGCGCCACTTCGTTTTCGGCAAACTCGCGCACCATTTTTCGTATCATTTCGTGTTCTTCGCTTAATTGAAAGTTCATGTCCCTATCCCCCATTTATTGATATAAATATTTGCTAATGACTAGGCGTTGAATTTCGCTTGTTCCCTCGTAAATTTCACACACTTTCGCATCGCGGAACAACCGCTCTACCGGATAGTCCTTCGTATAGCCGTTGCCGCCGAAAATTTGCACCGCTTCAATCGCATTTTCCATCGCCGTTCTCGAAGCGAACAACTTCGCCATCGACGCTTCTTTTCCGCATGGCAGGCCTTGCGCCTGCAAAAACGCCGCGCGATAGACAAGCAGTTTCGCCGCTTCGACCGCTGTCGCCATATCGGCAAGCTTAAAGGCGACTCCTTGCTGTTCGGCGATCGGCTTGCCGAACTGGATGCGTTCTTTCGCGTAAGCGGTCGCATGTTCCAACGCCGCTTCAGCAATACCTAACGATTGCGCGGCGATGCCGATGCGTCCGCTATCGAGGTTGGCCATCGCGATTTTAAACCCTTTCCCTTCTTCGCCAAGCAAGTTTTCCGCCGGCACTTTCGCGTCTTCGAACATGATTTGCACGGTCCGCGACCCGTGCAGCCCCATTTTTTTCTCATCTTTGCCGATGATCAACCCCGGTGTGCCTTTTTCGACGATAAACGCGGAAATGCCGCGGCTGCCTTTTTCATTTGGGTCGGTGCGGGCAAAGACGATGTACGTATCCGCCTCGCCGCCGTTGGTGATAAATATTTTCGAACCGTTTAAAATGTAGCAATCGCCTTGGCGGACCGCCTTCGTTTTTAAACTTTTCGCATCCGACCCAGCGCCCGGTTCGGTAAGGCAAAATGCCCCCAAATACTCGCCGCTGGCTAATTTCGGGACGTATTTTTTCTTTTGTTCTTCCGTGCCAAAGTACAAAATTGGGTTCGTACCAACCGACGTATGCACCGATAAAATAACGCCGACCGTCGCGCTCACTTTCGAAATTTCATGGATGGCGATAATGTAGGAGATAAAGTCCATTCCCGCACCGCCGTACTCCTCCGGAACGGTTATGCCCATCAGCCCGAGCTCGGCCATTTTTCTTAAAATCGAACGGGGAAATTCACCTCGTTCCATGCGTTCGACAAACGGGGCGATTTCTGTTCGCGCAAACTCGCGCACCATGTCCCGCATCATTTCTTGCTCTTCAGTAAAGTGTAAATTCATGCATGCCACCTTCTTTGCGCTTACTCGTACGTGTAAAAACCTCTTCCTGTTTTGCGGCCGAGCCATCCCGCTTTCACATATTTCCGCAACAATGGGCATGGGCGGTATTTATCGTCGCCAAATCCTTCATGGAGCGTTTCCATAATGTACAGGCACGTATCCAATCCGATAAAGTCAGCTAAAGTCAGCGGCCCCATCGGATGGTTCATGCCGAGCTTCATTACTTCGTCGATCGCTTCTTTCGTCGCCACCCCTTCATACAACGCGTAAATCGCTTCGTTGATCATCGGCATCAAGACGCGGTTGGAGATAAAGCCTGGAAAGTCATTGACTTCAACAGGAACTTTGTTTAACTTGCGAGCGATGGCTTCAACCGTTTCATATACTTCGTCGGCGGTCGCCAGCCCGCGGATAATTTCAATGAGCTTCATGACCGGAACCGGATTCATAAAGTGCATCCCGATCACTTTTTCCGGCCGTTTCGTCGCCGCTGCGATTTCCGTAATTGGCAGCGAAGACGTGTTCGTCGCCAAAATCGTGTGCGGCGGAGCGATTTGATCGAGTTCAGCAAACAATTTTGCTTTCACATCCATGTTTTCGACAACCGCTTCAATCACTAAATCGGCTTTCGCAGCGTTTCGCAAATTGGTCGAAGGAATGAGGCGCGACAACGCTGCCGCCTTTTCCGCATCGGTCATTTTTCCTTTTTCTACTTGACGGGATAATAATCTTTCGATATTAGCAAGCCCTTTATCGATTTGCGCTTGGCTGATATCATGCAGGAAAACGTCATATCCCGCCATCGCGCATACTTGGGCGATGCCGGACCCCATCTGTCCAGCACCGACGACCATGATTGTCCTAACGTCCATCATTCCACATCCCCTATCTTTGATTCCTTATGAAGTTTTGCCACTAAATCATAACGTGAAGAAAAGCAAACGACTGCTTATGTTTGCATAAGTCAAAACAAAATTATGAATCTACCTGCACCATAACGGCATCACCTTGGCCGCCGCCGCTGCAGATCGCCGCAATCCCGATGCCGCCGCCGCGGCGCTTTAATTCGTGAATTAACGTAATGATAATACGTGCGCCGCTCGCGCCGATCGGATGACCTAGCGCGACTGCGCCGCCATTGACGTTCACTTTTTCTGGATCGATGCCGGCGATTTTAATGCTGGCGAGCGCGACGGCAGCAAACGCTTCGTTAATTTCAAATAAATCAATGTCATCAGCTGTTTTCCCCGTTTTGCGAAGCAGCTCGTTGATCACAAACCCCGGCGTTTTTGGAAAGTCTTTTGCTGCAACAGCAATCGATGTATGGGCTAAAATCGTCGCGAGCGGTTTTCTTCCTTCGTGCGCCGCTCTTTCTTCGCTCATCAACACAAGCGCGGCGGCGCCATCATTGACCCCTGGCGCGTTTCCCGCTGTTATCGTCCCTTCTGGGTCAAATACTGGAGGAAGCTTTGCCAGCTTTTCGAGAGACGTATCTTTCCTCGGCGCTTCGTCATGCTCGACCAACAGCGGCGCCCCCTTGTGCTGCGGAACCTCCACCGGTACGATTTCCTCCGCCAATAATCCAGCTTCCATCGCGGCAATCGCCCGCTGATGGCTGCGGTACGCCCACTCATCTTGCTCTTCGCGAGAAATCCCTAATTCTTTCGCCGTTTCGCCGCCGTACACCCCCATATGAACTCCGGTAAAACTGCATGTTAAACCATCATATACCATTAAATCTTTTACGGCAGAATCGCCCATTCGCAATCCCCAACGTGCATTTGGCAAAATATATGGCGCATTGCTCATCGATTCCATTCCGCCCGCAACGATGACTTCGGCATCTCCTAGGCGGATCATTTGATCGCCAAGGGTGACGCTCCGCATTCCCGAAGCGCACACTTTATTAATTGTTTCTGTCCGCACTTCCCACGGAATGCCAGCATAGCGCATCGCTTGGCGGGATGGAAGCTGGCCTTGCCCTCCTTGCAACACCGTTCCTAAAATGACTTGATCGACCTGTTCGCCGCTAACTCCGGCGCGATGAAGCGCTTCTTTCACAGCGATGCCGCCGAGCTGTGCCGCCGTAAGCTGCTTTAATGCACCGCCGAATTTTCCAAACGGCGTGCGAACCCCGCTTAAAATAACCGTTTTTCCCATAAACCTCTCCCCTTTGTTTTACCCTATTTGCAAAAGAAAGCGATTACAAAACGAAGACTGAACGCTCGCTCAATGCGATGGTGAAAGGAAGGTGCACAAATAAAAGCACACCTCCTCTATCTATTATAATAATATTTCAAAAAATTAGAATTGTATATTATTTTTTATGAAGCGGTTTCTTTTTTCTCACCAAATACGGATTTGGCAAGTAATTCCGCAACGTCGTAAGCAGAGACGCGATCTTCCACCTCTTTTGCTTTTGTGCCGTCTGTGAGCATCGTCAAGCAGTACGGACAGCCGGAGCTGATGACCGTTGGGTTGACGGCAAGCGCCTGCTCGGTGCGGGCCACGTTGATGCGGTTTCCAGCCGTCTCTTCCATCCACATTAAACCGCCGCCCGCGCCGCAGCACATACCTCGTTCGCGGTTGCGTTCCATTTCGACGAGCTCGACGCCCGGAATCGCCTGCAAAATTTTGCGCGGCGCGTCATACACATCGTTGTAGCGGCCTAAATAACAGGAATCATGGAACGTCACTCTTTCTTTGACTTCGCATTTCGGCACTAAGCTGCCTTCCTCAATCAGTTTCGCAAGCAATTCCGTATGATGGTATACTTCCGCTTTAAAGCCAAAATCAGGGTATTCGTTTTTAAATGTGTTATACGCGTGCGGATCGATCGTGACAATCTTTTTCACACCCGCTTTTTCAAATTCTGCAATATTGTTGGCGGCTAATTCTTGGAATAAAAACTCGTTTCCTAAACGGCGCGGCGTATCGCCGGAATTTTTCTCTTTATTTCCTAAAATCGCGAATTTCACTCCCGCCTCGTTCAATAATTTCGCAAACGTCAACGCAATTTTTTGGCTACGGCTGTCAAATGAGCCCATCGAGCCAACCCAAAATAAATATTCGAATTCCTCGCCGGATTTTTTCAGTTCTTTGACGGTCGGAATACGCACATCATCGCGAAGCTCGCGCCAATTTTCTTTTTCTTTCCGGTTCAGCCCCCACGGATTTCCTTGGCGTTCGATGTTTGTCATCGCCCGCTGCGCATCTGGATTCATTCTTCCTTCGGTAAGGACAAGGTAGCGGCGAAGGTCGATAATTTTGTCAACATGTTCGTTCATCACCGGACATTGGTCTTCGCAGTTACGGCATGTCGTGCACGCCCAAATTTCTTCTTCCGTGATCACGTCGCCGATTAAGTTTGGCATTTCCACCGCCGCTGCTTGCTCTTGCACGCCTTGGCCGGCAAGCGCCAATTGGTTGCCTCTTGTATGTTTGAAAGCGAACGTCGGCACCCAAGGAGCGCGGGAAGTGATCGCGGCGCCTTTTTCTGTAAGATGGTCGCGCAATTTTAAAATTAAATCCATCGGCGACAACATTTTCCCGGTTCCCGTCGCCGGACACATACTTGTGCATCGTCCGCATTCGACACAGGCGTATAAATCGATGAGCTGTTTTTGCGAAAAATCTTCAATTTTGCCGACGCCAAACGATTCTTGCGTCTCATCTTCAAAATCGATTTTCGACAGCTTCGGGCGGGACAGGCGGCTGAAAAAGACATTAATCGGCGCAGCAATTAAATGCGCGTGCTTCGATTGCGGCACATATACTAAAAATGTCAACAAAATCAATAAGTGTACCCACCATGCGATAAAGAACAATACCGCAGCGCCCGTTTCGCCGGTCCAGCGGAACGCGCCAGCGATGAATGACGCGATTGGCTCGCTCCATGTCGCTTCCTCACCGTGCCAAATCATGCTCATTCCGTTTCCGAACAAGACGGAAATCATTAATCCGCCGATAAAAATCAACACGAGTCCTGCTTTAAAATCCCGCTTTAAACGGACGAGTTTTTCAATATAACGGCGATAAAACGCAGCGAAAACAGCCATCAAGATAAGCAAAGTAACGATCTCCTGGAAAAACGTAAAACCCGGATAAAGCGGGCCTAACGGGAGATGGGCTCCCGGAACAAGGCCTTTAATAATAAAGTCGATCGCCCCGAACTGAACGAGGATAAACCCATAGAAAAACACAACATGGATGATCCCACTTTTTTTATCCTTTAACAACTTTTTCTGACCAAATACGTTCATCCAAATGTTTTGCAGGCGCTCTTTTACTTTTCCATCAAACTCCACTTTTTTGCCGAGCTTGATGTAAGCAGCGCGCGTCTTGACTAAGTAGGCAAAAAGGTAAACGGCGTAAGCGGTTACAGACAAAAACGCAAGAAAATTAATAACTAGCAGCAGATTCATATCGCTCTCTCCCCTTCCCCCTTCGAATCGATGAGATGCCGCCCAAAATATTAATAACAAAATAAATTTTCAGAATTATAACCTTGCGTTTATTTTACATAATGAATGAACATTCAGTCAATAACGTTTTTTGCAAGTTATTCTGCTATTTTTTATAACAACGGGCAACATTAATAAATAACGATGTGATCAGGAGGGGACGAAATGACGATATTTTTCGTTATTGCTATTATATTAGCGTTCATTTATTTCGATGACAAGCTCGGGGGACACTTTTACAAAAAGAAAAAAGCAAAAATCGTATATCAAGAACGCCGAAGCAATCTTTCTTTTTTCATCAACGGAACGCAACTATTCACCGATTACTTTACCGAAATCCGCAAAGCAACACATCATATCCATATTTTGTTTTATATCGTCAAGACAGATGAAATTAGCCAGCAATTTTTCCAATTGTTAAAACAAAAAGCAGAGGAAGGCGTCCGCGTTCGTCTTCTCGTTGATTGGGTCGGCAGCTTCGGGCTGCCAAAAAAGCTGATTCGCTCCTTAAAAGAAAGCGGGGTGGAATTCGCGTATGCACATAAACCGCATTTTCCGTTTTTCTTTTACCGGCTGAATCGGCGTAATCACCGGAAAATTACCGTCATTGATGGAAAAATTGGATATATCGGCGGCTTTAATATCGGTAAAGAATATGTCGGGCAAGATCCAAATTTCGGCGAATGGCGTGATTACCATTTAAAAATAGCAGGAGAAGGGGTTTACGACTTACAAATGCAGTTTTGCCGCGATTGGGAAGAAGCGACGAAAATGTCGATTGCAGAAGGCCAATATTTCCCGCCTCTCCAAAAAGGAACGGTTTCTCACCAACTTGTTGCCATGAACGGCCATTCAGTAGAACAACAATTCATCCATTTCATTCGCCAAGCAAATAAAGAAATCATCATCGGCAGCCCGTATTTTATCCCTGGCCGCGCTGTGATGAACGCGCTGCTTGAAGCGCTCTCCCGCGGAGTAAAAGTAACGATCCTCGTGCCGCTAAAGGCCGACCACCCGTTCGTTAAAGAAGCCGCATATCCATATTTTTACCATCTTTTAAAGTCCGGAGCACACATTTATCGGTTTTATCAAGGGTTTTATCACGCCAAAACGATGGTGATTGACGAAAAATGTTGTGATATCGGTACAGCAAACTTCGATAAACGAAGCATGTTTTTAAATAGCGAAATTAATTGTTATATTTATGATCGCGCCTTCGTTCAACGAGTAAAAGAAGCAATTCAGCATGATCTGGCCCGCTCGGAACGGCTGACGCTTGATTTTTGGCAAAAGCGGACACTATGGCAGCGCGGCAAAGAATCGTTATCGTCCATCCTTTCCGCATGGCTGTAGCGTTTGATTCCAAAAACACATGTTGAGGGCAGTGCCCCCAACATGTTTTATTTCCAAAAATAACTCACCCATTCAAACACTTTCATTCCTAAGTACACCCCAACGATGCCGGCGATGCCCGCTAAAGCCGGAGGAGCGGGAATCGGCAAACGAAACAGCGTAAATAAAAAGCCGACTACGACGCCTGTCACTAATGATAAAATCACTTCTTTCATTTCGTTTTCCTCCGTGTTTGTTTTATTGTCATTATGCTCATAAGAAAGAGGGGGCACTCGAAAAAATCCCCCTCTACCCGCATCTATTGTATCATTGTTGTCCAAAAACGTCTCCCGTTTTCCACACAGGTGAAACGGGTACTTTTTTTGGCTCCAAGCCAGCGGCTCGCGACGCTTCACCACGATCGCGTCCGCGAAACTGTTCTTTCGTTTTCTACATTTTTTCCGGAGCTGATACCCCAATGAGCGCTAAAGCGTTTTGCAGCGTGATTTGGACGGCCTTCATCAACGCTAACCGCGCCCGGCTTTTTTCAACGTTTTCCGGATCTAATACTTTTTCGGCATTGTAAAAGCTGTGCAGCGCTGACGCTAACTCAAAAACATAACCGGTGATGCGATGCGGCATCCGCTTGAGCGCCGCCTCCGAAACAGCACTTGGAAATTCCCCTAGTTTTTTTAATAGCTCAATCTCTTTCTCCGTTTGGATATAATCAAGCTGCAAATCGCCTTCGTACGATAACTGGAGTTCTTCCCCTTGGCGAAGGATGCTGCAGACGCGCGCGTGGGCGTACTGCACATAGTACACCGGGTTTTCATTCGACTGCGACACAGCAAGATCCATATCAAAGTCTAAATGAGTGTCGCTGGATCGCATCGCAAAGAAGTAACGCGTCGCGTCAAGACCAACTTCTTCCATCAATTCGCGCATCGTCACCGCTTTTCCGGTCCGTTTGCTCATTTTTACTCTTTCGCCGTTTTGATACAAATTGACTAACTGAATGATTTCGACTTCGAGCACGTCAGGATCGTAGCCAAGCGCCGCAATTGCCGCCTTCATGCGCGGAATATAACCATGGTGGTCTGCGCCCCAAATGTTAATGATTTTTGTAAAACCGCGGCGCAGCTTGTCTTGATGGTAAGCAATATCCGGCAATAAATACGTATACGTGCCGTCTTGCTTAATTAAGACGCGGTCTTTGTCGTCGCCAAACGTTGTCGAACGAAACCACGTCGCACCGTCCTTTTCGTAAATATGCCCGCGTTCGCGCAATATGGCGAGCGCTTCATCAATTTTCCCGCTCTTGTATAAAGATGTCTCCGAATACCAAACATCAAACGTCACGCGGAAATCTGCTAAATCTTTTTTGATTTTTTCTAATTCGTAACGGAGCCCATACTCGCGGAAAAAGGCAAGACGCTCTTGTTCATCCATATGAACGTATTTGTCGCCATACTCCTCGGCGAGCTTTTTCCCGATTTCGATAATATCGTCGCCGTAATAGCCGTCTTCCGGCATTTCTTTATCGATCCCAAGCGCTTGGAAATAGCGGGCTTCCACCGATTTTGCCAAATTGTAAATTTGGTTTCCCGCATCGTTAATATAATATTCGCGCGTTACATCAAACCCCGCTTTTTCTAAAATGTTGCATAAAGAATCGCCGACCGCCGCGCCGCGCGCATGCCCTAAATGCAAGTCCCCGGTTGGATTTGCGGAAACAAACTCCACTTGGACTTTTTGCCCTTTTCCGACATTTGTTTCACCATAAGATGCGCCCGCTTGAATAATCATTGGAATGAGTTCCGCAAGATAACGGTTATCCATGTAAAAATTAATAAAGCCTGGACCGGCAATGTCAATTTTTTTCACCGACACTTTTGTTTGATCGAAATGCTTGACGATTTCTTCGGCAATCGAGCGCGGAGGTTTTTTGGCAATGCGTGCCAGCTGCATCGCCATATTTGTCGAATAATCTCCATGCGCTTTTTCTCTCGGTACTTCTAAAATGACATCCGGCACTTCTTCCTCCTTGGCAAGCCCCGCGCTTACGACAGCGCGTTTAATTTCCTCTTTCATGCGTTCCTTCATTTGTTCGACAATATTCATGATCTATGCCTCCTTAAACATAATCGTCATCGCATGACGCCCCGCCTGTTCGTTTTGCATTTCCAATTGATACGATAAAAACAGGTGCCCTTGTTTTCCTTTTTCATTATAGCGAAATTCGATATTGTCCGTTTTTGTTTTCATCGTCCACTGTCCGAACGGAGTATAATATTGCCCAGTTGTTTCTTCTGTTTTGCGAAAGACATGGCGCATTCGAACCGCTCCGGACCGCATCACAACCACTTCGCGATCCGTTATTTTCACAACTGTGTTTATTTTGCCTAGCTCTTGCTGTTCGGCAAATTGCAAATAGACGGCATTTTCTTTTATGTAGCAAAATCCTTCCGTTTCCAAAGCGACCGTCTCTTTGCGAAACCCGTCACGAATATCGGTAACTTGCTTCAGACGAATAGGGATTCCGTTTTGCTTTTCCATCAAGGACACACCCTTACGATCAAAAACAAGAGTAATAACTTTATTAAGTATAATGGAATCGTTTCCTAATGTTCAAGAGGATGAGAGGCTTGGATCATCGATCACATGTTAATTATTGTGTCAAAAATCCCTCTCCGTCCAATAATTCGGATCACCGGAAGACAAAATCGTTTTTTGTGGTTTTTCTTTTTACACAGCTTCCGGGATTCCATCGGATCATAAATAAATGATGCATGTACTTATGCTTTAAGCCGCCATCTTATCTTCAACACATTTTCTGAAATGAACCGTTGGATTGGACACCATCGTGATGAACCAAAATTATCCCGCATCCGCCTACACTCCAAAAATACAAAAAATCCCGCCTTTTTCGATCAAAGGCAGGATTTCCACCGCAAACATTTGCCAGCGATAGCGAGGCGTTTTCCCCGCGCCAGAAAAACGATTACTCTAGCAAACGGGAAACTCCCCCGTTTACGCATTGCGTTTTTGCACCCAGCCGAGAATCATTTCGCGAATGAGTTTGCTTGCTGTATTGGCGGTTTGTTCCGAATGGTCGTAGATAGGAGCTACTTCCACCAAATCGGCTCCGACGACGCGGACATTCGATTTGGCGATTTCATGAATCGCCGCCAACAGTTCTTTCGACGTAATGCCGCCAGCGTCAACCGTGCCTGTTCCCGGCGCGCAAGCAGGATCAAGAACATCGATGTCAATCGTGACATAGACAGGGCGGCCGGCAAGCTTCGGAAGCACTTCTTTTAGCGGCTCGAGCACTTCAAACTTGGCGATGTACATTCCATTATCTTTCGCCCATTGAAACTCTTCTTTCGTGCCCGAACGAATGCCGAACGAAAATACGTTTGTTGGACCCACAAGTTCCGCGACTTTGCGGATCGGCGTCGCATGGGAAAGCGGCTCCCCCTCATATTGTTCGCGCAAATCTGCATGGGCGTCCATATGGATGACCGCTAAATCAGGATATTTTTTATACACCGCTTTAATGACCGGCCACGAGACGAGATGCTCGCCGCCGATGCCGAGCGGGAATTTATCGGCCGCTAAAATTTGATCCACGAAATCTTCGATCATATCCAAGCTGCGCTGCGCGTTCCCGAACGGAAGCGGAATATCGCCCGCATCAAAATATTTTACTTCCCCAAGTTCGCGATCTAAATATGGGCTATATTCTTCTAATCCGATCGACACTTCGCGAATGCGCGTCGGGCCGAAGCGGGAACCAGGCCGGTAGCTTACCGTCCAGTCCATCGGCATTCCGTAAATGACCGCTTCGCTTTCTGCAAAATCCGGATGGCTTTTAATAAAGACATTGCCCGAATACGCCTCATCAAATCGCATTTTCGCGCCTCCCCTATTTCAATAAATCAGCGACAAATTTCGGCAAAACGAAACAAGCTTTATGGAGCTCTTTCGTGTAATATTTCGTATCGATGTCATGGAAACGTTCGTCGCTCACTTCAAGCGGATCGTATTTTTTCGACCCGATCGTAAACGTCCACAACCCGCTTGGATATGTCGGGATGTTTGCCGTATATAAGCGCGCAATCGGGAAAATTTCGCGCACGTCACGGTAGACGTTGCGGATTAAATCCGCTTTAAACCAAGGGTTGTCCGTTTGCGCGACGAAAATGCCATCTTCTTTCAGCGCCTTTGCGATGCCGGCATAAAAGCCTTTCGTAAATAAGTTGACGGCCGGGCCGACCGGTTCCGTCGAATCGACCATAATGACGTCATATTCGTTTTCACTTTTCGCGATGTGCATAAAGCCGTCGTCGACTTTTACTTCTACACGCGGGTCATCTAACTTACCGGCGATTTCCGGAAGATATTTTTTCGAACATTCAATAACTTTTCCGTCAATTTCTACTAATGTCGCTTTTTTTACGCTCGGGTGCTTCAGCACTTCGCGAATAACGCCGCCGTCACCGCCGCCAACGACAAGCACGTTTTCCGGATTCGGATGGGTGAAAAGCGGAACATGCGCAACCATTTCGTGGTACACAAACTCATCTTTTTGCGTTGTCATGACCATTCCGTCTAAAATAAGCATATTGCCGAATTCCACTGTCTCGACCATGTCCAGCTTTTGAAACGGGGTTTGCTCTGTATGTAAAGTGCGTTTAATTCTCGCTGTAATGCCAAAGTGCTCTGTTTGCTTTTCCGTAAACCATAATTCCATGTTCAACACCCTTTCTTTATACGTTTCAGCTATATACAAAACGCTACTTTCATCTTTTCCTAGCGAAGAAAAAACCAAACATGAAAAAGTATAGAGCAATCTAGCAAAAATGCAAGTGAAACTTGATAGAAAAATGTTTAAAATAGAAAAAATTTTTTCATACTAATACAAATACAGTCATGAGGTGATGGACGTTGGAAATCATTCCAAGCAGCCGGTTTCGCGGAACGTGGAAATACATTCGGGCGTTCGTCTTCATCAGTTTGATCCTAGCAATCTTCTTCGCCGTTGCGCTTGCCGGTTTGATCGCGTTCGCCAAATTAAAAGGGGCCCCACCTCTAGCCGTGCCGCAAACGACGATTTTTTACGCGGATGACGGCTCGAAAATCGGCGAAAGCGATAACGGGCAAACTCGTTACTGGGTGAACATTGAAGATATATCCCCCTATATTGTACAGGCAACGATCGCTGTAGAAGACCGGAAATTTTATGAACATCACGGCTTTGATATAAAGCGGATTGCCGGCGCCGTTGTCGCGAATATAAAGGCGATGGCGAAAGTGCAAGGAGCAAGCACCATTACCCAGCAATACGCGCGCAATTTATTTTTAAACCACGATAAAACATGGACGCGAAAATTGCAAGAAGCGTTATATACAATCCGTCTTGAAGCGAATTACAGCAAAAAGCAAATTTTAGAAGGATACTTAAACACCATTTACTACGGCCATGGCGCTTACGGAATCGAAGCGGCCTCCCATTATTATTTCGGAAAACCGGCAAAAAAGCTTACATTAAGCGAAGCCGCGATGCTAGCCGGAATCCCAAAAGGCCCGTATTACTATTCGCCGTTCATTGACGAAAAGCGGGCGAAAGCGCGGCAAAAAACGGTGCTTTCGTCGATGGCCAAAGCCGGATACATCAGCGGAAAAGAAGCGGAACAAGCGTATCAAACTCCGCTTGTTTATTCCCGCCATCACGAAGCGAAAAAGAAAAAAATTGCCCCTTATTTTCAAGATGTGGTGAAATATGCGCTGCGCAATCAATTAGGGTTGGATGAACGCACGATTGAAACGGGCGGATTGCGCGTGTATACGTCGCTTGATCCAAAAATGCAAGAAATTGCAGAACGAAAAATTCATGACATCATTGACCCTCATTCGAACATTCAAGTTGCGCTTGTCGCGATGGATCCGCGCTCGGGAGAAGTAAAAGCCCTTGTCGGCGGCAGAAATTACGATAAAAGCCCTTTCAACCGCGCAGTGCAAGCGGAGCGGCAGCCGGGTTCAACGTTTAAACCGTTTCTATATTACGCGGCCATTCAGCAAGGATTCACGCCATCGACGCAAATGAGAAGCGAGTTGACCACCTTTACCTTTGACGATGGAAAAGCGACTTATACACCGCGCAACTACAATAACTATTATGCGAATGACGAAATTACGCTCGCTCAGGCGATTGCCTTGTCGGATAACGTATTCGCCGTAAAAACGCATTTATTTATCGGCGAAGACAAACTTGTCGAAACGGCGAAAAAACTTGGCATTACAAGCAAATTAAAAGCGGTTCCTTCCCTTGCGCTCGGAACATCGCCGGTGAAAGTGATCGACATGGTGAAAGCCTACAGCGCGTTTGCCAATAACGGTAAAAAAGTCGAGCCAATTTTTATTAAAAAAGTCGTCAATCATCAAGGCGAAACGATTTACGAATATAAACCATCAGGCAAGCAGGCGCTCGATCCGGACGCCGCATATGTAACGGCCCAGCTGATGACGGGCATGTTTGACCCGAAATTAAACGACTACACCACTGTCACCGGGCAATCGATTCGCAAACAGATTACGCGCCCGTACGCAGGAAAATCAGGAACGACCAAAACGGACAGCTGGATGATCGGGTTTGCCCCACAACTAGTTGCAGGGGTATGGACCGGTTATGACCGCGGGGAAACGATGGATAAAATCGCGGAGAAACAATATGCAAAACAAATTTGGGTGCAATTTATGGAAGAGAGCTTACGAGGAAAACCAAAGAAAAAATTTAAACCAACGAAAGGAGTCGTTGGCGTCTATGTCGACCCGGACAATGGCAAGCTCGCGACGAAATCGTGTCCGGTAAAACGCCTCACTTATTATATCGCTGGCACAGAACCGACCGATTACTGCACCGACCATTTGCATCGCAAAAAATCAAAGGACACGGAAGAAAAGAAAAAATGGTTTGAAAAATGGTTTCCTTGGTTCTAAAAGGAACCCCCCAAGCGGTTTCGCTTGGGGGGTTCCTTGTCCTAGTTTTATTGTGTTATACATGCAGCTTTAGTTTACCCTGTTTCCTACAAGACGACAAGTACCCGCCATGTGACGTTCACAAAAACGTCACATATATGGAAATTCATGAAAGAAATAGTTTTCCCTCCTTTTTATTCCCCGCCTTCCAATCCCTTTCTCAATTCCTCGCTCGAACGATTCCACATTTCGATATCATGTTGTTTTAAAAATTCCGCCAGTACCCGTTTTGATTTTTCGTCCATATGATCGACGATGATACGGCGCTTTAGTGACTTATCTAAACGATTCACATGCTCTGGAAGCAGCTTATAGCCGCGGCGCGCCTCGCGATCGACCGTCATTTCGCATGCTGTCACTCCGGCATAATACGGCCCTTCTTCTTTTCGTTCGATCGTCACCCATACGATCCAATACGGCTTCCCGTTCGGCACTTCATCGCGATTTGGCGAAAATTTAATTCCCCGCTCCACTACGCTCCGGGCATGCATCGCTCCCATATCCACGAACGCTTCCCCCGCTTCGACGTCGATAATGACCGGGGAAACATTTTCCAAGCTTAACACCCCCGCGCCAAATCCGCCGTGGCCGTCCGTTGGATCATCTTTAATGATATTAAATCCGATATTTTTCTTTTTCTTCTCCATCCAAACGCCCTCCTTTATGACTTAAAAGAATACCGCGGAAAAAAAGGATTGCAAGCTTTCCAATACAAACGGAATCGCTACATTGAAAAGCGGCTGTATCGTATAACGGTCGAGTGGCGTCAACACAAGAATCAGAAAAAGCAGCGCCCCGTAACTTTCCCACTGCGTCAGCTTTACGCGAACGCCTTGTGGCGCCAAATCCTCGATAATCCGATAACCGTCAAGCGGAGGAAACGGAAGCAAGTTAAAAATAAACAACACCGCATTTAAACTAATAAAAATCTGAAAAAACGTGTCAAACCCGGCGGCAAACCAATCTGGAATCGCCGCCATCACGCCAAAACGAATCATGCTATACCACACCAAAAACCCGAACGCGGCAAGAAGAAGATTGCTGAAAGGACCTGCGGCCGACACAAGAATCCCGGCAAGGCGCGGATTTGCAAAGTTAAGCCGATTCACCGGCACAGGTTTCGCCCAGCCGAATCCGGCAAGAAAAATAAGCAATGTGCCAAGCAAATCGAGATGGGCAAGCGGGGCTAACGTCAGCCTTCCCTCGTTTTTTGCCGTCGGGTCGCCGAACTTATAAGCGACGTACGCATGGGCAAATTCATGAACCGAAAAAGCAATCGCGAGCGCCATGAACACATATGGGATTTGCTGAAGCGAATAAGGCAATAAATGTTCCACTCTTTTTATCTCCTTTTTTCCATTTGATCGTTTATTAACTAGTATACATGATTATACGGAAAAAGTGGACGGAAGTTCCCTTTTTCATGATATAATAAACACGACGAACGAGCAGAAAAAGGAGGACGACCCATGCCTTACGTTACGATCAAAATGCTCGAGGGACGCACGGACGAGCAGAAAAAGGCGCTTGTCGAAAAAGTGACAGAAGCGGTCGCCGAAACAACAGGCGCCTCGAAAGACAAAATTGTCGTGTTTATTGAAGAAATGTCGAAAAACCATTACGCGATCGCCGGAAAACGTTTAAGCGACGAGTAATAAGCGCACAAGCAAGGAACGTTTCTGTTCCTTGCTTTTTTCATTGCAAAATCCCGAAAAAACGAATATTATTATATATGTGATTAAAAATGTTCGTATTTTGGAGGTAAACGATGTTTGATTTGGCGAAACATAACACAAATTTAAAAACAGAAATCATCGCCGGATGTACGACGTTTTTAACGATGGTATACATCATTGTCGTAAATCCTGTCGTATTGTCGGATGCCGGTGTTCCATTTTCTCAAGTGTTCACCGCAACGATTATCGCTACGATCATCGGGACGCTATGGATGGCGTTATTTGCGAACTATCCGATCGCGATCGCGCCGGGGATGGGATTAAACGCGTATTTTGCCTACTCCGTTGTCGGGTCGCACGGCAATATTTCCTATGAAGTCGCATTCTCGGCCGTGTTCGTTGCCGGAATCCTTTTTGTCATTTTGTCGCTGACGCCGTTTCGCAGCAAGCTGATCGAAGCGATTCCGGAAAATTTAAAGCATGGCATTACCGCGGGAATCGGCTTGTTTATCGCTTTTATTGGCCTTCGTTTAACCAAGATTATTCAAGCGCATCCACAAAACTTAGTCGCGTTAGGCGATTTACACTCGCCATCGGCGGTGTTGACGCTCATCGGTTTGGCGGTTACGCTCGTGCTTATGTCGCTTGGCGTCAATGGCGCGCTTTTTTTCGGGATGGTCATCACCGGCGTGATTGCTTATTTCACCGGCCAATTGAAATTTGATAAAGGCTTCGTTTCCATGCCATCACTTCCGGAAGGTCTTGTTGTCGCTAATCCGCTTACCGCCATCGGTGATGTCATCCATTACGGATTGTATGCCGTCGTGTTCTCCTTTTTGCTTGTGACGATTTTCGACACAACGGGAACGATGATCGGCGTCGCCCAACAAGCCGGACTGATGAAAGGAAAAACGATGCCGCGCGCCCGCGAAGCATTGCTTGCCGATTCTGTCGCGACGACGATCGGCGCGATGTTCGGCACTAGCCCAACATCCGCTTACATTGAATCTTCTTCGGGCGTCGCCGCCGGAGGGCGCACCGGAATTACAGCGCTGACGGTCGCGATATTATTTGCCTTATCCGCCTTTTTCGGGCCGCTTGTCGGCGCCGTCTCCGGCATTGCAGCGATTACCGCACCAGCGCTTATTATCGTCGGCAGCTTAATGATGGGCAGCATTGCCCACATTCAATGGGATCGATTAGATGAAGCGTTCCCGGCGTTCCTGATTATTTTAAGCATGCCGCTCACTTCAAGCATTGCAACAGGAATCGCGCTCGGCTTCATTTCTTACCCGCTGCTAAAAATCACGCGCGGCAAATGGCGCGAAGTGCATCCGCTCGTTTACATTTTCGCCATCCTTTTCTTCTATCAGCTTGCCTTTTTGCCACATTAACCGGCATATAAAAAACGAAGTCCCGTCATGCGCGGACTTCGTTTTTTACTTTGGCGCGCAACTTCTCTATGTACGCATACGCCTGCTCAATTTCTTCTTCCGTATACCGTTGCTTGCTTTTTAATAAAAATACTTTTTCTTTCACTTCTTCTTTCGTCAAATGCTCAAAATAAAGCACTGTCGATACGAGCTCTAAAAACCGCGAATTTTGCTCGTTCATATCTTGCATGCACTCTTGTAAATGGGGCATCTTGATATCGTAATGGTTTAAAAACTGCTCTCCCGCTTCCGTCAGCGTATAGCGATATTGAAAATATCCGCCTTTTTTCTCTTTTACTTCATGCAAAAATCCTAAATCGCAAAGTTCCTCAACGCGGCATGTTAATTCTTCGGAGTACGGTCCATAGAAATGAAAGTCAAACTTCTCGTAAAACGGAAATTGCAATTTTTTTGCGATGTAAATCATTTTTTGCAGCTTTTTGCGGCCGACGATTTCTCCAGCTGCCGCCAACGCCTTCATCACCTTTGCATGTTCAGTGAACACTCCCCGTCATCTCCTAACCCTCTAAAATTTCGATAATTTTTTTCTTTATTGTTCGCTTCGTTGAAAAATCATAAATAAAATCAGCTGGAAAATATAGTTTATGATCGGTTCTCCGCTTTCCGGAAATCGCATCGACAAGCACCGATTCCCGCGACAGCTCGCGAAGCTCTCCGTTCGGCATTAGCAAATAAATCGGCAGCCGCTCCCCTTCTTCGCCCGGACGGTAAAAATCGTACGGCAAATCGGACGAAGAATCGACAACTAAATAATATTCCGGATCAATGCCCGCTTTTTTAAACAAGTTTGTCAGCTCGATCAGCTTTGTCATCTGTTCATTGGTTGGATTAAATTCGACATATTTGAATAAATGGCGATTTACAAAACGGCGGCACAGATCGCTTAAAATCTCATCGCGCTCGTCTTGCCACTGCTGGAAATAAAACAATATGACCGCTTCATCAAGCCTTAAATAATCTTGCAAATCAACATTTCCGGCAAAGAGCGAATAAAAGTGGGCCGGCTTTGTTTGAAAGTTGTATCCTTCTTCATACAGCTTTTTCGCGCGGTGCAAAATTTTCGTTAAAATAACTTCAGCGCTGCGCGTCACTGGATGGAAATAAACTTGCCAATACATTTGATAGCGGCTCATAATATAGTCTTCCACCGCATGCATGCCGCTCCGCTTGATGACGACTTGGTCTTCACGCGGGCGCATGACGCGCAAAATCCGCTCCATGTCAAAATTGCCGTAACTGACGCCGGTATAATACGCATCCCTTAACAAATAGTCCATCCGATCAGCGTCAATTTGGCTCGAAATTAAACTGACAACAAGTTTATTCGGATATGTCTTCGCAATAACTTCCGCCACTTTTTTCGGAAAATCGTCGCTCACGCGGCGAAGCACGTCGTTGACTTCCGTATCCCCTAAAATAATCGCCTGGGTGAAATCTTCATGATCAAGCCGAAACACTTTTTCAAATGAATGAGAAAACGGCCCGTGTCCTAAATCGTGCAGCAACGCCGCGCATAAACAAAGAAGCCGTTCGCTATGGTCCCAATGTTCGCGGCCGACAAACACATCGTCAATAATGCGGCGGATAATTTCATAGACGCCAAGGGAATGGTTAAAGCGGCTATGCTCGGCTCCGTGGAATGTCAAATATGTCGTGCCAAGCTGCTTAATGCGGCGCAATCGCTGAAACTCTTTTGTTCCGATTAAATCCCAAATGACTTTGTCGCGAACATGTATATATCGATGAACGGGATCTTTAAACACTTTTTCCTCGCTAAGCTGCCCGCCGGGATATGCCATGTTATCCCCTCTTCCATTTCTGACTGAATCTATTATAAGCCGTTTGAGGCGATAAAAAAATACTCGATTTTTCCTCATTTGCCTATCATCAGTATTTCCTAAAACATAGAAACAAAAAATCACCTTCTTCCTACAAAATACGAAGGCGATTTTTTAGCTTTTCTTCAATTTTTCGGCAATTTTTTCGATAAGCTCATCTTCCGTCAGCGCGGAAACTGGACGGTTATTGACGAACGCAAATGTTTTTTTGCGGCCGGGACCGCAGTACGACTGGCAACCGATTTTAATCGTCGCGTTTGGGTCAAGCTTTTTTAAACGCGGAATCAACGTTTTTAAATTCGGTGCTTTGCAATCGGCGCAGACGCGAAATTCATTCGCCATTTCTCGTCACCCCTTCTCTTCGCTCGGCAGGTTTATGCACTAACGTGTATTCTAACGCTTCTTTTCTGGCAATGCAAGTTTGTTTACTCAAGGGTTTCATTCCATCTAGTTCCCCTCATCTATGTTCACACAGGAAATTTTGGCAAGTTTTCCTTCGCATAGACAGCAACTCTAGTCAAGCCCTGATTATTGTGGTAAAATTTGCGCTCTCGATCCAGCGAATCTAGGTCTTGGGAAAATCAAACTGATTTTTGCCATTTGTTTTCAGACTGAATCAGTAACTCTTGCAACTTTTTATTCATGGAAACTAAAAAATAGTATAAAACTTCCTATTTTTGTCCATGCTTCTACTAGCAAATAAGAAAAAGGGAGTTGAGAATGATGAAACAACGTCAAGATGCATGGACAGAAGAAGATGATTTACTATTAGCAGAAACGGTGCTGCGGCATGTGCGGGAAGGAAGTACACAGCTTAACGCGTTTGAAGAAGTCGGTGATAAATTAAACCGAACATCCGCCGCCTGCGGATTCCGCTGGAATGCAGTCGTCCGCCGACGGTATGAACAAGCGCTGCAATTAGCAAAGCGGCAGCGGAAAGAACGGCAGCGGCTGCTTGGAAAACAACAAGCAGCTCGCAAAAAGCGATTGTACAATCCACCTGTTCCTTCTTTGGAAGACATAGGAGAAATCATCCAATTGCCAGCGGTCGTACCTCCTTCCAATGAAACATCGCCGATGACGCTCGATCACGTGATCGCTTTTTTACAGACATTCAAAACCGTTCACCGCGATCACGAATCATTAGTAAAAGAAAACGAGCGTTTACGAAAAGAAAATGAAGAAATGCGCACAAAAAATGAAGAATTGGAAAAGAAAATTGCCAAATTGGAAGAAAACTCTTCGACGATTCAGGAAGATTATGAAACATTAGTAAAAATTATCAATAGAGCCCGCAAGCTTGTCTTGCAAGAGGAAGAAGAGCGGCAAGCGCTCAAATTCCGAATGGACCAAAACGGAAATTTGGAAAAAATCGCAGAATAACTAACGGCTGCCTCGTTGAAAACGGGCAGCCGTTTATTGCGTTATCAACGACTTCTCATTCCGGTGGACGATCCGCTCCCAATAATATTCGTATAACGATAGCTCCTCCCCGTTTAAAGCGGACGAATAAATCTCGCCGCCAAACGATTGCAGCGCGCGAAACAATAACAGTAAGGTTGACGATATCGTCAACTCTTCATTTAGCAATTCGGAAAGCGACGCCATCGTGCTCGGAACAATCGCCGGGTATGCAAACTTCGTCTCCTCCCCTTTTAACCCAAGTTCGTAAAATCGCCGGAGCAACTCCGCGCGCACCGAGCCGCTGCCGTTTATACATAAATAAATTTGCACCGCGACGCCACCGCGCACGCGCCGCTGCGAAATGCCAGCGAATTTTTTCCCGGCGATGCTTAAATCGTAGCTCCCCGGACAGTAGGAGCCAGCGATTTCTCTTGCTTCAATCGCCTTACTGTAATCCGAAAACATCGCCTGTATAAGCTGCCACATCGCTTCATATCCTTGGTTAATATCAATCGCTTTCGTCGTTTCTGGAAAAATTAGCGATAGATTAAGCACCCCATCGTCCAGCACGACGGCAAGCCCCCCTGAATTACGGACAATGACGTTGTATTTTTGCGTTTTTAAAAATGACACGGCGTCGCGCAAATGGGGAAGCTTCGTGTCTTGAATCCCCAACACGACGGTATTGTAATGAACCCATGTGCGAACGACCGGATCGGACAACCCTTTTCCTACCGATGTACAAAGTGTGTCATCGATCGCAAACGACTGCTTTGCGTCAAACATCGGACCGAAATGCGACTGGTCAATAATGCGCCATTTCGCCTGTTGCAACAATTCATGAACCATGGCTTTTCTCCTTAAACGAAATCATTTGAAAAAATTATACCATAAACATAAAAAAGGTGACTCTTCGTCACCCTTTTCCGAATTATAGCGATTGCGCCGCGGTAATAAGCGTCAGCTTGTACACATCTTCCGCATTGCAGCCGCGCGACAGGTCGTTCACAGGCTTATTGAGCCCTTGTAAAATCGGACCAACCGCTTCAAAATTGCCGAGACGCTGGGCGATTTTATAGCCAATATTTCCCGCTTCCAGGCTTGGGAAAATAAATACGTTCGCGTCTCCTTGAATGACGGAATCTGGCGCTTTCTTTTTCGCAACGGACGGAACGAATGCCGCGTCAAACTGAAATTCGCCGTCCAACACTAAGTCCGGCGCCATTTCTTTCGCAAGACGCACCGCTTCGACGACTTTTTCCGTTTCCGGCGATTGCGCCGATCCTTTTGTCGAAAAGCTCAGCATCGCCACTCGCGGTTCGATGTCGAACATTTTTGCCGTGTTGGCGCTTTCGACAGCGATTTCCGCCAAATCTTGGCTGTCCGGAGCAATGTTGATTGCGCAATCGGCAAACACGTACTTCTCATCACCGCGCACCATAATGAACACTCCTGACGTTTTGCGGACGCCTTGTTTCGTCTTAATAATTTGCAACGCAGGTCTCACCGTATCGGCCGTCGAATGCGCCGCGCCGCTTACAAGCCCATGTGCCTTATCCATGTACACAAGCATGGTGCCAAAGTAATTTTCGTCAAGAAGCAGCTTCCGCGCCGCTTCTTCCGTCACCTTTCCTTTGCGGCGTTCGACAAATGCGGCAACAAGCTCGTCCATTTCCCCGTACCGATGCGGATCAATGATTTCGACATTCGGAAGCGTCAGCCCAAGCTCACTTGCTTTTTGCTTTACCGCTTCTTCGTTGCCGATGACAATCGGCGCGACAATTTGCTCGTTCGCCAGACGGCTTACCGCTGTTAAAATACGCTCATCAAGCCCTTCCGGAAACACGATTTTCCGTTGTTTTCCTGCTATTTTTTCTTTTAAGGCAGAAAATAAATCGCTACTCACGAACTAATCCTCCCCAATGTATGAAATACCCTATATACTAGGATACTCTTATTATGTAGAAACGCAACCAAGTTAAGCACTTACAATAAAAAATCGATTTATTAAAACAATTCAGTTTATTGCCTTTCACATGCGACATTCGAGCGTTTCATGGTTAAACTATGGTATAGTAAAATTGTACATTACATATAAGGAGTGAGGAAGATGAGCGAAGCTGCACAAACACTCGATGGCTGGTATTGCCTTCACGATTTCCGCTCGGTCGATTGGAGCGCTTGGAAAACGCTAACGAGCGATGAGCGTGAAGCAGCCATTCGTGAGTTTTTATCATTAATCGAAAAATGGCAGGAAACGGAAGACAAACAGGAAGGTAGCCACGCGATTTATACGATCGTCGGGCAAAAAGCCGACATTATGTTTATGATTTTGCGGCCGACGATCGAAGAATTGAACGAAATCGAAACGGCACTAAACAAGACAAAGCTGGCCGAATGTTTAGTACCGGCTTATTCTTATGTTTCCGTCGTTGAGCTAAGCAACTACTTAGCCTCCGGAAATGAAGACCCTTATCAAATTCCGGAAGTGCGCCGACGTCTCTACCCAATTTTGCCAAAAGCGAAACATGTTTGCTTCTATCCGATGGACAAGCGCCGGCAAGGCAATGACAACTGGTACATGCTTTCGATAGAAGAACGCCGCAATTTAATGCGCGCCCACGGCATGACAGGACGGAAATATGCCGGCAAAGTGACGCAAATTATCACTGGTTCCATCGGCTTGGATGATTTTGAATGGGGCGTTACATTGTTCTCCGACGATGCATTGCAATTTAAAAAGCTCGTTTACGAAATGCGTTTTGACGAAGTGAGCGCCCGCTATGGGGAATTTGGATCATTCTTTGTCGGAAATCGTTTAACAGTGGAAAAAGTGCCGTTATTTTTCCACGTTTAGCCTATTCTCTATTCTCCCGCTTTCTTTTCAAAAGGAGCGGGAATTTTTTTCTTTGCCCTTTTTTTCGGACAATCCTCGTTTTTCTGTCATATCCCGCTTTTTTCTCCCATAAATATAAAATCAGAAATTCGCTTTCAAGAATTTATTGTCCAATTGTCACCATTTTTCGCTTGTATCAATAGCCTAATATTGTTGAGAAAAAGATAGTTGAGGTGACAATATGGCTGTTGTGGCATGCACAGATGAAGACGTGAAATTGTTGGCGAGGCTGATGCGGGCAGAAGCAGAGGGCGACGGAAGACTTGGCATGTTAATGGTCGGAAACGTTGGCGTAAACCGCGTCATCGCCAATTGCCTTGACTTTCGGGGCTTGCGCACGATCCGCCAAATGGTGTTTCAAAGCCCGGGTGGATTCGAGGCGGTACAAAAGGGCTATTTCTACCAAAGAGCAAGAGACACCGACATTCAGTTAGCCCGCCAAGTGATTCGCGGCTGGCGATACCATCCGGCCACCTACGCGCTCTGGTTTTTTAAACCTCCAGGGGAAGCGGATTGCCCACCGCAATGGTTCAATCAATGGAACGCCGGCCGTTATAAATCGCACTGTTTTTATGCACCGACACGGAGTGATTGCCCAAGAGTATATTAAATTTTCATGAAGGAGGTTTCTCCCTTATGTCCGCTAATTCATACGAAAATACGTTTAACCCCTTGGAGGATGAACGTCAACAACAACCTTATTATCCGTATCTATATGGATACATGTACCCGCAAGCATACTATCCGACCGCTTATCCATATTACCAGCAACCAATGATGGCGCCAGTTCCTGCATTTGGCACACAAGCGCCTTCTTCCGCGGCGCAAACACCGACAACGGCAAGCCAGCCGTCTATCCCCGGCATGCTTCCGATTGAACAATCATACATTGAAAACATTTTGCGCCTTAACAAAGGAAAAAGGGTTACCGTATATATGACGTTCGAAAACAACCGGGAATGGAATGCGAAAATATTCCGCGGCGTCATCGAAGCGGCCGGTCGTGACCATTTGATTTTAAGCGACCCGCAAACGGGAATGCGCTACTTATTGCCGATGATTTACCTTGATTACATCGTGTTTGAAGGGGAAATTGCCTACGAATATCCGTTTGCCGGCGCGACTGCGGGATTAAGCACCTATTCTCCACGATAAAGCTTCCGGAAAAACCGTTGCGCGCAAACAAAGTTGCACGGGGCAGACGTTTGCCTGCCCCATTACAATGCTTTCACCGCCGCGTATCCGATTAGCGTCCACGCAACTAAAAACGCAACTCCGCCAAACGGCGTGATCATCCCGAGCGGCTTGATCTGCGTCACGCTTAATACATACAAGCTTCCGGAAAACAGCACAATGCCAATAAACATAATCCACCCAGCCGTTGTCAATAGTCCAGCATTTGGAAACTTACCGAGCAATAGCCCAACGACCAACAAGCCGAGCGCGTGAAACATTTGATATTGCACGCCCGTTTTCCATATTTCCAAGTAATGGCCTGGAATTTTTCCTTCTAACCCATGCGCTCCGAATGCCCCGAGCGCCACAGATAAAAATGCATTAATCGCTCCAAGAAGCACAAACGTTTTCATTTACCTCCGTCCCCTCATGAACAATTTTCCATCACTATGATAACGTATTTCCGAATAAATGAAAAACCCCTCTGCTTCAAAAGGGGGGAGACTATCAGTCCAGTGAATTTATAACCGCTTTGTGCCGTGTCTTTTTACACAATTCTTTGGCTTCATCAAGAAAGGGAACAGCATCGTCGTTGCAAATCATCTTTAACACTAGTTTTACTTTTCTCGCCGCGTCGCGATCGGTCATAGCATTCGCTATCCGCTTTTGCCGCCACATTCTTGATTATGAAAAAACTTTCCATATCCACCATTTCTTTTTTTGGGCAAAACAATGCCTTATCCCCGGCAAAATCGCTGTTTACCTACACTTTGTAACGATGATGAGCAAATTTCACTTCATCTGCATCGGTTATTGACAAAGGGAAAAACAAAACGATCTACGGTCACCTTTGTGTATTGACCATTTATGAAAAAATCGCACTTAAAAATCGAACAATGATGGTCCGTTCGCATCATCTCCAATGTCGATTCGCTCGCTTTTCCCTTGTGGGATGGAAAGCGGCGCCACAACAACGGAAGAAGCGACCGTCGTTTCCTTTTCTTCCTCTTTTTCCAGCACTAAATCACACAAAGCCCGGACGGCAGCGACGTGCTCGCGCAAACGTTGCTGGCTGGCAGCGGTTTTTGCTTGCCGCAGCTGTTCTTCCATTTTCGTTAAAATGGCAACAATCGGTATATTCAACACCTTCACTCCTATCTGCATAAAAATTTCCCTGAACTTTTGGCGCCATCATTTTTCCCGCTCGCTTCCCTCATTTCATAGCTTTAAAAAAGAGGGCGGAAAACAAAATGGGGCTACCTCGCGCAGCGTTTTCTGGCTCTGACAAAGAAGCCTCCTCATTAAATATTTTCAATCTGCCAATCGATCGGCTCGCGCCCCACTTTTTGCAAAAAGGCATTTGTTCGCGAAAAAGGGCGATGGCCAAAAAAGCCGCGCGCAGCGGAAAACGGGCTTGGATGCGGCGCTTCGATAATGTAATGATGCGGATTGGTAATTAACTCTTTTTTTGCTTGCGCGTGCCGCCCCCATAACAGAAAAACAACAGGATCTTGTTTTTCATTCACAAGCTCAATCACGCGGTTAGTGAAAAATTCCCATCCTTTTCCTTTATGTGAATTCGCTTGCCCGCGCCGTACGGTTAATACCGTGTTTAACAATAACACTCCTTGCTTTGCCCACTTTACTAAATAGCCGTTGTTCGGAATGTAGCAGCCTAGATCGTCATGAAGCTCTTTAAAAATATTGACTAGTGACGGCGGCAACGGAACACCCGGTTTGACGGAAAAGCTCAATCCGTGGGCCTGTCCCGGCCCGTGATACGGATCTTGCCCTAAAATAACGACTTTCACTTGCGCATACGGCGTATAATGAAGCGCATTAAAAATATCATACATATCCGGGTAAATCGTTCTCGTGCGATATTCTTCTTTCAAAAATTCACGCAGTTTTATGTAATACGGCTTGCGAAACTCTTCTTCGAGCAGTGGAGCCCAGTCGTTTTTTAAAATCGCCATAGCCAAAACTCCCTTTCGTTTATTCACCATTAATGTATCACAACCAATTTCAATATATAAACCGTTCAACGAAAAATTGAAGCAGCCAAACGAACAGCGCTAGATACAAAAAAATGATCAACCCGCCCACAAGCCAATTTTTTGGCTTTTCTTTCTTCGCCAAGTCCGCCGCTTGGGCGCGATACTCATCGATGACCTCATTCGGCATCCATCTCAAAGCGAGATAAATGCCGAGAGGAACAAGAACCAAATCATCGAGATACCCTAAAACCGGGATAAAGTCGGGAATAAGATCAATCGGACTGAAGGCATAAGCGACAACACATAGCGTAAACAACCGCAACAACCGAGAAACCCGAGGGTCTTTATACGCCAAATACAAAACAAATAATTCTCGTTTTAGCTCCTTCGCTCGCCGTTTCCATGTCCGCATCTCGCTTCTCCTTTTTCGTTTCAATATTGTAAGACACAGGTATGTCATTTGTAAATTTTGCTTTAAAGTACTTTTCCCGATGGAAACGATAAACTTCACAACCTATTTCTATTATTACGGAAAATCGCAAAAAAGCACAACATATCGGGAACAAAGAGAAAACGGTGAAGTCCGGGAATTTTGTGTAAAAAGAAACAGCAAAATTAGTTTAATTTTTCTAAAATCTCAATTCGCCGGACCGGGAGCGAAATTTTACACAATAATCAAGACTTGATCGCGAAAACAACCATCGGCAATCGAAAAAATTTTTACGTACGTCAGCAACAAGGGAATCAGTCTTTTCCTTGCATTGTTAAAACGAGAGAAGATCCGCATGTGCCCTTTCTTATCAAGATATGTTGCTCCATTGACATTATCGGCGTTTTCCGGTTTTTCATACCACAAAATTTAAAGAGCGCCTTATCTAATGAAAGGCGCTCTTCTTTCCACCGGCTAAAATTGAACTTTTTCCTCTAAAAAGCTTTTTAACTGAGAAATCGGAATTCGTACTTGTTCCATTGTGTCGCGGTCGCGCACCGTCACCATGCCGTCTTGTTCAGAATCAAAATCGTACGTAATACAGAACGGCGTGCCGATTTCATCTTGGCGGCGATAACGTTTGCCGATCGAACCGGACTCATCGTAATCGACCATAAAATGTTTCGACAAATCCTCAAAAATGCTGCGCGCTTTTTCCGCCAATTTTTTCGATAACGGAAATACGGCGGCTTTATAAGGAGCAAGCGCCGGATGCAGGCGCATCACCGTCCGCGTCGTGCCATCTTCCAGCTCTTCTTCGTCGTAGGCGTCAATCATGAACGCAAGCGTCACGCGGTCTGCGCCAAGGGATGGCTCAATGCAATAAGGGATGTAACGTTCGTTTGTTTCTTGATCGATATATCGGAAATCTTCGCCAGAATATTCCATATGTTGTTTTAAATCGTAATCTGTACGTGAGGCAATGCCCCATAGCTCGCCCCAGCCGAACGGGAATTTGTATTCGATATCGGTTGTGGCGTTGCTGTAGTGCGACAATTCTTCTTTCGTATGGTCGCGGAGGCGGATGTTTTCCTCCTTCATGCCCAATGACAACAGCCACTGCTTGCAAAACTGCTTCCAGTAATCAAACCATTTCAATTCCTCGCCGGGCTTGCAGAAAAACTCCAGCTCCATTTGTTCGAATTCGCGGGTGCGGAACGTAAAGTTTCCCGGCGTAATTTCGTTGCGGAAGCTTTTTCCGATCTGCGCGATGCCAAACGGCAGCTTTTTCCGCATCGTACGCTGAACGTTTTTAAAATTCACGAAAATGCCTTGCGCCGTTTCCGGACGGAGATAAATTTCGTTCGCGCTTGATTCCGTTACCCCTTGATACGTTTTAAACATTAAGTTAAATTGCCGAACATTCGTAAAATCATGGCTTCCGCATTCCGGGCAAGCGATGTTATGCTCTTTAATAAGTTCTTCCATTTTTTCAAACGGAAGACCATCGACGACCATTTCGATTCCCTTTTCTTCTAGCGCGCTTTCGATCAGCTTGTCCGCGCGATGGCGTGCTTTACATTGCTTACAGTCAATCATTGGATCATTGAAATTGCCTAAATGGCCAGACGCTTCCCACGTTTTTGGATTCATTAAAATCGCCGCGTCCAAGCCGACGTTATAAGGCGATTCTTGAACGAACTTTTTCCACCATGCCCGCTTAATGTTGTTTTTTAATTCCGTTCCCAGCGGGCCGTAATCCCATGTGTTTGCCAAGCCGCCGTAAATTTCTGAGCCTGGAAACACAAAGCCGCGATGTTTGGCGTGGGCAACGATTTGCTCCATTGTCACTGACATGACTGCTTCCTCCTTTACCGTTTTCATGACAGATAAAAACGCTCTCGCCACTAGGCCTTACGCCTAGGGACGAGAGCGTGGCTCCCGCGGTTCCACCCTAGTTGATGCGACTAGCACATCCTCTTTTTGGAAAAGCAACTCCGGACTGCCGTTTCATTAACCATCTTCACCGGGCTTCCACCGTCCCCGGCTCGCTACGGAAGAGAGGGTTAACTACTATCGATCCATCATCGTTACGCCATATTCTATTTTGCTAACTATAATAGCAAAATTGAAAAACGCTCGTCAATGCTTGAAAACATTTTTTACAGATGGTGCTTCAAACGCCACAGTCTCGATATCATCGGCGCCCCATCCCAAACAATCTTGCTTTTTGCTCTTCGCTTTTTCACTTCCGGTTCATCAAGCAATAGCCAGAAGTTTTTCATCGGCAAATCTCCAAGCCCGTGCTTTTCACTTAACCTGTTTAAATACATTCGCCGCTTGCCGTCCATCTGCCGCGACAAGTTGTCCCCGTCGTCGGAAAAAGCGTATAACACGCTCGCTGTCGCGACGCGCTTGACGCGAAACGACCCGGACACGCGCAAAAAAAAGTCCCAATCCCAATAATGGTGAACATCTGGATCAAAATAGCCGAGATGATCGTGAATCGATTTGCGATATAAACTTCCAGACGGAACATATGTAGAAAATTTCCGCATCGCTTCCCGGTCATATTCATAAGCGAATAAAAAGCGGGCTGTCGGGATACGCTGCCCGTTTTCAGTCCGATAATGAAAAATTTCTACGTCCGAATAAACGAAATCGGCATCGCTAATTTCCGCAACCATTTGCTCCATATGGCAAGGAAGCAACAAATCGTCATCGTCGCAAAGCATAATAAGTTCCCCTTTTGCCGCTTTGACGCCGATATTTCTCGCCTCGACATGTCCGACATTGTCGCGGCAGTGAATAAGATGAACATCGAGCTCCGGATATAACGCGACAACGTCGTCAACGCGCTCGCCTCCATCATTGACAACGACCACTTCAAAATGGCGGTATGTCTGCCTGTTCAGCGATTCCAATAATTCCGCGAGCGGGTACGGGCGATTGTATGTCGGAATGACAACAGATACAAAAGAATTATTCAAGTGATTCACTCACCGCCTCTCTTGCATACATAAAAAAGAAGGAGCAATTATCCTAAAGGTATAGCTCCTTCTCGTTTTTGTCAAATATTTATGCCAATTCCCGCCGTTTCGTCTCTTTTCCTAGTGTCCATACCGCGAGAACACCGACGAAAATAGAAACGCAAAAAATGGCAAAAATTGTTGTAACGGTGAGGCCATTGCCGACAGAATAGCCGACGAAAAGCGGGCCCAAAACGCCGCCGATGCGCCCAAACGCCGCCGCCATCCCGGCCCCCGTGCCGCGAATCGAAGTTGGGTAAAGCTCCGGCGTATAGGCATATAACGCTCCCCATGCGCCAAGGTTAAAAAACGACAGCAAAATTCCAGAAGCCATCAACAGCGCAAGCGAATCGGCATTGCCAAAGAAATAAGCGCTCGCAGCCGTACCGATTAGATAGGTGATGAGCACAAATTTTCGCCCCACCCGTTCAATGAGCCACGCAGCGCTAAAATAGCCGGGCAGCTGCGCCAGCGTCATCATAAGGACATATTCAAAACTTTTAATCAAGCTAAATCCTTTCATGACCATCACGCTTGGCAGCCACAAAAACATGCCGTAGTAGGAAAATACGACGCAAAACCAAAGCACCCAAAGCATGAACGTTTCTTTCCGGTAAGAAGATGACCAAACTTTGACGATGTTGTCCCACACCGTTTTTTCTTTATGCGCGCTTGTAAACCTTGGCGAATCAGGCAGCCCCCATCGCAAATACAGGGCGTATAACGCCGGAATCGTCGCGAGCCATAGCGCTGTTTGCCAGCCATATGTCGGAATAATGAAATACGAGATGAAGGCGGATAACAACCATCCGAAAGCCCAAAAACTTTCGAGCAGCACCACGATTTTCCCGCGTTCTTGCGCCGGCACGCTTTCTGACACAAGCGTCGAAGCGACCGGCAGTTCGCCGCCTAAACCCATTCCTATGAGAAAGCGCAAAACCAAAAACGCCGCCAATGTCGTTGTTAAGGCAGACAGGCCGCTTCCCACCGAGAATAATAATAGTGTGATAATAAACACGTTTTTTCTGCCGATGCGGTCAGCTAACAACCCGAATAACAGCGTGCCTGCTGCCATGCCGATCGAATTGACGCTGCCGATCCATCCCATCTGCTCGGTGCTTAAACCCCAATCTTTTTGCAATGCCGCGATAATAAACGACAGCATGCCAACATCCATCGCGTCAAACATCCAGCCAAGCCCGGCGACCCCCAACAGCTTCCGTTGCGAAACCATTTGTTGACTCATGTCAATCCTCCTATTTTACAAGTGTAAAGACACCTTCTTCCATCATTATAGGAGGTTTGGCTCAATGATTCAATAGAAGATGGTGTATTGCCACATGAATTTTACATTTACATATTTTTGAATAGAATGTTTTGCATCATAATAAATATTCCCCAACCGCCTATCCCTAGCGCGATGGATAAAATGAATGGAAAAGAAGCTTTTAAACATAAGCCGATAACCAGCAATAAAAAGGCGGTCGCCGGGAATCCCCATAACACTCCGTCAATAAATTTACTCAACATTTGCATCTCTTCTCCCTGAAAATATAACCAGAATAAACTCAACAAACTGACTAACGGCAATGCCGCGATGATGCCTCCAAAGGCCGGGTATCTCCGAGCCACTTCTGTTACGCCACCAATCACAATAGCGGAAACAACGACTTTAACTAGCGCAAACATTTTCTCGCTCCTTCACTAAGAATGGTAAATGCCTTTTGTATAAGTTCTATATCAGATTGATCCATTTGTTTAAAAATTTCTTTTAGTTTGTCTTTGTCTAATCGGGTATGCCGATATAATACTCGTCTCCCTTCCTCGGTTAATACAACTAACACTCTTCTCTCATCTACACTGCTTCTTCTTTTCGTAACCAACCCTTTTTTCATTAGTCTTTTTATATGTTCTGAAGCAGTATTATGAGAGACAGCCAAATGTTTTGCTAAATCTCCAATCGTTGCTTCCTTGTTTTTTTCAATGTACTGTAACAAACGGATCGCCTGGTGTGTAATATTATCTTCATGAACATAATGTAATAAGTAATAAATATCAGTCCATTGCTCATTAATCATTTCGATAATGTCATCGATCTGCATCCGTTCCCCTCCTATCTAATAATATATCTTAATATAAGATATAATCTTATGTAAAGATATAAAAACCTCTCCGTTATTGATGATAAATGAACTATTTCTTTTTCATTTATCTATCTTTATCCGTAAAAAAAGATAGGCATATTTACCTGCCTATCCTCTCGCCACTATGCTCTTTCCTTACTCTGTAAATACTTCGTTGATTGTATATTCCAGCCACTCTTTTAGCTCCTTAAACGCAAATCGAACGTTAAGGCGTTCCGTCCATTGGTGGGCGTCGCGTCCGATCGGACCGACATTGAGCATCGGCACATTCAATTTTGTCAGCGCATCAAGCGGCAACCGATAGCCGCAATCCCATATCGGCATATTTTCGGTAAACGTTTGTAGAGAAGCGGAAGATTGCTGCAAGCCGACGTAGCTTAAATCAGAAATTCCAGGGAAATAATGTTGCCGCACAAGAGAAATGCCATGTTTTTCTTGCGCGTATTTTTGCAGCTTCGCAACAAGTCGCTGAACAAGCGGATCGCTGTCGGCGCTGACAGCCGGGTAATACGGAGGCGCATAAAACAGAACAATCATCGGTGCGAAATCTTTACAAAGCATAGCAAGCCGGTCGACTAGCGCGATCGTTTTCTCCCGGTCGTCCTTCGCCGCTTCCATCGATAAAACGCTTGCTTCAATTTGTTCGACTTTTTTGGATCCAAACATGTCCACCGCTTTCTTTCTTAATTCCGCAAAAGTAAATACGTTTATCGACAGCGGTTTCGGCACCGATTTTTCGAGTTTCGCAAAACGGGACGCCTCACTGTCATAATGCTCCTCAATGCGCTTCGCCACCCGTTTTGCAACCGCGATTAACGAGTTTGTCACGTCATCGAGCGGTTTTTGTTGTAAAAATAAATTAAATAGCGCCACAGCGCGATGCGGTATTTGCACAGAATATTCTTCTTTTAAATCCGTCTGCAATAAATTTGTCGGCGGTGGGCTGACTTCCCCGGCAAACTCTTCGCAAAAATCGGTGTTTAGCTCTAGTTCCCTTGCAATTTGCGCCACCATAAAATTAGCATTTAACCCCGCGAACGGCTCGCCGACGTGCGTTTCTTTTCCGTAACAATAAAAGCCCGGCAGCGCTTTCCCGATCGAGCCGGTGTAAATGTAATTCGTTTTATCCCCTGGGTAGCGCGCAAACATCGGTTCAGAATTGATGACAAGCCGATAGGTTAACTTATATTTCTCTGCCATTTCTGCGAGCGCTGGCGCAGCAGCGCGCATCCCGACTGAATTTGCTTCCTCATCCGGAACGGTAAGAAGCAGTAAATTCCCGGCAAACGTTCCGTGGCACGCTTGCTCAATTAGCGACATATGGAGAGCAAGCCCGCATTTCATATCCATCACGCCGCGGCCAAACAGCCATTCTCCACTTTCGAGATCGGCTCGCACGTCAGAGGGCAGCTGCTGTTTTTGCTCGTAAAACCGTCTCGTCAGCTCCTCTGGCGAAAATGCAATGTCCTTCCACACTCCGTAATCTTGCACATCGACCACATCAAAATGGCTGATGAGAATGACCGTATCGCGCACTTGTTCCGCTTTTTTCACAAGCGCGGTAACAAAATAACGCCCGTCTCCTGTCGGATGCAATTGCACAAACTCGTTATTTTCCCGGAAATAATCAATGGCGCGCAGCTGTTCTGCGATAAATTTCGCAAGCGATATTTCCGCTTCCGTCCCGCTGATGCTTGGATATTCAACTAAACGACAAAGCAATTGTTTCAATTGTTGCGGCGTCTGCCATTTCATTTCGATCCCCCATTTTTTTAATTTCATTTTCCCTTATTTTAGCAAAAAAAATAACGCCGCAACCGATGGCGTGCGCGGCGTTACAAACTCCATGTTCCAATGTCCAATTTCATCAAGTGATATGAAGACGATAATAGTTGTTTCTGCCGTGTCTCGATATTTTTCTATCTCGGCATATGCTTTTGTTCTTTTTCCGGTTTCATTTTTACTCACCTCTATCGCGGCAAACCAGGCAAGCGCCACTCCATCACCAAAAATTTCGATGCCGAGCCGCTCTTTCATCCATTGTTTCGCCCATCATCCAATTTGATAAAACACTTTCATTCATTAGGCAATTTTTGTGACTTCATCACCATTACGCGTTGATGTCAATGCGGAAAATGGCCGTTTCTCCTTTTGTCGCTTTCGTTTCTGACGTTTTTTGCAAGCTTGCCACAACATCTCCGTTTGTCACGATAATCGGCGTGATCGTGCTTTTTGCTTTTTGCTTGACAAGATCCAAATCAACCGTTAATAAACGCTGGCCGACTTTGACGCGGTCTCCGGCCGCTACATGCGCCGTAAATCCTTCGCCATTCATCGAAACCGTTTCTAAGCCAACGTGAATGAGCAGTTCCACCCCTGCTTCCGAACGCAATCCGACCGCGTGTTTTGTCGGGAATACTTGCACGACTTCTCCGTTGACAGGCGAGACGACTTCCCCGTCTGCCGGTTCAATCGCGATGCCGTCTCCCATCATTTTTTCGGAAAAAACAGGATCCGGAACTTCCTCGAGCGGCTTCACAATCCCCGTTAACGGCGCGACGACATCTTCATGAGTCGTTTTTTCTTTTTTGCCAAACCATTTTTTAAAAAACATGTTGCTCATCCTTTCTTCTTTGTTTCAACTTAATCTACCGAAAAAAAAGACCTAAAACGCCACGATCGACTCGTCTTAGGCCTTGCCTGCATCCGCAGTCACAATCCCGCATTATCGCTTTTTCATATTTAGGGTAAATGGAATTGAGGGATTTGTCAAAGAATAACGATAATCAAGTCCATGATCTCACATGTTCGTCTATGCCAATTGTCTTAAGCGGCGGCAAATCTCGTCCGTCACTTCACGAGTAGTCGCTTTTCCACCGATGTCAGGAGTTTTTATGCCGTCTGCCGTCACATCTTCGATCGTTTTTAATAACACGCTGCCTAATTCGTCTTCGCCAAAATGATCAAGCATCAGTTTCGCCGTCCAAATTTGACCGATCGGGTTGGCGATTCCTTTCCCGTAAATATCCGGAGCGGAACCATGGACAGGCTCAAACATCGACGGATACTTTCCGTTCAAATTGATGTTCGCCGCCGGGGCAATACCGATGCTACCCATGATGGCTCCGCCCAAGTCGGTAAGAATGTCGCCGAATAAATTGCTAGCGACGACAACATCAAATAAATGCGGTTTCGTTACAAAAAACGCAGCGAGCGCATCGATGTGGTACGAGTCGGTTTGAACTTCTGGATAATCTTGCTTTACTTGCGCGAACACCTCATCCCAAAACGGCATCGTATGGAAAATGCCGTTTGATTTCGTAGCACTCGTCACATGCCCTTTCCGTTTTTTCGCCAATTCGAACGCATAGCGCATCGCCCGCTCCATTCCTTTGCGGGTAAACACCGCGTTTTGGATGGCAATTTCGTCGTCGCCCCGATGAATCCGCCCGCCGATTTCGCTATATTCCCCTTCGCTGTTTTCGCGGACGACAATGAAGTCAAAATCGTTCGGATTCGCCAATGGCGATTGCAGCCCGCGGAAAAATTTCGCTGGGCGGATGTTAATCACCTGCTCAAACTCGCGGCGAATTTTTAATAGCAATCCCCAAAGCGAAATATGGTCCGGCACTAATTTCGGGTTCCCGACAGCCCCTAAAAAAATCGCAGCAAATCCTTGCAAAATTTGCAAACCGTCATCTGGCATCATTTTTCCATGTTCAATATAGTAATCGCAGCTCCAAGGAAATTCGACGAACGTAAATTGCAGACCGCCGTGCACCTCGGCGATTGTGCGCAGCACGTCTAAAGCGGCCGGCACGACTTCTTTGCCGATTCCATCCCCGGGAATAACAGCTATTTCCAATTGTTTCATATCGATTTCTCCCCCTATTTCCGGATCTCCCAAAAAAGCTTTAGAGCAATTGGAACCGAACGTTCGCGCCGCCTTGGCGACTAGTCCGCACATGTAATTCGATAAATTTTGCTAAAATTCCTGCCCTGTGCCGGCCACCTCCACCAAAAACCGTTTCATTCACAAATTTTTCGTTAACCGCTACAATAAAAACAAACGACTGCTTACGCTTTCCCATCCATTTCATGTGACGAAACGAGGGACAAACATGACACATTACGATGACCCTTTCCGTGGCAATTTCGACAGCCTTGAAGAATTCGCCGACCGCATCAGTGACCTTTTGCAATGCCCGATTACGATTGAAGACGCTAATCATCGTCTCATCGCCTATAGCGCCCACGACGACTATACCGACCCGGCGCGGACCGCGACGATTATCAGCCGTCGCGTACCGGAAAAAGTGATTAACAGCTTATGGAAACAGGGGGCGATCCCCGCTCTATTAAGCAGCCGCGACCCTGTCCGCGTCGCGTCCATTTCCGAAGTCGGCCTCGGCAGCCGCGTCGCGGTCTCGATTTGGAAAAACGACGAAGTGATCGGATTCATTTGGGCGCTAGAAACGGGCCGAGCGCTATCGAAAGAGGATATGGAGTTGCTGAAAAAAGCGGCGAAAGCGGCGAAAAATAAAGTATTACAGCTGCATATGCGAAAAAATAAAAAAGAAGAACGAGTACAAGAATTTTTTTGGAAGCTGCTGACAGGGCACATGACGACGGAGGAAGAAATTAAAGAAAGCTTCAAAGTGATGCAAATTCCATCCTCTCCGTTATTTTCCGTCATCGTTTTTCGTTTCGCCACCAAAATTACAAGAGAAATTGAAAAACAAATTTCTTATTTGCTGCAAACAACTCAGCAAATTCAACTGCTTCTGTATACGACAGACCAGAGCGACGTCATTTTATTGGCGGCGCCGAAAACGACGAATCAGCCGTTGCAAGAGTTTAACTCCTTCATCGAATCATTCGCGACGAAAATGAAAGAGCGATTCCACATTAACAGCATTCAAAGCGGCTTCGGCGGCATATACGAAACGTATACATGCATCGAAAAAAGCTACAAACAAGCTTTAACGGTGCTGAAAATGAAAGAAAAATTTCCAGCGCAACTCAACCGTGTTCATGGATATGAACAATTAGGCATTTACCAATTTTTTGACCTATTGTTGCAGAAAAAACAACAAGGGGAGTTTGTTAACTCGGCTTTGCGTAAACTGCAATCATATGACGAAAAACACCATACCGATTTAGTCGAAACGTTTGAAATTTTTTTCGACTGCGACTGCAATGTCAATGAAACGGCGAAAGCGTTAAACATTCATCCAAACACGCTCGCTTATCGGCTGAAACGCATTGCCGAAATTGGCGAAATTGACTTGCATGATATCAATCAAAAGGTAAAACTATATATCGATATTAAACTTGCCAAATACGAAGCACTACATTAATTTGTGGAAATCCACAAAATGATAGCGTTTATTTTTTTTTTCTTAACAAAGAAAAAAACATTGCAACTGTTTATACTATAATTAAGGCTACAATTAAGGGAGGATTTCATTGATGATTATTGGTATACCAAAAGAAACAAAAAATAACGAAAACCGCGTCGCCATCACTCCGGCGGGCGTGATGTCGTTCGTTCAATCAGGGCATACGGTATTAGTGGAAAAGGATGCAGGCATTGGAAGCGGTTTCACAAACGAAGATTACGCAAGCGCTGGCGCGCAAATCATTGAGCAAGCACAAGACATATGGGAAAAAGCAGATATGATCATGAAAGTAAAAGAGCCGTTGCCAAGCGAATACGGCTATTTCCGGCCCGGGCTCATTTTATTCACCTACTTGCACCTTGCCGCGGAACCGGAATTGACGCGCGCGCTTAAAGAAAAAGGCGTGACCGCGATCGCATATGAAACCGTGCAAGTCGGCCGCACGCTTCCGCTTCTTACACCGATGAGCGAAGTAGCAGGACGCATGGCAGCGCAAATCGGCGCGCAATTTTTAGAAAAGCCGAAAGGCGGAAAAGGAATTCTTCTCGGCGGCGTTCCAGGAGTGAGCCGCGGCAAAGTGACGATCATCGGCGGCGGCACCGTCGGAACGAACGCGGCAAAAGTCGCAGTCGGATTAGGTGCAGATGTAACGATCATCGATTTAAACGCAGACCGTCTGCGCGAGCTAGACGACATTTTCGGCCATCAAATTACGACATTAATGTCAAATCCAATGAACATCGCTCAAGCGGTCGCAGAGTCGGATCTTGTGATCGGTGCCGTTTTAATTCCTGGCGCTAAAGCGCCTAAACTCGTGACAGAAGAAATGGTCAAAGCGATGAAACCAGGTTCTGTCATTGTCGATGTCGCGATTGACCAAGGCGGCATCGTCGAGACAAGCGACCACGTCACGACACACGATAACCCGACATATGTCAAACACGGTGTCGTTCACTACGCAGTCGCCAACATGCCTGGGGCGGTGCCAAGAACGTCGACGCTCGCGTTAACGAACGTAACGATTCCATACGCCTTGCAAATCGCCAACAAAGGCGTTCAGCAAGCAATTTTGGACAACCCAGCGCTAAAGCTCGGCGTCAATGTCGCAAACGGCGAAATCACTTATGAAGCAGTCGCGCGCGACCTTGGATACAACTATGTCCCGGTTGAAGAAGCGTTAGGAAAACAATTGACATCGAACTGAGCAAATACCGGTGCTGCGCATCATACGCAGTACCGGTATTTGCGTTTTTGCGTATCACATCCATGATCAACATTAGCAAAATTTATTGCTACCTTATCCAATTTATTTGTGCTATGATGAAATAATACATACATATTTTAGTTATTTTAAGGGGGAATTGTTTATGACGATTTATAAAGCATTAACGATCGCCGGTTCCGACAGCAGCGGCGGCGCCGGCCTCCAAGCAGACTTAAAAACGTTCCAAGAACTTGGCGTATATGGAATGACAGCCATTACCACCATCGTGGCGATGGATCCGCATAACAACTGGTTCCATCAAGTATTTCCGGTCGATCTCTCCACAATCGAAGCGCAGCTCGAAACGATTATCGTCGGCGTCGGGGTGCATGCCATGAAAACAGGCATGCTTCCGACGACAGATATCATCGAACTTGCCGCAAAAACGATTGAAAAACATCAATTAACCAACGTCGTCATCGACCCAGTGATGGTATGCAAAGGGGCCGACGAACCGCTTCATCCAGAAAATACCGTATGCTATCGCGAAGTGCTCGTGCCGAAAGCGACAGTGGTGACACCAAACTTATTCGAAGCGGCGCAATTAAGCGGACTGAACCGGATCCAAACGGTAGAAGACATGAAGGAAGCGGCGGGAAGAATCCATGAGCTTGGCGCAAAATATGTGATTGTAAAAGGCGGACGCAAAATTCCGCATGAAAAAGCGGTTGACGTCCTATACGACGGAAAAACGTTCGAACTGTTGGAATCCGACCGCATTGAGACAACATATACACATGGCGCAGGCTGCACGTTCTCGGCTGCGATCACCGCGGAACTTGCAAAAGGAAAACCGGTAAAAGAAGCGATCGCAACGGCGAAAGCGTTCATTACAGAAGCCATCCGCCATTCCTTCCCGCTTAACGAATACGTCGGACCGACAAACCATGCCGCGTACCGCCTGGCCAAACAACAATAAGGCAGGAGGCACCTCCTGCCTATTTTTTTGCATCGCATCATTAACATGATAATATGGATGGCAATGATGACCTTATCCGTTCGCTTCAATAAGCGCTGATGCGGCATTTCAACAGTATTTCGATATAGGGTTACAATGGATGAAATGACGGCGTATTGTCTTTGAATTTTGGCTTTATCTGTTGTAAAATGAAAAATGCTCTTGCAAGGAACTTCTCCTTTCCATGTTAAGTGGCACTTTCATTTTATAGGGAATTTTCCATGCAAGGGCTTATTTTTATATCCATTGATCTTTATCTAGCACCACAAGTTAAGAAAGTATCTCCAAAACGCCTTTGCGAATGGAATCAAGGGAGTGGGGTTACACCCTGTTAAACGGAATATCGCTTAACGAAGAATCATATTTAATAAAAGATGGATATTTTTTGACTTTAAGCATTATTCATAACCTAAAAGGCAAAACGACTATGAAAGAAGGATGTGTGAAGCGATTGAGAGTATCTGCCGTTCAATATCATCTTCATACCATTGATTCGTTCCAGCAGTTTGCCGACCAAGTAACCCATTACGTCAAAACCGCGCAAGAGTTTGAAGCAGAATTCGTCCTATTTCCCGAATTTATGACAACCCAGCTGTTATCGATTCCAACCGATTCGGGGAAAGCCGCAACCATCAATGACTTGCCAAATTATACAGAACCGTATTGCGAGCTATTCACTTCATTAGCGAAGCAAACGGGCATGTACTTAATCGGCGGCACCCATGTCATTCGCAAAAACGGAAAATTATATAATGCCGCTCATTTATTTACACCAGACGGACAAATCCACCAACAAGCAAAGCTGCATATCACCCCGACGGAAGTAAAAGAATGGGGCATTGCTCCAGGGGAAAGCGTCGATGTGTTCGAAACGGAAAAAGGAACGGTCGCGCTGTTGACGTGCTATGACATTGAGTTTCCGGAAATCGTCCGCATCGTGCGCGCCAAAGGGGCAGACGTCATCTTTTGCCCGTCATGCACCGATGACCGCCACGGATTCCACCGCGTTCGTTATTGCTGCCACGCGCGCGCCGTCGAAAACCAAGTGTATGTCGTCACGACAGGCACAGTCGGTTCGCTGCCGACCGTCGACTTCATGCGCGCTAACTTCGGCCAAGCAGCGGTCATTACACCAAACGACATTCCGTTCCCGCCGCGCGGCATTTTAGTCGAAGGGGAAATCAACGACGACATGGTTGTCACCGCTGACCTTGACTTGTCGCTGTTGTATAAAGTGCGCGAAAAAGGTGCTGTGACAACATGGCGCGACCGCCGCACCGACTTGTATCCGGACTGGAAATAAGCAAATCCAAAATCAATATAAAACTCGAGCATCATTTTGCTTGCTCGGGTTTTTTCTTCATAGCGATGCTTTAAATTGATCAAACTGTCTAACGGTTTTTTCTTCCGGCGCTTTTGTCAACAAGCTAACAACAACAATTGCGAGCAAGCTTGCGGCAAAGCCCGGAATCATCTCATACAGCAAGTTTTTCAAATATTCCGATTGCGTCCAAAGAATCACGGTCGTCGCTCCCGCAACCATGCCGGCAAACGCTCCCCACTTCGTCATGCGCCGCCAGAACAAACTTAACAAAATGACTGGACCGAACGAGGCACCGAATCCCGCCCATGCATAACCGACTAAATTTAAAATCGTATCATTTTTCGTATATGCCAGTGCAGACGCCACTAACGCCACGATGAACACGGCAAGGCGGCCGACAAAAACCAGCTCTTTATCGGAAGCTGAACGTCGAAATAATACTTTATATAAATCTTCCGTCAAGGAACTGGACGTCACAAGAAGCTGTGAAGAAATCGTGCTCATAATCGCTGCTAAAATCGCCGAAAGCAAAAAGCCGGTAATGAGCGGATGAAATAAAATTTCCCCAAGTTGAATAAATACCGTTTCCGGGTCATCCAGCTTAGCGCCGCGCTGTGAAAAGTAAGCGATCCCAAACAGTCCTGTTAACATGGCGCCAACCACCGAAAAAACCATCCAACCCATTCCAATGCGGCGGGCGCTTTTCATCTCCTTGACAGAAGAAATCGCCATAAAGCGGACGATAATATGCGGCTGCCCGAAATAACCGAGTCCCCACGCGAATAAAGAAATAATGCCAAGAAAACTCGTTCCTTTCCATAAATCCAATAAATTCGGATCAATGCTCCGAATTGTTGCCACCGTGTCTCCTACCCCGCCCGTATGGAAAAGCGTTACGGCCGGAACAAGAAGCAAAGCGAGAAACATGATCGTTCCTTGCACAAAATCGGTCCAACTAACGGCCAAAAATCCCCCAAACAATGTATACGCAACAACAACACCGGCGACAATCCATAATCCGGTATGATAACTTGTGCCAAACGAGTTTTGAAACAGCACGGCTCCGGATACAAGACCGGAAGATACGTAAAATGTAAAGAAAATCATAATAACGAAACCAGAAATCAACCGAAGCAGCTTCGACGTATCGCCAAATCTATTTTCTAAAAATTCTGGAATCGTTATGGAATCGTTTGCCACTTCCGTATACACGCGCAAACGAGGCGCAACATATAGCCAGTTCGCATACGCTCCGAGCGTAAGCCCAATAACGATCCATGATGCGCTCAACCCTTGCGCATACATCGCTCCCGGAAGCCCCATCAACAGCCATCCGCTCATATCGGAAGCTCCCGCGCTGAGCGCCGTAACGGCAGGCCCCAGCGTCCTTCCCCCAAGCATATATTCGGAAAGGTTCGACGTCCGCTTATAAGCCCAATACCCTATTAAAAGCATGCCAATCATATACACCGCGACAGAAACAAATACCAAAACATTTTCTCTCCTTTCCTTGCTATCTTGCTTTCCATTCCATCATAACGAAAAATTATTATTATAACAATAACAATTTTTTCTTTTCTAATTATTCTAACAAAATATTTCATATATCGACATTTATTAATTAATTTCTCTCGTCCAATGGGCTTAGGTCACTAAACAAGCCTAAACAGGCTTTTTGCCATTTTCTTTACACAAATTCCGGGATTTCATCCGTTTTTACCACAAAACACAAATTCCGGGATTTCATCCGTTTTTACCACAAACGGGTTTTGTCAAATTATTTAAAAAAAACTTATGTAGCTTGGCGGCAAGTGGATAGACGAATACATCCCGTCATCGCATTATATTGCTGTTCATACAACAAAAGCTGGCTCCCCTGCGTAAGAAAGGAGCCAGCGATTCTGCATTACAACACGAATGACATCGTCCAAATCGAACCGGCAACAACAACGATAGCGATAAAAAAGCTATATGCCATATTGATCGTTTGAATTTTGCCGCTGTCGCTTTCCGTCATGTGCATAAACATAAATAGCTGCAAACTTGCTTGAATCACCGCCAAAATAACGATAATGCCGATGACCGCTGCTGTCGATAATCCGGAAGATAGCGCGACCCATAGCGCCGCGAACGTTAATAAAAGCGAAAGAATAAATCCGACGACATGTTTCCAAGGAAATGTTTCATGGTGATGGTTTGCACCCATCCTAGATCACCATCCCGGTCAAATAAACTAGTGTAAAGATAAAAATCCACACGACGTCAAGAAAATGCCAGTACAAACCGACAATAAACACTTTGCGGGCAGTTCTTGGCGTCAAGCCGCGCTGCAAAAGCTGAATGATAATTAAAATCATCCAGCCAATTCCAAGGCTGACGTGCGCTCCGTGCGTTCCGACAAGAACGAAAAAGCTGGATAGAAACGCGCTCGTTTGCATCGTCGCGCCTTCGTGCACGTAATGAATAAATTCACGAATTTCAAACGTAATAAATCCCGCGCCTAAAAGGAGCGTCACCAACAGCCATGTCAATAAACCGCTAAGGCGGTTGCGGCGCATTTCAAAAACGGCTAGCCCACATGTAAAGCTGCTTGTCAAAAGAAGCAACGTCTCGATCAGCACGTCTTTTACTTCAAATAGCTCTTTCGCCGTCGGGCCGCTTCCCGTACGTTGGAACAATACAAGATATGTGGCGAACAAGGTCGCAAACAACGCGACCTCGGCGCCAAGGAAAATCCAAAATCCTAAAATATTTAAACGGCTTTCTTGCGTCCGATACTCGAGCGGCATCGTTTCATCATAGCGGTGAGCTGCTTCTGCCATCCGTTACGCCCCCTTCCGTGCCAAACGTTCCGTGCGCTTGATTTCGTCGACGCTAATGTAATAGCCGTCATCATCATCAAACGAGCGGAGAATCAGCCCAAGAATAATGAAGATCGCAGCGATAATCGCCAGCGTAAACCATTTAAAGACAAGACCAAATCCCGCGAAGAAAAACGCGATGGAAATCAAGAACGGGCGGCCAGAGTTGCTTGGCATATGAATTGGTTCTAGCTGTTCTTCTTTTACCTCATACCCATTGCCGTTTTTCTTCATAGCCCAATAAGCGTCCAAATCCGTTACTTCCGGCACAACTGGGAAATTGTAATGCACCGGCGGCGAAGCTGTCGCCCACTCTAACGTGCGGCCGTCCCACGGGTCCCCGGTCATGTCGCGCTCTCCGTAACGCGCGCTGTAATAAATGTTATAGCAAAATACGATAAAGCCGATTCCCATTAATGCCGCACCAACCGTCGCGACAACATTGAGCGGCGTCCAGCCAAGCCCAGCAGCGTATGTGTACATGCGTCGCGTCATTCCCATTAACCCTAAGAAATACATCGGGAAGAAGCAAATGTTAAATCCGATCATAAAGAGCCAGAACGCCCATTTTCCTAAACGTTCGTTTAACAGATGGCCGAACATTTTCGGATACCAGTAATGAATCCCGGCAAAACAAGCAAACACCGTTCCGGCAATTAACACGTAATGGAAATGGGCAATTAAGAAATAACTGTTATGATATTGGTAATCTGCCGCTGCCATCGCGAGCATGACGCCAGTAACCCCGCCGATGACGAAGTTCGGAATAAACGCCAGCGACCAAAGCATCGCCGTTGTAAAACGAATTTTCCCTTTGCGAAGCGTAAATAGCCAGTTGAACACTTTAACTCCAGTCGGAATCGCAATCGCCATCGTTGTTATCGAGAAGAACGAGTTCACCGCCGGGCCAGCGCCCATCGTAAAGAAGTGGTGCACCCAGACGATAAAGCTTAAAAAGGCGATACCAACGATCGAACCGACCATCGCTTTATAACCAAATAGGCGTTTGCGGGCAAATGTACTGACAATTTCGGAGAAAATCCCGAAAGACGGCAAAATGACGATATACACTTCCGGATGTCCCCAAATCCAGAACAAGTTCGCCCAAAGCATGGACATGCCGCCGTTGGCCATCGAGAAAAATTGCGTGTCAAACAACCGGTCAAACGTCATTAACGCCAACGCGACCGTAAACACCGGAAATGCGAAAATAATCAGCACGCTTGTAATTAAAACCGTCCATGTAAACATCGGCATGCGCATCAGCGTCATGCCCGGCGCCCGCATTTTTAAAATCGTCACCAAAAAGTTTATTCCGGTCATCAGCGTTCCAATCCCGGAAATTTGCAAGGCGACCGCGTAATAGTTGTTTCCGACGCCCGGGCTAAATTCATTGCTGGCAAGCGGGAAATACGCCGTCCAGCCGGCATCCGGGGAACCGCCGATAACAAACGAAATATTAAACAGCAGTGCGCCGAAGAAAAAAAGCCAGAAGCTTAGCGCATTTAAATAAGGAAACGCGACATCGCGCGCCCCGATTTGCAGCGGTACGACAATGTTCATTAATCCGATCAGAAACGGCATCGCCATAAATAAAATCATAATCGTACCGTGCGTGGTAAAAATTTCGTTGTAATGCTGCGCGTCGAGAAATTTCATGTTCGGCACCGTTAGCTGCGCCCGCATCAACAGCGCGTCCACGCCGCCGCGGAACAACATGAGCACGGCGCAAATAATGTACATGATTCCAATTTTTTTATGGTCTACCGTCGTTAACCATTCGTCCCACAGCCATTTCCATTTTTTAAAATACGTCAACACAAAAACAATGCCAATAATGGTCAACACAATCGCGACATCCGCCGCGTAAATGAGCGGCTCGCCAGTAACGAAAAATTCGCTCCATTTCATATACGGTTCCTCCTTTCCCGCCATTAATGTTCGTGGTGATCGCTTTCCATGCCCTCATGGCGATTGTTATTTTTTTCATCATTTACATGGTGGCTGTTTTGTTTCGCATGATCTACCCATTCCAGATGCGTATTCGAAAACGTCATCCGTCCGACTAACCCAGGTTCTAAAATTTCTGCGTATTTTTCTTTATTTAGCTTTGGCGCCGTTTGTTGCACTTCTTTAACCCATTTATCGAACTCGTCTTGTTTTTGCGCGACGACTTCAAATTCCATATGGGCAAATTGTTTTCCAGAGAAATTCGCGCTTCGCCCCATGTAAGAACCCGGATGGTCGGCTTGCAAAATTAATTGCGTTTCCATACCGTCCATCGCATATTTTTGTCCGCCTAACTCCGGCACCCAAAACGAGTTCATCGGGCCAGCAGATGTCAGTTTAAACTTTACTGGAACATCTTCTGGAATATTGACATAATTCACCGTTTCAATATTTTGCTCTGGGTAGCTGAAAATCCATTTCCAGTTTGCCGCCGTCACATGAATCGTCAATGGCTTGACATCATGACGGGGCGGTTTTTCGAGCGCAAATGTCGACTTCACCGTTGGAATCGCCAATGCAGCGACAATGATAATCGGAATCGCCGTCCATACGATTTCCAACAGCGTATTCCCCTCTTCATCCGGTGGCACATAATCGGCATTTTCCGGTTTTTCGCGGTAGCGGATGAGCACAACCGCAAACAATGCAAACACGACAACAATAATGAATAACATGAAGCCAATCGACCACATAATTAAATCATACTGTTCTTTCGCAACAGGTCCTTTCGGATTCAAAACTACTATATTTTCGCTACAACCGCTTAAAAGAAGCAACAATGACAGGGGAAGCCACGAAAACCATTTCCGTCCCCGCTGCTTTCCATGCTTCATCAGCACGCTTCCTCCTTTTTGACAGCATTATAAGCATTTATTTCTACCATATCAAAAGTAAAAATAGTTGAAACTAATAAAAGCAAAAATTCATAAATTCGAAATAGATTTGTCACAAATAGTTCAATATTTTTTCAATAAATATTCATGATTATGACTAAAAAATGAAAATTAGCCAATAACAGCTCTTTCAAGAAAAATAAGCCTTCCCCATAACTAGGGAAGGCTAAAAAGAACGGCCGAGCCGCGCCTTCATCCGTTCGCGAGTGCGCGGATTCAACGTTTGCCACATCCATTTTTCGTATAGCTCCTTTTTCTCTTGAAATGATAAATAGTAGCGCTCGCCTGCCTGCCGGCGCGCCCGTTCGGTTACATCATACAGCGCCAGCGCCGCCGCTACCGATATATTAAAACTTTGGACAAACCCGTACATCGGAATCATAAACGTCGCATCGGCGACACGGATCGCCTCTTGCGACACGCCGCTATGCTCGTTGCCAAACAGAAGCGCCGTCGGTTGCGACACATCAATGTCGCAAAGGCGAATCGTTCCTTCGCCGAGATAGCTAGCGTAAACTCGATAGCCTTTTGCTTGTAAATCTTTAATCGCTGTTACAATATTCGATTGTTGCCGAAGCGTCAGCCATTTATCGGCATACCGCGTCACGAGCGGATTCGGCTGGAACGGTGCTCTCCCTGCCACTACATATACATCCTGTACGCCAAACGCTTCCGCTGTGCGCAATACGGCCGCTTGGTTATGCGGGTCATCGACCGCTTCCGTCAACACCGTAACATAGCGAGTCCGCTGTTGGAGTATGTCATACATTCGTTTTAACCGTTCCGGTAAAATCATTTCCCAAATAAGACGCATTTCTTCCGTTAACAATCCTTCTTTTTGCAGCTGTTCAATGAACGCTTTTGCTTCTCGCTCGTTCATTGCTATCACCTTCACTTTTCTATATTCCTGCTGTAGCCAGAACGAATCTCATTGTACAAAATTTCCGCCATGCAGGCAAAAGCAAATAATGTAAAAACATTAAATATTATTTCATTTCTGATATAGTATGTACTATTATAATTATGTAAACGCTTTTAATACATCATCCATTATTTTCATCAACAGGAGGAATGACGATGCAACCCCCCAAACATCAGCAACAACTACACCGCGGATTAGAGGAAAGACATATCTCTCTTATGTCTCTTGGCGCGGCGATTGGAGTCGGCTTATTTCTCGGCTCGGCCAATGCCATCAAACTAGCGGGACCAGCGATTTTGCTGGCATACGCGGTAAGCGGCGCGATTATGTTCTTTATTATGCGCGCGCTCGGGGAAATGGCCGTGGAAAACCCGGTGGCCGGTTCATTCAGCCGCTACGCACATGACTATTTAGGACCGCTTGCCGGTTATTTGACCGGTTGGAACTATTGGTTTTTATGGGTCGTTACTTGTATTGCGGAAATTACGGCCGTCGGCATTTATATGCAATTTTGGTTTCCGGATACGCCAAGATGGATGTGGGCGTTAGCTGCTTTAATCTTAATGACATTGATTAATTTCCTCGCCGTCAAAGCATACGGGGAATTAGAATTTTGGTTTGCCCTTATTAAAATTGTTACGATTGTATTTATGATTGTCGTCGGCTTTGGCATGATTTTGTTTGGAATCGGCAATGGCGGAATCCCCACCGGCATCAGCAACCTTTGGGAACATGGCGGCTTTTTCCCGAACGGCATTACCGGTGTATTAATGTCTTTGCAAATGGTGATGTTCGCCTACTTAGGAATTGAAATGCTTGGCGTTACGGCTGGAGAAGTGAAAAATCCGGAAAAATCGCTAACCAAGGCGGTCAATAGCGTATTTTGGCGCATTTTAATTTTCTATGTCGGCGCATTGTTTGTCATCATGTCCATTTACCCTTGGAACGAAATCGGTGAAAAAGGAAGCCCGTTTGTGTTGACGTTTGAAAAAATCGGCATTCACGCCGCGGCGGGAATCATCAACTTCGTTGTTTTAACGGCCGCTTTGTCTTCATGCAACAGCGGGATTTTCAGCACAAGCCGCATGCTCTTTAACTTGGCCGAACAAAAGGAAGCGCCGCCTTCCTTCGCTAAACTGACCAATCGCGGAATTCCAGGCGTCGCCCTTATCGTCACGGCGTTAGCAATGCTAGTCGGTGTGTATTTAAACTACGTTTCCGAAAAAGTTTTCCAATGGGTAACGAGCGTCGCCACATTTGGCGCAATTTGGACATGGGCGATTATTTTGCTTTCGCAATTGCGGTTCCGCAAACGCTTAAGCCCGGAAAAACGGCAACAATTAAAATATAAAATGCCGTTTTATCCTTACAGCTCATACATTGCTCTTGCCTTCCTTATCGGAGTGGCGGTTTTAATGGGCTACTTTAAAGATACACGAATCGCGCTTATCATCGGGCCAGCCTGGCTCATCTTGCTCGTTGCCGTCTATTATGTAAAAGGCATGCACAACCGTCATGCCCACGCTTCTGACAAAAAACAAGTTTAACGAAACAACCGCTCCATCCCTTTTATAGGGATGGAGATTTTTATTTTTTACATTCTTCTTCTCGATCTGTTACAGCTTTATTCATCATCCAATTCATATTGCTCAACATTTCACAAATTATTCAATAATAGATGGATCTAATAATCCAAAAATGTAGTATTGTATAGACGAAAACTGTTATATATATTTTTATCAATTTGTTATATTTACAGACGATTGGGAGGGGATCTGTTATGAAACAAGCTACTGCTGTATTAGACCCGTGGCGGAATTTTAAAGGGTCAAAATGGAAAAAAGCGATTGACGTCCGTGATTTTATTTTAAACAATGTAACCGTTTACTATGGGGATGAATCATTTCTAGAAGGACCTACAGAAGCAACGAAAAAACTATGGGAACAAGTGATGGAATTGTCGAAACAAGAGCGCGAAAAAGGCGGCGTTCTCGATATGGACACATCAATTGTTTCGACCATCACTTCCCACGGACCAGGTTATTTAAACAAAGACTTGGAAAAAATCGTAGGTTTTCAAACAGATAAGCCATTTAAGCGTGCATTAATGCCGTTCGGCGGCATTCGCATGGCGCAGCAATCATGCGAAGCGTACGGCTACAAAGTAAGCGACGAAGTGAAAAAAATCTTTACGGAATACCGAAAAACACACAACCAAGGTGTATTTGACGTTTACACCGACGAGATGAGATTAGCGCGCAAAGCAGGAATTATCACCGGTCTTCCAGATGCGTACGGACGCGGCCGCATTATTGGCGACTATCGTCGCGTCGCGTTATACGGTGTCGATCGTCTGATCGAAGAAAAACAAAAAGACTTGAAAAACACTGGCGCAAGAACGATGACGGAAGACATTATCCGCCTTCGCGAAGAAATTTCTGAGCAAATTCGCGCGTTAAATGAGTTAAAACAAATGGCGTTAAGCTATGGATATGATATTTCCAAGCCGGCACGAAACGCACACGAAGCATTCCAATGGCTCTATTTCGCTTATCTTGCCGCTATTAAAGAACAAAACGGCGCAGCGATGAGCTTAGGGCGCGTTTCCACCTTCTTGGATATTTATATCGAACGCGACTTTGCAGAAGGTACATTAACGGAAAAAGAAGCGCAAGAACTTGTCGACCATTTTGTGATGAAATTGCGCCTTGTCAAATTTGCAAGAACGCCGGAATATAACGAACTGTTTAGCGGAGACCCGACATGGGTGACAGAATCGATCGGCGGCATTGCCATTGATGGTCGTCCGCTAGTAACGAAAAACTCGTTCCGCTTCCTTCATACGTTAGATAACTTAGGACCTGCGCCTGAACCAAACTTAACCGTACTTTGGTCGAAACAATTGCCGGAAGCGTTCAAAGAATATTGTGCAAAAATGTCGATAAAAACAAGTTCGATTCAATATGAAAACGACGACTTAATGCGCGTTGAATTTGGCGATGACTACGGAATTGCCTGCTGCGTATCGGCGATGCGAATCGGCAAACAAATGCAATTTTTCGGAGCGCGCGCCAACCTCGCAAAAGCATTGTTATATGCGATTAACGGCGGCGTCGATGAAAAATTAAAAATTCAAGTTGGCCCTGAATTTGCGCCAATCACCTCCGAATATTTAGATTATGACGAAGTGATGCATAAATTCGATCAAGTGCTTGAATGGCTTGCCGAACTTTATATTAACACACTTAATGTCATCCATTACATGCACGACAAATATTGTTATGAACGCATTGAAATGGCGCTTCACGATACTCACGTTTTACGCACAATGGCCACTGGTATTGCCGGGTTATCGGTTGTCGTCGATTCGTTAAGTGCGATCAAATACGCAAAAGTCAAGCCGATCCGCGATGAAAACGGCATTGCCGTTGATTTTGAAATGGAAGGCGACTTCCCGAAATACGGAAATAACGATGATCGCGTCGACCAAATTGCCGTTGATTTAGTTGAACGTTTTATGACGAAATTGAAAAAACATAAAACGTATCGCGATTCGAGACATACGCTATCGATTTTAACGATTACATCCAACGTCGTATACGGGAAAAAAACCGGAAATACACCAGATGGCCGCCGCGCTGGCGAACCGTTTGCCCCAGGAGCAAACCCGTTGCACGGCCGTGACACGAAAGGAGCGCTCGCTTCGTTAAGCTCTGTCGCGAAATTGCCATATGAACATGCATTAGATGGCATTTCGAATACGTTCTCGATCGTGCCGAAAGCGTTAGGAAAAGAGGAACCAGACCGTGTTCGCAACCTTGTCGCCATTTTAGACGGATACATGGAAAAAGGCGGGCATCATCTCAACATTAACGTGTTGAATCGCGAAACGTTATTAGATGCGATGGAACATCCAGAAAAATATCCGCAATTAACGATTCGCGTTTCTGGATATGCCGTCAACTTCATTAAACTAACGCGCGAACAACAAATTGACGTCATTAACCGCACGTTCCACGAAACGATGTAATAATCTCCCCCCTCCTTCTTGAGAGGGGGATATTTCTCTTAGGAAGGAGAACATGCGCATGAAAGGATTTATTCACTCCATCGAATCGTGCGGCACCGTCGATGGGCCGGGCCTTCGCTATGTCATCTTTACACAAGGATGTGTATTGCGCTGTCAATATTGCCATAACGCCGATACGTGGGAAATTGGGAAAGGAAAAGAAATGACCGTCGAAGAAATTATCGATGACGTGAAAACATACTTGCCGTTTATCAACGCTTCCAACGGTGGAATTACCGTCAGCGGCGGAGAGCCTTTGTTACAAATCGATTTTTTAATTGAATTATTTAAAGCATGCAAAAAACTGGGCATTCATACCGCGGTCGATTCATCGGGAGGATGCTACACGACGGAAGCACCGTTCCAGCAAAAATTAAACGAATTGCTTTCTTATACTGATTTAATTTTGCTTGATTTAAAACATATTGATGAGAAAAAACATCGGAAATTGACAGGAAAAACCAATAAACATATTTTACAATTTGCTCGGTTTTTATCCGAAAAAAACGTTCCCGTTTGGATCCGGCATGTTCTCGTGCCAACCATTACAGACGACCCAAATGACTTGCGCCGTCTCGCCGCTTTTATTCGTACGTTAAATAATGTGGAAAAAATTGAAATTCTCCCGTACCATAAATTAGGAGTATACAAATGGAAAGCACTTGGATTAAAATACCCTTTGGAAGGAATCGAGCCTCCTTCGGAAAAAAGCGTGCAAATGGCACAGCGAATTCTAAACGGAACAGAAGGTACAGTATCTCTTACGTAATCAATGACCATCTCCTCCTTCCTCTCATGAAAGCTTTTTGCACATGGAAAAAGGATGGCTCGCTGTGCTCGTGAGCGGTAGATGAGCCATCCTCTTTTCTATAGGGGAGGGTTTTAAACTCCTTTAAACGCTTGGCGATAAATATGAACTAAATCGCTAACAAGCGGGAGTTTCGGGTTAGCAGTAGTACATTGGTCTTCGAAAGCCAATTCGGCTAATTTTTCAACTTTGCTTTCAAATTCTTGTTTGCTGACGCCGCATGCTTCAATGCTCAGCGGCATATCCAACTGTTTTGCCAGCTTAATGATCGCCTGAACGAGGCTTTCGACCCCTTCTTCCGTTGTGCGGGCCGGCAAGCCGAGCATTCTCGCAATTTCTGCATAGCGCTGGTCCGCTTTGAAATACTCGTATTTCGGAAATGCGGTAAATTTTTTCGGTTTCGCTGCGTTATAGCGAATGACATGCGGCATCAAAATGGTATTCGCGCGCCCATGCGGAATATGGAATTCCGCGCCAAGTTTATGAGCCAAACTATGGTTAATGCCTAAAAACGCGTTGGCAAATGCCATTCCCGCAATCGTAGAGGCGTTATGCATTTTCTCCCGGGCAAGCTCATCCGCTCCGTTTTGATATGCCCGCGGCAAATATTCAAATACGAGTTGGATTGCTTTCATGGCAAGACCATCGGTATAATCATTTGCCATATTGGAGACATACGCTTCGATCGCATGTGTCAATACATCCATTCCCGTATCGGCGGTGACATGTTTTGGCACGGTCATGACAAATTGTGGATCAACAATCGCGACGTCCGGTGTCAATTCATAATCTGCCAACGGATATTTTATATTCGTTTTTTTATCGGTAATGACGGCAAAAGACGTTACTTCCGATCCTGTTCCTGATGTCGTCGGAATGGCGACAAACTTCGCTTTTTGGCCTAGTTTTGGATATTTATAAACGCGTTTTCGAATATCTAAAAATTTTTGTTTTAATGCGTTGAAATCCGCTGCCGGATGCTCGTAAAAGAGCCACATCGCTTTTGCCGCATCCATTGGCGAGCCGCCTCCGAGCGCGATAATCACGTCTGGCTCGAAGTTTCTCATCATGTCGACGCCTCTCATTACCGTTTCAATAGAAGGATCTGGTTCTACTTCGGAGAAAATTTCACTATGCACATAATCCGGGCGTCTGCGCAAGTAATACAGCACTTTATCGACATATCCGAGCTTGACCATTCCCGGATCGGTGACGATAAAAGCTCTGGAAATGTTCGGCATTTTCGCTAAGTATTGTACGGCATTTTTTTCGAAATAAATTTTCGGCGGCACTTTAAACCATTGCATATTTACCGTTCTTTTCGCCATTCTTTTAATATTGACAAGATGAACCGCACTGACGTTTGCCGAAACAGAATTCCCGCCAAACGTGCCGCATCCCAGCGTTAATGACGGAATGTACGCATTGTAAATATCACCGATTGCTCCTTGCGAAGACGGCGCATTAACGATAATCCGTCCCGCTTTCATCCGTTTGCCAAATTCGGTAACCACTTCTTGATCATCGGAATGGATGACAGCAGAATGTCCCAAGCCGCCAAATTCCAGCATTTCCTCACAGCGCTTAAATCCTTCTTCCGTGCTGTTTACTTTATAACAAGCAAGGACAGGGCTTAATTTTTCACGAGACAACGGATATTTTGGTCCAACCCCTTTTAACTCAGCAACAAGAATTTTTGTGTCTTCCGGCACAGCGATGCCAGCCATTTTCGCAATTTCATAAGCTGGCTTTCCGACGATATCCGGGTTGACGGCGCATGTATTTTCATTAATAACGAGCTTTTCTACTTTTTTCTTTTCTTCTTCATTTAAGAAATAACAACGGTTTTCAATCATTTCTTTTTTTACTTGTTCGTAAATTTCTTTATCAACAATGACTGCTTGTTCGGAAGCGCAAATCATGCCATTATCAAACGTTTTCGATAAAATTAAATCATTTACCGCCCGCTTAATGTTTGCCGTTTTTTCAATATAGCAAGGCACATTGCCAGGTCCGACGCCTAAAGCTGGTTTTCCAGAGCTGTACGCCGCTTTCACCATACCGGCGCCACCAGTTGCTAAAATGAGAGAAACGCCAGGATGGTGCATAAGCTGACGCGTTGCTTCAAGCGACGGAGTTTCAATCCATTGAATGCAATGTTCTGGAGCTCCTGCCCGAATCGCCGCATCGCGCAGCACTCTTGCTGCTTCGCTGCTGCATCGTTGCGCCGATGGATGAAAAGCAAAAATAATCGGGTTGCGTGTTTTTATCGAGATTAACGCTTTAAACATCGTTGTCGATGTCGGGTTTGTTACCGGTGTGATCCCAGCAATAACGCCAACAGGTTCGGCAATTTCGATAATTTCTTCATGCGGATTTTCATGAATAATCCCGACTGTTTTATCATACTTAATATTGTGGTATATATATTCTGTCGCAAAAAGGTTTTTTATGATTTTATCTTCATATACACCGCGTTTTGTTTCTTCTACTGCGAGCTTGGCTAATGCCATATGCTTGTCGAGCCCGGCTAACGCCATTTCTTTCACGATATGATCGATCGTTTCTTGATCGTAAGCGCGAAATTGTTCTAACGCTTTCTGTGCATTAGCGACGAGCTTATCAATCATTTTTGCCACTTCGATTTTTTTATCGATTGCTCTTTCCTCAACAGCCATACATAGTCTCCTTTCTTTGTGAAATATTTCACAATTAAAATTAAAAATATAAGATGGAAATACTTCCATCTATTACACCCCTATTATAAATAGCCAATGGAATTTTTAGTTTGTCTAATTTGTGAAATGTTGAGCAATGTGTTCATAAAATGTTCATATATTCGAAAGCCATGCATCAGCGGCATAAAAACATACGCAAGAAAAATAAGCAAGCTAAAAGGAACATCCATCCCCATCTATCATAGGGGATGGATGTTTTTCTGCGCCGTCTTTATGCTGCCTTTCTACTTTTTTATGGCCTCCATCATCGTTGTTTCCCTTTCTTTCGTTTATCGCTTTACCAATGAACTATTTGACTAACGAATGTTTAAATGCATAAATCACCGCCTGTGTCCGATCTTGTACTCCTAGTTTGCTTAATATGTTGCTGACGTGGACTTTCACCGTTTTCACCGCAATAAACAGCTCATCAGCGATTTCTTGATTCGTTTTTCCTTGCGCCATTAACAAAAGCACTTCCATCTCCCGGTTCGTCAATTCTTCGTGAGGGAGGGGTTCTTTCTTTTGTTTCATTTTTGTCATTACTTTATTCGTCACTTCCGGTTCTAACACCGATTGGCCGTAAAACGTGGCACGGATCGCGTTGGCAATTTCGTTCGCTTTCGACGTCTTCAGCATATAGCTTGTTGCCCCGGCTTCCAAGGCCGGATACACTTTCTCATCATCTAAAAAGCTCGTTACAACGATAATTTTCGCTTCCGGCCACTGGGCGATAATCTGCTTTGTCGCTTCAATTCCGTCCATTTCCGGCATCACTAAATCCATTAAAATAATATCTGGGCGCAGCTCTAGCGCCAACTCCACAGCGCGCTTGCCGCTATCGGCTTCTCCCACCACTTCCATATCCGGCTGCGACGCCAAAAATGCCGAAACGCCGATTCTCACCATTTCATGATCATCGGCCAATAAGACACGGATCACGATTTTCCCCCCTCTATAATCGGCACTTTCACCTCTAACCGCGTTCCTTGATTTGGCACACTGATGATTTGCAGTGTCCCGCCGATCTCCAGCGCGCGTTCATGCATATTTTGCAAACCGTACGACCCTGCTTTCACTTGGTCGACTTGGAAGCCGACGCCATCATCCGATACACGCAAAATGACAAGTTGGTCTCGTTTCACTAACAATACTTCCAATTTTGTCGCCTTTGCATGACGAAGCGTATTGGAAATCGACTCTTGCAAGATGCGAAATAAATGGTCTTCTACCCCTTTATCAAGCGGAATGTCTTCCACTTTCCACTCAATATGCAGCGGCACTTTTTGCTTTAGTTCCATCAATAACTCTTGAATCCCTTCTTTGAGCGATTTGCCTTTGAGGGCGATCGGGCGAAGATGAAGCAATAACGCCCGCATTTCCAATTGCGATTGGTGAATCATTTCTTCAATTAAACGAAACTGTTTTTCTTCGCGCTCGTCGGAAAACGTTTTTGTTTCATTGATGGCGGAAATAAGCATCGAGGCGGCAAACAGCTGCTGGCTGACCGAATCATGAAGCTCGCGCGCAAGCCGATGCCGCTCTTGGGAAATGATATCCTGAATCCGCTTTTCTTGCTCTTCCGCCCTTTCATTAGCGAGCCGCTGCGACAATTTCACTTGTTCCGTTATCTGCTTTTGAATTTTTTGAATGTGCGCTACCATCGCTGCCACTTCTTTCAGCTTTGGAGGCTCCATAGAGGAAACAGGCTGGCCATGTTCGAGCTGGCGCAGCGAATCCATTACCATTCGCCACTGTTTTTGCCAAAAAAACCCGAACACAATGCCAAACACTGTTCCAGCGGCTATACTAACCCCCGTCATAAATAACAGAAACGGAACACCCATTATTTCTTTTTCCCATAATAAAGACCAGTCCGGTAACGGATACGTGAGAAATATTAGCACTGATGTAACAATGAAAACGAACAATGAAAAGCCAATTCCTGCGACAATATAGCGCTGCACCGCATTCATACATGCTTCACCTCGATTGTCCCGATGATCATCGAGGTGAGTATTTTGACCTTTTGCTCCGCTTCCTCATATCCTTTTGTTTGAAAACAAACGGTTTCGTTCCACAAATTCGCTTCCTTTCGCTCAAAAACAATAGCGGAGCCATAGATTGCCGAATGGTGCAGGCGCACTTCCACTTCATACGGCACAAGAATTTGCACGTTTCCGATCAAATGGCGGATGACAATGACGGCTTCTCCTTTCGGAAGCACCGTATAACTTAAATCAATCACCACATCGGAAATCCCGCCTTGAATGTTAATATCTTCCCATTCATAAACACGTTCCGGTGTTTTTTGGCTGCTAAAGAAGCTGTTATTCCAGAGCGGTTTTCGCTCAAGGAGGGAGGACTCGTCATGCTTTCGCTCGGTCATGATTGGCTGTATCTGCACAGGGGCTTTTTTCGATTGCATGTACTGCCAAATGATATACACTAAAATAAGAAACAATGAAATGCGAAATGTCACCATGCTAGCTAACGAAATGACAAAACTAATGAGTCCAAGCCAAAACAGAACAATACCTGACAGCTTCGGCATCCGCTTTCGCCCTATATACATACAGCCAATTGCGAAAAGCATGGAGAAAATATTCCCATGTTGAAACAATAGCAGCTCTGCCAAAAAGAGAATGATGGCGATCATGGCAAGCCAAGCGGCGTGATCTGTTTTTTGCTGACGAAGCATCTTTTTTCCTCCCTCCTTATGACGATTGCCGCATCTCCATTATACAGCTAGCGAAAAAAGGGCGCTAATATGTATACGCCCTTTTAGAATACCACGGTTCCGTTATGAAATGGAATTTGTCTTTTCTGTTTCCAGCTTTTTCTCCAATTGCGCGATGCGTGCGTCAATCGTGCTTGCATAGTAATTGGCTTTGACGTTTTGTTCCAAGCGTTCTAAGTATTGTTCCATTTCGTGAAAACGGGAATAAGCGGCATCGTTCCATCCTGCTTGCAGCACTTTATCCATCCGGTAATGCGCGCGTGCGACATTCTCCCGCCCCATAAGCTGCATGCGGCGAATGTGCATATCTTTTAATTTATGTTTCATTTCTTCATATTTTCTTTCCAACTGTTCTAACTCGTTTGTTGCTTGCTGAAGCAACTCTTGTATTCGGGCTGCTCTCTCTTCATATTTTGTCTGTTCCAAAACGGCAAATTCATATAATTCGTTTTCCCCCGCCTGGGAAGCGATTTGCGCTTGATACTTCCGCTTATCCGCAAGCTCTTTCGCCTGATTGTATTCGCGCATGAGTTCTGTCTTCAATAGGTGCTGCCGCTCAAGCAGATGACGAACCTTTTCTACTTCCTTTTCGCATTGCCGCAAATATTCATTTAATAAAGCAATTGGATTTTTCTTTTCTTTTTGATCGATCATCTCATGCAAATCAGCCATGATGATATTTTTGATTCTCGTTAATAAATCGGCCATCCCTGTTTTCCTCCTTTAAAAGTTTCGTTCTAACTCTGCCCACTGCTTTTCAAAATGAGCAAACGGGTCATCGATTTCTTTCGGCTTCATCTGTTTGGTTTCATTCCATTTTTGATAAACTACATACAACACATACGCCGCGGCAACCGCAATGAGCGCAGGCGCATTCGAAGCGGAAGCAACGAAAGCGATGATCCCGATCGCAATCCAAAAAAGTTTTTTCATTGTTGTGTCTGCTTTCATCCATCGTTTCCAAGCATAATACAAAATGACAAGGCTCACTGCCAAAACAGCGAGAGAACCAAGGTTGGCAAAAAGCGTAACCGCCGCAATCGCACCAATGATGAACAATCCGATTTTTTTCACCTTTTTCCCTCCTTTCTGCCTCCATCCTAGCAACCGTTCCCTATTTCGATAATGAGCTGAGGCGTTATTTTTCTCTAAGACCTAAGGCGTAATTTTCTCATTGTGCCATTCACTACAAACTTCTATGTAACATAAAAAAAGAAGGCTGCCTGATGGCGCCTTCTATTCCGTCGCTTTCATATACGCTTGTTTCGGATGATTTGGCTGATCTGGATATTTCAGACGGATTTTCCCTTCTTCGATTAGCTTCCCTAAATAGTTGTTCCTTAATCCGTCCGGTGTTCTCTCCAATAAAGCCGCTAATTCCTTTAACATCAGCGGTCTTTGCGCACAAAGCTGCAAAATGATATTTTCCATCACACTTGGAGGCAATCGTTTTTTCTTTCTTGCTAACTCCGCAATGTTCCATAGTTTTTCATCGATTTCACTCTTTTCTTTGTCTGGATCAGATGAAGACGGCTCGTTATTTACGGAGTTAAGGTGATTATTTACGGAGTTCAAATCATTATTTACGTAGTTTCCTTCGATATTTACGGAGTAAACACCGCTATTTATGGAGATCGGTTGATTATTTACGGAGTTTGCTTGTTTATTCACGGAGTTTTCTTCGCTATTTATAGAGCTATCTTCGCTATTTATGGAGATTGACTGCTTATTTACGGAGTTTGCATCTTCTTCCGTTAACGTAAGATCTATTTCGCCGTTATCATGCTGTTCTATATCTTGATATATATCTGTTTCATATGATACAGCTGTTTCATCTGGAAAATCGAACGGATATAATATCACGACAGTTCGTTCTGGATTCGAATGTTGAATAAATTCAGGCTGTTTGCATTGCGGGTCGCTCCATGTTGCGACAATATGCTTTAACCCGAAACCAGCTCGCTTGCAAAGACCGATCAAAATAAACATTTTAAACAAATTCGGATTGCGGAGATTGCTCATATGCCCAGAAAGCGCCGAATCGATCGGAATGCGAAATAATCCTGGATTGGCAAAGCGAAACACACCGTTTTCTTTTTCTACAATAATGCCGCCTTCTCCTAAATAATCGGCATGAACAATGGCATTGACAAGCGCCTCGCGCAGCGCAGTTTGCACGGAACGGGCCAGATTATGTTTCTGCAGCTGTGACATCACTTTAAAATAAAAATCGTACAAATTGCCGGACCATGTGCCGTCTTGAGAGGTGAATCGCTTTATCCAATCGTTCGTTACTATACCGTCCAAACTTTCACGGTATTCAAGAAAATATTGCGGCAAAACTTCTGTAATAACGCGTTCCTCACTAAACATTAACAATCCGGCCAACGTAACCCCTTCTTTGCTGCTATCCCGCAGTTTCCCCCATGCACCGATCTTGTATAAAAATTCTTTCGTCTCCAACCCGTTCCACGGATGATTTGGCTTGACAGCTGCAAACTTTTCTCGGTAATTTTTAATCGACTCGAAATTCAATTCATTTAATCCGTAATGTTCCAAAATGGAACTATCGTGCCAAATAGATGAATTTCCTTCATAAAAACTTGAATATTTATTCACTTCTGATCTTCCTTTAACTATTATTTTTCGAATTTTTTCCCACTCTTACATGTAGAGTTGAAGCGCTCCTCCATCGGAGAGAGACGCTAACGCAACGCTTCGCTATGTCTTCGCTTCTATTGTACCATCTTTCATTTTTATTGCATGCAAGAGCAAAAAAGAAAAAGCAGATGGCTAACGCTACATCTGCCTATTTTAATATATAGTGTTTTCTAGCAATGCCGATAAGCTGTATTCGACAGGAATCCGCTCATATTCCATCCATCGGAGAAACATCGACGCCAGTTCGGGATCAAATTGTGTTCCTTTTCCTTTCACGATTTCTTCGTACGCTTCCTCCCAGCTTAACGAAGAACGATACGGGCGAATTCCCGTCATCGCCTCCAGCGAATCGGCAAGCGCTAATATTCTTGCTTCTAGTGGAATTTCCTTTCCTTTCAATCCATATGGATATCCATTGCCATCCCAACGTTCATGATGAGAAAGCGCCATTTTTTCCACCATTTCTGGAAGCGCATATTTCGCCAAAATCTCTGCTCCCAATTGCGGGTGCTTTTTCATTTCCTCGTATTCATGTTCAAGAAGCTTTCCTTTTTTCTGCAAAATCTCTGCTCTCACCTTTATTTTTCCAATATCATGAAGTAGAGAGCCTAATTCTAAATTTTTTATCTTCTCCGTCTCGAGCTCAGCATAATGAACAAATGACATCAATATTTTTGTGACACGATACGAATGCAAAAACGTCAATTTGTCTTTTTTCCATAGTCTTCTCATCAAAAGGCATAACTCCATATTCTGCCATATTTTCATTGTATCAACTACCCTTCTCCTGTGTACATAAGCCGCTCTTCTCGCTTGTTTCCCACATGTCTGTTTTTTCTTTATTTTATCATAGACAGATTTTCTAAGTCATTTTTAACCTCTGTTTACCGATTGTTAGAACACAGATGGATAGTTTGCCTAAGAACGAGCAAAACTAATGTATATTAACACGCAATAAGGAGGCTTTTGTTACGATGCCATCTCTTCCTTCATCACTGGAACCGTATTGGCGGACATCGGTCGCGCTGCCGTCGTTCCCGAAACTATCAGAACATATCCGCACCGATGTCGCTATTATCGGCGGAGGAATTTCTGGAATCACGACCGCCTATTTGCTCGCCAAAAAAGGAGCGCGCGTCACTTTATTGGAAGCGGACCGTCTTCTCAACGGAACGACAGGGCATACGACGGCAAAAATTACCGCCCAGCACGATATCATTTATGATGAGCTGATCAGCCACCTTGGACTGGAAAAAGCGAAACTGTACTATGCAGCATGCATGGAAGCATTGCGTTTTATTCGAAGCACGGTTAAACAAGAAGCCATTGACTGCGATTTTATGGAACAAGACGCGTATATATACACCGATTCTTCCTCATCGCTGACAAAGTTGATAAACGAATGGAAAGCGTATGAAAAGCTCGGCATTGACGGGGAGTTCGTCGATTCGATCCCACTTCCGATCCCCGTGAAAGCCGCTGTAGTGATGAAAAATCAGGCGCAATTTCATCCATTAAAATATTTGGTAAAACTAGTGAATTCCATTGTCCAAGCCGGCGGGCACATTTATGAGCACACTCCTGCCGCTGACATTGAGCAAGGATCGACGCTTGCGGTCGTCACCCGTGACAAAAAACGTGTTGCATGCGAGCATGTCGTCATTTGTTCCCATTTTCCGTTTTATGACGGCGGTTTTTACTTTTCGCGCATGTACGCGGAACGCTCTTACGTATTAGGCGTGAAAATCGCTGAAACCTATCCTGGCGGCATGTATTTAAGCGCGGACAACCCGAAGCGTTCCGTCCGCTACACCACCATGAATGGGGAAAACTTAATTTTAATCGGCGGGGAAAACCACAAGACAGGACAGGGCGTTCCAACAATGCGGCATTACGAGGCGTTACAGTCGTTTGCCTCGGAGTTATTTACGGTGACCGACATCCCATACCGCTGGTCGGCGCAAGATTTAACGACGCTCGATAAAGTGCCGTACATCGGAAACATGACCGCGGGCGCACCGAACATCTATGTCGCGACAGGGTACCGCAAGTGGGGCATGACGAATGGAACAGTAGCGGGGCTATTAATCAGCGACCTGATCCTAGGCCGCGACAACCGCTACCATGACTTATATACTCCGTCGCGGTTTTATGCCGACCCAAGCGTTAAACATTTTCTTACGCAAAATGTCGATGTCGCGAAACATCTCGTCGAAGGAAAAATAGAGATGGTCGTCCGCAAGCCGGAAGACTTGGCAAACGGCGAAGGCGCCGTTGTCGTCGTGAACGGAAAACGTGCCGGCGCGTATAAAGATGAAAGCGGGACATTGTTCATCGTCGATACGACATGCACCCACATGAGATGCGAACTCGAATGGAACAGCGGCGACCGCACGTGGGACTGCCCGTGTCACGGCTCACGCTTTTCCATTCACGGCGATGTCGTCGAAGGGCCGGCTCAGCAGCCTTTAAACAAAATCGGCGACGATCCATCATAACAAAAGAGCCGTCTTATGGAACGGCTCTTTCTCTATTTCCACAATTTTTTACCGGAACTTACGGTATCTATTTATTCTATTTTCGATGTCGAATTACGTTAGTATTAAATTGTGAAAAGGTTTACAAAAAAGGAGGTAACAACATGAAACTACTTGCCGTTACATCATGTCCTAATGGTATTGCGCACACATATATGGCCGCTGAAAAACTAGCAAAAGCGGCGGAAAAAATGGGACATGAAATGAAAGTAGAGACACAAGGTTCCATTGGAGTAGAAAATGAACTAACTCCAGAGGACATTCAATCTGCAGATGGAATTATTATTGCTGCTGATAAGCAAGTAGATAAAAGCCGTTTTTATGGGAAACGGGTGCTTGAAGTATCCGTCACAGACGGTATCCGTAAACCTGAAGAGCTCATTGCTAAATTTGAACGCAATGAAGTTCCCGTATACGGAAAGCCACAGTCCGATACACTCAAAACTATTGAGGAAGTGAAAACAGAACGAAAACAAAAACAAAATCCAATTTACCGTAACTTGATGAATGGCGTTTCCTATATGATTCCATTCGTCGTAATCGGCGGACTTTTAATCGCTCTTTCTCTCGCTATTGGCGGTGAACCAACAGAAAAAGGCCTTGTTATTCCAAAAGAGTCTATATGGAACGATATTCTCAATGTAGGAACAGCTAGCTTTACCTTCATGGTTCCAATTTTATCTGGCTTTATCGCCATCAGTATCGCTGACCGCCCTGGTCTCGCTCCTGGTATGATCGGGGGTTATATTGCAGCAAATGGAAGTTTTTATGGCAGTGAAGCAGGCGCTGGATTTATCGGAGGAATTATCGCTGGATTTTTAGCTGGCTACATCGCAAAATGGATTAAAAGCATTCCTGTACCGAAAATTATTCAACCGATTATGCCAATACTGGTCATTCCTTTATTTTCTTCGATCCTTGTAGCAGTTATTTTCATTTTCATTCTCGGTCAGCCAATTGCCGGCATTATGGAATGGCTCACTTCTTGGCTCAACAGCATGCAAGGAGCTAGCAAAGTGATTCTTGCTATGATTCTCGGAGCAATGATTGCATTTGACATGGGAGGACCTGTCAACAAAGTTGCCTTTTTATTTGGTTCTGCTATGATTGCAGAAGGAAATGCCCATATTATGGGGGCGATTGCTGTAGCGATTTGTATACCGCCTCTTGGACTAGGATTAGCAACATTGCTTAACAAATCCAAATTCACGGAAGAAGAACGGGAAGCTGGAAAAGCGGCACTTGCTATGGGGCTCGTCGGTATTACTGAAGGTGCTATTCCATTCGCAGCACGAGATCCTCTTCGTGTCATTCCAAGCATTATGATCGGTTCAATGGTGGGTTCCGTCATTGCCATGTTAAGCGGCGTTACCGATCATGTACCACATGGCGGTCCGATTGTTGCCGTATTCCAAGCTGTAGAACATGTACCGATGTTCTTCGTATCTATCATTATCGGAACGGTTGTCACTGCCTTGCTCGTTAATGCCATTAAAAAACCAGTCTAGTTTCAGAATCTTTGCTTACAGCAAAGATTCCCAGCTTGTCGACTTTGTCGACAAGCTGTCACTTTTTATCTCATTGAAATACAAACATAAGGAGGTGAATAGTGATGCTTTCCCGCCATAAACAATTATTAAAGCAGCTATTAACTGCCCATACGTACACATCGGTTGCAGCGTTAGCGAGTCAACTAGTTTGTTCAGAGAAAACAATTCGTAACGATTTAAAAGAACTCGATGAATTTCTTTCCGAGAAATATCCAAACATTGTTATAGAGCGAAAACCAAGTGTTGGGGTCATTATTAGAGGGAAGGAGGCGGAAAAACAAAAGCTTCTTCATGATTTGTCCCTGTTTGAAGAAACAAATTCTTCCCAAGATTATCGAAAACTTCAATTCATAAAAATACTTCTCACAGAAGACAAACCGGTAACGATGCAACAGCTCGCCGAACGATTTTATATCAGTAAATCAGCTATTCAAAATGATTTAGAAGAAATCGAACAATGGCTGCAATCGTTCGGCCTTGTACTTATCCGGAAACCTCACCTCGGCATAAAAGTAGAAGGAACCGAACAGGCATGGCGCACCGCCCTGTCACGATTGGTAGAACTTCTTGTAGACCATTCTTACTATATATTTGATGCCAAGCAACTAAAATTAATTGAAGACGTATTGAAACCATACGAACTTGCTTTAATTGAAAAAGAAATACGAAAAATAGATGAATGGCTTGAATTTCCTCTTACCGATCAGTCTGTCATCAGTTTAACAGTGCATATCGCTATCGCAATTAAACGGATTAAAATGGGGCATCGTATTAATATCAATCCAAATCAGTTGCAAGAATTGCAAACAAAACCCGAGTATCGGCTTGCTGAACAATTAGCGAAACAAATTGAACAATGGGTTGCTGTAAAAATCCCTGATGAAGAAATTGGGTATATCACGTTGCATCTGCTTGGTGCAAGATTGCGATATGATCAGACAAATGAAAAAAAAGATATTGAACAACTGTTAACAAAAATGGATAACGAGGCAATGCAAATTGTAAAAGAGCTTATTCATGATATTTCCTTTCATACCGATGAACGCTTACGCGAAGATAAAGAATTACTAATTGGACTTACGATTCATGTTCATTCTACACTCAATCGATTGCGGAACGGGTTAGCCGTAAAAAATCCCTTATTAAAAGATATCAAACAAATGTATCGCTATCCGTTTGAAATTGTGCTGTCGCTAATTCCAGAGGTGGAGAAAAAAATAAATGTTCCAATTCCTGAAGATGAGGTCGCCTATATTGTTCTTCATATTCAAGCGGCTTTGGAACGAATACAGCACAAAAATGAGAAAATAAGAGCGGTTATTGTTTGTGCCACTGGTTCAGGAACATCTCGTCTCATCGAAGCAAAGATATCCGCTGCATTTCCAAAATTAGAGATTGCTACTGCTACATCGATCGCAAAACTCAATGAAATCATTGCTACAACAAAGCCAGATGTAATTATTAGCACTGTTCCGTTAAAGCATCGAAAAATTCCTGTAATCACGGTAAGCCCTCTGTTGCCAAAACAAGAGCTTGACATGATAGAGCAATGGATAGAACGTATGTCCCAGCCAAGCCGTTATGAAATGTTAAGGCAACTAACAAACCCTTCATGTATTTTTCTTGATATATCCGTTGCTAATCGCTTTGAAGCCATTGACTATATAGCAGATGAACTTTACAAACGAGGATACGTAGAACCACTATATGGACAAAGCGCCAAAGAGCGGGAAACACTTTCCTCAACATATATCGGTGGAGGAATCGCCATTCCGCATGGTCAAATGCAATGGATTAATCAATCCGTTATTGGCGCAGCTCGCTTATCTTCGCCAATTGATTGGGATGGTGAACAGGTAAAATTTGTGTTGATGATTGCCCACCGCCTTAACGATAACAAGCAAATAAAAAAACTGTTTCAAGAAATAGCTCTTCTTTCCGAAGACAAACAAATGCTAAAACAGTTATCTATCTGCAAAACTGCAGATGAATTTTATCAATTACTTCAATCTAAGCAAAGGGGAGAAATCGAAAATGAAATTAACAGAATTACTGACGATGGAATTGATTGAGCTGCAGCTAAAAGGAGAAACGAAAGATGAGATTATGGAAGAAATGGCTACTATGATCGATCGTTCTGGAGCCTTATACGACAAAGAAGCATATAAACAATCGCTGTACCATCGAGAAATGGAAGGAAGCACAGGCATTGGCTTTGGCATTGCGATTCCTCATGGCAAAAGTAATGCGGTAAAGCAAACGTGTGTTGCCTTCGGGGTAAAACGCAGCGGTGTAGATTGGGACAGTTTAGACGGAGAAAAAGCTCGGCTCATTTTTATGATCGCTGTACCAGAAGAACAAGCGGGTAACGAACATTTAAAAATTCTTCAACTCTTATCTCGAAAACTTATGGATGACGAATTTCGCGAACAGCTTCTACAAGCCAAAACAAAAGAAGAAGTCATGCAATTATTTGAACAAGTATAAACAGAAATATTTTTGTATAATGAAGTTATGGCAATCATGTATAACTCTATAAAAGGGGTGATTCCCATGCAAATCGAGCCAATTTTTCTCACTCCCATTTTTCAAGAGCGCATTTGGGGCGGCACAAAATTGGCGGATGAATTCGGCTATTCCATCCCGTCGGCACATACGGGAGAATGCTGGGCAGTTTCCGCTCATCCGAACGGACAAACCGTGGTTAAAAACGGACCGTTTCAAGGAATGACGCTTGGACAACTGTGGCAAGAGCGGCATGACTTATTCGGCCGCTTTCCAGCGGACCGCTTTCCGTTATTGACGAAAATTTTAGATGCCAACGCGGATTTATCGGTGCAAGTGCACCCTGATGACGCGTACGCCCAAGAACATGAAAATGGCGAATTCGGCAAAACGGAATGCTGGTATATTATTGACTGTAAACAAGGCGCTCAGCTTGTTTACGGACATCATGCAAAAACGAAAGAAGAACTGAAGGAAATGATGGAAAACGGGCAATGGGACAAGCTGCTTCGTAAAATTCCGATTAAGCCCGGCGACTTTTTCTATGTCCCTAGCGGCACGATTCACGCCCTTTGTGAAGGCACGCTCGTCTTAGAAACGCAGCAAAGCTCGGACACGACCTACCGCGTCTACGACTATGACCGCGTCGACAGCAACGGGAAGAAACGCGAACTCCATTTAGATAAAGCGCTCGACGTCATTACTGTCCCGCACCGCGACGCGGATATTCATGCAAACGTCGCTAAAGCGGGCGACGCTATAATTACGACATTTATCGAATGCGATTACTTTGGCGTGCAAAAGTGGGAAATTAATGGAACCGCCAACTTGGACCAAACGAAACATTTCCTTATCGTCAGCATTCTTGATGGAAAGGGGCAGCTAATATCAGAAGGGCGTGCATACGACTTAACGAAAGGGGACCATTTCATTCTTCCATATCAATTCGGGCGTTTTTCCATAAAAGGAACGCTCAAAGCGATTGCCTCATGGCCGCGTCCATAACGCAAAAAAGAGTTGTCTCAAGCCGAGAGACAACTCTTTTTTCTCTTTAGAAAATATTAGTCTTCATTTACCGCTATAGCGCGGGAAGCTGGATATTCCTTCTCCCAAAAGTCCGCATCGGCGATGCCCAGTTTCACTGGATCGAACACCGGATCTTTGCCAGCTTTTTTCTGTTCCTCATAATCTTTAAGCACTTTTAATGCTGGTTTCGTTAATAAAAGGATCGCGATAATATTCAGCCACGCCATGCTCCCGACGCCGATATCGCCGAGCATCCAAGCAAGATCCGCCCGTAAAACACTACCACTAAAATCGCAATTTTTAGCGCATATGGAAGCCATTTAGATTTCATTCGTCTCGTAATATACGCTAAATTTGTTTCCGCCATGTAATAATACGCCATAATGGTCGTAAACGCGAAAAAGAATAAAGCGATCGCAACAAATGGGACACCGAATCCTGGCAATACCGTTTCGACTGCTTTTTGCGTAAAAATAGGCCTTGGTTCTACATCGCCAAGCTTTTGCACAATCGGCTCCTTTCCTTTCGGCGTTACATTATACATGCCGGTGATTAAAATCATAAATGCGGTTGCCGAACAAACGAACCATGTATCGATATAGACGGAAAACGCTTGGACTAACCCTTGTTTCGCCGGATGCGATACTTCCGCAGCGGCGGCTGCGTGCGGAGCGGTTCCTTGACCCGCTTCGTTGGAATAAATCCCCCGCTTGACTCCCCACGAAATCGCAACACCAATAATTCCCCCAAACGCCGCGTCGATGCCAAAAGCGCTCCGGAAAATCAAGCCAAGCACATGAGGCAGTTCGCTAATATTCGCAAATACGATAAATAAAGCCACTAAAATGTAATCCAAGCGCCATAAACGGAACAATAAATTCGGCTACGCGGGCAATCCGCTTTACACCGCCGAAAATAATAGCGCCTAAAAGAACGACAATCCCAATTCCCGTTATAGCTGGGTCAATGTCAAACGCGTTTTCGATTCCTGCGGCGATGCTATTGGCCTGCACACCCGGCAAGAGCAAACCGGTCGCCAACACTGTAACAATAGCAAACAATTACCGCATACCATTTCACTTTTAACCCTTTCTCAATGTAGTAGGCCGGCCCGCCGCGAAACTGGCCATCCTGTTTCGTTTTGTACACTTGTGCAAGGGCCGCCTCGACAAATGCCGACCCCGCCCCCACGAAAGCAATGAGCCACATCCAAAACACGGCACCAGGTCCCCCATACGCAATGGCGGTTGCAACACCGGCGATGTTACCCGTCCCAACCCGTCCGGATAAAGCTTGGAAGGAAGAAATCCCCGCTTCCGAGCTTTTGCCTTGAAACATTTGTTTAATCATTTCTTTCAGATGCCTTACTTGCAAAAAGCGAGTAAGCAGCGAATAGAAAAGACCTGTTGCCAGGCAAAGGTAGACCAAAGCTGGACTCCAAAATAAAATCTTCCATTTTAATCCTCCTTGTATAAATATCACTATGATAGCAATTATTATAAAATATTTTGAATTTTCTTTTAAAAAAATCAAATAACCTTTCAGCTTGCCGATAAAGCCAACAAGCTGGTTTTAGATCCAAAACGGCCCTGAACCCTTTTTAAGATAAAAATACCATTTTTTTTTTAGTTGATGAGTTTGTCCAATCTAATCTTTTTTAAGAACATATTTTAAAAACAGGGATGCATCATTAGCTATCCTCCCAATACTCATAGGAGGTGTGATATATGAGCAGCTTTGCCTTAATTGTCGTCCTATTCATCTTGCTCATCATTATCGGATGTTCTTGCATCGGTCTAGGAGGAGCTGGCGGTTATTAATTCTCCATAAAACCGACTCTCTTTTAAATTTCTTATTTAAACTGATGATTAGTCTCACTTTTCTTGAAAAGGAAGGGGGCAGATCGTTCATGATCTGCCCTTTTCAAAAAATCGATTTGGACAAACATTGAATTACAGGAAACAAGTCATATCTCCTAACATGCCAATTTATAATGTAAAACCACTACTTCTGCGGCTCCTACAGGATAGGTTATTCGCTAAAAATGGATGAGCCTAGTTCATGTATCTCCTATTCTCAAATCATATCCGGTCAGAAAGGAGGGATAAAATGCCAAATTTAGTGGGAGAGCCTATTGAGATTATGGATCGTTATGGAAGAGTGCATAGAGGAATAGTAGAAGGAATAGATCCCGTACGAGGGGGAATGGTGCTGCGTACCGGCTTTGGAAGAAGATTTATCCCGTTTTTCTTAATCGCTGCTCTGTTTCTTTTAAGATTCGGAAGACGGCGCATTTTCTAAAAAACTAAAATTGGACCGATTTTCCTCGATTCACAAACTGAATATGAAAGAAGCATATAGCTTGTTTTGTCGAAAAGCTAGGCCTTTCTTGGATGAGAAGGGCTCTTTTTTATTTTATACAAACAAAAGATCGTCCTATCGAAATAACCCCTTTACTAGCTGACCACGCTGTTCGCGAAGAACGGTTAAAGAAACAGATAGACTAAAAATAAAAGCTCTCTTTGATAAGAGAGCTTGTTTTCGTTTTTGAAAACCATTTTTTAACCCATATTTCTCCCGATTTTACAAGCTGCCGCAATGTTTCGAGCCGTTTGGGCAACGTAATATTCCGCGTTTTCTAGTGCTTTTTCTAGCGGAATCACTCCCGGCACGATGCTATAAAGCGCATCAATTCCGTGGCTTAGCACGACATCGCTATCATCGGAAACGGAGCCGGCAAGCGCAATGACCGGAATATGGTACCGCTTTGCCACTTTCGCTACGCCGATCGGCGTTTTCCCGAAAACCGTCTGTCCATCGATGCGTCCTTCTCCCGTAATCACCAGCGACGCACCTTGAATTCTCTCTTGAAATTTCACCGTCTCCAACACAATCTCGACACCGCGTTTCAGCTCCGCATGGAGAAAGGCAAGTAATCCAGCGCCGAGCCCTCCGGCCGCGCCGGCACCTGGAATATCTTTTACCTGCTTGCCTAACACTCGTTCAATGACATCCGCATAGTGTTGCAAATTTTGATCTAGCGTCGCGACCATTTCCGGCGTCGCGCCTTTTTGCGGACCAAAAATCGCTGAGGCGCCTCTTTCGCCGGTCAACGGATTATCGACATCGCACGCAACCTCAATTTTTACACGGTTTAGCCGTGCATCGAGCCTAGACAGGTCAATATCAGCAAGTTCGGACAAACTTCCTCCTCCGGGGCCAATCTCTTTTCCATATCGGTCTAAAAGGCGGCCGCCGAGCGCCTGAATCATGCCAGCTCCGCCGTCATTTGTCGCGCTTCCGCCGATGCCGATAATAATATGCTCGGCGCCTTCGTTCAGCGCGGCGAGAATCAATTCCCCTGTCCCTCTCGTCGTCGTCACAAGCGGATTTCGCTTTTCTCGCGGGACAAGGTGCAATCCAGAGGCAGCCGCCATTTCAATGACTGCTGTTTTTCCGTCACCAAGCATGCCGAAAAATGCTTGGACGCGATCCCCAAGCGGTCCTGTCACTTCCGTTGTCACAATTCGCCCATCTGTCGCGTCGACTAATGATTGAACGGTTCCTTCCCCTCCGTCCGCCATCGGAATTTTCACATATTCCGCATCGGGAAATATATCGCGAAACCCTTTTTCAATCGCGTTCGCCACCGCAAGCGCGGACAAGCTTTCTTTAAACGAGTCAGGCGCAATAATGACTTTCATTTTATTCACCACTCCCGTTGTAATCGTTAAAACAAACGAAGCATGCCGAAAATAAGCGTCGATATGACAGCAAGCGTCAACCCAATGAGCGACTCATACGGAATTAGTTTAAGCCGTTCTTTGATCTCCATGTGGACGCTGCCCGCCGTTGCATGGAAGAAGCTGCCGTGCGGCAAATGATCTAGCACGGTTGCACCGGCATGAACCATTGCAGCCCCGGCTAACGCGGAAATTCCTAAACTCATCATCGTCCCGCCAAACACACTGCTAGCAACAGCCGTTCCCGCCGTCGTCGAAGCGGTCGCACCAGACATCAAAATTCCCGAAATTGGCGCCAGCACATACGCCGGCAACCCAAGATGATCCAAACCGGCAATGATCACGTCTTTGAGAGAAGAATTGGCCACAATGCCCGCTAATGTCCCTGTTCCGACTAACATAATCGCAACGCCGGACATTTTCGCCAGCCCAGATATCGCATAACCATTCAACTCCTTCCCTTTTTGCATCGCTATCGCGCCAACAATGCCGCCGATTGGAAGGGCGATCATCGGGTCAATCGCAATATTGAACAACGGCCGCAACGCGAGCAACAATATCGCAACGAGCGGACCAGCGATGGCCGCAAAAAAGGAAGGAAGCTGCCCGCTCTCTTCTCTTTTCTGCACATCATAAACAAGCGTTCCTCTCCGCACAAGTTTTTTTGCAATAACGTACGTAACAATCAATCCGAACGCTGCTGGGATGATTCCGGCAGCCATTAATGACGTCAGCGGAACATGAAACGAGTCCGCTGCGGCGATGGCATTCGGGTTCGGTGACATAATGTTACCCGCCTTCCCGCCGCCGATCATCGCCAACAAAATCGCCGTTTTCGATAAGCCCGCGCGGCTTGCGATTGCCAACGCAATTGGCGCGACGGTAATGACCGCGACGTCAATAAATACTCCGACCGCGGTCAGCAGCAGCGTCGCCACCGCAAGCGCGAGCAAAGCCCGCGTTTCTCCAAGTTTTTGAACGATCGTCTCGGCAATCGAAGCCGCTGCCCCGGATTCAATTAAAGCCCCGGCCAACACTCCTGCTGCCAAAATGCGCAATATGGCAGGAATCATGCCTTTCGCTCCATCCATCATAACCGCAACCGTATCCTCCACATCTACTCCACCAACCATTCCACCAACGAAAGCTCCGGCGATCATTCCATAAGCAGGAGAAACTTTCCGCAAAATTAGCACAATGGCAATAATTAGTGCTACGATCGCTCCTAATGCGCTTACTTGAACATCCATAAACAGCCCCTCCCCCTTTATATACATTGTAAGCGTTGCCAGGACCCGTTTCATTGTTTGCGCATTCAAAATTTTCGAACCTCTAACTTCCTTGCCATTGTGCAAATGAACAAATCAATATAAACGATAGATGATCGAGGCAGCGTAAAGCTGCAATAAATCTTTTGCATTATAAGGATCTTTTCCGGTAATGCGGCGAATCTTTTCTAAACGATAGCGCAGCGTATTGCGGTGAATGAACAGTTTGTTCGCTGCCTTATTCATTTCTCCTTTTTCTTCGATATACGTGCGCAGCGTTTCTTGCAGTTCCCCTGTTTCATCATGAAAAAGCAATTTTTCGTAAAACGAAAAAACTTGTTTTGCCAACGGCAGCTCCCCAATATGTGACAATACCATTTCCAAGGCAATGTTTTCATAGTAATAAACGCGGTCATTAGGATAGAGCTTCCGGCCCACCTTCATCGCTTGCCTGGCCAACGTGTATGAATATTTTAATTTGCGAATATCGGCACCATAAGGACCGATGCCGATTTTCCCACCATGCACCTTTCGCGCCAACCTTTCCGCTGCACTGACCACATCCCTGATGCTTTGTTCCTTGTGAGGCGCCCACTTCAACACGACAATTTCGGAAGCATATGTGAAAGCCGCCACATCTTCCCGCTCCAATCCATACGTAAGCTCCCGAAAAAAACGCATTTGTTGTTCGGGGACTTCGATCACCATCACAAATCGAGGAAGAGATAAATCGATACCGAGCGCCTTTGCCCGTTTGAGAAAATGTTCCTCTTCAATATGGTCATCATAAATGAGCTGGTTGATGAGTTCTTCGATGAGGCGCTGTTTCCATTGTCCTTGTTCTAAAAAAAATGATTGCTGCAATACGAGTTCTGCGGCCATTTTCACTAATTGCGCATACTCCCGAATGTCGTCGGGATGCCCCGTAATGCCGATTACTCCTGCCGTTTCCCCTAGAAAATGAATCGGCAAATTAATCCCCATTTTGACTCCGTTTAGCTGTTGTACAGCCTGTTCGTCAATTTCAACGGCCCTATTCTCCTTTAATACTAACAATGCTCCTTCATGAACATCGCCGATTCTCTCTTTATCGCCAGAGCCGATAATGACGCCTTTCCGGTCCATCACGTTAATATTTCTCCCTAAAATTTTCATCGTCCGTTCGACGATTTCTTGCGCTAGCTCTTTTGTAAATGGATACAATGCTTTTCCCTTCTTCTCCACCATTTTTATAAATGCTTGCAACTACATTTTACTAATCATCCCTGCAACTGTCTTCTTTATCATAACGGTTTTAAAAATAAAAAAAAGCTGTGTCAAACAACGTACCAGTGCCGGCATTTCGCTAACAAGATGGAACCATCAGTCTTTTTAAGCTCCTAAAGGAAATAATATCAACTTTGCCATAACTAACTTATTATTCTAAAAAATTTTATTATTTACTTTACTTATTATTTACTTTAAAATTAATTAAGTATTAAAGACATTTCTCCCCTCATTCTTTAAAAATATTTAGACAATATAGAAAAGATAAAATATTATATCAGAATAAAGGAGGTTATTATATGTCAAATGTAAACAAGCAGAAAATTGTTGCAAGCGTTCCTCAACAGGGCTTTTTTGGCCATCCTAAGGGGTTGTTCACGCTTTTCTTCACCGAATTTTGGGAACGTTTCTCGTATTACGGAATGAGGGCAATCCTCGTTTTCTATATGTATTATGAAGTATCAAAAGGCGGATTGGGGCTTGATGAAACCACTGCTCTTGCCATTATGTCGATTTACGGATCGCTAGTGTATATGTCCGGTATTATCGGCGGCTGGCTGGCTGACAGAATATTCGGCACTTCTAAAGCTGTGTTTTACGGTGGAATCTTAATTATGTTTGGTCATATCGCTTTGGCGATACCCGGAAACATCACGATGTTCTTCATTTCCATGGTCTTGATCGTGCTTGGCACAGGATTGCTGAAACCTAACGTTTCCAGCATTGTAGGGGATATTTATAGCGAAGAAGACAATCGCCGCGATGCGGGATTCAGCATTTTCTACATGGGAATCAACCTTGGGGGATTCCTTGCCCCGTTAATTGTAGGAACGGTGGGAATGAAATACAATTTCCACTTAGGTTTCGGTATCGCCGCTGTCGGCATGTTTTTAGGATTGTTAGTCTTTATTTTCACCAAGAAAAAAAATCTTGGCCTTGCCGGTACATTTGTGGCAAATCCTCTGTCACCGGCCGAAAAGAAAAAAGTCTTCACCCTGATTGGCGTCGGGGCCGCTCTTATTGCTGTCTTGATCGCTGTCGCAATTCCAATGGATTTGCTGACATTTGATACCTTTATTGCTCTTGTGGGAATTCTCGGCATCGTAATTCCAGCGATCTATTTCATTGTTATGTACCGCAGCCCGAAAACAACAGCAATAGAGCGTTCACGTGTTATTGCTTATATTCCGTTATTTATCGCTTCCGTGATGTTCTGGGCTATTCAAGAGCAAGGATCGACCATCCTTGCCAATTACGCGGATAAACGCACACAATTAGACTTTGCAGGAATCCATATTTCGCCTGCTTGGTTTCAATCATTAAACCCGTTATTTATTATCCTGTTCGCCCCTGTGTTTGCCTGGTTATGGGTGAAGCTCGGAAGCCGTCAGCCATCGATCCCTAAAAAGTTCTCTTTAGGCTTATTGTTCGCAGGCTTATCATACATTGTCATTCTTTTGCCTGCTTACTTTGGCGGCGACGATTCGTTAGTGAACCCGTTATGGCTCGTTCTTAGCTATTTAATTGTCGTATTTGGGGAATTATGCTTGTCACCTGTAGGGCTATCAGCCACTACAAAATTAGCACCTGCCGCCTTCTCGGCGCAAACGATGAGCTTATGGTTTTTATCCAATGCCGCCGCACAAGCAATTAATGCGCAAATTGTCAAATTCTATACACCTGAGACCGAAATGATTTACTTTGGCGTCATTGGCGGAGCGGCCATCCTCTTTGGCGTTCTCCTTTTCGCGCTATCGCCAAAAATTGAAGGCTATATGAAAGGTGTAAAGTAAACTTTTATTTAAAAGCAACTTATTGGGAATTTGCCAAGTGCAAAATCGCCAATTTGTCAAGAATGAAAATAGTAATCCTCCGGCTTGCACATAATGCCGGAGGATTTTTTGGAGGTTTGTTCACCGTTTCTTTTCTAAACTAAAAAGTTATACCTTCGCCAGCTCGCCACTCATCCCGGTCGCATCATTCTTTTGTCTTGATGTTAATTCGCAACTTGAAACGATCATTTTACAGTTTCCTATCATCATTATGTAAATCTCATTTATGACATTGCGGCGCAACTATGCCGCCATCATCTTAGAGTGGACCCTAACAGTATGCAGGCGCACAAGCATTATCGTTACTTCTATTTTTTGCTCCGCCTCTATTTATGGTACGGTTCCCCCCGGTTAATCCGAAACGCGCGGTAAATTTGCTCTAGCAAAATAAGGCGCATCAGCTGGTGGGGAAAAGTCATTCTCGAAAACGACAACACTTCATCGGCTCGCTCCATCACTTGTTTGCTTAAGCCAAGCGAGCCGCCGATAACGAACGCAATTTTGCTTTTTCCGTACGTGGCAAGCTTATCTAAAATTTCGGCAAATTGTTCGGATGATTTCATCTTTCCTTCGATCGCCAAAGCAATGACGTACGCATCGTCGGGAATTTTCGCTAAAATGCGTTCCCCTTCTTTCTGTTTAATCCGCTCCGCTTCCTGTTCACTTAAATGCTCCGGCGCTTTTTCATCAGGGACTTCGGTGATGTCCATTTTCGCATAGCTGGACAATCGCTTCGCATATTCGGCAATTCCTTGTGTCAAATATCTTTCTTTCAATTTACCAACAGAAATAATATGAATATGCACAATTCATCCCCACCTTACAAACATGTTATCCACAGCATTTATCCACATATACACAACATATATCCACATATTGTGTAAAAACATTAGTTCCCTACTATATATACAGCTTTATTTGCGCAAAAATCGCACAATTTCTCAGACTTATCCACAGAAACAAGCGAAATGTTTGGCGCTTGTTCCATTTTATCCACATACATATCAATCGCTATGTCGATATGTTCTTCACAACAGACAAACATGCTCTCATCCCCCTCTTTATCCACTTGTGGAAAAAGAAGAAGGAGCGAAATATGGGCGCTCCTTGTTAAAACGATTCTCTCTCCAATTTCATCGTAACCGTATGCTTTTCACCATCGCGATAAAATGTTACTCTCATTTTATCGCCAATGGATTTTTTCGTGTATAAATATTTTCTTAAATCTAAAACGTCACGAATCTTTTGGCCATCCAGCGCAACAATCACGTCAAATTGCTTTAATCCCGCTCGCGCCGCCGGAGACATCGGCACAACTTGAATGACAGCTACGCCTTCCGTCACATCTTTCGGCAAATGCAACGTCGCTTGCAAATGATAAGAGGAAATGTCGCTTAACGAACGAAGTTCTACCCCCATATACGGGCGGCGCACTTGCCCATATTTTTCTAAATCCGAAATAACCGGAATGGCTGAGTTAATCGGGATCGAAAAACCGATCCCTTCCACTTCTTCTTGCGCGATTTTCATCGAGTTAATGCCGATCACTTGCCCTTCGATATTGACAAGGGCTCCGCCGCTGTTGCCCGGGTTAATGGCAGCATCCGTTTGCAATACTTCCGCATTCCAATCCGGGGCGCCATCTTGGTCTAAGTCCACTTCCACCGTTCGGTTCGTTCCCGATATAATTCCTTGCGTAACAGAACCAGCGAATTGCAGTCCAAGCGGATTTCCGATCGCAATGACAGGCTCACCCGGCTTGACAGTGTCTGAATTACCAAATTCGGCCACTTTTTTGACATGCTTTGCGTCCATTTCCAACACTGCCAAATCCATTAATACATCGCTTCCCAATAGCTTCGCTGGCACTCTCGTTCCATCTTTTAAGCTTATTTCCAATTGGCTGGCGTTTTCGACCACATGATGGTTTGTCACAACAAACGCCTTTCCATTTTCCTTTTTGTAGATGACGCCCGAGCCGGTTCCCTCTTCACCGCCTTGCGACCAAAAGTTCGTTTCTTGGATATTTACAACGCCGACAACCGCATCGGATACTTTATCAATCGCTTTTGTCAATTGGCTCGTCACATCGACCGAAACATTTTGCTGTATCGTAGGTGCCGTTCCTGTTTCTCCATTTTGTGTTCGTCCGCTTTCGCTTAAAATATCATAAGGAAGTATATCCGAAAGAGCCGGAATGGAAATTAAAACTAACAATGCTCCTAAAATGGCACCAACGAACGCGGACAAAAACCAGCCACGACGGTTCCCTTTTTGTTCCTGACGGTATTGCCCGTAGTGATCATCGTAATATCCCATGCGCATCAACCCTTTCAACAACGATCATTGTTCAAACAGAAGGCATATCTATTCCCCATTATACTCTTTTCAAGGCCGAAAAATCCATTATTCATAGTAAAGCGTGCCGGCACCAAACATATTTACTTATTTTGGCCAAAACGGAGGTCATACATACACAAGCTTCGTTGCTATTTTCGGGTCGGTATCATATAAATCAAACTGGTCTCCGACCGCCAACCCCCTGTTCGCCAACGTTTGCGCGACAGTCATTCGAGCCAGTTCCTTTATATTATTGTCTTGACTTAAATGAGCCAAATAAATTCGTTTCGTGCGGTCGCCAATCACATCGGCTAACGCAAGCCCCGCCTCTTCATTAGAAACATGGCCAACATCGCTTAAAATGCGGCGCTTGACGTTCCATGGATACCTTCCCATCCGCAGCATTTCCACATCATGGTTGCTTTCAAAAATAAATACATCCGCATTTTTAATAATTCCTTTCATCCGATCGCTCACATAGCCTGTATCGGTAATGAGCGCGAGCTTCTTTCCTTCGTGATGAAAGACAAAAAACATCGGCTCTGCCGCATCGTGTGAGACACCGAACGATTCTACCTCGAGATCGCCAAAAGAACGCACTTTGCCTAACGGAAAAATAAACTTTTGTTCGGTGGGAATATCGCCAATTAGCCCTTCCATCGCCTTCCATGTTTTTTCATTCGCGTAAATAGGCAGTTGATATTTCCGGGCAATGACCCCTAATCCTTTAATATGATCGCTATGTTCATGCGTTACTAAAATGGCCGTCAATTGGCGCAAATCGCGATCAATTTGCCCGAATAATTGCTCTAATTGCTTTCCGCTCAATCCCGCATCGACAAGCAGCCGATGTTGGTCCGTTTCTATATAAAAAGCGTTTCCCGTACTACCACTTGCTAAAACACTAAACTTCATCCCCATTTTTCTCACTCCAAAATTTTCCCTTCATCATTAATGACTTGCCCTTCAAACGCATTAACAAAATAGTCTTCTTTTCCATTAATGACGATATGCCACGTTGGCGTCAATACTTGGGAAGCGGTGAACTGAACAAGGCCGTAATATCCCAGTTCCACTGATGTGACGCTGTCCCCGGGCTGTAAATACCCTTTTTTGTATAATGTTTCAATCGCCTTAATCGCTGGAACGATGTCTTGTTTTCTTTCATATTTCTGTAAATCGTCTAACATCGTTTGTTCGTATGATACCGCTTCACTTTTTTCATTTAAATGTATCAACAGCTTGCTGCTTTCATTGTTGTAAATGACTTTTCCGCCGTACGTTTGATAGCAAACGACCGTATTTGACTTTTCGTCGAACGACCAAAATGTGTATTTTTTTCCGTCAATAATATGCCGCTGCAAAAATTCTTGAAGCCGATACGGATCTTTAAAATTTAGCGATATCGGATGAATAAACGTTCCTTTCAAAACGGTTTTATCGTTTACCGTTACTTTTTGTCCGGATAATTTTTTTATTTCTTCGTCGGTAAACTTTTTGCTTTCTCCGCTGACATAGGTGGCTTTCGTTATTTCTTTTGGCAGCTCTACATAAGTGATGCCGTTTGCCTCTAATTGTTCTTCGATCGTCGTTTCCAAAATAACATCGAGTTGGCTGCTATTTCGCTTTTCCATAAACTGATATCCTAAAAAACAGTCGAGGATAAGGAACGTAATAATAAAAATCGTTTTTGTTTTACTCCAATCCATTTACGTTCCCTCCTCTTTTCTCCGCCTCCTGCTTGTCTAGCGGCACCTTTTTCCACGTTTGATCATACAAGTAAAACCATGCTGGCTCTAAAATAATCATTTTTTCCCGTTCTGGATCTTTTATCAGTTCATACCCCACCGCAATATCTTTTATTAACTCTTTTTTCATCCCCTTCATTTTTTCCAATTTTTTAATCACTTCATGGCCGGACAATAACGTTCTTGGCACATTCACACGGTCAGCAATTTCCAAGCGAAATAAAGGGCGCTGATATTTCACAAGATCGCTGCTTCCCCATGTTTGTACTATTTCAGACATACCATATTCATTAAACACGGGGTGATTGTTCACCATCAGACGAAACACGACTTTCCGCTCTTCCTCATTCCACTTAGAAAAGTGGTACATATCGGTCCAGCCACCATGTTCATTGACAAAGTCGATGCTCTTTTGAATTAAATTATCGTCTTCTTGATCCTCGTTGCGGTTCGCCGTTCGCGCCGCCGGGTTCACATATAACAATAGCCGCTGTAAAAAATCGACGTCCATCAATCGCGATCCATCCGTATATTCCTCGCCAAATGTAATCAAATCTTTTTTCACAAAACTAGGATCGCTAAACAATGCCTCTTTAAATTTATCTGGATCAAGCTCGTCCGTATAATATTGCAGCCGGCTCATCGTAACCCTTTTTTCCGGCAAAAAAATTTGCTTTGTTTCATTAATAACATAAGGAAAATAACGCGGATATTTTTCCAACTCCCTGCTCAATTTGTTAATTTCGGAAAGCGATACATCAGTGGCAATCGCTTTATATACTTTTTGTTTTTCCGTAAAAATAAAATAAACGGGAAGTTCGTCCTTGCTCCCTAACGGAATAATAATACGGTCAAAACTAATATCCTTTACCCCTTTATCTTCAATTTGAAAAATAGAACGATAAACGTCAATTGGAATGCTGTCTGGATAGACAAGCTCTAGTCTCTCTTTTTCGTGCAAAAACGATAAAAATTTTCCTCTCGGGATCGTATCGGAAATATTTTCGAAATCATCAATGCTCCATTTTTTTATTTCTTTTAAAATTTGGTTTACTTCCTCCTCATCCACAATTCCATAATGCGCACTGTTTTTATGAAACAACAGCTGCGAAGGTTGAACAATCATCGCCGTATCTACTTGCGTGTTGCTGACGGAAACGTGCCGGATATACTCGTCATTTTGCAAAATGTCGTATTTTGGATGGTATGTCCATAACCCAAACGTTAAAACAATGCTCACTAAGACCAACAATGTCAACACGACTGTTTTCACCGCTTCATACATCGTACCATTCATCCTTTTGATCTCGTTCCAACGGTAAAGTAAAGAAAATCGTCGTTCCTTTATGCTCTTTACTTTCCGCCCAAATCGTTCCCCCATGAGCGACCACCACTTCTTTCGCAATTGCCAACCCTAGCCCTGTGCCGCCGAGTTTGCGTGATCTTGCTTTATCAACACGATAAAACCGTTCAAACACTTTTGCGAGATCCGCCTTAGGAATCCCCACTCCTTCATCGCTGACGCTGACAATAATTTCATCAGCAAGCTCCCTAACACGAAACGTAATTTTTCCGCCTTGTGGAGAATATTTGATGGCGTTGGAAATAATATTATCTAATACTTGCGTAATTTTATCTTCATCGATTTCAATAAAGATCGCTTCTTTTGGGATTTTGCGCACAAATGTAATATTTTCGCTTTTTGTCAACTCAAAACGATCAATTACTTTATGAAAGTACTCCGAAAAATTTACCCATGATTTATTTAGCTTGTAATCTTTACTGTCCAGTTTAGAAAGCTGTAATAAGTCATTGACTAAGCGAATCATTCGTTCTGTTTCTGTTTGCACTACTTCGATAAATCGTGGAGCGATTGCTTTATCTTGCCAAGCCCCTTCCGCGAGTGCTTCCAAATAACTTTTCATTGTCGTTAACGGAGTGCGAAGCTCATGTGAAACATTCGCAACAAATTCTCTCCGTTCGCGGTCGATTTTTTCTTGCTCCGTAATATCATGCAATACGACAATCAATCCGTTAATAAATCCCGTTTCTTTTTGAATCACGGAAAGCGATGCACGCAAAATATATAGCTCCTCATCCGTGCTAAAATCTAAAATGAGCGAATCCCGCTCCTCCAATAACGTTTCAAATGTATATTGATCACCGATTCCAAGCACATCGATAATCGAACTCGACAGCACTGTTTCACGTGAAACATTCAAAATGTTCAAGGCGGCATCGTTAATCAGTATGATTCTGCCGCGGCGGTCCGTGGCAATCACTCCGTCCGTCATATGCGTTAACACGGATTCAAGCTTACGCCGTTCCCCTTCTGTCGTCGCTTGGGCTTCTTGCAGCTTTTTCGTTAAATTGTTAAACGTCATCGCCAATTGCCCAATTTCATCATAGCCATAAATCTTTACTTTGCGGGAAAAATCTCCTTTTGTCATCGCCAATGCTTGTCTTCGCATGTCTGAAATCGGACGAGTAATCGTACGTGACAAAAGAATCCCTAATATCGCTGTAATAACGAGGGCAATCCCTGTTCCCGTCGCTAAAATCGTATTAATTTGTTTCATTTGTGAGAACACGTTTTCCATCGAAGCGATGACGTAAATAACTCCCTTTATTTCCCCGCTCGACTTAATCGGCGTGGAAGAAATATACATACGGTGCCCTGTTTTCGGATCAAGGAGCATTTGATCGACAATTTCTCCGGTCACAAGCGACCGCTTCACATATATTTCAGTCGTTCGCTTCCCGACAATGTTTTGCATGTAAGGGTTGGAGGTAGCCAATACTTTGCTTTTATTATCGATGACGCGGACTTCGGAAATGTCTTGGGAAACAAAATCATGAAGGAGGGAGCGGATATCTTCTTCCAACGTCGGACTTTTCGAATCCCTTTCTTGATTCATCGCTTGTTCCACGTTATACGCTAACAACGTCACCCGTTCATTCAGCGAGTTTTTAAAATTTTGCACTAACTCTGTTTCCAGCTTTCTCACAAAATAGACGCCGATGATTTGCATTGCCACGAGAATAAGCAAAACGTATATAGCGACAAATTTGAAGTGAATCGAACGAAATGGACCTACTTTTTTCATGTGCCTTCGTTACTCCTGTTCTGGGTTGCGCAAATAATATCCGACTCCCCGCCGTGTGACGATCCATGACGGATGCGATGGATTATCTTCAATTTTTTCGCGAAGCCGGCGCACCGTCACATCCACAGTGCGAACGTCGCCATAATAATCGTATCCCCATACCGTTTGCAACAGGTGCTCCCTTGTCATCACTTGTCCGATATGCTTCGCCAAATAATGAAGCAATTCAAACTCGCGATGCGTCAATTCAATCGTTTCTCCGCGCTTTGAAACGATGTATGCATCAGGACGAATGACAAGAGAACCAATGATAATTTCATTCGTATCGTTCGTTTCTTCTTGGGCAACGGTTTGCGAATGGCGGCGCAAATTCGCTCTCACCCGCGCCAGCAGTTCTCTTGTGCTGAACGGCTTTGTGACATAGTCGTCTGCTCCTAATTCTAAACCGAGCACTTTGTCAATCTCGGAATCTTTCGCTGTTAACATAATAATCGGCATATCGTATTTTTTCCGGACTTCGCGGCAAACTTCCATTCCATCTTTTTGCGGAAGCATAATATCAAGCAAAATAAGATCCGGCATTACTTCCTCCACTTTTTGCAACGCTTCTTCCCCATCATAAGCGCAAATCACTTCATATCCTTCTTTTTGTAAATTAAATTGCAAAATATCTGCAATTGGCTTTTCGTCGTCAACAACAAGAATTCGTTTTTCCATCATCCTTCACATCCTTCCTTTGCGATGGAATCGAAAATAAGTACATTATTAATTTATCATGTTATTAAAATGAATTCACTCATTACCGTTTGCCAATTGGAGGCGAAACAAAAAGAAAAGCATAGATACATCGCTGCATCTACGCTTTTATTATACTATTCATGCATATTTTACGCATATACGCTGCGAACGACGTTTGTTTGCGAACGATCTGGACCGACAGAGAAAATCGATAATGGAATGCCCGTTAATTGCGAAATGCGTTCCACATAATGGCGGGCATTTGCCGGCAGTTCATCCAAGCTTTTAACGCCGGTAATATCTTCTGACCATCCTGGCAGCTCCTCGTAAATCGGCTCACATTCCGCCAACACTTTTAAACTTGCTGGAAATTCTTCGATCACTTTCCCTTTATAACGATAAGCGACGCAAATTTTTAATGTTTCAATGCCGGTAAGGACATCGATTGAATTTAGCGATAAATCCGTGATGCCGCTAACCCGGCGAGCATGGCGAACAACGACGCTGTCGAACCAACCGACGCGGCGCGGACGTCCCGTCGTTGTTCCATATTCTCGGCCGACTTCACGGATGCGGTCACCGATTTCATCATGCAATTCGGTTGGAAACGGGCCGTCGCCAACGCGAGTCGTGTACGCTTTCGCAACCCCGACGACATGTTTAATTTTCGTTGGCCCAACGCCAGAACCGATCGTCACACCGCCGGCGACTGGATTCGATGAAGTAACAAACGGATACGTTCCTTGGTCAATATCGAGCATAACGCCTTGCGCGCCTTCAAAAAGAACACGGCGCCCTTCATCAAGTGCATTATTTAACACAACGGACGTATCGCAAACATATTTGGCAATTTGCTGTCCATATTCGTAGTATTCATCCAAAATATCTTCCAGTTTCAACCCTTCAACACCGTACACTTTTTCAAAAAGGATATTTTTTTCCTGCAAATTACGCGCCAATTTTTCTTCAAACACTTCGCGATCTAACAAATCAACAATACGGATGCCGACGCGCGCCGCTTTATCCATATACGCAGGCCCAATGCCTTTTTTTGTCGTGCCGATTTTGTTCTCCCCTTTACGTTCTTCCTCTAATTCATCCAATTTCAAATGATAAGGTAAAATGACGTGCGCGCGATTGCTGATGCGTAAATTATCAGTTGAAACGCCGCGGTCATGCAAATGTTTCAACTCCGCCACTAACGCTTTTGGGTCGATTACCATTCCGTTTCCGATGACACAAATTTTATCTTTATAAAAAATTCCCGATGGAATTAAATGTAACTTGTATTTCTCCCCGTTAAAAACGATCGTATGCCCCGCGTTGTTTCCCCCTTGATATCTCGCAATCACTTCCGCGTTTTCTGACAGAAAGTCGGTAATTTTTCCTTTTCCTTCATCGCCCCATTGCGTCCCGACAACGACGACTGACGACATGGCGAGCACCTCCATTTTACTCGATGTAAACATTGTAAGTGTAACAGTTTTTCCGGGGAAAGTCAATAAAACACGAACATTTATATATGTTAATCATTTATTTATTCGTATTTTAAAAAATAAAGTGCCGCTCGAAAAGTCGGCACCTGTCCTTCGCTACGCTCCCGGCGGAATTTGTGCATCATCAAAGCGGCGTTCCAAATTGACAAACTTATTATATTCTTTAATAAACGCAAGCTGCACTGTCCCAACCGGACCGTTCCGCTGTTTTGCAATAATAATTTCAATAATATTTTTGTTCTCTGAATCTTTATTGTAATAGTCGTCACGGTATAAAAACGCAACAATATCGGCATCTTGCTCGATGCTTCCCGATTCGCGGATGTCGGACATCATTGGCCGTTTATCTTGGCGCTGCTCGACACTGCGAGAAAGCTGGGATAAAGCGATCACCGGCACTTCTAATTCACGGGCCAACGCTTTTAAAGAACGGGAAATTTCCGAAACCTCTTGTTGGCGATTTTCTCTGTTTCTGCCGCTTCCTTGAATGAGCTGCAAATAGTCGATGACGATCATGCCAAGACCTCTTTCCTGCTTTAAACGGCGGCATTTGGCGCGAATATCGCTGACGCGGATGCTCGGCGTGTCGTCAATATAAATGCCGGCGTTCGATAAGCTTCCCATCGCCATCGTCAGCTTTCCCCAGTCTTCCGGCGTCAGTCGCCCTGTCCGCAAATTTTGCGCGTTAATGTTTCCTTCCGCGCACAACATTCGCATCACGAGCTGCTGTGCGCTCATTTCCAAACTAAAAATCGCGACGTTTTCGTTCGTTTTTGTTGCGACGTTTTGCGCGATGTTTAACGCAAACGCCGTTTTCCCTACGGAAGGGCGCGCGGCGACAATAATAAAATCGCTGCGCTGAAACCCTGCTGTCATGCGGTCAAGTTCGGTAAACCCCGTCGGAATCCCCGTCACTTCTCCCTTTCGATTATGAAGCATTTCAATATTATCATATGTCTGCACAAGCACATCCTTAATATTTTGAAACGTGCCGGCATGCTTCCGCTGCGAAATTTCCATAATTTTTCTTTCAGCTTCATCTAGCAAAATGTCTACTTCATCTTCCCTCGTATATCCGTCTTGGGCGATGGAGGTTGCGGTGCGAATCAAACGGCGTAAAATCGATTTTTCTTCGACGATGCGCGCGTAATACTCGACGTTTGCCGCCGTCGGCACCGCATCGGCCAATTCGCTTAAATATGATACACCGCCAACTTCCTCCAATTGCTGCGTATCAGCAAGCTCCGCTGTCACTGTTACTAGATCGACCGGCTCTCCTTTATCAGCAACGCGAAGCATCGCGTGAAAAATTTTTTGATGGGAAGCGCGATAAAAATCTTCCGGAATCAAAATTTCCGAAGCCAACGTCAAGGCGGAAGGATCAAGAAATACAGCTCCTAGCACAGCCTGTTCCGCCTCGATGCTCTGCGGAGGAATTCGTTCCGAAAATAGATCGTTCATGTTATTTCACCACCTTTTTCCCCCGTCTTCTCTTTTCATGTCATAAGAAAAATGTGATTATATGAGGGAACCCGCCCTCATAAAATCACATTTTATTCTCATGTTACCGATATTACCGCTTTATCGTGATGGGGAAACAAATATTTTTTACTTTTCGGCCACATGCACTTTTAACGTTGCCGTCACTTCCGGATGAAGTTTCACAGGCACATTCGTAAAGCCTAATGAACGAATCGCATCTTCTAGCTCGATTTTCCGTTTGTCGATTTTAATTTGATGTTGCGTTTGCAGAGCTTCCGCGATTTGTTTGCTTGTAATCGATCCGAATAAACGACCGCCTTCCCCGGCTTTCGCCGTCAATTGCACCGTTATTTGTTCTAGCTTTTCTTTTAACTCTTTTGCTTTGGCAAGTTCTTCTTCCGCTTGCCGCTGTTCTCTCCGTTTTTGCGCTTCCAATGCTTTTATGTTTGCCGGCGTTGCTTCAATCGCGAGCCCTTGTTTAAAAAGGAAATTGTTCGCATATCCGTCGGCAACGTTTTTAATTTCCCCTTTTTTTCCTTTTCCTTTTACATCTTTAAGAAAAATCACTTTCATGATTCTTTTCCTCCTTCTAAATAATCATTAATTGCCGCTTGCAGGCGCTGTTCCGCCTCTTCGATCGTGACGTCGGAAAGCTGTGCGGCGGCATTGGTTAAGTGGCCACCTCCTCCTAAGCTTTCCATAATGACTTGAACATTGATATCTCCTAATGAGCGGGCGCTAATGCCTATCGTTTGATCAGCACGCTTTGAAATGACAAAGGAAGCAACGACCCCGCTTAGCGTCAATAGCGTATCAGCCGTTTGCGCAATTAAAACTTGATCGTACGTTTCGTTTGGATCGCCTTTAGCAATAGCGATCCCCTTCGCGTCGATGGACGCATTTTCAATGATTTTCGCCCGCTTTACATAATTAGCGATACTTTCCTTGAGCAGCTTTTGCACTAAAATGGTGTCAGCGCCTTGGGCGCGCAAATAAGAAGCCGCATCAAACGTCCGCGAACCTGTTCGAAACGTAAAACTTTTTGTATCAACAACAATGCCCGCAAGAAGCGCTGTCGCTTCCAGCATGGCCAGTTTCATGCGTTTTGGCTGATACTCTAACAGCTCTGTGACAAGTTCAGAAGTGGAGGAAGCATATGGCTCCATATAGACAAGAATAGGGTCCTTCACAAACTCTTCGCCGCGACGGTGATGATCAATCACAACAATATGATCGGTACGGTATAATAATTTTTCTTCTATCACTAATGAAGGACGATGCGTATCAACGATAATAAGTAACGTATCATCCGTAACCAACTCAAGCCCTTGTTCCGGCTTAATAAATCTTGACCATAGCTCCGAATGCTTTTTCAATTCCTCAATTAAACGTTGTGCTCCAGAATCTGTCCGTTCCGTATCAATGACGATAAACCCTTCTTTTTGATTTAATTGTACTACTTTTAAAATTCCGATCGCCGCTCCAAGCGCGTCCATATCCGGATATTTATGCCCCATAATCAGCACTTTGTCGCTTTCCGCGATCAATTCCCTGAGCGCATGAGAAATGACGCGGGCGCGGACCCTTGTTCGTTTTTCCATCGGGTTCGTCTTTCCACCATAAAATTTCACTTTTCCGTTGCCTTGCTTAATGGCAACTTGGTCGCCGCCGCGGCCCAGCGCTAAATCTAAACTAGATTGCGCCAGCGTTCCCAATTCCGGAAGAGATGACACACCAGCGCCGATCCCAATACTTAACGTTAACTGGACATTATATTTCATCGTCTGTTCGCGAACTTCGTCCAAAATGGAAAATTTGCTTTTTTCCAGCTGCTTAAGAATGTGTTCATTTAAGACAGCAATAAACCGATCAGACGACGTCCGCTTCAAAAATATTCCATAATCATGCGCCCATTGGTTCAAAATGGACGTCACATGACTGTTCATCTGGCTTTTTGCCTGGTCATCCATTCCTTGTGTAATCTCGTCATAATTATCAAGGAAAATAACCGCCAATACTAACCGTTCTGCCTCATATTGCTTCTGCAATTCTACTTGCTCCGTCACATCGAAAAAGTAAAGAAGCCTTTCCTCGCGTCTTACAATGACTTTAAAATACCTTTCGCGAATGCTGATGATTTCTTCGTTTGTTTGCTCCTGCTTTATTAAAGGGATTAACGAATCGGCAAGATCGTATAGCGACCGGCCTACGAGCGTCTGTTCCCCAAAGCAAGAAGCTAAAAACTGATTCGCCCATTCCACCTCATATTCATCGTTAATGAGCATAATTCCAATGGGCATCCCCATCAATGCTTCTTCGCCGACTTTTTTAATTCGGTATGACAAGTTAGAAATGTATTGTTCAAGTTCTGCGTATAACGACCGCTGTGACTTTATAACGTAATAAAGCACAAAACCGAGGAGCAAAAAGCTAACTATCCCTAAAACCCATTGAAAATAAAGCAAAAATGCCGCAAAAACAGCCGACAAGACAATAAAAGCGTATAAGGGATAGCGGTGCGCTTTCCTTTCATAAAAATAAGACATCCAAGTCAGCTCCTACATAGAAATAATCCAATAAAATAATCAATAGAAATAACCCAATAAAATAATCTACCTTATTGCGATGATCATATGCGTTTTCGCAACTCAAACCCTAAATCAATTATACCTAATATCGCGATAAGATAAAGTAGAAAAGGAAGGAACAAGCATAGTATTGTGCCACCGATCACAACGCCTTTCGACACGTTTTTTTTATTGGCAACATAATGTAAAAAGGAAAATCCTTGAACGATAAAAAGCAGCTGTAATAAATAATATATGTTGAAAACGGCGAGGTAGGCAAACGTTCCTTTTTCCAACGGAAACAATGAAACAACAAGCACAAGCAAATAGTACCATAATAAGCTTTTTGGCAACGTAAAATCACGAAACGGCGGCCATGCGCCAATCGGCAGCTTTAATCGTTTTAAAATTGGCACAGATACAGCCATCGTTACATATGCGAGCAAAAAAGCAGCAAGGACAAACAATGTCGGGGTTATGTACTTTACAAGTTCCAATCCTTGCTCAAGTTGTTCCTGCAATTGCTTCGGCGTCTCTTGCCCCATTCCTTTCATGATTTGCATCGCTGTTTGAAAAGAATCGTGAAACACCGAAAATGATTCTTGAATGATGTCCATTTCAAAAAATTTGATGGAAATGACGTAATCGATGATCATGTTAATCAGAAACACGAACGCGCCGGCTAATAAAATTACATAACGGCTTTTATTTTTTCTAAGCAACGCTCCAATGGTAATCCCCGCCGTGCCGAACATTAACGCGACAGGCAATGAAAACATGGAACCGATCAGCATAGAAACAATAAGCGAGGCAACAAGCAAAAAAAGCGCATATGTGTAACCGTGCCTCATCGTAAAAATGATAAACGGCAGCGACAAAAAAAATGCAGCAATCATCCCTAATAATGGTATGTACAGAGAAATTAAAAATAAAACGGCAAACAGCGCGAGCTGAACCGCTGCCTCCGTGATTGTACGCGCCCCTCTCAATTTACCAGCCTCCTTCTTTACCTGATCGCACACTTAAGGAAAAGGCAACACATATAGAAAAAGCAGTAAGGATTCCCCCTTACTGCTTTTTCTATTTTATTCGTCTGCTACGTATGGCAATAGCGCCATTTGACGAGCGCGTTTAATCGCCACCGTTAATTTGCGTTGGTATTTCGCGCTTGTGCCAGTAACACGGCGAGGCAAAATTTTGCCGCGCTCGGAAATGAATTTTTTCAGCAAATCGACATCTTTATAGTCGATATGCGTAATTCCGTTCGCTGTGAAATAGCATACTTTCCGGCGTTTTGCACGTCCGCCTTTACGTCCTGCCATATCACGCATCCTCCTTTCCTCGTTGTCTATCCGATCAAGGGGATTTCCGCTTTTTCATTAAAACGGCAAATCATCGTCTGAAATATCGATCGGTTGTCCATCGTTTGCAAAAGGATCTTCATCTATGCGACTAAAATCATTTTCATTTGTGTTGCGATGGTTCTGATTTTGTCCAAATGGGAATGGCTCCCCATAATAGCCGCCTGCTGCCATGCCGCGCTGTTCTGTGCTGCTTTTCGGCTCAAGAAATTGGACGCTATCAGCAACCACTTCCGTCACATACACACGTCTACCATCTTGACCTTCATAGCTGCGGGTTTGCAAACGACCGTCTACTCCGGCTAAACTTCCCTTTTTCAAGAAATTCGCGACATTTTCCGCTTGGCGTCGCCAAACGACGCAGTTAATAAAATCTGCTTCCCGTTCACCTTGCTGGTTTGTAAACGGGCGATTGACAGCAAGCGTAAACGTAGCAACAGCCACCCCACTTGGAGTATAGCGTAATTCCGGATCTCTCGTTAGCCTTCCCACAAGAATTACGCGATTAATCATCAGAACCACCTCTTAATTTCAAAAAAAATTATTCTTCTTCTCTTACGACAATATGACGGATAATATCGTCGTTGATTCGCGCTAAACGGTCAAATTCTTGCACCGCTTTTGGCTCAGACACTACATTAATAATCATGTAGTAACCATCGCGGTATTTTTTAATCTCATACGCCAAGCGGCGTTTTCCCCAATCCGTCACGTTTGTAATTTCCGCGCCGTTTTCTTTTAAAATATTATTGAAACGATCCACTAATGCTTGTCTCGCTTCATCGTCTAAATTTGGGCGGATAATGTACATGATTTCGTATTTTCTCATGTTCGTCACCTCCTTTTGGTCTAAGCGGCCCTTTCGATTAAGGGCAAGGAGTAAAACAATTACTCACGTTCTTTGATTATATCATGACAAAAAACGATAAGCAATATTAAACATTAAAGCGGAAATAAATAATATCGCCGTCCTGCACTTCGTAATCTTTCCCCTCTAACCGGATTTTTCCTGCCTCGCGCGCCGCCGCCATCGATCCAGCCGCGACTAAATCCTCGTAAGAAACCGTTTCCGCGCGAATAAATCCCCGTTCAAAATCCGAGTGAATAATTCCCGCGCACTCTGGAGCTTTCATCCCTCGCCGGAACGTCCATGCGCGCACTTCTTGTTCCCCAGCGGTAAAAAACGTTGCCAATCCGAGCAAGTTATATGACGCGCGAATTAATTGGTCCAGCCCCGATTGTTCGATGCCAAGTTCTCGTAAAAACAGCTCTTTTTCCTCATCATCCAATTGCGCGATTTCTTCTTCAATTTTGGCGCAAACAACGATTACCTCGGCGTTATCGCTTTGCGCGAATTCGCGGACTTGTTTGACAAACGGGTTGTCATCTGGATTGGCGACATCTTCTTCCCCGACGTTCGCAACATATAACATCGGTTTAATCGTTAATAGATGAAGCTGCTTTACCACCTTCATTTCCTCTTCTGTAAAGGAAAGCGTGCGCGCCGGTTTTCCTGCCTCAAACGTTTCTTTTAGGCGCATAAGAATATCGTATTCAAAAACAGCGTCTTTATCTTTTTGTTTCGCGATTTTGCCGACGCGGTCTATGCGTTTATCGACCGTTTCTAAGTCGGCGAAAACAAGCTCTAAATTAATTGTTTCAATGTCGGCAAGCGGATCGACTTTTCCCGCCACATGGGTTATATTTTCATCCGTAAAACAACGGACGACTTGGCAAATCGCATCGACTTGGCGAATATGCGATAAAAATTTATTGCCAAGCCCTTCGCCTTTGCTCGCCCCTTTGACGATGCCAGCGATATCAGTAAATTCGAACACGGTCGGTACTGTACGCTTCGGCTTGAACATTTCTGTCAACACTTTCAGCCGTTCATCCGGCACTTCAACAATGCCGACATTCGGCTCGATCGTACAGAAAGGGTAGTTGGCGGACTCTGCCCCCGCTTTTGTAATCGCATTAAACAGCGTCGATTTTCCGACGTTTGGCAAACCGACGATTCCTGCTGTTAATCCCATCGTTTCCACTCCTCTTTTCCGTTCACATGATTAAGTCCCAGAGATCGTGTAAAAAAAGAAAACGGCAAAAAGCGATTTTAGTAATGGACTGAAAGCGGAATTTACCACAAATAATTAGGAAATTGAGCTTCCGTTCATGCCTTCCCTCATTATAGTGAGTACAAAAGAAAATGACAAGCGCCCTCGTGCGCTAGTCATTTTCCACTTTTTCAATATTGACTAAACAGTCGTATAAAGTGCTGCCGCGCCCGTTGTCCGATTCGCGGTCCGATGTTAACACATTGACCGCCCCGCCAAATTTCGCCCATTGCCCTTCATCGATATTGATCGTTTTTGGATGGGCTTTAGCAAGGATTTTTACCGTTCCAATTAATTCGCCGCGGTCGTTAAACACTCTCGCTTTATCTCCCTCCGCCAATCCTTTCTCTTCGGCAACATCTTTCGATACTTCAATTTTAAGCGACTGAATCGATTCAACGAGATGGTAATGCTGCGAGTGGTTGGAGCGAAGCGGGTGAATCGTCAACAAACGGTACGGATATTTTTTCGCTAATAGCGGATTAGCGATTTCTGACTCGGCCGGATACAAGATTTGCAGTTTGCCGTTCATTCCCTTTTGCTGCGCCAACGCGGAAGTAAACTCATATTTGCCGCTTGGCGTTTGGAAACGGTAATCGCTCCATGGGACGGGCTGAACTGGGAGAAGCAGATGTTTTTCTTCTTTCAGCCGCTCGAGCGTAATTCCGTATCGTTCCAACGGCTTTAGCCCCATTTTTAAAAATTCTTCCCTTGTATAAGCAAAATCAGCGGCAAAGCCAAGCCGCTTCGCCAGCTCCGTCCAAATCCAAAGATCAGATTTGGCTTCACCCGGCGGTTCAATGAGCTTTGGCCCATAATTGACATAAGCGTGATACATGGAAGAGTAATAAACATCTTCCTCTTCAAACACAGTTGTTACTGGCAATACGTAATCCGCAAGCGCGGCGGTATCGGTCATGAATTGTTCGAATACAACGACCGTATCCACGGACTGGAACGCCTTTTTCACCAAGTTCGTGTTCGGCACTTGTGTAAGTGGATTGCCGCATGTCACGATAATCATCTTAATATCCGGGTTTGTCGCCTGCAAAATGCCTTCCGCCTGCTTCATCATCGTGAACGTGCGGGACGCAGTTTTTCGCTCTGCAAGCGCGAGCGCGGCAATATCAAAGCATTGCCCGACTTGTAGATTGCCGAAATTCGCCCCGCCTCCCGGAATGCCAACATTGCCGCTTATCGCTACAAGCGCGTCAATCCAGCGGATTGTATTGCCGCCATTGGCATATCGCTGCATGCCAAGCCCCAAATATGTCGCAGTCGGACGATTTCCGTAAATCATGGCTAACTCTGTTATCACGCTGCGTTCTACTTCGGTAAGCCGCTCAATTTTTTCCATTGTTATGTTTTCCAGCATCGCTTCGACATCGGCAAACCCAACCGTATGCCGCGCAATAAACGAACGATCCTCTAAACCTAGGCGCAACATTTCCTTCATTATTCCCATCGCCAAAAATGCATCCATCCCCGGCTTGACCGATACATACATATCGGCGATTTGCGCCGTTTGCTGGAACAACGGATCAATGACGATGATTTTTGTTCCCCGTTTTTTTGCGGCGAGAAGATGCTGAAATAAATGCATATTCGTCCGCGCTACGTTTCTCCCCCAAATGACCACATGGCGGCTATTTTGGATATCTTCTGGAGCATGGCTATAGGAATTGCCGAAATCCCATGTTTGCGCCTCGATCCCGGCTCCCCAGCACAAGCTGCCAGTCAGCTCCGTCACGCCGCCGTAACAATTAAAAAACCGCTTGTCTAAATTTTTTAACAGTCCGTTATTCGCGTAATCATGGCTATGTAGGACAGCGGTTGTCCCATAGCGGTCTTTTATTTCCTTCAGTTTGTCCGCCACTTCATCGAGCGCCTGCTCCCATGAAATACGGACAAACTGACCATTAACTTTTTTCAACGGATACAAAAGGCGTTCGCTTGAATTTGTCCGCTCCTTGAGCATGCGGCCGCGGGCGCAAATCTTCCCTTGCGTAATCGGATGTGTTTCATCTCCGTCCACTTTTGCCACTTTTCCGTCTCGGACGGTCACTTTTAACCCGCACACATCCCAACAATTTAACGGGCACGATGTGACGTGTATTTCTTCCATAACTCTTCTCTCCTCTTTTTGCTACAGAAAGAGCATGAGGTTGTTATTCCTCATGCTTGACTAACACTTTTTTCATCTTTCTCACAAATTCTTTTCGCGGCAGCAGCACGCTATGGGCGCATCCTTCGCATTTAATGCGGATATCGGCACCCAAACGGATCACTTTCCATCGGTTCGTGCCGCACGGATGCGGCTTTTTCATCTCGACGATATCATACAATCCAAATTCTTTATCCATCCGCTCACCCCCACCTTTTGCTTAGGCGTTTTCGTTCGCTTGCGAAGTCGCTTCGTTTTCCTGACCTTGACGATTATACAAAACAAGACGCGGAAATGGAATTTCGATTCCTTTTTTGTCCAAATGCATTTTTACTTCTTTTCGAATTGCTCTTGCAACCGAAATATGGCGCATTGGTTTTGTTTCACAAACAATACGTATCACTACTTCCGAACTAGCCAAATTTTGCACGCCTAACAACTCAGGTGGAGCAACCATATCTTCATATTTTTCCGGCAGCTGCGGCAAAAGTTCGCGAATCGCTTCCTCTGCCTTCTCGATGTCTTCTTCATAGGCGATGCTGACATCCACTACGGCAACACTATTATTTAAGGAATAGTTCGTCACTTGCGTAATGCTTCCATTTGGCAAAATATGAACTTCCCCTGTCCAGCTTTTAATTTTTGTTACCCTTAAACCAATCGCCTCGACATATCCTTCGAAATTGCCGATTCGCACGTAATCTCCAACAGCGAACTGGTCTTCAAAAATAATAAAAAACCCGGTAATGACATCTTTTACTAAACTTTGCGCGCCAAAACCGACGGCAAGCCCAACAATTCCAGCGCCTGCCAAAATCGCTTTTACTTCCACGCCAAGCGTATCTAAAATCATAATCAGCGCAATAAAACATAATACGTACGTGATCACATTATCAAGCAGTCTTACCAATGTCGCTTCCCGGCGCTCGGAAATACGGATCGGCGCCTTTTGCCGCATTTTAAAAATATTGTGGACAGCAATTTTTAAAATTTTTAAAATAATAAAACACAGCAATAAAATAATGGTGATTTTAAGTGCTCCTGCCCCTAAACTTCCCCAAAACTCTTCGTTCGTGACGAATCCAAATAAACGGTCCAAATTAACTGTATCCAATGTTGTTCACACCTCTGCATCGTTTTGCATTTTCACCTCTTTTATTTTAGCAAGATCGCCAATCAATTTGTAGTAATAAACTAAACAAAGGCCCGAATGTATATAATTTTCGCATTTTCCGTATACTGTTAATACTTGGAGCGAAAATTTAGGAGTGGAGTATGATGAGCATATCATCTATTTTTTTCTCGCCAAAAAATGAAAAAGAACATATTTTCCACGATGAACAAGGAGCTGCTTCATTAATAGCGCTGCGGCTTGTTTCGCTGCTTCCTTCCCCTTTATCGCAGCCTGCTGCCATTGTTTGCATCGGAACAGACCGTTCGACAGGAGATTCGCTTGGACCGCTTGTCGGCACCATGTTAAAAGAAAAACGTCTTTCTCATTTTCATGTATATGGAACGTTAGAAGAGCCAATCCATGCCGTAAACCTGGAAGAAAAAATCACCGCGATTCGCACTATTCATCATGACACGCTGATGATTGCCATTGATGCCTGCTTAGGAAGGCTCAAAAGCGTCGGCGCTATTACGATCGCGAAAGGGCCGGTGCGGCCGGGCGCCGGAGTGAATAAACAGCTTCCTCCTGTCGGCGATCTTCATATTACCGGAGTAGTAAATGTTAGCGGGTTTATGGAATTTTTCGTTTTGCAAAATACCCGCCTCCATCTTGTAATGAACATGGCAAAAGTGATCGCAAATGGCATCGTTGAAGCAGATCGGCAGTTAAGCCGAAAAGAATATATGGAAAATACATCCATTATCAAAAAACGCCATCAGCCATTCTAATTAGCAACCCCCTTTTTGTTTCAATGAACAAAAAGAAGGCGATTGTTTTCAAAAAAATAAAGAATGGAAACCGCCAAAGCGGTTACAATCATGCTAGGCAGCAAATTTGCTACGCGTATATTCGTCACACCAATCATGTTTAAACCAATCGCGATAATTAAAATTCCCCCCGTTGCGGTCGATTCGGCAATAAACGAATCGACAATTTCTTTTGGCACCCATCTTTCAATTTGTGTGGCAAGCAGCGCGATCCCCCCTTCATACATTATGACGGGAGCCGCTGAAAAAATAACGCCAATACCTAGGGTCGCCGTTAAAATAATGCTCGCGAAGCCGTCCAAAATCGATTTCGTGTACAAAACGCGATGGTCACCGCGCAATCCGCTATCAAGCGCGCCAACAATCGCCATAGCGCCAACGACAAATAATAATGTGGCGCTGACGAACCCTCTTGCAATATCCCCCTGCTTGTTTCCTCTCATTTTTTTCTCGATCCATTCTCCCAGCTGATTTAACTTGCGATCCCAATCCCATATTTCTCCCAACACCCCGCCAAGAACAAGACTAAAAATGACAATGAGAAATTGTTCGCTTTTCATCCCCATTTGAATCCCAAGCAGCGCTACGGCAAGCCCGATTCCGCCCATGACCGTTTCCTTCACCCGCTCGGGAATATCATCAAATAATTTTCCTAACAATGACCCGATCACAATACAAATCCCATTCACAATCGTCCCTAACAGCACCACAAGTGTTTCCTCCTAGCCGCAAAAAAATAAACCACCAATATGATGGCTCGCTTATTCATCGAATCGCACATTTAATAATTCTAATATTCTTTCTAAATCTTCGGGAGAGAAAAATTCAATCTCGATTTTCCCCTTTTTTCGAGTTTGTTTAATCGTCACGTTCGTTCCGAGTTTTTCCCGTAGCAATGATTCGCTTTCCTTCAAAAAAACGCTTTTTTCCACTGGTTTTCGCTTCGATGTTTCACGTGAAACATTTTTGTTCATTTCTTGAATGAGCTTCTCCAGCTGGCGAACGTTCAACTGCTCACGAATAATGCGGTCAACAACGAGTTTCATCTTATTTTTGTGTTTCAGTCCTAACAGCGCCCGCCCATGCCCCATCGAAATCGTTCCATCTACAATCAGTTTTTGTACATCCTTTGGCAACGATAATAAGCGAAGATGGTTGGCAATATGGGGGCGACTTTTCCCGACGCGGCTGGCAATTTCCTCTTGCGTAAGCTGCAATTGATCCATTAGCGTTTTATACGCCATTGCTTCTTCGATCGGATTTAAATCTTCACGCTGCAAATTTTCCAACAGAGCAAATTCCATCATCTGTTGATCCGTTAATTCCCGAACGACGACCGGAACGGTTTCTAAATTTGCTTCTTTTGCGGCACGATAACGCCGTTCCCCGACGACAATCTCAAACCCTTTTATACTTTTCCGCACGATGAGCGGCTGCAAAATCCCATGCTGCAAAATCGACTGTTTCAATTCTTCAATCGCTTCCGGATGAAACGTTTTCCGCGGCTGGTAAGGATTTGGATGAAGCTGGCGAATATCCACTTCTTTTATCGTCTCTTCTTCCTTTAACGCCAAATGGGAAAACAGCGCATCGATCCCTTTTCCAAGACCTTTAGCCACGCTCTAACACCTCCTTCGCCAATTCTAAGTATACTTCCGCGCCCCGCGATTTTACGTCGTACAAAATAATCGGTTTTCCGTGGCTTGGCGCTTCGCTTAACCGGACATTTCGCGGGATAATTGTGTTATATACTTTTTCGCGGAAATATTTTTTTACTTCTTCAATCACTTGAATCCCTAAATTCGTGCGGGCATCCAGCATTGTTAGCAAAACGCCTTCAAGCCGCAATTCGTTATTTAGATGTTTTTGTACAAGCCGAATCGTATTTAATAGCTGACTAAGCCCTTCGAGCGCGTAATATTCGCATTGCACGGGAATAAGGACGGAACTGGCTGCCGTTAACGCGTTTAGCGTTAATAGTCCTAAAGAAGGAGGACAATCAATAATAATAAAGTCGTATGTTTCCCGCAGCGGATCGAGCGCATTTTTTAAGCGGATTTCGCGGGAAATAACCGATACGAGTTCAATTTCCGCCCCCGCTAACTGGATGGTTGCCGGGATAATATGTAGATTTTCAATATTGGTTGGTCTTATCACATCTTTCGCTTTTAAATCTCCGACCAGAACGTTATAAATGCACTCATCGACGTCGCCTTTTTCAATTCCGATTCCACTTGTCGCATTTCCTTGCGGGTCGACGTCAACAAGCAATACTTTTTTTCCGATATGCGCTAAACAAGCGGCTAAATTAACCGCCGTGGTCGTCTTTCCGACTCCGCCTTTTTGATTTGCAATCGCAATTACTTTGCCCACGATGCCACCTACCTCTAATTGGTACTCATATGTTTATTTTAACATGAAATAAATAAAACGGCTTGTTTTCGATGCACGTAAAGAAAAAAGGATCAAGTAAAATCCACCCTCATCTAATCTGATCATTGGGAAACTAAATCGCATTTGCTATTCCTAATACTTAATTGAAAAAACCGGGCCTTGAACACTGGTTACGGGCATAAAATTATAGAAAGAAAAAACCCCATCAAAGGCAACTTGATGAGGTAAAACATTTTTGGAGCCATTTACTTTTTCGGAATGCGAATCGTAATTTGATAATAGTCTTCAAATTCTTCTTCTTCGGAATCAACCGCTACGCCGCTGTTCGCCACCATCGTGAGCGACTGCCGGATCGTGTTGACGGCGATACGCATATCTTTACTAAGCGCTTTTCGTTTTGGCTTCGGTTTTCGATTCATCGATTCGAGCATTTTTAATACACGGTCTTCCGTTTGTTTGACATTTAATTGCTTTTCAATAATTTCTCGCAGCAATTTTAATTGTTTTTCTTTATCTTTTAAGACAATTAATGCACGTGCATGACGCTCCGTAATGGTCCGCTGCAAAAGCGCTTCCTGCACTTCTTGCGGCAGCTTTAATAGGCGCAATTTATTTGCGATCGTCGATTGCCCCTTTCCGAGCCGTTGCGCCAATGCCTCTTGTGTCAAATTATGCAGTTCCAACAGCTTTGCGTATGCCATCGCTTCCTCAATCGGCGTCAGCTCTTCCCGCTGCAAATTCTCAATTAATGCTACCGAGGCGGTTTCTTTGTCGTTTAAATTTTTGACAATCGCTGGAATTTCCGACCAACCAAGCTTTTGAACGGCGCGCCATCTTCGTTCTCCCGCAATAATTTCAAACTTTCCATCCTCGCATTCACGAACAACAATCGGCTGGATAATGCCATGCGTATGGATCGTTAACGCTAGCTCCTCAATTTTTTCCTCGTCAAAAATCGTTCGCGGTTGGAAACGGTTCGGAATAATTTTAGAAACCGGAATTTTTTTTATTTCTTCTTTTTCTCGTTTTCCCATTTCTTCCTGTTCCTTTTCGCCAAAGCTAAAGAAGCGAGAGAAAGGATGTTTCATTCCCCTACACCACCTTTAAAAACTCTCCCCTAAAATGTAAAAAGCTCACTCAATCGGTTGCTTATTCGGCATTCCCGGTTTGCGAGGATATTTGTTTGGCGTGCTTCGCACTTTTTGGATGAAAATAATCGTTCGTTCGCTTTGCTCCATCGGCAGCGTAAATCGCTCGACGGCGGAAACTTCCCCGCCAAGCACGTGAATCGCTTTTTTGCCTTGTTCCAATTCTTCTTGTGCCGAAGCGGCTTTCATGGCGATAAAAGTGCCGTTTACTTTGACGAGCGGAAGACATAACTCGCTTAATACGGGCATCCGCGCCACCGCCCTTGCGATGACGACATCAAATGATTCACGGAATTCTTTGTTTCTCCCAAACGTTTCGGCGCGATCGTGATAAAACGCAACATCGGCCAATCCTAATTCAGCAGCCAAATGCTGCAGAAAGTTGATGCGCTTTTGCAATGAATCGACAACCGACAATTTCAAATGCGGAAAGCAAATTTTTAACGGAACGCTTGGAAATCCCGCTCCCGCTCCTACATCGCAAAGCGATAAAGACCGGGAAAAATCATAGTAAAAAGCTGGGGAAAGGGAATCAAAAAAATGCTTTAAATACACGCTGGGCTTGTCCGTGATCGCAGTTAAATTCATCTTTTCATTCCATTCGATGAGCAATTCATAATACCGTTCAAATCGTGCCAATGCTTGAGAAGAAAGCGAAACGCCTTTCTCCTCAAGCATAGCCTGAAACTGTGCTGTATCCATACGCCAATCCTTTCCTTCATTTTTATTCATTCGACACGCGTGCGATTCTTCCTTGTTCCAAATACACCAATAATATCGAAATATCGGCAGGATTTACTCCGGAAATGCGCGAAGCTTGCGCAATCGATAATGGCCGCACTTGTTTTAGTTTTTGTCGCGCCTCTGTTGCTAAGCCGTGAATGGCGTCATAATCGATGTCTTCTGGGATCTTTTTATTTTCCATTTTTTTGAGGCGTTCGACTTGTTGCAATGATTTTTGAATATATCCTTCGTATTTAATTTGAATTTCCACTTGTTCCGCCACTTCCGGTGAAATCTCTTCTTCGGCTGGAGCAAGCTGCTTAATATGTTCATATGTCATCTCCGGGCGCCGCAATAAGTCAGCAGCGCGAATGCCGTCTTTCAGCTCGCTGCCACCGGCTTCGCGGATGACTTTCTGCACTTCCGGAGTCGGTTTAATGATATAAGACTTTAGCCGTTTTTTCTCTCTTTCGATCGCTTCTTTTTTCGCCAAAAATTTTTGATAACGTTCCTCAGAAATTAACCCGATTTTGTAGCCAAGCTCTGTGAGACGCAAATCAGCATTGTCATGGCGAAGCAACAGACGATATTCGGCACGGGACGTCAGCAATCGATATGGTTCGTTCGTTCCTTTTGTGACGAGGTCGTCGATCAACACGCCAATATACGCATCGGAACGGCTTAAAATAATCTCTTCTTTTCCAAGCGCCCGGTGCGCCGCGTTGATCCCCGCCATAATTCCTTGTCCTGCCGCTTCCTCATATCCAGACGTTCCATTAATTTGCCCAGCTGTGTATAAATTTTTCACCAGCTTTGTTTCCAACGTTGGCCATAATTGAGTTGGAACGATTGCGTCATACTCAATCGCATAGCCCGCCCGCATTAATTGCGCCTTTTCAAGGCCAGGAATCGTCGCTAACAGCTGCCGCTGAATATGTTCCGGCAAGCTCGTCGACAATCCTTGCACGTATACTTCTTCCGTTTCGCGTCCTTCCGGTTCTAAAAAGATTTGGTGGCGCGGTTTATCGTGGAAACGGACGATTTTATCTTCAATCGACGGACAATAGCGCGGGCCTGTCCCTTTGATCATTCCGGAATACATTGGCGATAAATGCAAATTTTCGTCAATGATACGATGCGTCTCCGGCGTCGTATACGTGAGCCAACATGGCAATTGGTCAGTAATATATTCTGTCGTTTCATAGGAAAACGCCCGCGGCACATCGTCCCCTGGCTGAATTTCCGTTTTGCTGTAGTCAATCGTGCGGCTGTTGACGCGCGGCGGTGTTCCTGTTTTAAAGCGGACAAGCTTAAACCCGAGCTCTTCTAAATGCTCCGACAATTTAATCGACGGTTGTTGGTTGTTCGGCCCGCTTGAATACTTAATGTCTCCAATAATAATTTCTCCGCGCAAAAATGTCCCTGTCGTAATAACAACCGTTTTTGCATAATAATGCGCTCCTGTATGGGTGATTACCCCTTTGCACACGCCGTCCTCCACGATCAAACGTTCCACTTTTCCCTGCAATAATGTAAGATTTTCTTGATTTTCAAGCGTCTTTTTCATTTCGCGTTGATATAGCACTTTGTCCGCTTGCGCGCGCAACGCCCGCACCGCCGGACCTTTCCCGGTGTTGAGCATCCGCATTTGGATATATGTTTTATCAATATTTCTCGCCATTTCCCCGCCTAACGCGTCGATTTCGCGGACGACGATTCCTTTCGCCGGGCCGCCGATCGACGGGTTGCATGGCATAAACGCGATCATATCAAGGTTTAATGTAATCACTAACGTTTTCGCGCCAATGCGCGCCGCCGCTAACGCCGCTTCACATCCAGCATGGCCGGCTCCGACGACGATAACGTCATACGAACCTCCATGATAGTCCATAGCTACTTCCTCCCTCATTATTTTCCTAAACAAAATTGCGAAAACAGCTGGTCAATTAAGCTCTCATGCACCGTATCGCCAATAATTTCACCAAGAAGCTCCCATGCTCTTGTTAAATCAATTTGGACAAGATCGACGGGCATTCCCGATTCAATACCGGAAATCGCATCTTCGATCGCCTTTTTTGCTTGCTGAAGCAAGGCGATATGACGCGAATTCGAAACGTACGTAAGATCGCCTGCTTCGACAGCACCGCTGAAAAACATGTCGGAAATAGCGGTTTCTAAATCTTCAATTCCTTTTTCGTGCAGTAGAGATGTCGTAATAATCGGGCGCCCGCCCGCTAATTGCTTGACCCGATCCATATCGATATTTTGCGGCAAATCCGTTTTGTTCACGATAACGATGAAATCCATCCCTTTGACCATCTCAAAAAGCTCTTCGTCCTCTTCTGTCAACGGCTCATGATAATTTAACACAAGCAAAATTAAATCAGCTTCCTTCAACATTTGCCGCGAACGTTCGACACCAATGCGCTCCACGATATCTTCTGTTTCACGAATCCCCGCTGTATCGATCAATCGAAGCGGAACGCCGCGGACATTCACGTACTCTTCAATCACATCGCGCGTCGTTCCGGGAATGTCCGTGACAATTGCCTTGTTTTCGTGCACAAGCGCGTTTAATAGCGATGATTTTCCAACATTCGGTCTGCCGATAATGACCGTCGCCAAGCCTTCGCGCAAAATTTTGCCCTGCTGCGCGGTTTGCAGCAATTTTTCAATTTGCTCGCGCACGTATTGCGCCTTTTCCATTAACAGATGCGGCGTCATTTCTTCGACATCGTCATATTCGGGATAATCAATGTTCACTTCAACATGCGCGAGCGTTTCTAAAATCGTCTGCCGCAATTCGCGAATTCGTTTTGATAAGCGCCCTTCCATTTGTTGCAGCGCCACGTTCATCGCCCGGTCCGTTTTCGCCCGAATCAAATCGATGACCGCTTCCGCTTGAGATAAGTCAATTCTTCCGTTTAAAAACGCGCGTTTGGTAAATTCTCCGGGCTCGGCAAGCCGCGCCCCGTTGGTTAATACAAGCTGCAACACGCGATTGACGGAAACCAACCCGCCATGGCAGTTAATTTCGACAACGTCCTCCCTCGTAAACGTCTTTGGCGCACGCATCACCGATACCATTACCTCTTCGACCGTCTGGCCGCTTTTTGGATCGACAATATGACCGTAATGAATCGTATGAGATGGAACGTCCTTAAGGCGTTTCCCGCTTGGGCTTTTGAAAATGCGATCAGCAATGTCTATCGCTTCGTCGCCGCTCAGTCTGACAATCGCAATTGCTCCTTCTCCCATCGGTGTGGAGATTGCGGCAATTGTATCGAATTCCATCGCTTTCTCACCTCTCTTTGCTGACAGACAAAAAACCGATCCATCTATATGTTAGACAACTCCCGTTGCCAATAACGATCTATCCACAATTTTTTGTTAATCATTTCAATTTTAACTTATCCACATGTGAATAACAATATGAAGTGCTCATTCCCTTAAAGCTAAAAACGCGAACGTTAAGTACAATTGTTAAAAAAAAGCAGAAAAAGAGGCTGCCTCGCTTGTTCAAGAGATAGCCCCTTTTCATCAACATGATTTGTCACCTGGTTGGAGATATGACCACATAACGGCGCGGTTCTTCTCCAACCGAATAAGTAGTCACTTTTTCATGGTTTGCCAACGTGGTATGAATAATTTTTCGTTCATGCGCTGGAAGCGGCTCCAGTTTTATTTCTTTTCCAGCTTGTATCGCTTTTTCCGCTAACTTTTGCGCCAACTGAATAAGCGTTTTTTCTCTTCTTTCCCGATAGTTTTCCGCGTCGACGATGATGGAAACATATTCTTTTGCATAGCGGTTTGCAACAAGTTGAGTTAATAATTGCAATGAATTTAATGTTTGTCCGTGTTTTCCGATCAGCAAACCTACTTGTTCTCCAGTGATCATGAATGTGACATGGTTACCGCTTTGCTTTTTCTCAATTTTTACCGCTGTGACTCCCATCTGTTTTATAACATTTTTTAAAAATAACTCCGCTTCTTCAACTGGGTCTGCTATGAGTTTTGCTTTTACAACCGCTGGTTTGCTCCCAAAAATTCCAAACAACCCTTTTTTCCCTTTTTCTACCACAATAATTTCTGCGCGGTCTCTCGAAACACCGAGCTGTTGCAACGCTAACTGCACAGCTTCATCAACAGTAGCGGCGGTCGCGGTTACTTCTTTCACTTTTTCGTTCCTCCTGAATGGGCATCGATAGTTGGTCCTTTAATGAAATACGTTTGTGCAATGGAAAAAATATTTCCGACTACCCAATAAAGCGATAAAGCAGCTGGGAAATTAATTGCGAAAATCACGATCATGATCGGCATCATCCAGAGCATCATCGCCATTTGCGGATTTTGTTGCCCTGCGTCAGCCATTATGATTTTTTGTTGGATGAATGTCGTAATCCCTGCGACAACCGGTAAAATATAATATGGGTCTTTTTCGCCGAGGTCAAACCATAAAAAGTTATGTTCCGCTATTTCTCTCGTCCGCATAATGGCGTGATAAAATCCGATTAAAATCGGCATTTGGATAAGAATAGGAAAACATCCTGCCATTGGGTTTACGCCGTGCTTTTGAAACAACAACATCATTTCTTGTTGGAGCTTTTGTTGCGTTTGCATATCTTTAGAGCTATATTTTTCTCGAAGCTTTTGTATCTCCGGTTGTAGCGCTTGCATCGCTTTCGCGTTTTTTGTTTGCTGGATCATTAATGGCAAGATGAGCAAACGAATGAAGATCGTGACGACAATAATCGACAATCCATAGCTTCCGCCGAAAATTTTAGCAACATATTTAATTAACCAAGAGAGCGGATATACGATATACTCATTCCAAAAACCTTTGCTCTCCGGCGTAATTGGTTCGTTAATTTGCGTACATCCTGATATGACTATAAGCAGCGCCGTCAACAAAATCGTTAACCAAATTCGCCTCTTCACCATCTTTTTCCTCCTAATCGACAAATTCGCATATCCTAAATATGTATTTTAGCATCATTGTAAACAAAATGGGCGCTCTTTTTTATTTTACCTCTCTTTTTAGCGCGCCCACCTTGCGCAATACATGAAGCAAACTACTCTTCACCTCAAAATATGTCATGTCCGCAGCTGGAAGCCTAGCAATAATGACATAATCTTTTCCAGGCAAAATATCATCTTTCATTTCTAAAAAAACTTGTCGAATGTAACGTTTAATTCGATTTCTTACAACCGCCTTGCCAAGCTTTTTACTCACTGATAAACCGATTCGAAAATACGGTTGTCCAGGCCGGTCAAGCATATAAATGACAAATTGCCGATTCGCCATCGACGTACCGCGCTGAAACACCTCTTGGAATTCTTCGTTTTTCTTTATGCGATACTTTTTCTTCATATCACGGAAACACTCCATCTTTTTTCCTTTATATCCAGACATCGCTGCGAAAAAAGACCACTGAAACTTCAGTGGCCTATGCGGATAATACTTTTCTTCCTTTACGGCGACGACGCGCAAGCACTTTTCGACCATTTCTCGTGCTCATGCGCGCACGGAACCCATGAACTTTGCTGCGTTTCCGTCTATTTGGTTGATATGTCCGTTTCATCTATGACACCTCCCTGAGGAATAACTGTTACAGGCAGTCTTTCTAATTATATTGAACAATCTAGTAAAATGTCAACTGCCCCAAGATTTTCCCCGCGTTTACGAATATGTGGATAAGTTTCGGACATCATTTTACATATTCACATCATTTATCGACATTTTTTTCACATTTTTCACTATGTGGATAAGTATTTTTTCACACCGGTTGCTTTTTGTGGATAATTTTAAAAATCCATTGCAACACGCCATTTTATTTGCTATTATTATTGTGTTTTCACTATGGATAATTGTGTGGACAAAAAAAATTATCCACAAATTGTGGATATATTGTGGATATGTTTTTTCACAGCTTGTTTATAAAGTTATCCACA